>NZ_JBILBO010000004.1:0-170876 GCF_044353605.1 Arenimonas sp. | reverse complement strand
TCCTGGGCTTTCAATTGGGCATTGGTGGACAGAAACACCCGCGTTGGATCGAGCGTGCCGTCCTTCAGCAGCGCATCCTGCACCGCTTCGCCGCGGGCGGCACCCAAGACGACCAGTTCGGCGGCAGTAGGCTGATACTTGGCGATGAGTTGCGTTTCCAGCCAGTCCGCCTCGTAGGATTTCTTGGCCGCGCGCTTTTCTTTCCAGCCGGCATCTTCGGCAGATTCAGTCACGGCCTCGGCTTTCGGAATATCGGGCTTGCTGCCGAACTGCATTTTATAAAGGGTCTCTAATGCATCCAGCTGCTGCTTCGGCTCCCAGTCGGCATAGGGCGGCAGGGTTTTACCCGGCTTGCCAATCTGAGCCGCGGCGGCGGCCTGCATCTTACGCTCGGCCAGAGCATCGCGGTCGAGCTCATCCAGTATGCCGGCGGGAATATCCAGATTCAGCTCCGGCTTGTCGACCAAGGCCTTGGCCAACTGCGGCAGGTTGGTGGCGGCCGCAGTTGGCAGCTCGGCTGATCCCGGCGCGAAGTCGATGAATTGCGCTTCTTCGGCACCAGCGAACAGGCCGCCGATGAACGAGAATGGTGCCGTCACCACTTTCACCACGATGTTCTTGACGATCTGCCAGACGATCGGGCCGATCTTGAACTTGGGATCATCCAGCGTGCCGGTGACCGGCACATTCAGATCGATGACACCGTTCTTGTCCTTCAATAGCGCCGTGGCCAAGCGGATCGGTAATGACACCGCTTCCTTGCTGCCGGTGGCCTGACCCCAGGTCAGTTGATCGAGAATCACGTGATGGTCGGCCTGCAGCTTTTTATCATTGATGCGGTAGTGCAGTTCGGTGGTCAGCTTGCCCTTGGCGATGGCATAACCGGCAAAGCGTCCGGAATACGGGTTGAACACCGGCAGCTCGATGTTGCGGAAAGCCATTTGAATGTCGGTGCTTTTTTCGTAATCGAAAATACTGGTCTTGCCTTTGATGACAACCGGCGAATATTTGTTGATGACGTAACCGTTCAGGTCGATATCCGCGACGGCATCGGGCCGGGTGGAGATGCCGAGGATGCGGCCGTCCAGACCCTCGATGCGCGCCCGGAAATTCGGCTGGATGGAATAGTCGGCGAAACGCATGGTGCCCTTGTTGAATACCAGCTTGCCGATGTCGATCGGGGTTTCGGCGACGGCCTCCTTGCTGCCGGACTGTGCGGTGGCGGCGGTATCGGTGGTCAACAGGTCGACCAGATTGATGCTGCCCTGCTCGGTGACCACCACTTCCATCGACGGCCGATCGAGGATGACGCTGTCGATGCGGATTTTTTCCGGACCCTGCCGGTAATCGATGCCCTTCGCCGTGGTTTTAACCAGCGCAATAAGCTCCGACCGGTTCTTGACATCGAGCAGCACCAGATTGTCGACCACGCCATCGCCCTGATAGGCGATATTGGCCTTCTCATCCATCGTCAGGCGGCCCTTGGCGGCCACCGTGCCTGATTTGAAGGTGGTGCCCGGAAAATCCGGCAGATACATCAACAGCTGGTTCATCGGCATGCCGCTGAGTTCCAGCGCCAGATCGGCGGTGACCACCGACGGCACCACGGTGCCTTCGATACGCAGCGGCGCCTTGCCGTTGATGGTGCTGGTCATTGCAATCGGCACCGGCTTATCCAAATCCAGGCTCAAACCACTGGCGCTGAACTCGGTGGGGGTCAGCTGGAATTTTCCGGCGGGTTTGACCGTGCGGTCTTCGACATCGAGCGTGGCGGCACTGACCGTGATCTTGCCGATCTCCGCTTTCCAGGCCGCTGCGCTGGTCTGAGCCGGTGCCGCAGATGCCGGCGGCGCGCCCTCTTCGGCGAACAGGCGTTCGATGTTGAGCGAGCCGTCAGGATTCAGCCAGACTTTGGCCTGCACGCCCTGCAGATTGATGGCGGCAACGCTGGCGGTCTGTTTGTTGAGATCGACCCGGGTGTCATTGAGCACCACCGAAGGCAGACGCAGCCAGTCTTCAGCACCGCTTTTCGGACGGATGGCGAGTTTATCGGCGCGGATGCTTGGCAGGTTCACCAGTAGGCGCGGGCCGCTTTTGCCCAGAATGCTGAAATCGTAATCTCCGGACAGGCTGAAGCTGCCGTCACTGAGCTGGAACGGCAGTTCCTCGCTCAGGAATTCGTAGGCGCTGACCGCCTTGAAGGCCTCGACCTTGAAGGCACCCTTGGAAGCCACCGGCTCCAACGACAGGCTACCGCGCCATTCGAAACGCTCGCCCTCGTCGCTGGCCGCAGCCAGCACGAAGCCGCCGCCTTCGTCACGCGTTTTGAAATCCTTCAGGCTGAAGGTAATCGGCGTCAACACCTTTTCCGGTTTCAGCGCGCGGCTCTGGTCGGCGAAATTGACCTGTCCGGCATTGACGCTGAAATCGCCGATCCACACATTCGGCAGCGGATCGTCGTTTTTTTCCTTGGGCAGCAGGTCGGCCAGATTGAGCGAACCGTCCGGTTTGATGATGGCGCGCGCGAACGGCTTGTCGAGCAATACGGTGTTGAACACGAAGGCGCGCTTGAACAGCGAGGAGGCCTGGAAATCCACGAACAGGCGCTGCAGCGACAGCATGGGCTTGCCGGCATCCTGCAGCATGATGTCACGCATGTCGAGTTCGAAGGTGAACGGGTTGAAACGGATCTCGCCGAGCGCGAGCGGTTTTTTCAGCTCGGTCTGTGCGTAATCCATGGCCTGGCTGCGGATCAGCTTAGGCACCAGCTTGAAGCCGATCAAGGCATAGACACCGACAGCAAGCACCAGCAGTCCGGCCAACAGCAGCCATTTCGATTTCATCCAAGCCAACATAGACACCTCCGTTCGACCTATGATGCCCCTGCCGTTTGACAGGCGCAAGCATGCCCTGGCCAGAGCACTGCCGGCTGGCCGATAAAGATAAATTGCTGACCGGCAAAGCCAAACAAAAGAGCATGCCGTCCCCTGTTCTATACAAACCCCCTGCCTGCGGTTTATTGTAGGCACGGGGCAAAGGCCTCGCCCGTTCGGAAATCGAATGGCGCACCCAATAACAAACCATAATTCGCAACACGACCTTTTGGAGAGGAACATGAAAAAACTCGGCGCGGAATTTTTCGGCACCTTCTGGCTGGTGCTCGGTGGCTGCGGCAGTGCCGTACTGGCTGCGGCATTTCCGGATGTCGGCATCGGCTTGGCCGGCGTATCCTTGGCCTTCGGTCTGACCGTACTGACCATGGCCTATGCCATCGGCCACATTTCGGGCTGTCATCTCAACCCAGCGGTTTCCATCGGCCTGTGGGCCGGCGGTCGCTTCCCGGCCAAGGATCTCGGACCCTACATCGTCGCGCAGGTACTCGGCGCCATCGCCGCAGGCGGCGTGCTGTATCTGATTGCTTCAGGCAAGTCGGATTTCGCCGGTGCCGGCGGCTTTGCCTCGAACGGCTTCGGCGAACATTCGCCGGGCGGCTTCTCGATGCAGGCGGCAGTGATCACCGAAGTGGTGATG
This sequence comes from Arenimonas sp., assembly GCF_044353605.1. Classification (GTDB taxonomy): domain Bacteria; phylum Pseudomonadota; class Gammaproteobacteria; order Xanthomonadales; family Xanthomonadaceae; genus Arenimonas. The sequence goes on along the minus strand of NZ_JBILBO010000004.1, from coordinate 167,345 downwards.
ACGGCCTTCTTCCTGATCGTGATTCTCGGTGCCACTGACAAACGCGCTCCTGCCGGTTTCGCGCCGATTGCCATCGGCCTGTGTCTGACCTTGATCCATCTGATCTCTATTCCGGTCACCAACACCTCGGTCAACCCGGCGCGCAGCACCGGCGTGGCCCTGTTCGCGGATGCCTGGGCCATCCAGCAACTGTGGGTGTTCTGGGCTGCGCCGATTGTCGGTGCTCTGCTCGGTGCCACCATCTACAAGTTCATCGGCAAGGAAGACTGAGTCTTCGGACTTCCCGGAAAAAGGCGCTTAGGCGCCTTTTTTCTTGCCCGCATCCGGCATACCCCTTACAGTGGATTCTGATGATCAAGAGTCCAACCCGATGGCCGATCGGCAACGTCAATCCGCATTCGCTGATTTCGTGCTTGAACAGATGGCGGATGTGCCGGATGTCACGAAGCGCGCGATGTTCGGCGGCTTCGGCATTTACCAGGGCGGCCTGATGTTCGCCCTGATCGCCGACGAGCAGCTTTACTTCAAGGCCAGCGATTTCCTGGCCGAAGAGTTCATCGCCCTCGGCTTGCTGCCCTTCGTGTATTCCAGCAAAGGCCGCAGCACGTCCCTAAAGTATTACCAGGCCCCGGAATCGGTGTTCGAAGATTCCGAACAGATGGCACTGTGGGCGGAAAAAGCCCATCAATGCGCGTTAAGGGCGGCGCAAGCGAAAGTCGCACCAAAAATAAGGAGAAGCAGGCCATGAATTGGTTATGGGTGGCATTGGGCGGTAGCTTGGGTGCCATGGCGCGTTACGGCCTGTCAGGCTGGCTGCTGCATCACAGCGCACAGCAGAAATTTCCCTGGCCCACCTTCGTGGTGAATGTGTCGGGCTGTCTGATTGCCGGTCTGCTGTTTACACTGGCAGCCAAGCACGATATCCTCTCGCCGAATCTACGCCTGTTCCTGTTCACCGGCGTGCTCGGCGGTTTTACGACGTTTTCGGCCTTCGGCCTGGAAACCGCGCATCTACTCAAGCGTGGCGATGTCCTGACGGCCTGCATCTATGTGCTGGCCAGCGTGGTGTGCGGATTGGCGGCGATTCTATTGGCTTACCGTTTTACCGCCTGAAAGAACACCAGCTGCCACGGCAGCTCAATCCGGCCATCGCTGGTGGTGCGGAAATCCAGATAGTCGCGCAGACCGGCCAGAACTTCGGCATCGGTGGCTTGGTCGATGCCGAACATGTTGCGGCAGTAAAACACCATTGCGGCTTCGTCGGCAAAGTGCCAGGGATAATGACGCACGGTCATCCGCGCCGCATCGAAACCGGCCGACTGCAGGCGCGGCAGAAAGGTCTCATCAAAGAACACGCCGACATGGCCCTGGCTGTTGTGCCGGTGCACGAAATCGTTGAGGAAGGCCCCCACTTTCGAGCCGGCCAACACTTCACCGATCAACAACTGCCCGCCGGAGCGCAACAAGCGCCGGCATTCGGCGAAGAACGCGTTCTGCCGATCCAGCGATACATGATGCAGTCCGGTCAAGGACAGCACCGCATCGAAGGCGGCATCGGGGAACGGCAAAGCCTCCGGGCTTCCCAAGGGAATGCGGCTGCCGGCAAAGCCAATGCTGAAATCGCAGCTTTCCAATCGGCGATCGGCTTCCAGGTAGGCGTTCAAATAACCGCCGCCGGAGGGCACATCAAGCAGATCGACAGCTGTTGCCGACAGGTCTTCCAGCAAGGCCAGAAACTCCCCGTCGCGCGCCCGTGGATCACGCTGCATGGCGGCATGATACTGATGCGCCCGCTGGGCGAAGATTTCACTGTAGTCAGTCATGGTGCTGCCGGAACGGGATTTCCTTCATTCTAACCGCTCCGCAGCATGCGTACATAAAGTGGAATCAGCCGGGTGATGGGCATGCCATTTTGCTGGATCTATCGAACCGGTGCCTGACTCAACGGATCAGGCGGTGCGTGACCAGATGCGCGACCACGGCCGGATCGGCCAGGGTGGAGATGTCGCCCAGGGCCTCCGGTTGGTTTTCGGCGATCTTGCGCAGAATGCGCCGCATGATTTTTCCCGAACGCGTTTTCGGCAGGCCCGGCGCCCATTGCATCCAGTCCGGGCTGGCAATCGGACTCAGATGATGGCGCACGTGTTCAATCAGTTCCCGCCGTAGCGCGTCCGATTCGGTCTGGCCGGCTTTGAGCGTGACATACACATAAATGCCCTGACCTTTGATGTCGTGCGGCGCGCCAACTACCGCTGCTTCCGCTACCGCCGGATGTGAGACCAGCGCACTTTCGATTTCGGCCGTGCCCAGACGATGCCCGGACACATTCAGCACATCGTCGACGCGGCCGGTGATCCAGTAATAGCCGTCGGCATCGCGGCGTGCGCCGTCACCGGTGAAGTAGGTGCCGGGATAGGTGCTGAAATAGGTTTCGAAAAAGCGTGCATGATCGCCGTACACCGTGCGCATCTGGCCCGGCCAGGAATCCAGCAGCACCAGATTGCCTTCGCCGGCGCCCTCGATCGGCACGCCTTCAGCATTGACCAATTGCGGGCGCACGCCGAAAAACGGCAGCGTGGCCGAGCCCGGTTTCAGATCGGTCGCGGCCGGCAACGGCGCAATCAGAATGCCGCCGGTTTCGGTCTGCCACCAGGTGTCCACCACCGGACAGCGGCCGTCGCCGACCACGCGGTGATACCAGCGCCAGGCTTCCGGATTGATCGGCTCGCCGACCGTGCCGAGCAGGCGCAGCGAGGCGCGCGAGCTTTGCTTGACCGGTGCCTCGCCTTCACGCATCAGGGCCCGGATGGCGGTCGGTGCGGTATAGAAAATGCTGACCTGATGCTTGTCCACGACCTGCCAGAAGCGCGAGAAATCCGGCCAGTTCGGCACGCCTTCGAACATCACGGTGGTGGCGGCATTGGTCAGCGGGCCGTACACGCAATAACTGTGGCCGGTAATCCAACCGACATCGGCGGTGCACCAGTACACATCCTCGGGCTTCAGATCGAATACCGCTTCGTGGGTGAAACTGGCATGCAGCAGATAGCCGGCACTGGTGTGGAGCACGCCCTTGGGTTTACCGGTGGAGCCTGAGGTGTAAAGAATGAACAGCGGGTCTTCGGCATTCATGGCCACCGCGGTATGCGTGCGCGCTTGTGGATCAACCACTTCGTCGTACCAGCGGTCACGTGGCATCTGCATCGGCGGCGCGCCCGGGCCGTGACGGACCACCAGCACGGTTTCCACAGAGTAGGTGCCGCGTTGCTGCAGGGCTTCATCGACCTGCGCTTTCAGCGGCAGCCATTTTCCGCCGCGTTGGCTGGCGCCAGCCGTGATGATCAGTTTGCTGGCGCAGTCCTCGATGCGAGAGGCGATGGCATCTGGCGAAAATCCGCCGAACACCACCGAATGTACCGCGCCGATGCGGGCGCAGGCCAGCATGGCGATGGCCGCTTCCGGAATCATCGGCAAATAAATCGTGATGCGATCGCCTTTGACCACCCCGAGATTTTCCAAGGCGTTCGCCAGTTGGCAGACGCGGGCATGCAGCTCGCCGTAGCTGATGCGTTGCGAAGGTATGGCCGGATTGTCGGATTCCCAGATGATGGCGGTTTTTTCGGCATGCGCCGGCAAGTGGCGATCCAGACAATTGACCGCCACATTCAGTTCGCCGTCTTCGAACCAGCGGATGCGAAAGTCTTCTTTGTGGAAGCTGACGTTCTTGACCACGGTAAACGGTTTCGACCACAGCAGGCGGCCGGCCTGTTCGCGCCAGAACGCATCGGAATCCTTGGCAACGGCGTCGTGCAGCGCGTCAACGGCGACTTTGTCCAGAGCGGCCTTGGCGGCGAACGCATCGGATACGGGATACAGGTCTGTCATGGGTCTCCACCGCCTCACGCGGGCATTACCGGTTCTCGTGTATGGTATCCGAAATCGTCCGCCTGCCTGATTGCCATGCCTGAATTGCCCGAAGTCGAAACCACCCGCCGCGGCCTGGAGCCGCACATCCTCGGTAAGCGCATTACCGGCGTGGTGCTGCGCCGCGACAGTCTGCGCTGGCCGATTCCGTTCGAGATTGTCGATCGTCTGCCCGGTGAAAAGATTCTGGCCATCGAGCGCCGTGCCAAATACCTGCTGATGCACACCGCCGCCGGGAGCGCGCTCTGGCATCTGGGCATGTCAGGCAGCATGCGCGTACTGAAGGCCGGCACCCCGGCCGGCAAGCACGACCATGTCGACATCGAACTGACCGGCAAGCGCATTATCCGCTTCACCGATCCGCGCCGCTTCGGTTGTCTGCTCTGGCAGGCGCCGGGTGAAATCCATCCGCTGCTGCAGAAGCTGGGGCCCGAGCCGCTGTCGGAGGCGTTCAACGGCGATTACCTGTTCCGCAAGAGCCGCGGCAAGACCGCCGCGGTCAAATCCTTTCTGATGGATCAGGCAGTAGTCGTCGGGGTGGGTAACATCTACGCCGCCGAGAGCCTGTTCCGCGCCGGTATTTCACCGCTGCGCGAAGCGGGGAGCCTGACCAAGGCGCGCTATGAAAAACTGGCAGAGGCGGCCAAAGAAATCCTGGCCTATGCCATTGAACGCGGCGGCACCACCCTGCGCGATTTCATCAATCCCGACTCCGAGCCCGGTTACTTTGAACAGGAGCTGGATGTGTACGGCCGCGAAGGCGAGCCCTGCAAGAAATGCGGGCGGCCGCTGCGCGACTCGCGCCTGAACAACCGGGCGGGAGCGTGGTGCGGATCTTGCCAAACCTGAAAATATTCATGCAGGCGACTGAATACGCCCTTCACATTCGTACTAAATATGGGTATCATTTTTAATTACTCTCAATTAAGCAGGAGTTCAAGATGACGCTACCAACCATATTCACCCTCACCGCATTCATCGCTTGGGCCCTCTTACTTCTGGTTCTGATGGCAATCATGCGCTCACAGCTGGTACTACGCGGGAAAGTGCCAGCCAACGGCTTCACGCCCGATAACGCCGGCCTATCACCGTTCATGCAGCGTCTGGCGCGAGCACACGCTAACTGCGTGGAGAGTCTGCCCGTATTCGGCGGCCTGCTGCTGGTGGCCATCGTTAGCGACCGCACCGCGATCACCGATCCGCTGGCCTATATGTTTCTGGCGAGCCGCCTAATCCAGTCACTGGTGCATCTAGTCTCGACAAGTCCGACAGCGGTTATGGTCCGTTTCGCAGCCTTCGCCACGCAGATTGGCATCGGTCTGTATTGGGCTTTCCAGCTGTTATCTTCTATGCTTGCACACAGCGCGGCCTGAGCCAAAGGACGCGAGCACGCCGGATTGACAACGGCTTGACCCGACTTCCGCTAGGCTAGGACAATCTCAATGTTTTGGAGCCTGCCATGAAATTTTACCTGTTGGCTTTTCTGCTGACGACAAGCGTGCTTGCCAATGCCAACGAACGCATGGTCAGCATGGATCTGGTCGATGCCACCGGTAAAGCGGCCTGGGTCGGCGAGGTGCGCATCACTGAAACCCCCTACGGTCTGGTGTTCACCCCGCAGATGCGGGCTTTGCCGCCGGGACTGCATGGCTTCCACGTGCATGAAAACCCGAGCTGCGCGCCGAAAGACAAAGACGGCAAACCGGTTGCGGCTTTGGCCGAAGGTTCGGCCACGCAACCCGTGCTGGCGCCACGCCTGAAGCTGAGCGAGCTTCCGGGCCGTTCGCTGATGCTGCATGCCGGCGGCGATAACCACGCCGACCATCCCGCCACGCTCGGCGGCGGCGGTGCGCGCATTGCCTGCGGCGTCATCAACTGACATGGCCACGCTGGCCCTGAAAATTCCACCACCGGTCATTGCGCTGCTCTGCGCCGGCGCGATGTATGCCCTTGCCGAAACCACCATGCCCTATGGGCTGGGTCCGGTCTGGACCTTGCCCGCCGCCATCACGCTAGCAATCATCGGCATTGGTTTCGATTTGGCCGGATTGATTGCATTCCGCCGGCACCACACCACGATCAACCCGCTGCATCCGGAAAAAACAAGCAGTTTGGTCACCAGCGGCATCTACCGCATCAGCCGCAACCCGATGTATGTGGGCATGGCGCTGCTGTTATTGGCCTGGGCGGTGACTCTGGAAAGTCCGGCGGCACTATTGGGTATCGGCGCGTTCATCGCTTACATCACGCATTTCCAGATCATTCCGGAAGAAAGCTTATTGGCGCAGCACTTCGGCGCGGATTTCGAAACTTACCGCCAACGCGTTCGGCGCTGGCTCTGAATCAGTCGTCCTGATCCAGCGGCAATACGCTCTGCTGCAGCTCGATGGCGCTTTCACCGGCCATGATTTTCTTGAACTCGGGACGTGACACCGACACATAGCGTTCGTTGCCGCCGACTTCCACCTGCGGGCCTTCGGTGACCGCGCGTCCGTTTTGATCGACACGCACCACCATGTTGGCTTTCTTGCCGGAATGGCAGATGGTTTTCAACTCAATCAGGTTATCGGCCCAGGCCAGCAGGTACTGACTGCCTTCGAACAGTTCGCCACGGAAATCGGTACGCAGACCATAGGCCAGCACCGGAATCTTCAGGCTATCGACCACATCGGTCAGCTGCCAGACCTGCGCCTTGGACAGAAACTGTGATTCATCGACCAGCACACAGTCAATCTTGCCCTTGGCCGCCAAGGCCTGACGCACAATCGCCGCCAGATCATCGTCGCCGGTGAACGTCACCGCATTGGCTTTGAGTCCGATGCGCGAGGCGACCACGCCCTCGCCGGCGCGGTTGTCGAGCCGCGGGGTCAGGATCAACGTGCGCATGCCGCGCTCGTGATAATTGTAGGCACTCTGCAGCAAGGTGGTGGTCTTGCCGGCGTTCATGGTGGAGTAGTAGAAATACAGCTTGGCCACGGAAATCCTATTCGTCGTCTTTTTTCGGCGCCTCAGCCGGTGCCACCGGCATCAATTCGCTGGCGGTCACGGTGCCGGTCGGCAACGCCTTCCAGGTTCCATTTTGCCATTTCCAGTAGTCTTCGGGTTGCCAGAATTTATCCTGGTAGAACTCATCGCCATTGACCTGGATCGGCATGCCGCCCGGACCGGGGATTTCGATTTTAAGCGTGCCGGCATAGCCGGTACGGCTGCCGGTGATGTTGCGCCGGTTGCGCTCCAAAATGGCTTCAATGCGCTTCTTGGCCACGCTGTCGCCGTAGCGGGCATACAGCGCCGCCCCTTTATCCAGTGCCTGGCGCCGCTCAAGCTCGGTCAACTCGCTCCAGTACTGCTCGCGCTTGGCGACCAGATCGCGGTACAGGCGCTCGGCCGCCAGATCGATCCAGACATAGGCTTCGGCCCGGTCAATCTGCACGCCCTCACCCTTCCACAGCATTTCCGCGACCATGGCTTGTGAGGGCTTATCGGCGTAATAGGCGCCCTTGCGGAACTGGCGCATGGCTTCTTTGTAATCGCCCTTGCTGTAGCTCTTCATGCCCAGCACGCGGCCATACAGGTCCGGATGACTGCTCAGAAAACTACGCGACTGGACGATGAAGGCATCGTCTTTCGGGCCGACATCAGCGGCAGGCAGCGATGCCGAAAAGAGCATCAAGGCAAGAAGCGGCACAATCGTGCGGATTTTCATTTTCGGTTCCATCGGCAAAGGACTGGGTTCAGCATAACGGCTGTTGTAACAGGGCGAATGTGCCGGAAGTCAGCCGGGCGCGGCAACCCCGAGTACAGCCAGCGCTTTACGGAACTCCGCATCCAGCGGCGCGGTGCACGTCAACATTTCACCCGATTCCGGATGAGGAAAGCGTAAACGCCAGGCGTGCAGAAGCATCCGGTGCACACCAAGCATGCGGAACGCCCGGTTGTGGCGGCCGTCGCCATGGCTAGTATCGCCGATCAGATGATGCGAGACGTGCTTGAGATGGCGCCGGATCTGGCGGAAACGGCCAGTCACCGGCGTACACTGCAGCAACGCATAACGCGAGGTCGGATGCTCAGCGCTGGCCATCGGTAATTCGGCAGTCCCCAGACAACGGAATACCGTGACTGCCGGTTTCTTTTCCGGCTTGCCCGGGCCGCCATCCAGATCATGATCAACGGTGAATTCCGCCTCCGGCCAGCCGCGGCAGACGGCCAGATAGTCCTTGCCGACATCGCGGCCCATAAAGGCCTTGCCGAGTACGGACGCCGCCTCGGCATCGAAAGCCACCAGCACGCAGCCGCTGGTGGCGCGATCGAGCCGGTGGATCAGATGCACCTTGGACGCGAGCTGATCACGCAGACGATGCAGCAGAAAATCGTCTTCGCCGCGAGCCAGGCCACTGGCATGCGCCATCAAGCCGGCCGGCTTATTGATGACGGCGCAGCGGGCATCCCGGTACAGGACCTGCAACGGGCCTTCGGTCACAGACGGCGCGGCCAGGCCAGAACGAAGCCGATCAAGCTCACGGCCATCGCGGTGTACAGCAGCGGACCGGGGCCTGCAAGCAGATAAAGCAGACCGGAAGCAAAACCGGCAGTGACGGCGAGCGCGAGCGCGAACAGCTGGCGCTGATTGCGCTGGCTGATTTTCACCAGCTGTGCGATTTCATCCGAACGCATACGGATGCGGGTTTCACCCTCGACCTGTTGGGCCAACGCCGACTGCAGCAACGCCGGCAGACCGGAGGCCTGATGCAGGATTTCCGGCCACTGTTTCTGCATGCGGTCGACGAAGGCTTTCGGGCTGTACCGTTCGCGCAGAATGCCTTCCAGCACCGGGCGCGCCACGGCCCACAAATCAATGTCCGGATCGAGCGTTCGTGCCAGGCCTTCGGTGTTGAGCAGGGTTTTCTGCAGCAGAATCAGCTGCGGCTGCAGGGTCAGCTGGTACTTCTGCGCGGTGCGCAGCAGCTTGGCCACCACTTCGGCAATCGAGAACTCCGACAGCGGGCGCGTGAAATACGGCTCGCAGACCGCACGCACGGCCGCTTCCAATTCATCCAAGCGCAGCGAAGCCGGCATCCATCCGGCCTGCACATGCAGTCGCGCGATCTTGCGGTAATCCTTGTGGAAGATCGCCATGAAATTTTCGGCCAGATAATACTGGTCCTGCTCGCTGAGCTGGCCGACAATGCCGAAATCCAGGGCAATGAACGACCCGCGGCGTTCACCGTCGGTATCGACCCAGATATTTCCGGCATGGGCATCGGCGTGGAAATAATTATCGCGGAACACCTGCTGATACAAAATGCGCACGGCCTTAGCGGCCAGTGCCTTGCGGTCGATACCACGGCGGTCGAGCTCTTCGATGGCATCGGCCGGAATGCCATACACGCGCTGCATGACCAGAACGCTTTCGCCGGTCAGCGGCCAGATCACTTCCGGCACCGACAGCTCGGCACTGTTCTGCCACAGACGGCGCATCAGGCTGGCGTTGGCGGCCTCGCGCTGCAGATCGCATTCGGCCAACAGCGTGCTTTCCAATTCGGCGACCACATCATGCGGCCGGATTTTATCGGCATGCGGATGCAGACGACACAGACCATCGGCCAATAATCGCATCAGCGCGATGTCGGCGCGGATCCGGGCTTCGATGTCGGGCCGCAGCACTTTGACCACGACTTCCCGGCCATCCTTGAGCCACGCCGCATGCACCTGCGCAATCGAGGCCGAGGCCAGCGGTTCGTCGTCGAAGCGCTCGAACACCTCTGTCAGTGGCTGACCGAGGCTGGCCTCAATCAAGGTCCGCGCCTGTGCTGACGGGAACGCCTGCACCTGATCGCGCAGTCCGGCCAGCTCATCGGCGATGTCGGCCGGCAGCAAATCGCGGCGTGTGGACAGGACTTGACCGAGCTTGACGAACAAGGGCCCGAGTTCCTGCAAGGCCATACGCAGACGGGCGCCACGCGGCAAGGCGCGATTGGCAGCCGAGGTCGGAACGAATACTTTGGCAACACGCAGCAAGGGCGTAGCCCGCGATTTTGGCAGCAATTCATCCAGACCGTAACGCGATGCGGTGCCGACAATGGCGATAGCGCGCAGCAGCGGTTTCATTTCATCCGCCCGGCAAGCTGTTCGGCGCGGGCCTGCAGACGATCGGCGCGTTGGCGCAGACGATCGACCTCGCCATGGAAATCGGCGAGCTCGGCCTTGCCGACCACCACCCGCGCTTCTTCGGTCGCGTATTCGGCGCCGGAACGGGCCAGGCCGGCGGCCCCGATACGGGCATGACGGAATCCTTCGCGCAGAATTTTTGCCGCTTGCGGACCAAGCACCGGACCGAAGGCGGTGACGAACGGCGCCTCCCAATCCGGGTCGTAGTTTTTCAGCAGATCCTGCAGCACGCGCGCCAGTTCGACATCGCCATTGATGCGCATGGCGCCGACCACGGTCCGTCCCTGCGCGAACACCGGCAGGCTCTGCAACAGCCCGGACAGCTTGCTCTTGATGCTGACGTCGGCCTCGCGCGCGGCATCCACCGGACCGACCTGCAGCCGGCCCTCGCGGACATCGATGGCCAAGGCGATATCGGGCGATTGCAGATGCGCTTCAATACGGCGGCCTTCCAAAGCCTGCAGTTTTTCACGGCTGGCCGGATCAAGACGGAGCGCACGGTTCAGACCCTCCTGCAGCACACGGCCGGCCAGGGGTTTCATCGAATCCAGGGAAAACGGGGTACTCATCAATCAGCCTTCTGCAGGGAGTCGCGCAGACGACGCAGGCCTTCCGCGAAGGACACCTGCGGCACATAACCGAAATCACGGCGCGCGTTGGAACAATCATACCAATGCTCGGTCGACAATTGTTCGGCCAGAAACCGGGTCATCGGCGGTTCGCCCGGCACCCGGAATGCGCGCCAGAGCAACTCACACACCATCCCGCCCAGATAAGCGACCGCAAACGGCACGCTCGACTGCACTGTCGGGGCATCGGCGGCGCCCAGCAAGCCATTGACGATGTCGCGGATCGGCATCGGCTCGCCGTTGGAAATGAAATAGGCCTTGCCGGCGCAGACTGCGCCCGGCTGCAGGTGTTCCAGCGCCAGCAGATGCGCCTGCACCACATTGTCGATGTAGGTGCAGTCCATCCGGTTGCTGCCATCGCCGATGAAACGCAGACGGCCGGCGCGGGCGCGCTCGGCCAGACGCGGCAACAGCTGCGTATCGCCCGGGCCCCAGATCAAACGGGGTCGCAGTGCGACCGTCGCGAAGTCCGTTGTATTCGCGGACAACACGGCGCGCTCGGCCAGCATCTTGCTGTGCGGATAATGCGCGGAAAAATGCGTGGCATACGGCGTGTTGCTTTCATTGCCGCCACTGACCGGCGTACGGCCGGCGTGCACCACGCTCGGTGTCGAGGTGTACACAAAGCGGTGGATACCGATGGCACGCGATTCGGCCAGAAGTACGGTGGTGCCGGTGATATTGGTACGTTCGAAGTCCTGCCATGCGCCCCAGCCACTGGCCTTGGCGGCATTGTGCAGCACGGCATCCACCCCCTGCAACGCCACACGTACTTTCGCAGCATCATCGAGTGCACCGAGCACCTGGGTCACGCCCAGTGCCGCCAGCGCTTCGGAATGATGCCGTTGCAGGCTGATTACGGTATGGCCTTGTGCAAGCAGGCCGCGGCACAGGCCCTGGCCGAGAAAGCCGCTGCCGCCGGTCACCAGAACCTTCATGCGCGCTTGGCCAGGCGTTTGGCCGCCCACAGGGTGAGCTGCTCGCGGCCGATTTTGGCGTTGTGCCGGATATCGACCGGAAAGCCCGGATGGAACAGTACGATTTGAATCTGCCGCGTGTGCCGATGCTGGCTGGCAATGGTGAGTAATTCGCTGCACAGTACGGAATCGGTAATGGCCGCGCCTGGCTCGCGCTCGATGCACAAGACCGGTTGTTGCGCGCCATAAGTGCCGAGTCCGACCAAGGCCGAACGCCGCACCGCCGGATGCTGATTGAAAATCGGCTCGACGTTTTCGGTACCGAGCAGACCTTGCGCCGTCTGCAGGCGTTGTGATTTTCGACCGCAGAACCACAGACGGCCCTGCGTATCCTGCCAGGCCAGATCACCCATGCGGTGCACGACGCGGGTGCTGCCATCGGTCAGGGTTTCGTGGATTTTTCCGAGAAGATTGGAAGCCTCGCGGCGGTAATAGCTGTCGGTGGCGCTCGGGCCGGCCACGGTGACTTCACCGATTTCGCCCTGCGGCACGCATCGCCCCTCATCCCATTCGGCAATCGGTTCATCGCTGATGGCAATCAGACGCACGGTATTTTCCGGCACAGACATGCCCACGCAGGTGCCGAAGCCCTGCTCGGTGCCGGCGCGGGTCAAGGCCAGCTGCTCGCCGTCGATAACCGCCACCGGCAGGCATTCGGTAGCGCCGTAGGGTGTCCAGAAACGGGCCTGCGGATCACACAGGCTGCGGATTTTTTCCACAGTGTCAGCCGGCACCGGCGCGCCGGCGGAAATGACGCAGCGCAGACCGGGCAAAGATTTGCCGTGCTTGGCCAGCACCGCCATCAGCGCCGGTGAACCGAACAGTTGGGTGACGCTGAAAGTGGTGATGGCATGCCGCAGTTTTTCCGGATTGGCGCTGCCCGGCCGGCGCGGATCCATATCGGGAATGATGCTGGTCAGTCCCAAGGCCGGATCGAACAGCGCGAACGGCGGAAAAGTAGGCAGACTGACGCCGCCGGGTTCAACCGCGAACGCCTGCTGCAACAAACGCACCTGCGCGGTGAAATGCCGGTGTCGGTACAGCACGCCTTTAGGTACGCCGGTGGAACCCGAGGTGAACAGAATCGCGGCCGGATCCTCGCCGTCGACCTGCGGCAATTCTGCCCGGCTGGCACGGCCCAAGGCTTCGATAGCACTCAGCGTTTGGCCGCCGAACAGGGCAAAACGGCCGTCGGTGACTTTCAATCGCACGTCCGGTGCCCAGCCCAGCACCAGCTTCGCGGCTTGCGCCAGAGCAATGCCAATGAAGGCCTGCGGCGCGGCTTCACGCAGGCATTGTTTCAGTACGGAGCGCGCGATGCCCGGATCCACCAGCACCGGCACGGCGCCGGCCTTGAACAGGGCGAACATCACCAGAAAAAATTCAATCGACGGCTTGAGCATGACCACCGCGCGTTGTCCGCGGCCGATGCCGTAGGCTTGGAAACCCAAAGCCAAATGATGACTGCGCCGATCAAGATCGGCGTAGCTGATGAGGTCATCGTAACGCGCGAAACCGTCCGGTCCTTTCGTGCCTGGACAACGGATGGCCGGCCGATCGCCTAACTGTTCGGCACGCAGGGGCAGGATGTCCGCGATGTTGATCAGCTCGGGCATCGCGGTGCCTCCTCAGCCGATGGGGTGACGGTCCAGGAACTGGCGGATGGCCGGAACCAGATCCTCGTGCTTGTCTTCCAGCACATAGTGACCGGCATCGCTGTAGATCTTCTGCGTGGCCGCGGGCAGATCCTTGACGAAATGGGCCAGGAAATCCTGATCGAACACGAAATCCTGCAGCCCCCAGCCGATGAACGCCGGGCGATCGCGGTAACCCGGCAACTGTACTTCGGCCTGCTGCACCAGCGGCCAGGCGGCATCGTCGGGTTTCAACGGAATGTCCTGCACGAAACGGTGCACGGCGCGCCGATTCGTCCAGCTGTCATACGGCGCCAGCAGAGCTTTACGGCTGGCCGGCGGAATGGGACGGAGCACACCGAGATCGGCGGCGCCGCGCGCGAAGAAATTGAAGCCGCGGATCAGCACCGCACCCAGCAACGGAATGCGGCCAAGCGCGATCTGCCACGGCAGTTTCTTGGTCTTCGGCAAGGGAAACGACGCGGTATTGAGAATGACCAGACGCGCAATGCGTTCCGGATTGCGCAGCGCCCAGGCGAAACCGACCATGCCGCCCCAGTCGTGCACGGCCAAGGTGATTTTGCGGGTCAGGCCCAGCGAGTCGACCAGACGGTCGAGATCGTCCACGCGCGATTGCAGCGTGTAGGTGTAGGCGCCGTCGTCGGGCTTGTCGGAAAGACCCATGCCGACATGGTCGGGCACGATGCAGCGATAGCCATCACGCAGGCCGGAAACCAGATGCCGCCAGTAATAACTCCAGGACGGATTGCCGTGCAGCATCAGCACCGGATCGGCCTCGGCCGGACCTTCGTCGAGATAACTCAGGCCGATGCCGTTGCCGCGGTCGAATCGTTTCGGGGTGAACGGATACTCGGGATAGAACGCCAGCTCAGACACGGATTACCACACCACTTCCGCCATCGAGCAGTTCAGACCGGAGCCGATGCCGAGCAGCGCAATACGCTGGCCTTTTTTCAGACGGCCCATTTCCTTGAGCTTGCTGAGCACGATCGGCACCGATGCCGGACCGATGTTGCCGTGCTCGGCGAAGATGGTCATGACTTTCTTGGGGTCGATGCCAAAGGCCTTGATCATGGCATCGGTGTGCACGCGGCTGACCTGATGCACCACGAACTCGTCGATTTCCTCGACCGCCCAGCCCATGGCCAGACGCGCGGCGGCGAAGGTCTTGGCGGCCAGCTTCATGCCTTCAATCAGCAGCATGCGGGTGTCGGTGACCATGCGGTCGAGATTGCCGCGGCACAGGGTGTTCCATTCAGTGGCCGAACGCGAGACGCCGCCGCGGTAGCGCGGGGCATCCGGGGCCAGTTCCACACGCGACAGCACCATGGCCGCAGCGCCGCAGCCCAGGGTCAGCGAGGCCATTTCGTTGCGGAACTGCTCTTCGGTCAGGTCGGGCGCCTTCATGCGCGCCAGGGTTTTTTCATAGACCATGTTGGCGGTTTCGCCGTCAACGATCAGGGCGTAATCGATTTCGCCACGCTCCAGCATACGGCTGGCCACATCCATGCCACTGAGAAATGCGAGGCAGGCATTGGCGATGTCGAAATTGAGGCAGTTGTCACCCAGGCCCAGATTGCCGGACACGATGCTGGCGGTGGAGGGCTCCAGATAGTCGCGGCTGACCGAGGTGTTGACCAGCAGGCCGACACGGCTGCGATCGATACCGGCATCCAGCAGCGCCTTTTCGGCGGCCATGGTGGCGACATCGGAGGCCTGCATATCGCCGTCCCACATGCGACGGGCTTTGATGCCGGCGATGTCCTGCAGGACATCGGTCGTGATGCCCAGGCGGTCCATGGCCGGTTTCAACTCCAGATTGATCTGGTCGGAAGTCAGGGTGACCGGAGCATCGATGTGCGCAAGGCCGGCAATGGCAACGTTTTTGAAGAGCATAGCGATTCCATGAAACGGCCGGCCGGTGTCGGCGGAGGCCCAAGTCGCTTATTTTGCCATATCCGGTGCGGGCGTGCCCCGTTTAGGGGCGCGAGCGGCGGTCACGGTGGCGCTGCTGATCTATGCCAATTTCTTCACCCACCATTACATCGGCGATTACCGCTGGTATTTGGCCGCCTGCGCGCTGGGGCTGTATGCCCGCACGGTGGTGGTGTTCCGGCCTTACGACCGTGACCGGCGCATGCCCTTGCTACTGGCCTTCGTTCTGATCGGCTTTTTCATCTGGCTGGCCGAGAACATCAGCACCTTTTACGGCATCTGGAAGTACCCGAATCAGCTCGGGGCCTGGTCGATAGTGCATGTCGGCAAGTGGAGCTCCTGGTCGCTGCTGGTGATCATGACCTTCACCATCATCGCCGGCCTGAAGCACATCAAGTCGCGCATCCATGTGCCGGAATGACCGGCTGCAACCTTTTTTGGCGACACCGTCTCTATCCCTACAAGCCGCCACTTCCGGCGGCGCTATAAGGAGACTGCCATGGCAGGTGATGTATTCGTAGTACTGATCATTTTCAGCGCGCTGGTGATGATTGTGAAAGCCAGTGTCGACGCCATCGTCCGCGTCAAAGCGCTGAAATCGAGCGATGCCTCGCCCGAGGTTTTGAAGGCGATTGCCCAGGCCGGCACACCGTTCCATCTGACCGCCCTGAAATGGGGTCTGGGTCTGGGCTGTCTGGGGGTGGGCTTCCTTATCATCGACGCGCTCAATCTGCAGCCGGACCAGCCCAGCACCTGGGGCGTCCTGACTCTGTCGATTGCGACCGGTCTGCTGTCGTTTTACGGATTGGCCCGAAAAAACCTGATGTAAGCACCGCGATGCACCACAGAAAAGGGGCCCGAAGGCCCCTTTTCTTTTGGCGGAAATTCCGCGCTTACTTGACCGGCTTGCCGGTGTTGTCGAGCACGGTCAGCGGGCCGATGTTCAGCGCCGCCACTTTGTCGCGGATCTTGGACAAGTCACCGACCACCACCACGGTCAACGCATCCGGCTGGATGGTTTTGGCGGCGGCATTGACCTGGTCCAAATTCAGACCGGTAATCAGAGCAGCACGTTTGGCCTGATAGTCATCCGGACGATCGTAACGCACGATGCCGCCCAGAGCGCCGAGCACGGCATTGGCGGTTTCGAACGAACCCGGCAGACCGCGCACTTCGCTGGCCTGGATCTTGGCCAGCTCTTCCGGTTTAGCCGGGGCTTTGCCAGTCGCATATTCGCTCACTTCCCGCATCATTTCCTGAAGCGATTCGGCAGTTTTATCGATCTGCACGGCCGCGGAAGCGGTCCACAGTCGCTGGCCTTGCGCGCCACCGACACCGGAGTACGAGCCGTAGGCCCAGTGTTTGTTTTCACGCAGGTTCATGTTCAGACGCGAGCTGAACTCACCGCCGAGAATCGAGTTGGCGATTTCGAACTGAGTGGCATTGGCATCGCGGCTGGACGGCACCAGTTGGCCGATCAGGATATTGGCCTGCACGGCGCCCGGTTGATCGATCAGGATCACACGCTTTTGCTTGGGCAGCGCCACCGGAGTGACGGCGACCGTGGGCTTGGCGCCGGACGGGGCTTTCCAGTCGGCGAAAGTGGATTCCAGCTTCGGCAGCACTTCCTTCAAGGTGGTGTCACCGACCACCAGCAGGGTGGCGTTATCCGGACGGATCCAATCACGGTGCCAGGCCATCATGTCGTCCTTGGTCAGCGAAGCGATGCTGTCTTCTTCACCCAGGCCGCTAGAGGCCACGGCATAAGGATGGCCTACACCATAAATGGTCTGACGCAGGGTGCGGCCACCGATGCCGGCAGGACGCGCTTTTTCCTGCTTGATCGAGGCAATCCAGGAAGCGCGAACGCGGTCGATTTCAGCTTGATCAAAGCGTGGGCGCAGGATCATGTCGGAATACAGAGCCAGTGACGGCTCGAGGTTTTCCTTCAGCGCGGAAACAAAAACGCTGCTGCCATCGAGATCGGCACTGGCACCGATGTTGGCACCCAGCGACTCGGCACGATCACCGAAACTAAGCGCATCGTACTGACCGGCACCTTCGTCGAGCATGCCCATGGTGAAGTTGGCGATGCCGGCTTTGCGGCCTTGGTCGGAGGCGAAGCCCGCGCCCTGGAAGGCCATACTGAACTGCACCACCGGCAGACCCGGGCGTTCGGCCAGGATCACGCGGGTACCGTTGCTGAGCGTGGCACGTTGCAGCGCCGGGAATTTCAGATCCGGGAAACTGGTGGTTTTCGGCACGCCGGCTTTGCGGTCAAGATCGGTTGTGACCGTGCGGAATTTTGGATCGGCTTTCGGAATGACCGAAGGGGCCAGATTGGCCACCGCCGGCTCTTCCACCACCGGCGGACGCTCGCCCGGTACGATGCTCAAGGTGTGATCGCCGGAGGACAGCCATTTACCGGCGACTGATTGCAGGGTCTTGGCCGAGGTTTTCTCGATGACGGCCAGGCTTTCGCGGAAGCAGTCGGCCTTGCCGGTGAACACGGCGCATTCGGCCAGCACATCGGCCTTGCCACCGAAACCACCGATGCGCTCGACGCCGCGGATGAAGCCGGACTTGATGACGGTCTTGGCCTGGACCACTTCGGTGTCGGTCGGGCCATCCTTGATCAGGCGGGCCATTTCTTCACTGATGGCGGCTTCGACTTTTGCGGCATCGGCGCCGGCTTTGACATCCGCCTGCACGATGAATAGACCGCCGAGCTCCGAGCCCCAGGCGAATGCGGCGACGTTATCGACCAGCTTGTCTTGGAACAACAGGCGCTTGTCGAGGCGCGAGGATTTACTGCCGCCGAGCACTTGCGCCAGAATCTGCAGCTGGTCGCCAGTGGCGTCGCCCACGCCCGGGACGTTCCAGGCACGGTAGATGCGGGTCTGCGGGACTTTGTCAGTGATGGTTTCACGCGTGGATTGGGTGCGCTTGGCAATCATGGTCGGCATTTTGGCGACCGAAGCCGAGGCCGGGATGTCGCCGAAATAGCGGGTGGCTTTTTCCTTGGCGGTGGCCAGATCGATGTCGCCGGCCAGCACCAGCACGGCATTGTTCGGGCCGTACCAGCTCTTGAACCAGGCTTTGACGTCATCCAGGGTGGCGGCATTGAGATCGTTCATCGAACCGATGACCGAGTGGTGATACGGGTGGCCTTTCGGATAGCTGGCCTTCAGCAGGTGATCGAACACGCGGCCGTACGGCTGGTTTTCGCCCTGGCGTTTTTCGTTCTGTACCACGCCACGCTGCTCATCCAGCCCCGCTTGGTCGATGGCGCCCAGCAGATGGCCCATGCGGTCGGATTCCATGAACAGGGCCATGTCGAGGGCCGTAGTCGGCACGTTCTGGAAATAGTTGGTGCGGTCGGAGTTGGTGGTACCGTTCTGATCGGTGGCGCCGACCAATTCGAAGGGTTCGAAGAATTCGCCCTTGTGATTTTCCGAGCCCTGGAACATCAGGTGTTCGAACAGGTGCGCGAAACCGCTGCGGCCAAGCGGCTCGTCCTTGGATCCGACGTGGTACCAGATATTGACGGCGACGATCGGTGCCTTACGGTCGGTATGCACGATCACACGCAGGCCATTCGGCAGGGTGAATTCCTGATAGGCGATGTCCACGGCCGGGGCGCCGGCGGCATATGCCGACGACACGAGATACGGCGAGGTGCCGAGAAGGGCGAGACCGAGCGCGGCCGACAGAAGGGTTTTGTTTCCGAATCGCATGGGCGGTTATCCTTTGGGGTGAATCGGTAATGGTAATGGAAATTGACGGGACCTACACTAGGCCATATGTCATAGTGACGGCGTGAAATCCGGAGCTCTGCCGTATGCCGCGGTCCGCCATCCTTCTGTTATTGTTGATAATTTCAGGCGCTGCCCAAGGTCTTGAATCGGTTCGGTTCGAGCAGGGTCAGGCTTGGGATCTGCAAAAGAAGCGCTTGCTGTACACCGAATCGCACTGGAGCCGCTTCGAGAACAACCTGCTGTCCGAACGCACCGTGCTGTACCGTTGTGCCGATGGCACGCCCTTTGCCCGCAAAGTCATTTCCTACGCACCCTCGCGCCTGGCACCGGCATTCGACTTCAAGGACGCCCGTCTCGATTACCGGGAAGGACTGCGCTGGAAGAACGGCCGTGCCAGCGTCTGGTTTGATGGTAGCGACGGCTACAAGGAACGGCAGCTGCAGAGTGCTCCGGATTTGGTTGCCGATGCCGGTTTCGACGGCTTCATCCGCAGCCGCTGGCCGCAGTTGCTAGGTGATCGCCGGGAACAACTGCAGTTTGCAGTGCCGTCGCGGTTGGACAGCTATGGCTTCCATCTGCAGCGGGTCGGCCCGGCGGTATACCGCGAGCAAGCGGCGCAGACCTTCCGGCTCGGACTCAACGGTTGGCTTGGCCTGGTGGCTCCGGACATCGAGGTCACCTACGGCAGCGCCTCCAAACGGCTGCTGCGCTTTAAAGGCTTGAGCAACATCCGTGACGATAGGGGCCGCGCCACGCTGCGCGCGCTGATCGAGTTTCCGTTGACCGACCGCGAAGTGCCGGTCGCCGAAAAAAACCGGGCGCAGTCGGTTTTGCTAAAATCCTGCCAACTCAGCTGAATTTGGAACACATCGTGATCGATGTGATTTTGTACGAACCCGAGATTCCCCAGAACACCGGAAACATCATCCGCCTGTGTGCCAACACCGGTGCCCGCCTGCATCTGGTCGAACCGCTCGGCTTCGTCTGGGATGACGCCCGGGTCAAGCGCGCCGGTCTGGATTACCACGAATTCGCCGAGGTCCGCCGGCATGCTAACTATGCGACCTGTCTGGCCCATCTCGGCCAGCCACGCGTGTTCGCATTCAGCTCGAAAGCCGAAACGCGTTTCGATACACCGCATTACGCAGCCGGCGACGCCCTGCTGTTCGGCCCGGAAACCCGCGGCCTGCCGGCAGAAGTTTTGGCCGGACTGCCCGAGGCGCACAAACTGCACTTGCCGATGCGCCCCGGTCAGCGCAGTCTGAATCTGTCGAACGCCGTTGCCGTAGCGGTGTTCGAAGTGTGGCGGCAAATCGATTACGCTTGAAACGCGTAAAGGGAAATTCCAGCAAATTCAATTGGCAGGCGCCGATTACGTTATGAAAGATAAAGGTTTTTCTATTTACTTTTAACGGAAAATTAATTACACCGATTTTGGACTCCTAGGTAGCGGCTTCGGCGCTTCTGTTGGTGCCGTATATTATGTCAATGAAAGCTTTGGCATAACTGCAGATTACGAATACCATCCAGATAATGAAATCGGCATTTGGGGCATTGGCGCCCGCTTCAGCTTCTAATCGCGTAATACGTACACAAGAGAAACCCCGCTTCGCGGGGTTTTTTGCATCATTCGAACAAACCTTGCGGATATTCGGGTTTCTGTTCGCGCGACAACAATAGCTTGAGGCCCTCCTGCGGGGTGATTTCTTCATGCAGCACGCGTCGCACCAGCGCGGAAATCGGCAGGTCGATGCCGAAGCGCTCGGCCAGGCGCATCACTTCATCACAGGTCTGGATCGATTCGACCACCTGCCCAATCGAAGCAACGGCCTCGCGGATCGATTGGCCTTTGCCCAAGGCCAGACCGAGACGGCGGTTGCGCGACAGATCGCCGGTGCAGGTCAGCACCAGGTCGCCCAACCCAGCCAGACCCATCAGGGTTTCGGCGCGGCCACCGAGCGCGTGATTGAGGCGCAGCATTTCATTCAAACCTCGGGTAATCAAGCCGGCGCGCGCGTTCAAGCCCAGACTCATGCCATCGGCAACACCGGTGGCCACGGCCAGAACATTCTTCATCGCACCGCCGAGTTCGGCACCGAGCATATCGTTGCCGGTGTAAGCGCGGAAGGTCGCGCCATGAAGCGCCTCGGCTACGGTCTGGGCGAATTCGGGATCTTCGGAGTGCACGGTCACCGCGGTCGGCAGGCCCTGCGTGACTTCCTTGGCGAAGGACGGACCGGTGACCACGGCCAAGGCGACGTCGGCGCCGAGAATATCGGCCGCCACTTCATGCAGGAATCGGCCGGAGCCGGGCTCGAAGCCCTTGGTGGCCCACGACACACCGACACCGGCTTTACGGTGCGGCGTCAGCGCCTGCACGGTTTCGGTGAAGGCGTGGCTAGGCGTCACTACCAGAATGAAATCGGCATCGCGCACGGTGGCCGCCAGATCGGTGCTGGCCTGCAGACTTGCGGGCAAAACAATACCCGGCAGATACCGGGTATTTTCATGCAGGGTGTTGATGGCGTCGACTTGGCCGGCATTACGGCCCCAGACCGTGGTCCGGTGGCCGTTGCGGGCCAGAAGCGCCGCAAGGGCCGTGCCCCACGAGCCGGCACCCAAGACCGCCACCTTCATCGGCGCGTCCATGGCGGTCGCGCTTAGGCGTTGCCGCCTTCGGATACGACGGTGCTGCCTTCGCTGGCGGCGGCGACTTGTTCGGCGCGACGACGCAGACCTTCAGCGTAGATGCCTTCGAAGTTGATCGGCTGCAGATAGAACGGCGGGAAGCCACCCTGGTTGATCAGATCGGACACGGCCTGACGGGCGTACGGGAACAGCACGGTCGGGCAATGGATGCCGAGCATGGCGTCCAGAGTCGGCTCGTCGAAACCGGAAAGACCGAAGATGCCGGCCTGCGCGACTTCCGCCAGATAGATGGTTTTTTCACCGATGGTGCAGGTCAGGGTCACGCCCAGCACCACTTCATAGACGTCATCGGCGAGCTTGCCGACTTTCTGGTTCAAATTCATGTTGAGCTCGGGCTGACCCTGCTCGTTGAACACCAACGGGGCATTCGGGGCTTCGAAGGAGACGTCCTTCACATAGATTTTTTGCACGTTGAAAGCGGCTTGTGCACCGTCTTGAACGGCGCCTTCGGTCAGATTGGCAGACATGGTAAAACTCCGGAAAATGCGTAAACGCAGCTAAGAATCAATGAGGGTACTACAGGGTTATGGGGTCTGGCCCCATGATATCAAGTCACCGGCCCTTGGTCAGGGGCAGATCGGCCTGGATCCAGGCGTTCAGGCCGTCATTGAGCCAATACACCCGGGTGAAGCCGGCTTTATGCAGGCGCTTGGCGGCCTCGCTGGAGGATTGTCCGGTCCGGCAGACCACCGCCACCGGCAGCTCTTTGGCCTTAGCCAACAGTTTGTTTTCCGGGTCGAACTGGCTCATGGCGACATGCTTCGCGCCCAGGATATGGCCTTTGTCGAATTCGGCGATGGCGCTGACATCCACCATGAGTGCGGATTCGCGGTTGATCAGCTCGGTGAGCTGGGCCGGGCTCACGGTTTTGTAACCGACGAACAGGCGGGCCACTTCGGTGTACACCAGGGCCACGGTCAAGACCACGAAAATCGAAGAAAGGATCGGGCTCTGGGCGGCAAAGGCAATCAGGGCGTCAAATGACATGCGGCGTCCAACAGGGGGTAAACACCTATTATCGCCCGTGGCGGGGCTGAATGCCAGTCAATCCAGCTTGGGAAGCCCCGAAGTCAGCCACCAGCGCTTGGCCACCGGATCGTAACGCCAGGTCTGCCGGTCGGTCTGGGTGCGTTCGGTCTGCGAGGCCACATCGATGATGCGCAGTTCGACCCGTTGGCTGTAGGTCTGGGGATCGGGTCGTTCGGCCGATTTCAACAGATAGCCACTGACCTGGAACTGTTTGTAATAGGTTTCATCAGCATCGCTGAAGCCGCCGGGCGGACGCAGCAGCGGATCGACCGACTCACGCGCCTTCTCGAAATCATTCCAGCGCACGGCACTGGCATAGATCTTCAGGGCCGCTTCCAGGGCTTTGTCGTTCTTGTTGGATCCACCCGCCAGCGCAGGCGCCGGCAGAAAAACCAGCATCAGGGCGACAAACAACGCTTTGGTGAACATGGTTTCTTTCCGGAGGGCCTCAGTTACACTAGATTCTGCCACAAATGGCCGCTACCCACGACGACGCATGCCTCGCGCTTCCGACCTACACGGATGGACTCTGATTTCGCTGCGCCCGCGTCACCGGCACGGTGCGGTAAGGCGCGCGGCCAGCGCCCAGGGGGCCAGGGTGCTGGCGATTTCGCCCTATGAATTGCGTGCACTGGATGCCGGCGCAGCCTTGCAGGCCGCCCTGCGCTGCCCGATCCGGATCGCCAGCTCACCGGCTGCAGTGGCTTTCGCTGCGGCACAGAGCCCCCTTCACGGTGACTGGCTGGCCATCGGCGAAGCCACCGCCAAGGCCTTACGGCGTGCAGGCGCGGCAGACGTGCAGAGCGCGGAACCGCAGAATGCCGACGGGCTGTTGGCCCTGCCGATCCTGTCCGACTGCCGCGGCCAAGACATCGGGTTGATTACGGCGCCCGACGGCCGTGGACTCTTGGAGAGTGCTTTGCCGGCGCGCGGCGCGCACCTGCATATCGCCCATGTCTATTGCCGACACCCCTTGAAGCTGCCAGTCGGCGTGCATCGCCGTCTGCAGGCACTTGGTCAGAATACGGCGGTATTGGTCAGCAGCCGGGCGGCCTTTGCCGAATTCTGGCGTCAGCTTGATGACGGCGAACGCGATAAAATCAGACGAACGCTTTGCATCGCCAGCAGCGCCCGCTTGCTAGAATATCTCCACGGGCTCGGCATCCGGCATCTCCGGCTCGCCCCCGGAACGCAACCGGCCAGTATGCTGGCTGCCCTGCGCGAGGCCATTGCCGCCAATGAAGGTAAAGGATGATGTGATGAGTGATACGCCGGCTCCTGTTGCTAAAACACATTCCCGCATCGGCGTGGTCATTCTTTCGGCCGTTCTGATCATCGCCCTGGCAATATTCGCCTGGATCCGCTTTCGTGTGGACTCCGGTGAAGCCCTGATTCCGACCGCCGACCTCAGTACTGAGGCACTGGACCGACGTCTGCTGATCGCTGAACAGCAGGTCGCCCGACTTGAGCAGGAACGCGCGGCTTTGCAGCAGCGCCTGGGCGAATCGGCCAACCGCACCAATCTGCTGCGCGATGAAGTGCTCGGTGTCAGCGAGCGTGCAGCGCTGATTGAAGACAGTGTGCAGCAGCTTAGCCGCAGCGATCGCAGCGCCATGGACAGCCTGCGCTTGAACGAAGCCGAACTACTGCTCATCATCGCGCAGGAACGCTGGCAGCTGTCGGGCGATCTGGCCGGCACCCTGCAGGCCACCGAATTGGCATCCACCGCCATCAACGGCCTGAAAGATCCGCAATGGCTGACGCTTCGACAGACGGTGACCCGCGAATTGGCGGCCTACCGCGGCATCGAAGCCGATCCACGCGCGATTGCCCGCGGTGAACTGGATGCCCTGGAAGCGCTGCTGCCGCAGTTGCCGGCCGCAAACAGTGGCGACATCGAGGGCACTCCGGAGCCTTACGGTTTCGAGCGTCTGCTCAAGGCGCTCATCCGCATCCAACCGACCGGGCAACAGACCTTGATTGCCCCGGCCGAACGGCAAGCGGCGCAGACCGCACTGGCCCTGGAAATCACCAACGCGCGGACCGCACTGCAGTTGCGGCAGAGCGCCGAATTCAAGAACAGCGCGCGCCGGATTGATCAGTGGCTGCTGCGTCTGTATACCGATGGCAAAGCGCTGCAGGAGCGCCGGCAACGTCTGCAACAGGCTGCCAATGCGCCGCTCAGCATCGCATTACCGGAAGCCGGCAGCACGCTCAGTGAACTGCAGCGGCTGAAACAGAGCGTCACGCCATGAGCCTTTACCGCAGCTTCCTGTGGTGGTTGTTGCTGGCGGCACTCGGCGCGCTGGCCTGGGATCTGCTGCAACCGGATTTCGGCGAAGTGGTCATCCGCTGGCACGGCACCACCGTCACCACCACGGTCGCGTTCTTTCTGTTCGCCTGCATCCTGTTGCTGTTTGCGCTCTGGTTGCTGTGGACCGTGTTGCGTTTTCCCTACAACGCCTGGCAGGCCTACGCCCACAAACAGGCGCGCAGTCGCTTGAACAGCGGACTGACCGCGTTTTACGAAGGCCGCTACGGACGGGCGCAGAGCCTGCTGTTGAAGGCCGCCGAAGACAAACAGGTGCGCGATCTGGCATTGCTGGGCGCACGTCAAGCCGCGTTGGCGCAGGAAGATTTCGTCGCAGCCGCCGGTCTGCTGGAGCAATTGAACCAATCGAATCCGACCTTGGCCGCATCCAATAATGCACGCCTGTTGTTGAAGCAAGGCAAAGCCCAGCAGGCCCTGGATGTGATGCTGACGCGGCCGGCCACGGAGTGGTCACCGGTGGCACGCGGCATCGCCATCGAAGCGGCGATCAGCCTGCAGCAATTTGATCTGGCCCGCAATTGGATGCAGGCGCGCGGTCACGGCATGAGTAGTAAACAGCAGGCGCAACTGCAGGCGCTGTACCAAGGCCGCTATCTGGCCGGTGCCGATTCCGCCGACACGCTCTGGCAGCGCTGGCAGGAACTCGATGTCCAAGGCCCGCCCGGTGAGGCCATGGCCGAAGCTTTCGCAAAACGCGCCGGTGCGCTCGGCATGCAACATTCCGCTGCAAGTGCATTATTGGATTCGGCCGAAGCCCATTACGCCAGCGCATCAGTGAAAGCACTGTCGGCCTTGGCGCAGAACGACGCCGCACTCTTTGAACGCCTGCGTGCATTGTTGGCCGCGCATCCGGACGATGCCGATTTACTGCATTCACTCGGCAGCTGGAGCCGTGCCGCCGGCAACAACGATAACGCCATCGGCTATTGGCAGCGCGCGATTGCGCAAGGCGGCGGCGCGGAAAGCTGGAATCAACTCGGCCAGGTCCATGCCGGCCTGGGCCAGTTCGAGCAGGCCTATATCGCCGAAAACAATGCGCGGCGTATGTTGAACGGCGAAGCACCTCTGCCGATGACCGGTATCACGCTGCAGCAGCGCATCGCTGCCGAAGCGGTTTCCGAACAGCGCAACGAACACGGGATTCCGTGGTTGCCGCAATAAGTGGAAATAAAAAAAGCGGCCGCAAGGCCGCTTTTTTTGGACGATGTTCTGAGGCTCAGCGCTCGACAATCGCCGCCACGCCCATGCCGCCGGCGGTGCAGATCGAAATCAACACACGGCCCTGGCCCTTTTCCTTCAGCAGTTTCGCGGCGGTGGCCACAATACGCGCACCGGTGGCTGCGAACGGATGGCCAAGTGCGAGCGAGGAACCGACCACATTGAGTTTGCTGCGGTCGATCGATCCCAGCGCGCCGTCCATGCCGAGTTTGGTTTTGCAGAATTCCTCGGACTCCCAGGCTTTCAGGGTGCACAGCACCTGCGCGGCGAAGGCTTCGTGGATTTCATAAAAATCGAAATCCTGCAGTTTCAGGTTGTTGCGTTTCAGCAACTGCGCCACGGCCCAGGCCGGCGCCATCAGCAGGCCTTCACCGCCGACGAAATCAATGGCGGCCACCTGTGCATCGGCCAAATAGGCCTGAATCTCTTTGCCGTTGGCCTTGGCCCAGTCTTCGGAAGCCAACAACGTGGCGGAGGCGCCGTCGCTCAGGTTGGTGGAGTTGCCGGCGGTCAGCGTACCTTTGCCGGAGCGCTTGTCGAAGGCCGGTTTCAGCGTGGCCAGTTTTTCCAAGCTGGTGTCCGGGCGCAGGATGTTGTCGCGCTCCAGACCGCGGAACGGCATCACCAGATCGCTGAAAAAACCGCGCGCATACGCGGCGGACGCTTTCTGGTGCGATTCATAAGCAAGCTGGTCCTGGTCTTCGCGGGCGATGCCCCAGGTCTTGGCCATGTCTTCGCAGCTTTCGCCCATGCTCTTGCCGGTGCGCGGTTCGGCCACGCCGGGAAATTCGGGTTTGAATTCACCGAAGGAAAAACCTTTCAGCGCGGCCTTGATGCGTTCGCCGAGCGTGCGCGCACGGTTGAGGTCGAGCAAACGGCGGCGCATTTTTTTACTGACTGCAATCGGCACATCCGAGGTGGTGTCGGAACCGCCGCCGATGCCGGCCTCTATCTGGCCGACCGCGATTTTATTGGCGACGGTAATCAGCGCATCCAAGCCTGTGCCGCAGGCGCGGGTAATGGTGATGCCGGGCGTATGCGGCGACAGCCCGGACGACAGCGTGGCTTCGCGCGCCAGATTGAAATCGGAGGAATGCTTGAGCACGGCGCCCATGGCGACTTCACCCAGAATCTGGCCCTGCAGTTGGAATTTTTCAACCAGACCGCCGAGTACCACGGTGGACAGGCCGAGATTGCCGACATCGAAGTAGGCGGTGTTGTTGCGGCAGAACGGAATCCGGACGCCGCCGAGAATGGCGACACGACGCGTGGACGACATGGAATGGCTCCTGAAAAGCGAAAATGGGGGAGGACAGGGCATAATAAGTGGCCGTGCCCCGCGCATGGATTTCTCCAAACTCCCGAGTATGGTAGCGCATGATTGAGCCCGTTTACAGCTTCGGCCTGTTGGCCCTGGAACTCTGCCCCGGCCAACACCTGCCCGCCGCGCAGCTCACGGTGGCCCAGTCCGAACGACTCGGCAGTCTGCTGGCCGAGGATCTGCGGCCCTGGATTGGCCCGCTCACGGCCATCGACATCAGTCTGGCCGGCGCCGCCTTCGATCCGGTCGAGATTCTGCGTCCGGGTTGGCCGGTGCACGCCGAAATCGCCCGATTGACCCATCTGGCCCCGAAATCAGCCGACGCGCGCTTGCTGTGTTTCGGTGCCGCCGAGGACCGCATGCCCGAGGGTCTGCAACCCGATCCGGTACATGCCCAGGGGCCGCTGCGCTGGCTGCCGTTCGTGCTGTCCGGTCCGGCCGAACAGATCCATGCCGTACAGGACAGCATGGAAGCCGAACTGATGGAGCGCGGCATGGCCGGCGCCGCCACCGCCCTGTGTGCGCAGGAGGCATTCGCCGCCGACATTGAACATGCGCGCTACATGACCCTGCACGACGGTGTGGCAATGATGGCCATGCAATACGGTCACAGCGGCCTGGAGCCGGTCTGGCCCTTGATTGAAACCGCGCTGTTCGCGCCGCAGCAGGCGGCGTGGCTGGATGCGCCGCCTGAACCGCTGGTGTATGTCAATTCGGGCACTGCACATATCGCCTTATTGGATGAGCATGCGTGGGTGAAGCTGCAGAGTGGTCTGGAGGGCAAAAACGGCGAGCAGCTGGAAACCCTGTTCCAGATGTTCCAGATGCGACAGCGCCAGATCGCGGCACTGCTTGAGGCGCATGGCCTGAGCGTGGAATTCGATTTCTGCGCGGATGCCGAGAGCGCCCGCGACACCCTGCAGCGTTAATCCGGAATACGGTTCACCAAGGGCGCGCCTTTTTCGTAGGCGGTGAAGCTGTCGATGGTGGTCTGACAAATGGTGCTGAAAGCTTCACGGGTGAAAAACCCCTGATGCCCGGTAATCAGCACGTTCGGCAGCTGTTGCAGTTCGGCCAACAGCGGATCGGCCAGTTCCGATTGCGAATGGTCTTCGAAAAACAGACCGGCCTCGAATTCATAGACATCCAAAGCAAGGCCGCCGAGGTGGCCGCTACGCAATGCTGCCAGGGCCGCTGCGGTGTCCAGCACCGGGCCGCGGCTGGTGTTGACCAACAATACGCCGGGCTTGCACGCCGCGAAGAAATCGGCGCCGAGCAGGTGCTTGGTGCCTGTAGTCAGCGGGCAATGCAGGGAGATGGCATCGGATTGCGCGGCCAGTTCGGCGAGTGAAACAAAACGCGCGCCGGCGCGTTCGAACTCCGGACCCGGAAAGGCATCGTACGCGATGATGGTGCAGCCGAAACCACGCATGATGCCGGCAAACACCGCACCGATGCGGCCAGCACCGATGATACCGATGGTTTTGCCATACAGATCGAAACCCATCAGACCATCCAGATGGAAATCGTTGGCCAGCACGCGCTCGTGCGCGATTGGAATATTCCGGTTCAAGGCCAGAAGCAGTGCAACCGCGTGTTCGGCCACCGAATGCGGGGAATAATCGCCGACGCGCGTGACGGAGATGCCCAGACGCTTGGCTTCGGCGGCATCGACATTGTTGAAGCCCGCACAGCGCAGCGCCAACAGATGTACGCCGTCTTCGGCCAGAATGCGCAAGGCCTCGGCATCGGCATGGTCGTTGACGAAAATGCAGGCACCGCCGCAGCCGGCGGCCTGGCGGGCGGTGGCGGCGGAAAGCGGCGCCTTGATGAACAGCAGGTCATGGCCGGCGTTCGCATTGGCGGCAGTCAGGCCATCGCGGTCGTAATCGTGGGCGCTGTACACGGCAATCTTCATGCGTTCGGTACTCCTGTCGGACGGGTGTCCTGTTCGTAGATGCGGTAATGCGCATCCTGCATGCCGAGCGCTTCGTAGGTGCTGCGCGCGTTGCGGTTGTCTTTCTCCACATACAAGCGGATGCCGCAGACGCCGGCATCGGCTTCGGCCAAGGCGCGAACATGGGCATACAGCGCCCGGTACACGCCACGGCGGCGGAATTCCGGCGGCACATACACGCTCTGGATCCACCACCACAGACCGTTGCGCCAATCGCTCCACTCAAAGGTGAACATCAGCGTACCGGCCGGCACACCGTCCTGCTCCGCCACGAAATACCGCGTCAGCGCCGGTTCGGCAATGCCACGTGCGATGCCGGGCAGTACCTCGGCGTCCGGCAATACTTTGTTTTCGGTTTCCAATGCCATGGCCTGCGCCCAGCGTGCGAGCAAGCTCGCATCCTCGGCACGGGCCGGTCGGATCTGCAGTGTCATATCTCATCCTTGCGTGTGTGTTTGACGCCGAGTTTACGGGTGAGCGTGTTGCGGCCAAGGCCGAGCA
The DNA here is from genome assembly GCF_044353605.1 of Arenimonas sp. Classification (GTDB taxonomy): domain Bacteria; phylum Pseudomonadota; class Gammaproteobacteria; order Xanthomonadales; family Xanthomonadaceae; genus Arenimonas. The sequence continues at coordinate 137,232 of NZ_JBILBO010000004.1, read as the reverse complement.
ATTGCGCGGCCTGCTGACGGTGGCCGTGCGTGTGTTGCAGGGCGACATCGAGCAGGCTCTGTTCGAAGCGCGCTTTCAGTTCGGCATGCACGTTCGGATGCGATTGTTGCAACAGCGCACGGGTTTCCTGCGCCAATTGCATCTCCCAGCCCACAGGGTTTTCGGATTGCGGCATCGGCACGGCATCACCCTGCCAATCGGCCAGACCCAGGCGTTCATGCGAGGTGCCGGAAGCCATGCGCCAGCAGGCGTTTTCCAATTCGCGCACATTGCCCGGCCAGGCATACGCCTGCATCGCGTCAAGCAAGGCCTTATCGGCGCTTTTGGTTTTGGTCTGCAACTGCGCGGCGGCGGCTGCGAAGAAATGCGCCGCCAACAGCGGAATATCGGCGCTGCGTTCGCGCAACGCCGGCAAACGGATGCGCAGCACATTGAGCCGATGCAGCAGATCTTCGCGGAAGCGTTTGGAACTGACCAGCGCTTCCAGCGGTTGATGGGTCGCGGCAATCACGCGCACATCGACCTTGATCAGCTCACGGCCACCAACGCGGTAGAACTCGCCTTCGGCCAGTACGCGCAATAGACGCGTCTGCAGTTCCAGCGGCATGTCGCCGATTTCATCGAGGAACAAGGTGCCGCCCTGCGCCTGCTCGAAACGACCGATGCGGCGCGTGGTGGCGCCGGTAAAGGCGCCGGCTTCATGTCCGAACAATTCCGATTCGAGCAGCTCGCTCGGAATGGCGGCGGTATTCAGCGCCACGAACGGGCGCGCCGCGCGCGGCGATTCCTGATGCAGGGCGCGCGCCACCAGTTCCTTGCCGGTACCGGTTTCGCCGGTAATCAGCACACTCAAAGGCAGCTGCGCCAGACGTCCGATCTGCCGGAACAGTTCGCGCATGGCCGGGGTCTTGCCGAGCAGGGCCGTTTCCAACACCGGTGCCGCATCGATGGTCGCGACCGGCGCCTGCGGTTTCGGCAGCGCTTTTTCCACCAGCGCCAGCACCTCGTCCAGATCGAAAGGTTTGGCCACATATTCGAACGCGCCGCCGCGATACGCGCTGGCGGTGTTGCGGATATCGGTGAATGCCGACATCACAATCATCGGCAGCCCCGGATGCGCCTGCTTGACCGTTTCCAGAAAATCGATGCCGCTGCCGCCGGGCATGCGGATGTCGGTGAACATCAGCGCCGGCGGCGCGCCGGTGCGCAGCGCGTCCATGGCGGCGGCGCTGGACTCGAATCCACGCGCGCGGTAGCCGGCATCCTGCAGCGCTTCGCTGAGCACGAAGCGGATGCTGGCATCATCATCAACCAACCAGATTTCGGCGGTGTTCATGCGCTCTCCTCAGGCACCGGCAACAGCAGGGTGAATACGGTGTGGCCCGGCCGCGAACGGAAACTGAGCGAGCCCTGGTGTTCACGCGCAATCTGCAAGGCCAGCGGCAATCCCAGACCGGTGCCTTCGGCACGGCCGGACACCAAGGGCAGAAAAATCTGTTCCTGCAGGTCTTCCGGCACGCCGCGGCCGTTGTCGGCGATTTCCACACGGATGGCCAGACGTGACAGCCGGTCGGCAATCTGTACCTGATGATCGGCACGCGTGCGCAGCACCACTTCGCCGGCGCCGGACTGCAACGCGTTGCGTACCAGATTGAGTACGGCCTGGGTCAGGCGATCGGCATCGCCGATCACTTCCGGCAAACTCGGATCGTAATCGCGCACCAGCTTCACCGACCAGCCGGCTTCGGCATCGGCCAGCTGACGCACGGTTTCCAGCACGCCATGGATGTTGAGCGGCGCCTGTGCTTTCGGCGGTGCCGGATGCATGAACTGATCAATCAGCTGGGTCAGCCGCACCACTTCGTTTTCGATCAGCTTCACCAAGGCCTGGGCCTGCGGCTGCTCCTGGGTTTTTTTCTGCAGCAATTGCGCTGCGCCTTTCAATCCGGCCAGGGGATTGCGCAATTCGTGCGCCAGACCTTTCAGCGCCACTGACAGCGCGGCAGGCAGAGCCAGCGCCGGATCGCTGCCGTCGAACTCGGCACGCGGATGCCATTCAATACGCCAACCGTCAGCTTCACGCACCACGATGGCATCGGCAAAACGCTCCCGCTGTTCGGCGAAGCGCAGTTGCAGACGCAGGGCCTGCATGCGTTCTTCCGGCAGCAGGCATTGCGCGCACAAATCACGGATGCGCGGACGTTCCTGATCGAGCTGATCGATGTCCTGGCCAAGCAAGCGGCGCTTACCGACTGAAAGCCAGGTGCTGAACGCGGCATTGCAGTCTCTGACAGCGCCCTGCCCGTCCAACCACAGAATCGGGGTGGCGAGCTGATCGAGGGCGGCGGCATCGGCGGGATTCATTGCACCATCTTAGTGCAAGGCACGGCGTTTGTCCCAATTCCTAAACCCAAGCTGAATAAAAATTTATCCATTTCAATGACATGACTTACGGCACATGGCCTAGGCGAGCAGGTGTTATACATTGATACCACACCAACCAACCAAGGACTTGCCATGTACCATTTAAACACTGCCACCGCCCCCAAATCGGACAATACCCCGGTGCAACTCAACAATCGCTACCGCCCGCGTGCCGCCGGCATCGGCTACGGCAAAAGCAGCGGCTACGCCGCCAACCGCCAGTACGCCAATACCGCCGCCGTCAGCCTGGTGCGGGTGCGCTGAAAACCAACGGCCCCGAAGGGCCGTTGGCAAGACACGCGTTGCAATAGACTCAGAGCTCGTAGGCCGACTCGCCATGCGAGCTGATGTCCAGCCCTTCGCGCTCGGCTTCTTCGTTCACGCGCAGACCGACGGTGTGTTTGACGATCAGAAAGGCCATCAGGGCAACCACGCCGGACAGCGCGATGGTGACCAGCACGCCCTGGGTCTGGATCCAGACCTGCGATGTGATTGAATACTCCGGCAGCGCGGTTTCGGTCACGTAATCCCACAGTCCGGCGCCACCCAATTGCGGCGCGGCGAACACACCGGTCAACAGCGCGCCGGTGATGCCGCCCACACCATGCACGCCGAACACATCCAGACTGTCGTCGGCACGCAGTATTTTTTTCAAGCCGGTCACACCCCACAGGCAAACCACACCGGCGATCGCGCCGATGGCCAAGGCGCCAGAAAGGCCGACCAAACCGGCAGCCGGCGTAATGGCCACCAATCCCGCCACCGCGCCGGAGGCACCGCCCAGCATCGAGGGCTTGCCCTTGCCCAGCCACTCGGCCAGACTCCAGCTCAGCACCGCAGCGGCCGTGGCCAGAAAAGTATTCACGAAAGCCAGCGCCGCAACACCATTGGCTTCCAGCGCCGAACCGGCATTGAAGCCGAACCAGCCGAACCACAGGATGCAGGCACCGACCATGGTCTGGGTCAGGTTGTGCGGTTTCAGTGCTTCGCGCCGATAACCCACGCGCGGGCCGATCACATAGGCACCGACCAAGCCAGCCACTGCGGCGTTGATGTGCACCACGGTGCCGCCGGCAAAATCGAGCGCGCCTTTCGCCCACAGCCAACCCGAACGCGCCAGCACGCCATCCACGGCGGCGGTATCGGTGAAGGCATCCGGGCCCGGGAAGAACCAGACCATGTGCGCCATCGGCAAATACGCGAAGGTGAACCAGAGCACGGTGAACAGCAACACGCCGGCGAACTTCACGCGCTCGGCGAAGGCGCCGATGATCAGCGCGCAGGTGATGCAGGCGAACGCGCCCTGGAACACGAAGAACACCAGTTCGGGAATGTACACGCCTTTGGTAAACGTCGCCGCGGCCGTGCCGTTGATGTCCTGCGCGAACAGGCGATCGACGCCGCCGATGAACGCATTGCCTTCGGTGAACGCGAAACTGTAACCGTACAGCGCCCACAGCACCGCCACCAGCGAGAACACCGCCAGCGTCTGCATCAGCACCGACAACACATTCTTGCTGCGCACCAGCCCGCCGTAAAACAAGGCGAGTCCGGGCAGGGCCATGAAGATCACCAAGGCCGCGCACAGCATCATCCAAGCGGTATCGCCCTTGTCGATGGCTGGAGCCGTGGTTTGCGCCAACGCACTGCTGGCGGCGCCGAGCGCCGTGGCGGACAGCGCCAGCCAGGCGCCCCAGGAACGGATGAACGGTCGTTGCATGCTTGATCCTCTAGGCGGGTTAAAGGGCGTCGGCGTCGAGTTCGCCGGTGCGGATGCGGATAACCTGCTCGATGTTGGACACGAAGATCTTGCCGTCGCCGAGCTTGCCGGTAGCGGCGGCCTGCTGCAGGGCTTCCAGCACGGCCTCGAGGCGGTCGTCGGCGATCACCGTTTCGATTTTTATTTTCGGCAGAAAGTCGACCACATACTCGGCGCCGCGGTACAGCTCGGTATGGCCTTTCTGGCGACCGAAGCCTTTCACTTCAGTGACGGTGATGCCGGACACGCCGGCTTCGGACAGGGCCTCGCGGACTTCATCGAGTTTGAACGGCCGGATGATGGCGGTGATCAGTTTCATGGGCGCTCCGTTCGTTTTTTTGCAGGCGGAAAAAGCGACGCCGGGAATTCCCGGCGTCGTGGTCAAGCATCAGAGCTGGTAGTACATCGAGTATTCCAGCGGGTGCGTGGCCGCCCGGAACTTGGTGACCTCGCCCATCTTCAGGGCGATGTAACTGTCGATGAAATCGTCGGTGAACACGCCACCGGCTTTCAGGAAGTCGCGGTCGCCGTCCAGTGCATCCAAAGCCTGATCCAGGCTGTGGCACACGGTCGGGATGTTCTTTTCCTCTTCCGGCGGCAGATCGTACAGGTCCTTGTCGCTCGGCTCGCCCGGATCGATCTGGTTCTTGATGCCGTCCAGACCGGCCATCATCAGTGCGGCGAAGATCAGGTAACCGGAGTTCATCGGATCCGGGAAGCGGATTTCGATGCGGCGGGCTTTCGGATTGGCGACGTACGGAATGCGGCAGGAGGCGGAACGGTTGCGGGCCGAATAGGCCAGCATCACCGGTGCTTCATAACCCGGCACCAGACGCTTATAGCTGTTGGTGGTGGAGTTGGCGAAGGCGTTGATGGCACGCGCGTGCTTGAAGATGCCGCCGATATACCACAGCGCCATCTGGCTCAGGCCGCCGTAGCCATCGCCGGAGAACAGGTTGACGCCGCCCTTGGACAGCGACTGGTGCACGTGCATGCCCGAACCGTTGTCACCAACCAGCGGCTTCGGCATGAAGGTGGCGGTTTTGCCGTTGCGGTGCGCGACGTTCTTGATGATGTATTTCATCATCAGCAGTTCGTCGGCCTTGGCCACCAGCGAATTGAACTTGGTACCGATTTCGCACTGGCCGGCATTGGCCACTTCGTGATGGTGCACTTCCACTTCCTGGCCGGCGGCCATCAGTTCCTTGCACATCTCGGCGCGGATGTCGTGCAGCGAGTCGGTCGGCGCCACCGGGAAGTAGCCGCCCTTCAGGCCCGGACGGTAACCGGTGTTGCCGCCTTCGTATTTCTTCTTGCTGTTCCAGTGCGCTTCCTCGGATTCGACTTCGAAGAAGGTGTTGCCCATTTCATTGGCCCAACGCACGGAATCGAAGATGAAGAATTCCGGTTCCGGACCGAAGAAGGCCTGGTCGGCGATGCCGCTGGCTTTCAGATAGGCTTCGGCGCGTTTGGCAACACCGCGCGGATCGCGCGAGTAGGCCTGCATGGTGGCCGGGTCGAGAATGTCGCAGACCAGGATCAGGGTCGGATCGGCGGTGAACGGATCGAGCACGGCGGTCGAAGCGTCGGGCAACAGGATCATGTCAGATTCGTTGATGCCTTTCCAGCCGGAGATGGAGGAGCCGTCGAACATCTTGCCGTCTTCAAACAGCGCCGGCTCGATGATGGAGGCCGGGAAGGTGACGTGATGCTGCACGCCGCGCATATCGGCAAAACGCAGATCGATGAATTCGATCGCGTTGTCTTTGACCAGTTTCAGAACGTTTTCGTAGGACATGGCTTCAACTCAAAAGGTAGGGAAGGTACCTAGACTCTTGCAAGAAGCGTGCCAACTTTTGAATACAGGATAAGTGCTTGATCCGTTTCAGATCGGGTGTCGGTTTAGATGCACGACAATGCACCGTATTGGTGCGAATCGGGAAAATGCGCTTTTTTGGTGCTTAAAGCGGTCGCGTTCCGCTGCGGGCCCGAATCAGCAGGAACACCAGTGCCGCGGCCAAAGCCAACAGCAGCACCAGCAGCCGGTTGCCGAAGGGAAGTTTGCGATGTGGAAGCATGCCAGCCTGCCTGTGGGGTTCGGGGCGGTGGAAATACGGCGCTGGAAAGAGCACGTCATGGTGGCTGTCCATAGCCCCGGCCCGAAGACCGCCATGACGTACTTGCAGTGTATGTCCGGATTCCGTCGCCTGACTACGAGAATTTTTCTTAGTGTCGCCTGCGTCCATGACAGCCGCATGACAGTGTCCTCGCACCTGCCCGTATAATGGTCGAAACGACTCTGCGACCGGCCATGTACGATCTGATCAACGCGCTCATTCTGGGTATCATCGAAGGCATCACCGAATTCCTGCCGATTTCCAGTACCGGGCATCTGTTGATTGCCCAGCACTGGCTGGGCCCGAAATCCGATCTGTTCAATATCGCCATCCAAGCCGGCGCCATTTTAGCCATCACCCTGGTGTATCGGGCCCGATTGCTGGCCATGGCCGGCGGCTGGCGGGAGCCGGAGCAACGTGACTTTCTGCTGAAAATCCTGGCCGCTTTCGCGGTCACCGCCATCGTCGGCCTGCCGGTGCGCTGGCTGGGCTGGGAGCTGCCGGAAACCGTCAGCCCGGTGGCTTGGGCGCTGATTCTGGGTGGCATCGCCATGCTGGCGGTAGAGCGCGTATCCGAACGCGGGCCGGCATCAACCACAATCACCTGGCAGATCGCGATCGCGGTGGGCCTGGCACAGGTATTGGCCGGCGTGTTCCCCGGCACCTCACGCTCGGCGGCGGCGATCTTCGTCGCGATGCTGCTGGGACTTAACCGCAAGCCGGCCGCGGCGGAATTTGCCTTTCTGGTCGGCATTCCGACCATGTTCGCGGCCAGTGGCTATGCCCTGCTGGAATCCCTGCAGGACGGCACGGCTGCTGAAGAAAACTGGGCAGCCCTGGCCGTAGCATTCACCGCCGCCACCGTCACCGGTTTTGCCACAGTGCGATGGCTGCTGGCTTACATCGCCAACCACCGGTTCACCGGCTTCGCCATTTACCGAATCCTCTTGGGCATCGGCCTGCTGTTGTTGCTACCGTCGAATTAATCCCGCGGATAACCCATCGTCACCGCAACCGGCGTGAGCAGATCGAAGGCCGCACCGAAACTATCGCGGTAATGGCGCCAGTGCCCGGATGGAAATTGACGCGGCAATCCACCCAGTGCCATCGGTGCATGTGCCAACATCGCGGCATCCGGCACGGCATCCAGTGCCAGCCCTTGTTTCAGCGACTCAGCCGTCGCCGCCGCGTCGGTATCCAAGGCGTCAATGGCAAGCAGATGGACGCTTTGCGGATTGTGCGCCCTGCTGTCGAGCACGGCCTGATAGGCCGCTGCCAGCCATTGTGCGGAAAGCAGGATCTTGGGATGGAATACATAGGATTGTTCGCATCCGAACACCATCCAGTTCAACAAGGCGTCGCGCGGATCGATCACGATGGCAGTCAATACCGTGCCATCCAAAGCCGCGGCGGTACCGGCATCCCAATGCGGCAGCCAATCCACCACATCCTCGGGCGACAGACCATTGGCTTGAATGCCCACTTTCCAGGACAGCGCCGATCCAGCCGACGCGGTGACTGCCGTTTCGAAACCGAAGCCGTCTTCACGGGCCGGGCCGGGTTGGTGACGGTCCAGTAACAAACGCTCGCCGAGCACCGGCTGCAGCGCCATGAACACGCGGTCGATGCGCACACCGGGGGGAGCCCACAGCACGCGGCCGGCCGTGTCGGCATCGGGCTCGCCACGGGTGGCGGTGAACGCCGCCGGACCGCGGTCACGGTCGGGAATTTCGGCCATCGCCAGAAATGATTTTCCGGCAGCAGCGTAGTTGCCCAAGCGATCATGCGCCAGACCTGTCCAGGCCGAGACCATGCGCTTTGCGGCGGCGGCTTGCGCGCGTTCCTGCAGTTGTGCCAGACGCTGCAGCGCGGCTTCCGGCGTGTCGCGCACTTCCTGACGCAGCTTGACGAACTGCGCCATGGTCAGCGCATCGTTCAATGCCAAAGCACGTTCGGCGGCCTGCGCAGCACCGGCCAGATCACCGATTTGTTCACGATGGACCGCCAAGGACTCATGTGCCAAGGCACTGTCAGGCACCTGCACGAGCCAGTCGGCAATGATGGCGGCGCTGTCGCCACCGAAGGCCGATTCCAGATTGAGTTTCAGTTGCCACAAGGCATCGCGCGTCGGCTGGGCGGCGATGGCGCTGGCAATCAGGGCGCGCGGAGCGTCCAGATCACCGCTGCGTCCGTACAGCATGCACAGGTGGGTCATCGCTTCCAGATCCGTCGGTGCTGCCGCAACCAAAGCCTCGGCATCGGCGATGGCTGCAATCAGCTCGCCGCGGTCGGCGCGCAATTGGGAACGCAGTGCGCGCGCTCCGAAATCGTCCGGACGCAGCGCAAGCAACTCATCCACGACTGCCTCGGCCTCGGTGAACTGATCCTGCAAAAGATGGCACTGGGTCAAGGCCCGCAGCAGTGCCGGGCTTGCCGGAGCAAGCGTTTTGGCGCGCTGCAGGGCCTGTTGCGCAAACGCCGGCAGGCGTTTCTGCAAATAGGCGAAGCCCAGGCTGGTCATCGCCAACACGCTGTCCGGGTTGCGTTCACCGGCTTGGGTGAATTTGGCCAGTGCGCCGTCGGCATCGCCCTGGGCCTGCAGCAATGAACCGTGCGCAATCAGTACATCGGCATCTTCAGAATCGACACGCTCAGCCAAACGCAGCAATCGGCCGGCTTCGGCAAAATTCTTCTGACCCACCGCGATGTGGATCAGGCCGACATAGGCCGGCAGATAATTGGGATTCAGCGCTAGCGCATCCATCAGTCCGGATTGCGCCTGGCTTGAATCGCCACTACCAAGCAGCATCACCGATCGGGTCATCGGAAAATCACCGCGTTCCGGTGCCAGGGCAATGGCGGCATCGATGGCAAGCAGGGCTTCGTCCTTTCGGCCGAGACTCTGCAGCGCGAGCGCTTTCCAATAGTGGTTTTCGGCCGACTCCGGCTGTTCGGCGAGTTGTGCTTCGGCCAGACTCAGCGCTTCGGCGGCTTGGCCGCTGCGCAGGGCGGCAAGGATGTGATCGGACATAGAAACCCTAGAATCGCGTGCAAACCGCTATTGTACCCCGTCCAGCACCGCGATCAGGCCGGTTTTCAGCCAATGTTCGGCAAATCCGTGCTGTTGCCAATCACGGATGAAGCCACAGTGGCCGCCGTGATCGCTGATTTCCAAGGTCGCGGCGTCCGAGAGCTGAAGCGCGCGCAAGCTGGCAATCGGAATCACCGGATCGTCGGCCGCGGCCAGAATGCGGGTGGGTACCCGCAGCGCGGCCAGGCGCGCGCCGGCCACCGAATAGCCGCCGAAATAGGCTTCTTCATCGTCCCAGTCGGTGTGCTGGCCGACCAGCCACTGGGTCAGTCCGCGCATATCGCGGTGCAGGATGTCGTCACCGAAGGCATGCGCATGCGGAAACAAGGCGCGCTTGCGGCGCAGCGAGGCGCGCCACTTGCGCATGAAATACCAGTGGTAGAACGGCGGACCGGTTTCCAATTCGCGCAACACCGCCGAAGGGTCGACCGGCGGACAAACCGCGAATGCGGCATCGATCGGCAGGCCTTCGGCCTCGGCCGCCAGCGCCAAGCGTAAGGCAAAATTGCCGCCCAGCGAATAGCCGGCCACGGCGAAGCGGCTTGGGCGGTAATGGCCCTGTACGGCTTTGGCGGCATCGATCACTTCCTGCAAACGACAGGAGTGGAACAGGCCTTCGTTGAGATCATGGGTCTGGCCGTGATCACGGAAGTTGAGCGCGAACACCGACACGCCGGCCGCCAGCAATTCGGCGGCGCTGTGCTGGATATAACTGGATTCGGCACTGCCTTCCCACCCGTGCAGCAGCAGGGCCAGCGCACCATCGGCGCGCGGGGTGGGCGCTGCGGTGTACAGACCGGCCAGACGGATGCCGTCCGCAAGGTCCAGCACATGCACCTGACTGCTGGCGCCGAGCGCGGCCAGACGCACCGCGCCGGCACGGCGGCGCCACGGACTGGAGCTGAGCACCGACTGCACATGCGGATTCTTCAGCAGGCCTTCGGCCCGGTATTCCGACGCCCTTGAACGCATCAGCCTGCCATCACATCGACAATGCGCTGCCGGCACAGGTCGGCCATCTTGCGGCGGCCGTCTTCATGCGCGGCAACCGGTTCGAGGAAATGCACTTCGCAGGGCCGTGACGGTTCACCGAGCACGCGCCAGAGATTGCTGAAGAAGTTTTCCCTGGGTCCGAACGCCATCAGCACCTGGGCATCGCCTTTGTCGCCGTACTTGATGGCGACCGGCTGGGCCGGGGTACCGGCAATCACCGCCGGCTGGAAGATGCGGGCATGGAACACGCCGATGGCATGGCCGGAATGGGTGCGGCCTTCGGGAAACACGCCGACCGCGAAGCCGGTCTGCAGGCGTTCGAGCATCTGGTGCATGACGCCATGCAGCGAAGCATTATCACCGCGGCGATGGTAGATGGTGCCGGCGCGGCTGACCACGGTGCCGATCAGCGGCCAGCTTTCGATTTCGGCCTTGGCCACGAACGCCATCCAGCGCTGGCTGTGCAGCACGCAGATATCGATCCAGCTGATATGGTTGGCCACGAACAGCACCGCGCCCGGCAAGGGCGTGCCGAAGCGACGCATGCGCAGACCGAAGATGCGCACCAGAATGCGCGACCAGAAGCCGGCCACCCACTGATCGACACGCTCGCCGTAGATACTGAAGCGGCCGAACACCGGGCTGAGCAGCACCAGCACCAGCGGCAGGCCGATCAGGGCATGCAGCAGCAGCAGCGGAACGCGGTAGAGGTAACGGAACAATCGGGGCATGGCGGGAATTCGATGACGTTCCTGCATTTTAGCGCGAAGCACCGGCCAAAACGAAAAAAGCGCGGACTCGCCGCGCTTTCTGCCGGAAACGGGCGCGGCTCAACGCACGCGCATCGGGCCCGGACGCCAGGCGTTGCTGACGTAACTGCTGCTGCCGCCATAGCCGGAGCTGGAGCCGTAGCTGCCGCCCTGCTCACGGTTGCGGCGGCGGTGCATGCGGTTGACCAGTTCGTCGCGACGGACCGACAGCCAGTCGGCACGGCCGACGTTGGCCGGATCCAAACCGCGGTCGGCGGCCTGCTCTTCGCGGAAGTTGCAGAATTCGTCGTAGGCGGCCAGCTCGTGCACCAGATCCGCGGCGCTGAGTTCGATGGCGATGGCGTCGTCGAAGAAACCGAGCACCGGAATCGTATCGGGAATCAGGTCTTCGCTTTCGGAAAAATACGCCATGGCGGCCTTGACCCGGGCGCGGTCCTCGTCCGGCAGGGCCCAGGCTTCATCGACCAGCATGGCGATCATGGCATCAAGCTTGTTCAGCCGGCTGGAAATGAAATCGGGCAGGGTCAGGTTGGCGGCGTTGACCAGCAACTGGCGGGCGGCGCCGGTCACTTCGGCATCGGTTTTGCCCACGGCCGCGGCCTTGGCCTTGGCGATGGCTTCGTTGAAATGCGCGATATCCGCGTCGGAAAGTTCGATGGTAAAGGACATCGTCATGCGGGTTCCCCTGATGCTTTTTGACTGAGCGCTAAGAGTACCGCCAGCCCCAGACAGCGTCAACCCGAGGAATTCTTGGATTCCGGAATTACAGGATCGGCTCCAGGCCGGCACCGAACACGGTGATGATGCGGGTGTAGATGCCCTTCAGGCTCATGTTCACCTCCGGAAAGTCGCCGACCGCTTCGCTGCACTCGGCAAATTTCGGGCTGGTGTAGTCGAGCAGACCGCAGTCGGTACGGACCTGATAGCTGGTGGCATAGGGCCAGGGCCAGACATCGAACACCGGCATCTGCTCGGAGACCTTGCCCATGGTGTAGTTGAAATCGGCCAAGGCCGGCAGGGTCTCGCGCGGTGCAACGGACCAGGCGTTCTCCGGCAGCATGTCGTTGCGGATGCTGCCGGACAGCAAGGCGGCGAACTCCGGATCCTCGATCAGCAGCATGCTCTCGGTGTTGTAGTCGTCGGAACGCGGATCGAAATTGTGGCTGCCGATGACTGCGATGCGGTCGTCGATGACCATCGACTTGGCGTGCAGACCGGCGCGCTGGCCTTCCTTGCTCAACGGCACCGGTGACTGCATGCCGGAGCCGGTGTAGCCGAACAGACCCGGGGCCTCACCGGCTTCGGTTTCCTCCTTATCCAACCAGCCCGGCTCGCGACCGACCCGCATGTAAGCCGAGACCGGAAACGGTTTGAATTCGTGGATGCGAAAGCCGAGCTCGCGCAGGTACAGGCGCTTATATTTGTGCGACAGCGCGTACACCGGGAAGGCGTCGGTGGCGGCCAGCGAATTGGTCGAGACCCAGACCTGCACCGGCCGGTCGCGCCGCTGCAGACCGCGGAAGGTCTGCCGGGCCAGGCGCGACATCACCAGGTACGGGGTTTGCAACAGCACATTGTCCTGCGCCTGCGAAATGATCTGGTACACCGCATTGGAGGCGCGCGCCCGGCTGCTGGCTTCATCGGCGTGCTTTTCCGGAAGGTCGGCGTAGAACACGGCGTTACCCACCGCGCGCCGGTAAGGCGCCAGCGTGGTCATCAGACGCGGGCCATCCTGCGCCATCGCGGCCATGACATTCATGCGTGCCGAATAATCGCGCTTCGGCATCTGCAGGCGCTTTGGATCGGCTTGCGCATCCAGCAGTACGCGCGCCACATCATCGAGCTTCGGTGCGGGAACACTGCGCTCGCTGTCCCAGAACGCATTGAAGTTGTCGCGCATGCCCAACACCGACGGGCCGGCCACCCACAGGTCGCGGTCGCGGTAGTTGTAGCTGGCGCCCCAATCGAAATAGCGGTCCTGGATATTGCGGCCACCGACCACCGCCATGCGGTCGTCGACCAGCAACAACTTGGTGTGCATGCGCTGGTTCAGGCTCTGGAAACGGAACAGGATGCCGGCGAAGAATTCGGCCTTGTCGGTTTTGGCCTGGTTGAACATCGGGCTGTAAAGACGCAGTTCGAAATTGCGGTGCAGGGCCGAGAGCTTGGCCTGCAGCTGCGGCCGGCTCAGCCCGTAAAGCTGATCAAGCAGCAGACGCACCTTGACCCCGCGTTGGGCGGCACGCACCATCGCATCCAGCATCAGCGTACCGGATTCGTCGAGGTCGTAGATGAACACCTGCAATTCGATGCTGTGGCGCGCGCTTTCGATCATGTGCAGACGGGTCAGCAGCGCATCATTGCCCTGATCGAGCAGGATGACCTCATGTTTGCCGCCGCCGCCCGCGGCGGTGGTGTCGGCCAGATCACGCAGGGGCGAATCCAAGCCGCAGCCGGACGCGACTTGGCAGGCATTGGCGGTGCCCTGCAAGGATCCGGCAAAGGCACCGGCTTCGCGATGTTTGCTTTCGGGCAGGTTGGCGCAGGCGCCCAGCGCCAGCAGCACCACGGCCGCGGCCAGTCTAGTGATCATCGGCGAATTTTAGCTGAAATCCGACCACCACCTCGTCGCGCAGACTCCAACGGTAGGCCTGCATGCCGAAGTCGTGGCGGTTGAGCGTGCCGCTGGCCGCAATCGGGCAGGTCCAGCCCGGCTGCCGGCATTGCGTGGGCAACAGGGTGAAGCTAACCGGCTTGCTGACGTCACGCAGACTCAGCGTGCCGCTGATGATGCCGCCGGACACCAGCACCTGACTGGAGAACGGCTGCGATTGGAAGCGAATGTCGGGATGCTTGGCGCTGTCGAGAAAGTCTTTGGAATGGGTGGATTTCTGGATCCAGGCCGGCCCGCCCATCACCAATTCACGGGCATCGAGCTGCACGCGCACGCTCAGCTTTTGATCGGGCAGCGGCTGAATCTCCCCTTGAATGCTTTTGAAGCGGCCCTCGGCCGGAATCCCCATGCGCAGGTGCACGCGGAACTGCGCCTGCGAAGCCAGCGGATCGAAGCGCCAGAGCGCCGGCGCGTCAGCGGCCGCGACGGGCAGCGCCAGCAGAAGCCACAGGCTGGCCGCGGCGACGCGCACTCATGGCCACCAGAAGTGTTCCAGGGTGGCGATGCCGGGCTCGAACTCGGCGTCGGCCGGAATGTGCAGCACCACCAAGCCGGCGGCCGGCAGGCCGCGGAAATCGCCGGATTGGCCGGAGGTGAGCAGCGCCACCAGATGTTCCATGCCCGGATTGTGACCGATCAGCATCAGGCTGGCGCATTCGCGGTGATCATCGGCAATCTGCATCAGGGTGCCGGGCGTGGCATCGTAGATGCGCGCGTCCTGGCGTTGTTCGACGAATCCGGTGACCCGCAGCACCTGCTCCAGGGTTTCGCGGGTGCGCCGCGCCGGCGAACACAGGATGCGGTCGGGGTGCAGGTCGTGGGCTTTCAGCCAGGCCCCGGCCGCTTCGGCTTCCGCCAGGCCTTGGCGCGACAGGGCGCGGTCGATGTCGTCCTGGCCGAGGCCGGCCGGTTCGGCATGGGCGTGCCGCAGCAATATCAGTTCACGCATCAGCTCACCTTCCTGATCCATTTGAAAATCGGCGCCCAGTCGGCCTGATGGCTACGGATCTGTTCGGAGTGGTAATCGAATACCGATTTGCCCAGCGCCACCATCAGCACGTAGGCCTGGGTGTCGCGCAGCTCGCCGGCCACCGGATACGGCCAGGCCTTGATCTGATCCACCGCCTGCTGCGAGGCGCCGGTCCAGGGTTTCAGCCGGTTGGCGACCAAAGCCACCGGCAGCTTGCCTTTCTTGATGCGGGCAATGGCGGCCAGTGAATTGAGGAAGGGTACGGTCGCTTCCAGATCAATGGTGGACGGCAGCACCGGCACCAGCACCACGCTGGCGATGGCGAGGAATTCCTCGAGGTCGTCGCCCATGGCGCCGGCCGGGGCATCCACAATCACCACCTCGGTCTGCGCCGGCAGGTTCTTGGCCCAATTGCGTTTGCTGCCGTCAATCGGCAACACCGCGGTTTCCAGCGCGGCGCGCTTTTCGCACCAGTGCGTGGCCGATTTCTGCCGGTCGGCGTCGATCAGCGCGGTGCGCTTGCCCTGCAGGGCGTAATGCGCGGCCAGGTTGGTGGACAGGGTGCTCTTGCCGGCACCGCCTTTGGAACTTGCGACCACAATCACGTGCATACGCCCCTCCTGTGTATGGGCCTACTCTACATCGACTTGGGGGGAAGGGCTAGTTAGCACAATTCTGGACCGGATAAGAAAAAATTTGGTTGATGGTCATGCCGTGCTTCTGTGCAATGACTGGATTATAAATGCATATCGCTATCCATAGCAGTTGGTTTGTTGAATCCAGTCAATGGAAAATAATTAAGAACTTAACTAAATTCATGCGAATAGCCGCCCCGAAATTTGAGTAAACTGATGTTGTCGCGGCCGGCTGCCGCTTAATTCAATCGTTAGAAGCCGAATTTGACAGTATGCATATCATATGTATAATTGTCCTGTGACTATTGAATTCGACCCCGTTAAGGCTAAGGCCAATTTTCGCAAGCACCGTATTCACCTCTCGGATGCGGAGCAGGTTCTACATGACCCAAATGCCTTAACTTTCGATGATCCTGACGCAGAAGCTGAACGCAGATTTATTACTCTCGGAATGGATGCGCTCGGCAGAATTCTAGTTGTCGTACATTCACCTCGCGGCAAGAAGATACGTCTTATTTCCGCACGAAAAGCCAGTCCAGGCGAAATGGAGAAATATTATGCGTAAAGAATATGATTTTTCTAAAGCCAAGCGCGGAGCTTATGTTCCCACCTCTGGTAAAACCCGCATTACGATTATGTTAGACGATGATATTCTTCAGTATTTTCGGAGCCGCGCTGAAAGTGAGGGTGTTGGTTATCAAACTATGATAAATATCGCTCTCAAAGCTGCGTCCGCTAAGCAACCTAAAGACAAGGAACCATTAACCGTTGCCAAGTTACGCGAAGTTCTACGCCAAGAACTTAATGCTGCTTGAATCGGCCTCTAACTACTCATTCAAGCGGACAGCCGCCCCGAAATTTGAGTAAACTGATGTTATCGCGGCCGGCACGCATCCATGGATTTCTGCTCGGTTTTGCGGACAGTGCCTTGAAACATTACGCCGAGCTTCTCGTGCGCCTGCTTGTCGGTAGTTCGCTACTGCTGGTTGCGCGTGAGTCCGCATACTCCAGCGTGCTTTCGGCATTCGGCTGGCTGCTCATCATCACTACCGCTCTCATGGCGCTCATACCATGGCGCGTTCATCATCGCTTTACGCAGTCTGCCGTACCCAAAGCCCTGCGATTCCTGCCTTTGATAGGCATTGCCTCGCTGACAGTGGCTGCTTTTCTGTTACAGACCATCGTTACCGGCAGCTCCTCTTAACCATTCATTGAAGCGGACTGCAGTCCTGAACTTGGTTAAACTGGAATTACCTGCAATGCCGGTTACCGCTTCATTCAATCGTTAGAAGCCTCATTAAGGGCAGCATATATGTCTGGATTATATCGGTTCGAGATGTCGGTTCGTATAACCCGCTCATCGCATGAAATGCACATTTGCGGTGCCACGCCGAGTCTCGCCAACCATGTTTGCCGAAGCAGGGCGTTTGGGGTTGAAAATGACTGAAAAACTGCCATTAATCTGGCACAGCACTCATGACGAGTCCGTGCTTGAAAACCTGAATTCCGCCATCGACGGTCTGAATCAGCACGACGCCACGAATCGTCTTGAAAAGCATGGATACAACCGTTTGCCGGAAGCACGAAAACGATGTGCGTTGTTTTCTTTCCTGCTGCATTTCCACAATATCCTTATCTATGTCCTGCTCGGGGCCGCACTGATTACGGCAATACTGGGGCACTGGATAGATACCGGCGTCATTGTGGCAGTGGTGGTGGCTAACGCCATCATCGGCTTTGTACAGGAGGGCAAGGCGGAAAAGTCGATGGAGGCCATTCGGCAAATGCTTGCGCCCCACGCCCACGTAATCCGTGACGGACTGCGCTTTTCCATCGACGCGGCCGAATTGGTACCTGGTGACATTGTGTTGCTTGAAGCAGGAGACAAAGTGCCGGCTGACTTGCGTCTACTGACCGCACATGGCCTGTCGTTACAGGAAGCAATCCTTACCGGCGAATCCGTGCCCGTTGAGAAGCAGATTAAGGCAGTAGCCGCAGATGCGGCGCTGGGCGATCGTTTCTGCATGGCCTTCTCCGGCACTCTGGTAACCTCCGGTCAGGGCAAAGGCGTTGTTGTGGCTACCGGCAGCGATACCGAAATAGGCCGGATCAGCCGCCTGCTCGCCGGCGTGGAAACACTCACGACCCCGCTGGTTAAACAAATGGATGTTTTTGCCAGAAGACTGACGGCCGTCGTTCTGATGATGGCCGTCCTGTTGCTGGTGTATGGATATTCTGTCGGTCATCACGATTTCGCGGAAACATTCATGTCGGTCGTCGGGCTTTCCGTTGCCGCCATTCCCGAAGGCTTGCCCGCCGTACTCACCATCACTCTGGCCATTGGCGTACAGGCAATGGCGAAGCGCCATGCGATTGTAAGGCGACTGCCGGCCATCGAAACGCTTGGCTCGGTATCTGTTATCTGTACGGACAAAACCGGAACACTCACGCGCAATGAAATGATGGTGGCGTCGGTGCTGACGTCGCAGTATCTGTTCAGACTGGAAGGAGAGGGGTACGCGCCCAAAGGCGAACTGAGCCTTGATGATATCCATATCAATCCAACAGAGCACCATGCCCTTGAAGAGCTCGCGCGTGCGGCGACGCTTTGCAACGACGCCGCCCTGCATGAACGGAACGGTGTTTGGCACGCGGAAGGCGACCCGATGGAAGCGGCCCTGCTTTCCTTCGCCGGGAAAATGGGCCTGGATGCCGGCAGGGAAAAGGCAGTTTGGTCGCGTACCGATGCCATTGCATTTGATGCCCGGCACCGATTCATGGCAACCCTGAATCACAACCATGATCAGCATGCTTTCATTTTTGTCAAAGGTGCGCCGGAAAACATCCTGCTCATGTGTCAAAACCAGCGCACGGCGGACGGAAGCCTCGAAGCACTGGATGCCGGCTACTGGAAGGAACAGGCTGAGGCCATTGCCGCGCAGGGACAGCGCGTGCTGGCCTTTGCGGTAAGGCCGCTTCCACCGGAGCATACCGTGCTTGAGCATGATGATGTACAGGGAAAACTCTGCCTGTTGGGCCTGGTGGGAATGATTGACCCGCCACGATCCGAAGCCATAGCTGCCGTAGCTGAATGCCGAATGGCGGGCATTCAGGTGAAGATGATTACCGGCGATCATGCGAAGACAGCGGTTGCCATCGGCAAGCAGATTGGCTTGGATAATGCCGGCATGGTGCTCACCGGCGCTGACCTGGACGGCATCAGCGATCAGCAACTGAAAGATATCGTGGTTGAATGCAATATTTTTGCACGCACCAGCCCTGAACATAAGCTGCGTCTCGTCACTGCTTTACAGGCACACAACATGACCGTTGCAATGACCGGCGACGGCGTCAATGACGCCCCGGCACTGAAGCGTGCCGATGTAGGAATAGCCATGGGCCTCAAGGGCTCTGATGCCACCAAAGAAGCCGCGGAACTGGTTCTTGCCGATGATAATTTTTCATCCATTGTCGCCGCTGTTCGGGAAGGCCGTACCGTGTATGACAATCTGAAGAAGGTCATCAGCTGGACATTGCCGACCAATGCCGGCGAGGCTATGACCATCATAGTGGCGCTGCTTTTCGGCATGACCCTGCCCGTCACGCCGGTCCAGATCCTTTGGGTCAATCTCATTACCGCCACCACGCTGGGTGTTGCGCTGGCTTTTGAGCCTACGGAAGCCAACACCATGCGTCATCCGCCGCGCTCACGGAGCGAAGCACTGTTGAGCAGCGGGCTGCTGTGGCATATCGCCTTCGTTTCCCTGCTTTTCCTGTGCGGCGTTTATGGAATTTATTCCCATGCCATTGAGCGCGGCTATTCCGTGGAGCTGGCGCGCACGCTTGCGCTAAACACTCTGGTGGTGATGGAAATATTCCATCTTTTCTTCATTCGCAACATCTACGGAACTTCCTTGACGTGGAAAGCCGTGCGGGGCACGAAAGTGGTATGGCTGGTCGTGATAATCATTACAGCTGCCCAGTTCGCCATCACCTATCTGCCGCCCTTGCAGAAAATACTGGCTACTGAATCCATTCCGCTTCTGGATGGCGTATCGATATTCGCGATTGGCGTTCTATTGTTTATCATTCTAGAAGTGGAAAAGCAGGTCCGTCTTTTTTTCCGTCGTGAGCGGGGCAACAAACCGATGCATTGAAACGATTTTCAGGCCATGGCCAAGAAAGCCCTCATCGCCCTCTCTGCATTTGTCTCCGGAATGATGGTCGTGCTCACGCTGATCAAAATTGCGTCCGGCGGTTACCCGTTCGGGGAATATCCTGCGTAGCCCAAAACACAATCATCAGCGCTGCGCTCTTGGCAGGTTTTGGCATGCATTTCAGCGGATGGCTGTCCCGAAACTTGTTTAAACTAAGTTTGCCCGCGGCATCTTCCGCCTGACTCGGTGTTCTGCATGACCAATCCAACGACCGACTGGAACACCTTCCTGGCCGCACTGGCCGCCGTCAGCCCCTTGCCCTTTGCCCTGCACAGCCGGCCCTGCTGCCGACTGGACCTGAGCGCGGGCAACCCGGCGCTGCAGGGTTTCGATCCGAGCGTGACCGCCGACTTCAGTGCGTTCATTACACAGCAGATCGCCGCCGCCGGTGCTGACTATGCGGCCGGCGGTTATGGCGAAAACCGCACCCTGTATGCCATGAGCCCGGTATTCTCGGCGCAGGGCGATGGCAACGAACCGCGCACCCTGCACCTGGGTGTGGATCTGTGGCTGCGTGCCGGCACCGGCGTACATGCGGTACTGCCCGGCCACGTGCATTCCTGCCAGGACAACGCCGCCTTCGGCGATTACGGCCCGACCCTGATTCTGCAACACAGTCTCGGCGACCGAATGTTCTACACGCTATACGGACATCTCGCGCGTGAAAGCATGGACGCCTCGCCGGTGGGCCGCGTTGTTGAAGCCGGCGATGTACTGGGCTGGCTGGGCGCACCGGAGGTGAACGTGGGCTGGCCGCCGCATCTGCATTTCCAGATCATCACCGATCTGCTGGATTACGTCGGCGACTATCCCGGCGTGTGCCGGCCTTCCGAAGCGGCGCAGTGGCTGGCGCGCTGCCCGGATCCGAATCTACTGCTGCGCCTGCCGGCCTTGGCTGATTGCGCCTAAGGTGCCCCGGATTTGGGTACACTGAGCGGAGCGCGGCATGTTGGCCGCGCATGTATTCTGACCCCATCGGAGCTGATCATGGACAAAGCAACAAGAGCATCGGAAACCCCCATTGCCGTTGACGTGGAAGCCGGCAAGGATTACTGGTGGTGTGCCTGCGGCCTCAGTAAAAACCAGCCGTTCTGCGATGGCTCGCACAAAGGCAGCAGCTTCAGCCCGATGAAGCATCACGCCGAAAAAACCGGCACCGTGTATTTCTGCGGCTGCAAGGCGACGAATAACGCCCCCCTGTGCGACGGCAGCCACAAGCAGACCTGATACGACTGCCATGTCTGCGCTACCCAAACTGCTGCATTTTCCCGCTCTTGCCCTCACCCTGTTGGTTACGGCCTGCGCCACGCAGGGCCCGGAACCGCTGCGCGTGGATCTGGACGGCGACGGCACACCCGAACGCGCGCAACTTAATCAAGCGAATGCGCAGGTGACGATAACCGTCGAAAGCAAGACGCTTGCCGATGGCGCACAGACTTTAACTTTCGGTGTCGATTCGGCCAGGCAGGACGCAGTGTGCGCGTTGCCGGTAACGCTGACGCCGGACGGGCCCGACTGTGCCCCGGAAGCACTCGGCGCGCAGACTTTGCCGGGCTGCATCAATAAACCCGCGGCCCGCAGCCTGACCCTGAGCGACGGGCAGTGCGATGCCATCCATCTGTACTGGAACCACGACACGCGCCGCCTTGCCTGGTGGAGGATGTAATCCAAGCGCTGGCCGCATCATTCCCGGTCCGGCGAATGCCAGTGGACACGCTCGACCAAGGCCATATGCGGCACGGTCAAGGCCGCCAGTCCGACGAAAACGATTTGGACAATCTTGGCCGTCAGCCCGGATTCCGCCAGACCCTGCCAGCCCCAGTAGCCCAGCACGAGCGTGCCGATTACCGGCCCCGCAGCAATCCACACCAGGCTCGACCAGGAGGCCTGTGCGAATTGCTTGGTCCGCAATACATGACGGGCACTGTGCATCAGGCAGAAGTAGAGCGTGAAGCCGAGGATGGGCGGCAGGAGTGTCAGTGCTGCCGCAACGCCGAGTGTTTCCCATGCGGCGACCGGATGGCGCTTCAGGTTCCAGACCACGACGGCGGCGGTGAGCACGAGCCAGGGCCACGCCAGGGCATGCAGCGCATCCGCCATCGGCTGCCCCTGCGGGCCGCCGATCAACATTGAAAACAACTGGCCGAGCGCCTGCGCATGCAACACGGCGGGAAACAGAATGATGCCGCCGCCATACAGAAGGCGCAGTGGAAGGGGTGCCCGGCCTTTGAGGTCGCCCGAAAAATGGAATACGGACAGGGCCAGAAAGCCGAGCAGGAAAGCCCATGGAAAACGCCACCAGACCAGCACCACCAGCACGGCCAATCCCAGATAGGCGATCAGGAAAACCGACCAGCCCGTACGCGTGTGCAGGGCCAGCAGGCGCTTGGCGAAAATGAGATCCAGGGCGCCATGGGGAACGCCCAGAACAATCACCAGGATCAGCATGATCAGCAACTGGATTTCCAGAGCCGGAAACGGAACGAACAGCGACACCACCAGACTGAGCATGACCGCAGCGATGAATCCCTTCCCTTGGGTATCGATGGCGTTCATGCCGACGGCTTCCGGCTGAACAGCTGTTTGAGGAACGGACCGGCAGGTAATGCGGCGATGACCGCGGCATGATCGTGCAGAGTGCCTTCATCGCTCAGGAAACGAATCAGACGACGGCTGTCGACATCGGCAAACATGGCTGTGAACAGTGTTGGCGCAAGCGCGGGCTGCGTGCGCAGGACCTGCAGGAACAGCCGATCCATCGCTCTCGCTATGAGCCGATCCGGCGTCTGCGGAACCGGCGTCCCGGTCGTGACCAGGGCCTGCGCGCACTGCGCGCCCCAGCGCTGTAGACGTTGGAAGGCATAGCCGGTGGCGGGACGTGCCGCACCGGCCGACAGCCCGGCATGGACACGGGAAGGATTTGCACGTCCGGCAGCCGGTGCCGCCTCGTTGCCGCCCATGGGAATGCATCCGTATTCGCTGCGCAGCGTCCTGTATGCCGATCCGCGGGTACGGTTTTCGAGAGCCGCATCCAGACCCTTCTGCAAGGCCGGTGCCGGCAAGGGAGATTCGGCGAAGACCGTGTACTCGACCAAGGCCCGTGTTGCGGTCTGGGGCAGCACGTAGATGAACGCAATCCGGTGGTCACCGCTTTCCGGAAAATCCATCAGGTCGGCGATGAACGGATCGAACACGGGATCCGATGTTTCGATTTCATGACCGAAAAACGATTGCCAGAGCAAGGCCGGGCTCTGTTCGGATGCCGGCTTCGGGCGGGTGTCCACCAGCGACACGGCACTGACCCTGCCCTGACTCGTTTCGATGCGCCAGACGCCATCGACATATTCGGGCTCGGACAGCACGCCGTGGCCCAGATGCAGCGACAGCTGCGGATTGGCATGGATGGCCTGCAGGGCAGTTGCATAGTAGGCATCGGCGGCAAGCATGCGGTAGGGTGTTTTTCCGCAATCGAAATCGATGCATCGGCCGCCGCCGGCAACGCGCAAATGTCGCCACTGATGGCCGGCGAGCCGGGCATACGGCGCGGCGGCATCGCCCCAGAAGCACCAGGTTCGGTCATTCCGGTATTCATTCCTCTGCTCGAGGATGACCGTGCGCGGTGCGCGGCCGCCGTATTGGCTGAGATTGCAGGCCAGACCCAGACCGGCGCAGCCGCCGCCCAGAATGATCACGTCGGCATCAGTCGACATGGCGCGTGTTCAAGGTCGTCATGCGCACGCTTGTCCGGCGCAGCGGTTCATGCAAAGCGGCATCATGCGCTGCCGGAACCTGCCGGTAACGGCGGTGCAGAACGAATTCAGCAAGTGTCTGCAGCGTAATGAGGGATTTTCGTCCGGTGCCCACGACGGCGCGTCCGCTCTGGAAGGAAAAATCATTTCGCCGCAGCGTACTGCCGATGGCATGGTACACCCGCGCCGCCAGCAGAATGCCGGCCCGCGAGGCCGCCGGAAGATAGGCCAGGCCGGACTCACCGCTCTGATAGTAGCGGTCGGCAAGCTGCAGCAGATCGGACAGTGCCGACCGGACGGCGGCATCGGTGCCGGTGTCGGGCTGCAGCAAGGACGCGGGCGCGAGCTCGCCGACCAGCGTGGCGGGCAGATAGCGCCGGTCGAGCGCCGCATCGGCACCGACATCCCGGCAGATATTGGTCAACTGCATGGCAATGCCCAGATCGATGGCGTGCGCGTCGGCTGCGGCCTCTTTCGCATCCAGGATCCGGCACATCATCAGGCCGACGGTTCCGGCGACCTGGTAACAGTAATGGATGAGCGCGTCGGTGTCGGAAATGCGTACTGTGCCGAGATCGGATTCGACGCCGTCAATCAGTTCGATGAAGATGCCCGGTTCGATGCCGCACTCTGCAAACAGACGGATGCCGTCCGACACGATTGGATCCGAACTCCGGCCCGCGCGCATGTCCTGCTTCATCCGCGCCAAGGCCTGCCGCGCATCAGTGCCGGATACGGCCTCATCGGCGATGTCATCCACATAGCGGCAGAGCATGTACAGGCGCGTGGCGCGTTCGGCATGGCGCTCGCCCAGGAACCGGCGGGCCCAGTGGAAGCTCCGGCCCTTCGCGGACAACACCGCATCGGCCGCCCGGGAATGGCTGTCAGACATCGGCGGCCGGTGCAATCAGGGCGTCGACCGCTTTCGCGGAGCAGAGCACGCCAGGCACGCCGGCGCCGGGATGGGTACCGGCACCGACCAGATAGAGATTGCGTATTCCTTCGGCTCTGTTGTGGAATCGAAACCATGCCGACTGGCGGAAAATCGGCGCGATGGAAAAACCGGCGCCGTGTTCGCTCAGATAGTCTTCCTTGAAATCCTCCGGCGTCATCGCGAACTCGGCGGTGATCGACAGCTCGAGCCCGGGCAGCAGGGTTTCGCCCAGGGCTGCGACGATCCGGTTGCGCAGCTGCGGTCCGGCAGCGTCCCAGTCAGTCTTTCCGAGCAGATTCGGCACCGGACACAGCACATAGAAACTGTCGCAGCCGGGCGGCGCGAAACTCGGATCGGTGGCCGTGGGCCGATGCAGATAAAGGGAGAAATCCTCCGAAAGCGTTTTGTGATCGAAGATGTCCGCGAGCAGCTCGCGGTAGCGCTCCCCCATCCAGATGGTGTGATGCACCACCTCCGGATAGGTCCGGGTGGTGCCGAAATACAGGACATACAGACCCATGGAATATTCGGCCGCGGCCAGCTTGGCACGCACCGGCAGTGACCGCTTGCGGTGCGGAATCATCCGGTTGTAAAGAAACGCCGGATCGGCATTGGACACAATCAGATCCGCCGCCATCACCGTACCATCCGCGAGAATGACGGCGTCGGCCCGCTTTCCGGAAACCTGCACTGTAGATACGGTGGTGTCGAGCAGGATGCGGACGCCCTTGCGCCGCATCAGGTCTTCAAGCGCGCGGGTGATGGCCCCCGTTCCGCCCATGGCGAAATGCACGCCATAGGCGCGTTCCAGATAATGGATCAGACCGTAGATGCTGGTGGTGTCGAACGGATTGCCGCCGACCAGCAGGGGCTGTATTGAAAACGCACGGCGCAGCTTCGGACTGCACAGGAAGCGGGACACCATCTGCCATACCGTCTCGTGCGAGCGCAGGCGGAGCAGGCTTGGAATCTGACGGAGCATGGTCCATAGCCGGTGGAACGGCTGGGCGGACAGTTGGGTGAAGCCGACATCGAAGATGCGCTGGGAATGGCGCAGCAGGGCCAGGTAACCCCCGACATCCCGGGGCTCGATGCGGTGGATCTCAGCCAGCGTCTGTTCAAGCGTACCGCCGTAATCGAACCGGCTGCCGTCACGGAACGCGAAGCGGTACCAGGGCGTCAACGGCACCAGCCGGACATGATCGGAGAACTTCTCGTTGAACAGCGCGAACAGTTCTTCGAAAAGGAAGGGTGCGGTGATGACCGTCGGCCCGGCGTCATGGCGGAATCCCTCGCGTTCGAACACACGGGCGCGGCCGCCGATGTGATTGCAACGGTCGATCAGAGTGACTTCATAACCTTTGGCACGCAGGCGCAGCGCCGCGGCAATGCCACCGAACCCGGCACCGACGACGATGGCGTGCATCAGCAGGCTTCAAGGACGGATACGGCATCATCCAGTTTGGCGCGCATCCCGGCACAGTAGGCGAGCAGCATGCGCCCCGCGCCGCAGGGCAGATTCACCGCATCTGCTTCGCATTGATCCAGATGGCGGGCGGCCAAGGCAACCGCCATCGACAGGGCACGGGCCTGCAGACCGTGGTTCTGCATGATCAGGACAAGGTTGAGTCCGGGTGCGCTGGCGATTCCGCCAAATCCGGTTTGCGCGGGACGCGCCGCATCGATGGCTATATCCTGGATGTCATCCAGCGCCTGATAGCTGATTGCGAAATTTTCACAGGCTGCCGTCGCCAGCGGAATGCTTTGCGCATTGCCGGAAAGCAGCAGGGAGAGTTCGATCGGTAGCGCAAGCAGCGCGCCCGACTTGGACTTGGCGATGGCCAGGTACTGTTCGACGGCATCCTCGCCGTCAGGCCGCTCGGCAAGATCGGCGCATTGTCCATGCACGGCACGGGCAACACGCCGGTGTGTCAGGGCCAGGGCTTCAGGGAGTAAGGGATGATTGCCGATACCGCCAAGGGCGGCATAGGCAGCGGACAGGAATAGGTCGCCGCAGCACAGCGCCGTGTTCTTTCCGAATTGGTTCCAGATCGCCGGGACGCCGCGCCGGTAAAGGTCGCCGTCCTGCAGATCATCGTGGATGAGTGAAGCATTGTGCAGCAGTTCGGCACAGGCGGCGATGCCGATGGCCTCGCTTTCGGACAGACCCAGAGCCAATGCCGAGCAGAGGCCGAGCCGCGCCCTTACTTTCTGGCCGCCCGCCCGAAGATGGTATTCGGCAGACGTGGAAACGCCGGGGTCGGCATCGGTGACCCATTCCGCGTGCATCCCGGTCAGCAGCCGCATCCGGGCATCGACGCTCTCAAGCATCTGGGCGAGCTTTGCCGATGGGGCTTCCGGGAAATTCAATAGGGTTCCGGGCATGGCGCATTTCCGGCTAGAGTGGGTTACTGCCACGAACCGCCGCTTTCCCTGCCTCGAAAGACAGGGAAAGCGTGGTCGTGATTACCAGCTGTTAATGTTTTTCAGATTCACTGACTGCGACCGACCAGATGATCAGGCCGAAGGCAATCTTGTTCAGAACGTCAGCGAAGTTGTAGGTGATGTTGAGCGCATTGGCGGTATCTGCCGGGCTGCCACCATTGAGGTAACCCAGGAAATAGCCGAGCGGATAAACGGCCCAACCCACGGTCACGATCCAACGCATCAGTTTGAAACCGGCCTGTACGGAAGCCGGCGCGCTGCTGGCGTTGACCTTGCTGGCTTCACCCATGAAGATTTCATACAGGATAAAGGCCCAACCGGCCATACCGATGATGAAGGCGGGCATGGCCTCCATGTAGCCGGCTTCACCCACATAGCCACCGACCAACATCACCAAGGTGCCGATCATCAGGCGCCAGAAAATACCGGAAGACACCTTGGTGACCGCAGAGAGGATCAGATAGAACTCGACCATCAGCAAGGGCACGGTAATCAGCCAGTCGATGTAGCGGAACACGGTCGGGGTGGACCCCGTGGTGACCCAGACATCACGCATGTAGAAGTAATGGACGGCGGCGACCAGCGTGACCAGTCCCGATACTGTCAGGGATGTTTTCCATTTTGCCGAGACACGGTCGCGCTCCAGGAAGAAGAATACCGTGGAGGCGATGAGCGCCATCGAGATCAGCCAGAACGAAATTCCGACGAAATCATTACTATTCAGAACGGACGACTCTCCGGCCGAGGCCTGTGTTGCGCCGAAAACGAGAGCCAGTGAAAACGCCGATTTGGCGATTGATTTTATTAAATTGTTTTTATGTAACATTGCGTTTATCTCCTAAAGGTTTAAATCTGTGAACGACAGCACCCCGATTATAGTACTTGCCCCTTGGATGACTACTGCAAACCGACCAAAAACCTGCAATCTAGAAGCTGCATAGTTAGGTCACGGTACGAAATTAATGGACTAATGTAAATACTCTAAAAATAACTTTTTTTTAACTATTAATGATAATTTAACTATTCCGTCCCCCTCAGGTTCTTATAAACCGCGGGTACGGGCTTATTATCGATGGCATATGATTCTGCCATGCTGGTTTTGACCTGCCAGGTATTTCCAGCCCATGCGGGCCTCAATCGATAATGCTATGGCAGGCAAACAACTCACGCGGAGGCAACATGATTCGGTTTCCGGGCTCAAACTTCAGGACTCTGGCGGTACTGCTGGCGATGCTTTTACCGATGCATGCACAATCGGCCTGCACCTGGAACGAGCCCGGCCGGATCTGGGACTACACCGGCAGCATCGACGGCAAATACCCGATACGGATGTCGCTGGTATTCGGCGCCGGTGAACTCAACGGCGTGTATGTGTACGCCAGCCAGTTGCGCGATATCCGCATCCGCGGCCAGATCGGCAAAGACGGCAACGTACGGATTGACGAGTACGGCAGTGATGGCCGTATCAGCGCCCGCTTCACCGGCGCCTTCCCGGAACGCGATCCGCAGGGCCGTTACGGCGACAGCGTGCTGGCCTGCGAAGTGCTGGTCGGCATCTGGCAGATGCTGGACGGCAAACGTGCGCCGGTACCCTTTTACCTATCGGCCGAAGGGGCCATTTCCGGCAAGCTCAGCAACCGTTACGGCGCCATCGGCGCGACCAGCAATCAGGCCGTGCACGCCCCGGCGGAACACTTCTGGCGCGCACTCAAGGCCGGAGATCGCAATGCGGTGGCGGCGGAAATCCGTTACCCGATCAAGGTCACGCTGAACGGAAAGATCAAAACCCTGCGTAACGCCGCCGAGCTGTTGGCGGTTTACGATGCGGTGTTCACCCCGGACTACCGCAAGGCCATCGCCGCAGCGATTCCGCGCAATATGTTCGTGCGCGATGAAGGCGCCATGCTCGGCAACGGCCAGGTCTGGTTCGGTGCCAATGGCAAAGTCATCGCCCTCAATAATTTCTGAACCCTGGTGAGTACACTCTCCTTCCGCTGGGCCCGCCTGCACGAACTGACCGCGCTGGAGTGGCACGCCGTGCTGGCCGCACGCGAAGCGGTATTCATCGTCGAACAGAACTGCCCGTATCAGGATGCCGATGCGCTCGATGCGCATTCCTGGCACCTGATCGGCACCTGCGATGGCCAACTCGCCGCTTATCTGCGCGCGGTCGATCCGGGCCGCAAATCAGTGCATGCCGGCACGTTCTATGCCGAACCCTCAATCGGGCGCGTGCTGACCGCGACGGCCTTCCGCGGCAAGGGCTTCGGCCAACAACTGATGCATGAAGGCATCACGGGCTGTGAAAGGTATTTCCCCGGCCAAGGCATCCGCATCAGCGCGCAGTCCTATCTGCTGAACTTCTACCGGGTGCTCGGCTTTGTTGAAGTCGGCGATGAATACGATGAGGACGGTATTCCGCATTTCGAGATGCGGCGCGACTGAGTGCTAATCGGCCAGAAACCAGCCGGTAATCGCCAGCCGGTCGGCGCCGGCCCAGGGCGTCACCAGACTGACCGTGTGCGATTGCGGTACGCGGAACAGTGACAGCGTATTCCAGTACGGCACGAAGCTGTCCACCAACCGATCGGCCTCATCATGGAACTGCAGCAGGCCGCCCCAATCGCTGTCCCAGTTTTTACTGAGATTGATGACGAACGCGCACACCCGGTTCTCGCTGTCTTCGCGGTCCTGGTGTCGGGTGAGGAACTGGCCGGGGCGGTAACGCGTGCCTTGGGCGATGACGCGGTTCACGGTCGGCTCGCCGGTCAGTCGGCGCGCGAACAGCAGAAACTCGGGCGAGTTCAGGAATTCGAGCACCGTATGCAGCGGATTCGGTGCCCAGCCCTCTTTCATGGCGCGCACGATCATGTAGCTGTCGTAGGAAAACTGGAATTCGGTTTTCGCGCGTGTGTAGGCTTTCTGCAGCAGGGCCTGTCGGACGGCTTCATCCATGGCGGCATAGGTCGCGGCATCGATGGTATGCGAATTGCCGCCGGAGCGCTCGGCCAAAGCAAAGGGAATGTCATCACGCAGACAGCTGTGCAGGGCTTCGGCGGCATCGAGCTGCAGAAAATCCGGAATCTGCACGCGCGTATGCTGCACCAGCAGCTGGCGGTAACGGTTCAGATCGATGGCATTGTTGAGCATGGCCTCAGTACCCGGCGGCCTGGCCGTCTTTACGGCTTTCGGTGGCGCCGACGTAACCACCCTCCGGATTGACCTTGATGGCTTGATAGCCGCCGTATGGACCGTCGGCGTAACGCACGCTATGCCCCTTACGCATCAGGGCGCGGATGGTGGTGTAGGCAAATCCGGTTTCCAGATCGACCTCGCCACCATCGGCCATCGCCACGGCCTGACCGGCCGGATCGGTCGAACCCTCATGCTGGATGCGCGGCGCATCACCGGCTTCCTGCAGGTTCATGCCGAAATCAACCAGATTGATCACGATCTGGGCGTGGCCCTGTGGCTGCATGGCGCCACCCATCAGCCCGAAACTAATCCAGGGCTTTCCGTCCTTGGTGATGAAGGCCGGAATGATGGTGTGGAACGGACGCTTGTTGGGCGCGAAGCTGTTGGCATGGCCGGGTTTGAGCACGAACTGCTCGCCGCGGTCCTGGAAAATGAAACCCAGGCCAGGCGGCGCCATGCCGCTGCCCATGCCGCGGTAATTGGATTGGATGAGCGAGACCATCATGCCGTCGGCATCGGCGGTGGTCAGATAGATGGTGTCGCCTTCATTCAGTTCGGGAATGATGCCCGGCTCGGCCGCTTTCATGGCCTTGTCCATCGAAATCAATTTGCCGCGCTCGCGCGCATAGTCCTTGGAGATCAGGCGGGCCACCGGGGTCTTGTAGAAATCCGGATCGGCATAAGACGCGGCACGATCGGCAAACGCCAGTTTCTTGGCCTCGACAAACAGGTGGATGTGTTCGGTGCTGCCGAAGCCGTAAGCTTTCAGATCATACGGCTCGAGCAGATTCAGAATCTGCAACGCAGCGATGCCCTGTCCGTTCGGCGGCAGCTCCCAGACATCGTAACCGCGGTAGTTGGTGCTGACCGGCGCGACCCACTCACCCTGATGCGCAGCCAGGTCTTCATAGCGCAGGAAGCCGTCGTTAGCCTTGAAGTAGGTGTCAATGCTGCGGGCGATGGCCCCCTTGTAGAACGCATCGCGTCCTTCACGGCCGATGATTTCCAGGGTGCTGGCCAGATTCGGATTGCGCCAGCGTTCGCCGGTGCGTGGTGCGCGTTTGCCGTCCACGGTGAATTGTTCGGAGAAACCCGGCCACTTCGACAGGGTTGGCACACTGCGGGCCCAGTAGTAGGCGATGGTTTCATGCACGGGGTGGCCCTCGCGTGCATAGGCGATGGTCGGTGCCAGATTTTGCGCCATGCTACGCTTGCCGAAGCGGGCATGTAATGCGAACCAGGCGTCCACCGTGCCTGGCACGGTCACCGGAAGCGGGCCGTGTGAAGGGATGTCGGTCAGTCCGCGGCGCTGGAACTCGGCCAGGCTGAGCGCTTCCGGCGACCGGCCCGAGCCGTTATAACCGTGAAGCTTCCGGGTTTTCGGATCCCAGACGATGGCGAACAGGTCGCCGCCGATGCCATTGCCGGTCGGCTCCATCAGCCCAAGCGCGGCATTGGCGGCAATGGCGGCGTCCATCGCACTGCCCCCCTCGCGCATGGTCTGCAAGGCAATCTGGGTCGCCAGCGGGTGCGAGGTCGCGGCCATCGCCTTCGGCGCATACACTTCACTGCGCATGGCAAAGCTCGGCCCGGTGATGCGATCGGCGGCATGCAGACCGGAAGCGGCCAGAACACCCAGCAAGCCTAATTTTTGGCACAATGTCATAACGTCTCCGGTGGTGGCCATGGCCCAGATCAATCCGATTTTCAGCGTTCCATACGCCTTCGAGCAACTGCCTGATTGTGACAGTTTAAATCAGGCCCTGCGCGAATTGTTCCTGCGCCGTGAAGCCCAGGGCCCGCGATTCGCCAACCCGAATCCGTACACGCCACGGAACAAGGAGCTGTTCGAAAGCAATTTCGATCTGTTCAATTGGCCGGAGGCCTGCATTGCCGAGCTGCGTGAATTCTGCCTGTCGCGAATCGCGCAGACCGTCGCCGAACTCAACCGCTACGATGCGGCGCGCATGGCCCGCTTGCAAATCGTCACCGACGCTTGGTTTCACGTCACCCGGCGCGGCGGCTTTTTCGGCGTGCACAATCATCCGATGGCGTCCTGGTCGGCGGTGTACTGCGTCAGCGCCGGCGAAAGCGATGCCGATCAGCCCGAGTCGGGCCGGCTGAGCTTCATCAATCCGATGACCCAGATGTATCTAGATGCCGGCAACTCACATTTGGGTTTTCCCTACCAATTCGGCAATTACGCCTTCGACCTCAAGCCGGGCATGCTGGTGATTTTTCCGTCCTGGGTGCAACATCAGGTCATGCCGTTTTATGGTGAGGGTGAGCGCATCACCGTCGCCATGAACTGCACGATGCATTTCAAATGATCGACACCGCGCTGGTCAGCGGCGTCCTGCTGCCGGCTTCGCTGGGCATCATCATGCTCGGCCTGGGTATGACTCTGCATCCGTCCGATTTCGCGCGTATTCTGCGCCAGCCCAAGGCGGTGCTGATCGGTCTTGGCGTGCAGATGCTGCTGCTGACCGCGATCTGCTTCGGTCTGTGTCTGCTGCTGAAGCTGCCGCCGGAACTGGCGGTGGGCATGATGCTGTTGGCGGCGGCACCGGGCGGTGCCAGCGCCAACATCTATTCGCATCTGGCCGGCGGCGATGTGGCGCTGAATATCACCCTGACCGCGGTCAATTCACTGCTGTGTCTGCTCAGCCTGCCGCTGATCGTCGGATTCTCGCTGGCCTATTTCATGGCGGCCGATCAAGCGGTGCCACCGCCCTTCGGAAAAATCATCGAAGTCGGTCTGATCATTCTGGTGCCGGTCGCCATCGGCATGGGCATCCGGCGCACCTGGCCGCAGTTGTCCGACCGCGTCGAGAAACCCCTGCGTCTGTTTTCGGTGCTGCTGCTTGCGCTGTTGGTGGTGCTGACCATGGTGCAGCAATGGCGCTTGCTGGCCGAATATGCGGCGATCATCGGACTGGCCTGCGTGCTGTTCAATGTGCTTTCCCTGCTGATCGGATACGCGGTACCGCTCGCGCTGAAGCTTCCGCGCCGGCAGGCCATCGCGATTGCCATGGAAATCGGCATCCATAACGGGACCCTGGCGCTGTTCATCGCATTCACCGTTCTGGAAAACAGCGTGATGGCGGTTCCCGCGGCGTTTTATTCGATCAGTATGTTCATTACTGCCGGGCTATTTGCGGCCTGGCTCAATCGCCCTGCCCGGGCGGCATGAGCACGGTCTGGCATCTGTATCTGCTGGAATGCCGCACCGGCAAGGGCACCAGCCTGTATGCCGGCATCACCACCAATCTGGACCGGCGTTACGCCGAACACACCGCCGGCACCGGTGCCCGTTACACACGCGCGCATCCGCCGATCCGTCTGTTGGCCTCGCGCGTTTATCCGGACCGCTCCAGTGCCTCCAAAGCCGAAGCGGCGCTGAAGAAGCTGCCGCGGGCCGATAAACCGGTTTTTTTCAGTACGCCTTACAAATCCTGCGGCCGATGACCTGGCCCACCCCTTGGGACCCGATGCTATGACCCACAAAAAAAACCCGCCGCGGCGGGTTTTTTTTATCCGCGTTGTCCCACTCAGTGAATCAAGCCACTCTTGCGTAGGCCGTCGGCGTTGGCCTTCAGGATTTCGCGGATGGCCGCCTGGCTGCTTTGCGGATTGAAGGTCTGGCTCTTCGAAGACCACACCAGCTTGCCGGTGGCGACATCGAACACGCGGGTATCGGCCTGGGCAATCACTTTGTTGGTCTTGGTGATCGACTCGCCTTCGTAGGCCGCTTTCCAACCGTTATCCCAATAGCCATACAGACCGGTGTCGGATTGCTGGCGATAGACATCGGCGGCCTTGTAATCCAACTGCGGGGTCAGGCCGTCGAAGTGCAGTACCAGCACGTAATCGATGGCATTGCGCTTGAGCTGGAAGCGGGTGGCTTCGGAGTCGGTCAGCATTTCACGCTCGGGCAGCACATCCACACCCAAGACCGCGTCTTTCACCAAAGCCGCCATTTCGGTTTCCACTTCGCGGCGCTTGGCGGCGTCTTTATCGCGGAACACCACCAGCACTTTCTTGCCGGGCGTCAGGGTCACCGACGGGTCGGACCAGCTCGATTGCAACTGGGTGCCTTTGGTCGGGCCGGAGGAGGCGCAGGCGGCCAGGGTCAGGGCCGAAGCCAAGAGCAGAATGCCGGAGAGACGCATGGGAAGTTCCTGATTCATGGGGGATTCGGCCCATTATAGCGCCAAGCCCAGCGCAGGCGGCGGCGCTTGGGGCAGAAGCCCGGCGGGCCGTCCTGTTATAATTTAGAGTCTTTATTCACCGGCTCGGCCATGTCTTCGACCTCCCCGCTCTCTCCCGGCATCGACCGGGACTATACCCTCGACCACAAATACAGCCGCCAGCAGGGCCGCATTTACCTGTCCGGCGTGCAGGCGCTGGTGCGCCTGCCGCTGATGCAGCAGATGCGCGACCGCGCCGCCGGGGTCAATAGTGCCGGTTTCATTTCCGGCTACCGTGGCTCGCCGCTGGGCGGCTTCGATCTGGAATTGTGGAAAGCCAAGAAGCATCTGGCCGATTCCAACATCGTGTTCACGCCCGGCTTGAACGAAGACCTGGGCGCGACCATGGTCTGGGGCACGCAGCAAACCAATTTGTTCGAGGGCGCCAAATACGACGGCGTGTTTTCCATGTGGTACGGCAAGGGCCCGGGTGTGGACCGTTGCGGTGACGTGTTCAAGCACGGCAATGCCGCCGGCACCTCGCCGATGGGCGGCGTGCTGGCGCTGGCCGCCGACGACCACGCCTGTCGCAGCTCGACCCTGCCGCACGGTTCGGAACTGGAGTTCGTGTCGGCGATGATGCCGGTGCTGAACCCGGCCGGCGTGCAGGATATTCTCGACATGGGCCTGCTCGGCTGGGCCATGAGTCGCTTCACCGGGCGCTGGGTCGGTTTCAAGACCATCGCCGAAACCGTGGAGTCCTCGGCTTCGGTCAATGTCGACCCGCACCAGCTCGACATCATCATTCCCGAAGATTTTGCGCTGCCCGCCGGCGGTCTGAACATCCGCTGGCCGGATCCGCCGCTGGATCAGGAAATGCGCTTGCACCAATACGCCGTCGCCGCAGCGCAGGCCTTCGCACGCGCCAATAAAATCGACAAAACCGTGTTCGACTCGCCGAAATCGCGCTTGGGCATCGTCACCACCGGCAAATCCTATCTCGATGTGCTGCAGGCCTTGGAATACCTCGGCATCGGTGAGCAGGAAGCGGCCGAGATCGGCATTCGCGTTTACAAAGTGGGCATGACCTGGCCACTGGAGCCGGTCGGCATTCGTGCCTTTGCTGAAGGTCTGGAAGACATCATCGTGGTCGAGGAGAAGCGCAGCTTCATCGAATCGCAGATGAAGGAATACATGTTCAACTGGGACGTGCGCCCGCACGTGGTCGGCAAGTACGACGAAGCCGGCGAGTGGATTCTGCCCAGCACGCACGAACTGACCCCGGCGCGCATTGCCCGGGTCATCGCCAAGCGTCTGGCGCGCTTCTTTCAGTCGGAAACCATCGACAATCGCCTGGCCTT
The DNA here is from genome assembly GCF_044353605.1 of Arenimonas sp. Taxonomy (GTDB): domain Bacteria; phylum Pseudomonadota; class Gammaproteobacteria; order Xanthomonadales; family Xanthomonadaceae; genus Arenimonas. The sequence continues at coordinate 101,708 of NZ_JBILBO010000004.1, read as the reverse complement.
TCTCGCCGCCAAGGAAAAAGAGCTGGCCAAACCGCGCGCCGAATTCCCGCGAGCCGCGCATTACTGCTCGGGCTGCCCGCACAACACTTCGACCACCGTGATCGAAGGTTCGCGTGCACTCGGCGGCATCGGTTGCCATTACATGGTGACCTGGATGGACCGCAACACCGACACCTTCACCCAGATGGGCGGCGAAGGCGTGACCTGGTGTGGCCAGGCGCCGTTCACCGGTGAAAAGCATGTGTTCCAGAATCTGGGTGACGGCACCTATTTCCACTCCGGCTCGCTGGCCATCCGCCAGGCAATTGCCGCGAAGGTGAACATCACCTACAAGATTCTGTACAACGATGCGGTGGCGATGACCGGCGGCCAGCCGGTGGACGGTACCCTGACCGTGCCCGATATCGCGCATCAGGTACGCAGTGAAGGCGTGCAGACCATCGTGGTGCTCAGCGACGACATCGAGAAGTGGTCAAATCCTTCGATTTTCCCGAGCGGCGTGGAGTTCTTCGACCGCACGGAACTGGATACGGTGTCCAAGCGCCTGCGCGATACGCCCGGTACCACCGTGATCATTTACGATCAAACCTGCGCGGCCGAGAAACGTCGCCGGCGCAAGCGCGGCAAGATGCCGGATCCGGCCAAACGTACCGTCATCAACCCGGCGGTGTGCGAAGGCTGCGGCGACTGCGGTGAAAAATCCAACTGCGTGTCGATCCTGCCGCTGGAAACCGAATTCGGCCGCAAGCGAGAGATTGATCAATCGAACTGCAACAAAGATTTCAGTTGCGTCAAAGGTTTCTGTCCGAGCTTTGTCACCGTCACCGGCGGCGGCCTGAAAAAACGCAAGCCGAACGTGCAGATGGATTTCGAGGCGCTGCCCGCGCCGAACTTCCAATCAAATCTGGACCAGCCTTGGAACATCCTGATTACCGGCATCGGCGGTACCGGTGTGGTCACCATCGGCGCCTTGATCGGCATGGCCGCGCATTTGGAAAACAAAGGCGGCAGCGTGCTGGATCAAACCGGTCTGGCGCAGAAAGGTGGCGCAGTCACCACCCACGTGCGCATCGCCAAAACCCCGGACGACATCCACGCCGTGCGCATCGCCGCCGGCGAAGCCGACCTGGTACTGGGTTGCGACATGGTGGTGGTCAATGACTACTGGGCGCTGTCGAAAATCCGTGCCGAGCGCAGCACCGTGGTACTGAACGATTACCAGGCCATGCCCGGCACCTTCACCCGCAACACCGACATGCAGTTCCCGGCCAAAGACATCATCGCCGCGGTGACCACCGCGCTGGACGGCCGCGAACCGCTGCAGGTGGCCGGTACCGAACTGGCGCTGGCGCTGATGGGCGATGCCATCGCCACCAACCTGTTGATGCTCGGCTACGCCTGGCAGAAAGGCTTGGTGCCGCTGTCGTTTGAAGCCCTGATGCGTGCGGTGGAACTCAACGGCGCCGCCGTGGAGATGAATAAAAAAGCCTTCGCTTGGGGCCGCATGGCCGCGTTTAATATGGCCGGCGTGCAAGCCGCGGCCGGCATGGGCGCTTCAGCAAAAGCCGCCGATTTCCTCGGCAATAGCGTCAGCGCCACCGAACTGGCGTTCGTGGGTGAAGGCAAACTCAGCCAGTCGCTGGACGAAACCATGGCGGTGCGCAGCAAGTTCCTCACCGAATACCAGAGCGCCGCTTACGCCAAACAGTACGGCGACTTCGTGGCTTTCGTGCGCAGCGAGGAAGCCAAGCACACGCCGGAATACACCGGCCTGTCGGAAGCGGTGGCCAAATACCTGTTCAAGCTGATGGCCTACAAGGACGAATACGAAGTGGCGCGCCTGTACAGCAGCCCAGCGTTCCTGAAACAAATCGAAGACACCTTCGAGGGCAACATCAAGCTGCATCTGAATCTGGCACCGCCGCTGTTTGCCAAGAAAGATGCCGATGGTCACCTGATCAAGCAGGAATACGGCGCCTGGGCGTTGCCGGCGATCAAAACCCTGCGCCACCTGAAGTTCCTGCGCGGCACCGCGTTTGATGTGTTCGGCAAAACCGAAGAGCGCAAAATGGAACGCGCCCTGATTGAAGACTACCAACGCGACATCAAAACCATCGTGTCGAAACTGTCGGTCAGCAATCACGTGCAGGCGGTGCAGTTCGCGCGTCTGCCGGAGCACATCCGTGGCTTCGGGCATGTGAAAGAGAAGCACGCGGCCAAAGTGAAATCGCAGTGGGCGGAGCTGATGGCGAAGTTTGCCTAAGCAATGTTTAATGTTAGAAATAAAAACGCCTCCGGATGGAGGCGTTTCTTTTTAGAGATAGTGATGCAGGCTTACTTCATACCCACACACTGCAAAAACTCGGCACGGGTACGCGCATCGTCGCGGAAGCTGCCCAGCAGCTTGCTGGTGACCATGCTCACGCCGGTTTTGTGCACGCCGCGGGTGGTCATGCATTCGTGCTTGGCCACAATCACCACACCCACGCCCTTGGGTTTAAGTATGGTCAGGATGCAGTTGGCAATCTGCGCAGTCATCTTTTCCTGCACCTGCAGGCGCTTGGCGTAGGCTTCCACCACCCGCGCCAGCTTGCTGATGCCGACCACGCGGCCATTCGGGATGTAACCCACGTGCGCCACGCCGATGATCGGCGCCATGTGGTGCTCGCAGTGCGATTCAAATTCGATGTCGCGCAGGATGACCATTTCGTCGTAGCCTTCCACTTCCTCGAAGGTGCGCTTCAGGTAATCTTCCGGATGCATTTCATAGCCGCCGAACCATTCCTTGTAGGCCTTGGCCACGCGCTTGGGTGTATCGAGCAGGCCTTCGCGTTCGGGGTTGTCACCGGCCCAGCGCAACAGCAGCTTGATGGCATCTTCGGCCTGAGCCTGACTGACGGCCACCGGCTTGGCGGCGGGCTTGGCGGGGGTCTTCTTGGCGGCCATGATGCCTCCTCGTTTAGATAGGGACATTATGCCCTGAAGGCTGTGAAGGTTTCATCCATGCGGTTTTACGCCAGGCCAAGCCGATGGCGATGGCCAGAAACAGGCTTGCCAACAGGAAGGCCGCGCCCGGAATCTGCATCGGCGCATGATCGCTGATGAACAGGGCAAAGGTATGGGTGAACAGGAACGGCGCGAAGATGCCGGCCAAGCTGGTCATGGATGCCACCGCGCCCTGCAAGCCACCTTGTTCATCGGCATGTACTTGCTTGGTGATGATGGCCTGCAAGGACGGATTGGCCAGGCCCCAAAGCGCCAGAAACGGAATCGCCAGCAAGGACAGCATGCCGGTTTCGGCCAAGCCCTGCCAAGCAAAGCCCAACATGCCGAAGAACAGACCGAACAGCAGTGCTTTGCGTTCGCCGATTTTCGGCACCAGCCGGCGGATCAGGAAGGCCTGCACGAACACATTGCAGATGCCGACCAGACCGAGCACATAGCCGACCTGCTGCTCGCCCCAGCCATAGCGGTAATCGGAATACAGCACGAAGGTGCTGGGCAACACGAAATGCGCGAGTTGGCCGAGGAAGGCCACGGCAATCAAACCCAATACCGCCGGATAACGTTTCAGCACCAGCAATACGCCGATCGGATTGGCGCGCTTCCATTCAAATCGCGGGGTGCGCGATTCCACCGGCAGGGATTCCGGCAACACGAACAGACCGTAAAGAAAATTCAGTGCCGCCAAACCGGACGCGACATAAAACGGCAGGCGCAGGTCGATGCCGCCGAGCAAGCCACCCAAGGCCGGGCCGATGACAAATCCGATGCCGAAGGCCGAACCGAGCAAACCGAACGCCGCCGCACGTTTCTCCGGCGGCGTCACGTCCGCCAAGTAGGCATTGGCGGTGCTGAAGCTGGCCGAAGTCATGGCCGAAATCACCCGGCCGATGAAGAACATGGGAATGCTGGTGGCCAGTGCCATGAAGGTGAAATCCACGGCCAGACCGAAACAGGAAATCAAAATCACCCGACGGCGGCCATAGCAGTCGGACAAGGCGCCGAGCAGCGGCGCGAACACGAATTGAATGAGCGAGAACGCCACGCTGAACCAGCCCGTCATCATCGCGGCCTGGCCGAAATCGTAATCACCGATTGTCTTGATCAAATGCGGCAGCACCGGAATGATCAGGCCGAACGCAAGGATGTCGATCAGCACCGTGAAAAAGATGAAGATCAACGCGGCGCGGCGCGCCGGTTGGGTGACGGTCACGGGATTCCTCAGGGACGTTCGGCGTTGTGTTCGGTATCCGGCTCGTCGGTCAGTACGGTCATGTTCTGCACGCCATCGAGGTTGATCGGCTCATCGGTCAGCAGCAAGGAACTGCCCGGCTGCAAGCTGGAATACAACAGACGCGCAAAGTCGACCGGCACCGCGATGCGGCGGATGGCGGCCGGATCCAGACCGGCGGTGGGGGCAGTACCGCTGGCAGATGCGTTGACGCGCAGCCATTTCAGTTCCATCTCATCCGGCACGATCTGGCTCGGCTCGGTGCCGGCGCCGTCCATCACCACGTAAGCCTGGCTGCCGAACGGTTCGCCACCGACCACACCGATTTTGGAGCGTCCGATTTCGATGCCGTTACGCAATGCAATCACGGTCTGGTTGCGGGTGCTGATCAGCACGGTGACCGGACCGAAGGGCGATTTTTCCGGCTGCCAACGGTAGGCTTCATAAGCTGACAGCGGCTCGACCGGCACCACTTTGCCTTTCTCGTTCACCGACTGCGCGAACATGGTCGGATCGACCACATTCTGCGGACTGGTGACCTTGTCGTTACTGACGATGACGGTCATGCCCAGTTCGGTTTCGGAAAACAGACGCTGCGCAAAACCATCAGGCATGCGCACGCAACCGTGCGAGGCCGGGTAACCGGGCAGATTGCCGCTGTGCAGGGCAATGCCGTCCCAGGTCAGGCGCTGCATATAGGGCATGGCCGCCGGTTTGTTTTTGGAATCCTTGTAGAGATTGGATTTGTGGTCTTTGTTCTTCTGCAGGATGGTGAACACGCCGGTCGGGGTGTCGTGACCTTTCTTGCCGGTACTGACCGTGCTGACCGCCACGCGCACGCCGTTCCGGTACAGATAGGCTTTCTGCTGGGTGATGCTGACCAGCATCAGCATCGGGCCCTGCGGCACGGCTTCGGCATACCAGACCCACTGGCCGGGCTTGAGCGCTTCGCTCGGGGTATTGGCCGGCATCGCCTGCGGCGCAGCCTGCGCGTGCAGGGAAGACAGGGCAAAGGTCAGGGCGGTGGCGAGCAGGATTTTTTTCATGGCGGGCTTCCGGGCGGGATCAGAAAATACGGCAGAACACGGCTTTAAGGTAACGGCTTTCCTTCACGTGCGCCATGTACGGGTGGTCGGCCCCGGCGCCCGAGACTTTCAGGATCTGCGCCCGGCGGCCGGCGAAGAACGCAGCGCGGCGGATCATGTCGAGGAAGTCCTCTTCACTGACCAGACCGGTGCACGAGCAAGTCAATAAAATACCGCCGGGCTTGACCACGCTCATTGCCAGCTTGTTCATGTCATTGTATTTCTTCAGCGCCGAAATCACCTGTTCGCGGTCGCGGGTCAATTTCGCCGGATCCAGAATCACCACATCCCAGGCGTCGCCGCGGGCGGCGGCATCACGCAGATACGGGAACAGATCGGACTGCACGAACTTGACCTTGGCATCATTCAGATACGCGTTCTTGCCGGCAATCTCGAGAATTTCCTCGTCCAGATCGATACCGGTGACCTCACTGGCGCCGCCGCGGGCTTTGGCATAAATGGCGAAGCCGCCGGAGTTGCAGCAGATGTCCAGCACCGTTTTGTCTTTCACCAGCTGCGACAGATATTCGCGGTTATCGCGCTGGTCGGCGAAGAAGCCGGTTTTATGGCCGGAGCCGGGGCTGGCGCGGAATTTCAGGCCGTGTTCGGTAATCACGCTCGGTTCGGGCGCATCGGGCGCGCGGAAGTCGAAGCTTTCCTGCTTCTGCACGTGCTCTTCAGCAAAGCTATAGAAACGGCAACCGGGGAACTGGGTGCGCAAGGCCTCGTAAATCCATTCGCGGTGGCGGAATGCGCCGGCCGAGAAGAACTCGACCACCAGCAAATCGCCGTAGCGGTCGACCACCAGGCCGGACAGGCCATCGCCCTCGGAGTGCACCACCCGCCAGGCATCGGACACCGCATCCAGCTTCAGCACCTCGCGGCGCAGGGCCACGGCCTCGGCGATCTTGCGCTGGAAGAACGCGGCATCAACCGTTTCCTCGTAATCCTCGGTCAGCACCCGCAACGCAATGCGCGAATGGCCGTTATAGAAGCCACGGCCGACCCAATGATTGGTGGCATCGACGATATCGACAATCGTGCCGGGGCGTGGCTTGACCTCGGGCTTTTCCACCATTTTCTGGAAAATCCACGGGTGGGTCGATTTACGCTCGATTTTCAAGCGGACGATGGGTAACTCGGTGCTCTGGTTCATGTTTGTATTGTAAGCGTAAACGCGCAAGATGACTTTTCCGGGCAATCCGGCTATGATGGGCGCCGAAGGGGAGTAGCTCCCGCTATCGCGTCGTCAGCACGGGGCCACCGCCCCCGGTTCGATAGGCAGTTCATCTGCTAGCAAGACCTTCGCAGCACCTCGATACCCTCGGGGTTTTATTCTGTTGCGAATGGAGAGTTTTGCATGATCAGCATTGCCACCCCCACCATGTGGGCGGTTTTCACCCTGTTTGTCATTTTGGCGCTCATCGTCGACCTGTTGGTGCTTAAAGCCAATGGGCCGCATAAGGTCAGCACCAAGGAAGCCCTGATCTGGAGCATGGCCTGGATTGGCTTGGCCTTTATTTTCAACGCCGGCCTGTGGTGGTATCTGAAAGACAGCGGCAGTCCGGATGCCGACCGAATTGCCATGGAGTTTTTGACCGGTTATCTGGTTGAGAAAGCCTTGGCGGTCGATAACATTTTCGTGTTCCTAATGATTTTCACCTACTTCGCGGTGCCGGCACCCTCGCAGCAGCGTGTGCTGATATACGGCGTGTTGGGTGCCATCGTGTTGCGCGCCATCATGATTTTCATCGGCGCCGCCTTGATCCAGCAATTCCATTGGATCCTTTACTTCTTCGGTCTGTTCCTGCTGGCTACCGGCATTAAAATGCTTTGGGCCGCCGGACAAGAGCCGGACATGGAGAAAAACCCGATTCTGCGCTGGATTACCGGTCACCTGCCCTTGACCCGTCATTACCACGGTGAGTCCTTCATCGTGCGCGAAGACGGCATCAAGAAATACACTCCGCTGTTCGTGGTCATGGTCATGGTCGCTTTCACCGACGTGATCTTCGCAGTTGATTCGATTCCGGCCATTTTCGCCATTACCACCGATCCGTTCATCGTGCTGACCTCGAACGTGTTCGCGGTGCTCGGTCTGCGCGCCCTGTATTTCCTGTTGGCCGGCATGGCCGAGAAATTCCACCTGCTGGCCTATGGCTTGGCGATGGTGTTGATGTTCATCGGCGTCAAAATGCTGATTGTGGATTTCTACAAGATTCCGGTCGGCGTCTCGCTGGGCGTGGTGGCGGCACTGATCGCCGCAGCCATGGCCTTCAGTCTGGTGTTCAAACCGAAGGAAAAGAAAAGCGTAGTCGGCGAGGAATACCGGCTCAAGGACGAATAAGTCCGGGAAACGCCTTGAAACGGGGCTTGTGCTTTCGGGCACAGGCCCCATTTCCTATCAATGGACGCCGAAACCCTTTACCAAACCCGCAGCGCCGCCTATCTCGGGCGCGTGAAACAGCAGTTCAACCGCGCACTGACCATCAGTCTGTGCTGGGTTGCGGTGCTACTGGCGGTGTTCCTCATGCAGGACCGGCTGTTCGCCACCCGTCCTCTGGCCATTCAGCCGCAGAAAATCGAAGGGCTGATCGGCGTGCTGACCGCGCCCTTGATGCATGGTTCGTTTGAGCATCTGGCCTCGAACGCCTTCGCCATCCTGATTCTGGGCACGATTGCCGGCAGCCTGTTTCCGCGGGCCAGCCGGGCGGCACTGCCGGTGGTCTGGATCGGTTCCGGTCTGGGCACCTGGTTCATCAGTCTCGGCGGCAACCACATCGGCGCCAGCGGCGTCACCGTTGGTTTGATGTTTTTCCTGATCGCCCAAGGCCTGCGCCGGCGCGACCGGATGTCTTTGACCGGCTTGATGCTGGCGCTGTTCTTCTTCGGCGGCATGGTGCTCTCGGTCTTGCCGCAGGAGGCCGGGGTGTCCTGGGAATACCATCTGTCCGGCGCGATGGTCGGCTTCGTGTGCGGGCTGGCCTTCGCCGGCCGGGACGAGCGGGCCCCGGAGCGTCTGTACAGTTGGGATCTGGAGCCCGAGACGGACGATGCCGACACCGAGCTGCAGCTGGAGAAACCGCAGGACGTGCCGGTGCTCTGGCACCGACCGGACGCCCGCGGCGGGGATAATGTAGTGCCGTTCCGGCGCCCGGATTCTTGATCGGAATCATTCTTTCACACGGCAAGCGGAGTAAAATGCCGGCAAGCACCGGGGAATCCGCCATGACCACACCGCAGCGCATTGAACATCAACAGACCGATAAGGGTTCCGTACCGGTATACACCACGGGCGTGGTTGAACAACCCTGGGACAGCTACAGCGAAACCGATCATGAAGTATGGCGGACATTATTCCGTCGCCAGCAGGCGCAGCTCGGCCAGCAGGCCTGCCGCGAATTTCTGGACGCCACTGCCGCCATGGGCATGAGCGAGGCCGGCATTCCCAAATTCACGGAATTGAATGCGATTCTGCAAGCCACCACCGGCTGGCAGATCATCGGCGTCGAAGGCCTGTTGCCGGAGCTGGATTTCTTCGAGCATCTGGCCAACCGCCGCTTTCCGGTAACCTGGTGGATCCGCCGGCCGGATCAGCTCGATTACCTCTCGGAACCCGATCTGTTCCACGATCTTTACGGCCATGTGCCGCTGTTGATGAATCCGGTGTTCGCCGATTACATGCGTGCCTACGGCCAAGGCGGCCTGCGTGCGCATGGTTTCGGCGCCGAGGCACTCGCGCAACTCACCCGACTGTACTGGTACACGGTCGAATTCGGCCTGATCGACACCGCCGACGGCCTGCGCATTTACGGCGCCGGCATTCTGAGCTCAAAGGGCGAGTGCGACTACAGTCTGAATTCACCGGCGCCGAACCGCATCGGCTTCGACCTGCAGCGCGTGATGCGCACGCGTTACCGCATCGACACCTACCAGAAAACCTATTTCGTGATCGACAGCTTTCAACAGCTATTCGAGGCCACCTTCGCCGATTTCGAACCGGTCTACGGACAACTGCAGGGCCTTGAGGCGATTCCCGCCGGAACCGTGCTTGATAGCGACCGCGCGTTCCACCGCGGCAGCGGCGAAGGCTGGCTGACCGACGGCGATATCTGAGATTCAGCCCCGGAGTAATGTCACCGCGGCCACCACACAGAGCGTCGTCAGCATCGCGGCACCGAAGCGCCAGGCGAAATCCCGGCCGCCGGCATACCAAGCGATTCCGGTTTTGACGCTGCCGCTGACCAGCAACAGACCGAACAGACCCCACTCGGGATGCGGCAGTGCCCCGGATTTGCTGAGCTCGGCCACGCCGACCAAGGCCGCATGCAGTTCGGCGGCGGAGGCAAACAAAGCCAAAGCAACCGCCCATTGCGGACCGAGCACCTCGTTGAGATAAGCCGTCAAAAACAGGATGGCGGCGATGATGGCCACCAGCGCCAGTGCATGCTGTATGCGGAACATGCGTTTCTGCGCCACCGAGGATTCGGTGATGGCTTCATGGCTGTAACGCAGACCGAACACGCTGAGCAACAGCAGCACGGCCATGGCAGCGCCCAGCTCGTAACGGATGGCGTGCAGATAGTCCGGCGCCATGGCCAGCAGGATCGGAATGAACAGGCTCAGCGACGCGACGTTGGCCAGCAGTGCCGCCGCCAAGGCCGGAGACTTCAGTTCTGGCTCGGCGCGCGCGGTGCCGGCGGAACTGAGCGTGGCCGCCGTGGAAGAAACATATCCGGAAAAGAAACCGGCCAAGGGCAGGCCCCAGCGGTTGCCGACCAGACGCAGTGCCACATGGGCAATGGCGCCGACCAGCATTACCAGCACCACCAAACGCCACAACTTGGCCGGATTGAGGACGCCGTAATGATCAATGGCACGGTCGGGCAGCAGCGGCAGAATGATTAAGGCGCTGGCCAGCAGGATGATGCCGTCGTGCACTTCGCGCTCGCTCAGCACTTCCTTGGCGAACCGGTGCAAGGGTGTTTTGGCGTACAGCAGCACCGCTGCCAGCGCGCCCAGCCCGGCCGCCAGTGCGGTCTGGGACACCGCCAGCGAACCCAGCAGGGCCGTCACCATCAATGCGATTTCACCGGTCAGGCCGGCATCCTGCGCGGCCGATCGCCAGTACGCCAGCGACACCAGCACTAACACCAAGCCGAGCAGAACAAGTAACGGGCCGGTGCCCAGACTGGTTGCCAGGACCGCGGCCAGGGCGGTCAGTGCATGCGTGCGCACGCCGGCAAAGGTTTCCAGATGGGTGCGCTCGCGCACCATGCCGATCATCAGGCCGATGCCCAGGGCCGTCATCAGCGCCGGCAGCAGCGGTGTACTGGAAAAAATATCCATGCGACTCCGTTCTGTTTCCCGCCACGCATTACAATACGACAAACCGCATCAGGACTTCGCCCATGAAACCGACCGCCCTGTCGCGCTATCTGATCGAAGCGCAGCACCAAGGCCATATTAACGCGGATCTGCGTCTGTTGTTGGAGGTGGTGGCACGGGCCTGCAAGACCATTTCGACCGCGGTCGGCAAAGGCGCCCTGGGCGACGTGCTCGGCGATGCCGGCTCCGGCAACGTTCAGGGCGAAGCCCAGAAGAAGCTCGATGTGCTCAGCAATGAAATCCTGCTGGAAGCTAATGAATGGGGCGGCCATCTGGCCGGCCTGGCCTCGGAGGAAATGGAACATGCGCATGCCATTCCGAGCAGCTATCCCCGAGGCAACTATCTGCTGCTGTTCGATCCGCTCGACGGCAGTTCCAACATCGACGTCAATGTCTCGGTCGGCACCATCTTCTCGGTACTGCGCTGTCCGGACGGCGTGACCGAACCGCGTGACGAACACTTCCTGCAACCCGGCAGCGCACAGGTCTGCGCCGGCTATACCGTCTACGGCCCAAGCACGATCCTGGTGCTGACCTTCGGCCGCGGCACCCACATGTTCACGCTCGACCGGGAACAGGGCAGCTTCATCCTGACCCGTAGCGATGTGCAGGTACCGGAAGACACCCGCGAATTCGCCATCAATATGTCGAATCAGCGCTTCTGGCAAGCGCCGATGCAGGACTACATCCGCGATCTTCTGGCCGGAAAAGCCGGGCCGCGCGGCAAGGATTTCAACATGCGCTGGATCGCCAGCATGGTTTCGGAAGTGCACCGTATCCTGACCCGCGGCGGTATCTTCATCTATCCCGCGGACAACAAGGATCCGACCAAGCCCGGGCGCCTGCGTTTGATGTATGAAGCCAACCCGATGGGCTTCATCCTCGAACAGGCCGGTGGCGCCTGCAGCACCGGGCGTAGCCGCATGCTCGATGTCCAGCCCGAAGGCCTGCATCAGCGCGTGCCGGTGTTTCTGGGTTCGCGCAACGAAGTGGCTGAAGCGGAACGCTATCACCACGAACACGACCGCGGCCGACCATGACCGAAACCGACTTCATCGGCGTCTACACGGGCCTCATGAGCCCCCAGCGCTGCGCCGAAATCATCCGGCAATTCGACGATAGTCGGCTGGCCGTTCCGGGCCGCGTCGGCGGCGGGGTGATGCCGGAGCTGAAACACAGCCAGGACATTCAACTCAACCAGCACCAGGACTGGCAAGGCGTTGAGCGGGAACTCAACACCGCCATGTTCCGCGCCCTGCTCGCCTATGTGCGCAGCTATCCGTATGTATTGATCGCACCGCTTTTGCTGCAGCGGCAAAGCGCGGACGGCCAACGCGTGCGTTACCAGCACGATGACATCCGCGCCCTCGACGACAAAGCCCTCGGTGATCTGCTGCGGGCGGTGTTCCGGCCAGGACCGGTCAACCTGCAACGCTACGAAGCCGATGAAGGCGGCTATCCGTACTGGCACTGCGAACACTACCCCAAGGATGCCGGTGCCGAAAGCCTGCACCGCGTGTTGCTGTGGACGACTTATCTGAACGCGGATTTCAGCGCCGGTGAAACCGAGTTCTTCCACCAGCAGCGGAAAATCACCCCGGAAACCGGCGCCTTCCTGATCGCACCGGCCGGCTTCAGCCATACCCACCGCGGCAACCGGCCGCAGGGCGGCGCCAAATACATCGCCACCAGCTGGGTCCTGTTCCAGCGCGCCGAAACCATTTACGGAAAGCAGACATGATCGAGGCCGTACTGGGCGGCTGGGCGCACCTGCAGGCGGCATGGCCGAATATTTCACTGGTACTCGGTCTGCTCTGGCTGCTGTATGTGCTGCTGCTCAGCGCCTGGATTCTGCTGCAGAAACACGAACCGATTGCCACGCTGAGCTGGCTGCTGTCGTTGATCCTGCTGCCGTACATCGGCTTCCTGATCTACCACTTCCTCGGTCCGACCCGGATCAAACGGCAGAACCTGAAACGCAGCAAGGCGCGCGCCGGTCTGATGCCCTTGACCGAAGCCAATCTGGCCGACAATGCCGATGCGCTGATGCGCCTGAATGTGGCCGCTTCCGGATTCGCTCCGAGCAGCGCACAGCACGTGGACCTGCTGGAAAACGGTGCCGCCACCTACGCCGCACTCGAACAGGCTTTCGACGCCGCCAATCATCACATCCATCTCGAGTATTACATTTTCGAACCCGATGTCACCGGCACGCGCATCCGCGATGCCCTGATCCGGCAGGCCGTTCGCGGCATCGAAGTGCGTCTGTTGCTCGACCGGATGGGTTCCAAGAATATCAGCGAGCGATTCCTCAAGCCGCTGCGCGATGCCGGTGTGGAAATCGCTTTTTTCCATCCGTTCTATCTGCGCAAACTGTGGCGGCCGCAGATCAACCTCCGCTCGCACCGCAAGATCGTGGTCATCGACGGCATCATCGGCTTTACCGGCGGCATCAACATCACCGACGAGGAAAACGAAAGCCTGCGGACGGATGCCTATGTCGATCTGCATTTCCGCGCCGATGGCGAAATCGCACGCTGGCTGCAGCTGGCATTCGTAGCCGACTGGCTGTATGCCGGTGGCCGCTTCAAAGCCGATGCCCGCTATTTCCTGCCGCCGCCGGCGCAGGCCGGACCGGTCACCGCACAGGTACTGGCGGCCGGTCCGGATACGCCCTGGGAGCCGATTCACCGCGCGCATGTCGAAGCCATCACCGGCGCACGCAAGCGGGTACTGCTGGTCACGCCGTATTTCGTGCCCAGCGAAGCGGCGATGATGGCACTGACTTCGGCCGCACTCAGCGGCGTCGATACCGCGCTGGTGGTACCGCACCAAAGCGACAGCCGCATGGTGACCCTGGCCGCACGCTCCTATTTCGATGTGCTGGCCGAAGCCGGTGTACGTATTTACGAATTCCCGCGCATGCTGCATACCAAAGCCTTGCTGGTCGATGACGGCACGATCATTCTGGGCAGTTCCAATTTTGACCGGCGCAGCTTCCGGCTCAATTTCGAACTGTCGGTGCTTTTCGAAGACGCCGGTCTCGGCGACCGGCTGGCGCGGATTCTTTATGGCTATCTCGGCGAGTCGCGACGCTTCGATCCGAAGGTCCGTCTGTCGCTGGGTGAACGCCTGGCCCAGGCCGGGGCCCGTCTGTTCTCGCCGTTGCTATAATCACAGGCATTACGGAGACCGCCTATGTACATCCTCTATTACCTGCTCAGTGTCGGTGCCATAGCCATGGCCATGTTCGCCGATCTCAGTACCCGCGGCGTCGGCTTTCTGGTGGTGATGGCGCTGGTGTTCCTGTTTCTGGGTTCCTGGAACCTGCTCAGCAGCCGCGTGGAAAGCCAGCGCCGACCCGAGCGCCACATCATCAGCCCGGATGAACTGCGGCGTATGCGTGAACTGGCCGAGCAGGCCAAGGCCCGCAAAGCCGGTGATAACGCCAACAGCGGCCACGAGGCGTGACCACACTCAGCGTCAACGTCAACAAGATCGCGGTGCTGCGCAACTCGCGCGGCGGTGCGGAGCCTTCGGTGCTGAAGGCCGCCGAAACCGCCATCATGGCAGGCGCCCATGGCATCACTGTGCATCCGCGCCCGGACCAGCGCCACATCACGCCAGCCGATGTCGATGCACTGGCGGATTTATGCCGGAGGCATGGCGTGGAATACAACATCGAAGGCAATCCGTTTGCGCCGGCGCGCGGTGATTATCCCGGTCTGATGGCACTGATTGAACGCACCCGTCCGACCCAAGCCACACTGGTTCCCGATGGCGACGGGCAGATCACGTCCGATCACGGATTCGATTTGCGTGCCGACAGCACACGGCTGCAACCGTATGTGCAACAACTGCAGGACTGGGGTGTGCGGGTGTCGATTTTCATGGATGCCGGGACGCCCGATCTGGCGCTGGCCAAAGCGCTCAGCATCGACCGCATCGAACTCTACACCGGTCCCTTTGCCGAAGCCTTTGCAAACGCCGATCCGGCTGCTGCCGCGGCCTGTGCACGGACCGCTGCGGAGGCACAGGCGCTGGGCATCGGCGTCAATGCCGGACACGATTTGAACCAAGCCAATCTGGGCGCGTTTCTCAGCAAGGTTCCGGCGGTGCTCGAAGTATCGATCGGGCATGCCCTGATCGGCGAAGCGCTGTATGACGGACTGGAAACCACGGTCCGCAATTATCTGGCGATCTGCCGCACTTAAAGTACCCGCAATTTCTGCCAGCCCTGCCAGTGGCCATCGGCCAGCACGGTGACCGGCTGCGTGGCGGCGGCCGCTTCCACGCACAGCATACGCTGCCAATCGGCAGCCGGCATATCGCTGTAGCTTGCCGCCAGCTCCGGCCCCGGACACCAGACCACGGTGTCGGCAAATCCGCCTTGGCGGATTTCAAGCGATTCGCCGTTGCCGTAATTGAGGCGAAGCCGCTTCGGTGCTTCGGCGAAGACCCGGTCGACTTCGCCGTTGATGAACAGATTACTCTGCTGGTTCTTATAGCGGCCGTCATCGGCGGCGTCTTGGTATACGTAGCCGTTCAAGCCGTGCAGGGTGCAGGCGGTAACATCCGGCACGCGCAAATAGCTGTGCAGAGCGGCGGTGAATACCAGAGCCTGATCCGATCGGTTATGGAAATCGAGACTGATGCTCAGGCCATCGGCATCCAGCACCAGGGTCTGTACCAGCGAAAACGCATACGGCCATAGCGCTCGCGTATGTTCATCGTCTTCGATGGCGAGGATTAGAGCCGACTCAGTCTGTCCCTGCAGTCGCCAGGGCCGGGTGCGTACCAGGCCGTGTTTGGGCAGGTCGCCACGCCTGGAAAACTGTGGAAAGCAGACCGGCACGCCGCCACGCAAAGCACGCCCCGGAACAATATGCAGCTGCTCTGGCGTGTACAGGCGTTCGATGCCCGCAGGGCATTGCCAGTGCAGTAACTGTCCACCGTATTCGGCAACGTGCAGTTGTCCGAAGCGGTTTTTCAATTGGAAAGTGTGGAGTGTCATAGCGTAATTGGCGCGCCCGGAGGGATTCGAACCCCCGACCAATGGCTTCGGAAGCCACTACTCTATCCGGCTGAGCTACGGGCGCGGATGGCCTATTTTAACAGATATCCACAGCTTACTGCCGCCGCAGCACATGCATGCACTCTGCCCGAATTTCAGGAAAAGACCATCGGTTTCGGATTGATCGAATCGCCATGAAAAAGCCGCCTATCGGGCGGCTTTTTTACACAATTGAAGCATCCGTCAAAACTCCGGCACGAACAAACCGCGGCAGCCGTCCACGATGATGATCCGGCCGGCGGCCTGGTCGGCACTCATTTTTCCAGTGCAGGTGGTCTTGGACTCCTGCTTGAACAGGCGCGGCATGCCGCAGGCCTCGAAATTCCAGGCGCAGGCGGTCGGCTGACGTTCGCGACTGGCGCATTTCAGGGGATTGGCGACGTTGTAAGGACAGCTGAGCTTGGGCGCGACGGTGGCAGCCATCTGCGCGCTTTGTTCGGCCTGGCGGCGCTGCTCCACCAATAATTCCCGTTCGGCCTGCAGGGCTTCCTTGCGGGCCCGTGCGACCTCGGCTTCGGCCAGCAGGCGTGCGCGTTCTGCCTCGGCGGCAAACTGCGCATCGGCTGCGGCAATGCCGGCATCCTCGGCGGCGGCCATCGCAGCTTCATCCATGCCCCCGCCATCGACGACGGCATCACCCAATGCATCGGCTGCCGGCGCTTCGGCGGTGGCATCCATGGCATCGTCGATGAACTCGAATGGACACTGGGCCTCGATGATCTGGCGCACCGTGCTTTCATCCAGACGGCTGGCGTCGAAAAGATAGGTGAAACGGTCGCTGGGTTTGAAGTCCTTCACCAGGGCATTCACCTCCCGGGTTTTGGCAATCAGTGCAGGCGATTTCCGCGCCTTCTCGGAAAGAATTTCCAAGGCTCCTGCAACTGCGGCATCGCGCTCGGCCGCAGCCAGTGCCGCTGACATCGGCGGCAGCGTTTCCTTGATGCGGCAGACCTCGGACTTGACTTCAGCGTTCAGACGATCGGCTTCCTTGGTTTTGTCGGCGCAACCCGCGGCCAGAACTACGGCCAGAACGGCGAAGGATTTTAAAGTACTCATTGTGGCTTTCCTGTTGGCGATTTCGGGCGCAGATGTTCTTCGATGCGGTAAATCGCCGGAATCACCATCAGGATGAAGATCAGCAGGATGGTGCCGATGATGACCGCAATCGAACCGCCCAGCAGATACATGCGCTGCATCGCACCGGCGGCTTCTTCAGCATCATGGCGCGATATCACCTCAAGGATATTCTCGCCGCAGAAGAATTCGCGGTTGAGATCCGGGTTCTTGATGGCGGCCTCGGCGAAGTCATAGAAGTATTTCTCGACGAAGCCGAAGTATTTGGAACGGGAAGAGGCCGAAAGCCCGTTGCCGACCAGCACATTGTAGGTGCCTGTCGGATCCGGACACTGGGCAGCCTTGATCGCCGCCTGCAGGTCCTTGCCGAACTCGGTCTCCACCGAAAGTCGTTCGTTGGTGCCCTTGAAGGTATCGCTTGCGTCCTCGCCGGCACTGCCGCTATCCATGTTGGCGGCCTTGGCAAAGGACTCCTCGAAGCTTTCGTAGTCCGTCCCGCCGGAGAACAACGTGGATGAGAACATGACGATGCCGCCGACCAAGGCAACCAGCAGGACGAATGCCATAAGGACCGAGACTACCTTGCTGACACTGAAGCTGATGTTCAATATCTTGTTGATTGACATA
The DNA here is from genome assembly GCF_044353605.1 of Arenimonas sp. GTDB lineage: Bacteria > Pseudomonadota > Gammaproteobacteria > Xanthomonadales > Xanthomonadaceae > Arenimonas. The sequence continues at coordinate 84,226 of NZ_JBILBO010000004.1, read as the reverse complement.
ATTTTGTCCTGATAGCTGCCGGAGGTGCGGGGGGTATTCTTCCATCAATAAGAGAAGAGTAAGCCAAAATCCGCAGATTCCGCAACGGATGCCGGTACTGGGCTGCGGACAAAATGGCAGATTTCACAATTCTGACACTATTCGCCCTCTTCCAACCATGCCGTGGCGGCTTTAGAGATTATTCCTATTCCGTAGCACGTCCTCACTCCCTACACTATCGGCTAGCAGTCAGGGAAGCAGCGACAATGAGCAGTGCGAACACCCATGTCCTGCGAATCAAAAGCCATCCGGATACCGCCCGCAGGCCAACGCTGGTATTGAGCGCCCTGAAGATTTTCTTTCCGATGGATGCCGCAACGCAGTATTTCCTTCTGCTTGAAAAAGGAAATACCGCCGACGTGCAGTTCGGTAGAACCCGGAGTGATCTGGCGATTCTTCGCCGCGGTCTGCAGGCTCAGGGCTTCCTGATTGAAGTCATCGAGCAGCAACAGACTGAGGAAAACTGATTTCCACGGGAAGCCAAGGGCGCTCCGGTGTGCGATTGCCGAGCAGCTTGGCCTTGTTGCTGCCCCAGCAATAGACCTGTTCTGACCCGGTCAATGCGCACATCCCCCACTCGTTTTGGGCCAGCTCGACCACGGGCGCTTCCAGTGCAACGGGCATCGGGACCGGCACATTCGGGTAACGGGCGGGATCCTGGCCGGCCGAGCCGTGTTCGTTGTAACCCCAGCAGAAAACCCGGCCCGAGGCATTCAGCGCGCAGGTATGCGACGCGCTACTGAGCTGGACGATGTTTTCAAGGCCAAGCACGCGTCCGGGACTCAGGCGCTTGGCGTCCTCGGCGGGATTGCGCAGACCATCCCCGAGCTGGTTTTCATAGTTTGCACCCCAGCAGTACACGCGCTGACTGACGGCAATCGCACAGGTCTGCAGATAACCCGGCGTGATCGTGGCCAGTTTTTCGGGAAGATTCAAGACGCGCAACGGACGCATGCGGTCGATCACGGTGCCGTCACCGAGCGCACCCATGCCATTGAAACCCCAGCAGTAGGCCGCGCCCGAAGCGCCGACGGCGCAGGTATGGTGCGTTCCGAAGCCGACATGGATTGCCGGCTCGGGAAGCGACATCGGTTCCGGACGGCTATTCGTTCTGAACACCCGGGCGCGCTGCCGGCTGTTGCTTCGGCCGATGGCGCCCCAACAGAACACCTTGCCATCGGCATCCAAGGCGCACACACCGTCAAAGCCGGATGCGATGTGGACGATCGCTGACAATCCGGGGACCGTCATCGGACGGATGTCGGATTGCGCCCTGACGCCGGCGTCGCCCATGACACCCATGGCTGGGTCGCCCCAGCACAACACCTGTCCGGCCATGGTCAGGGCACAGCTGAAATCGGCACCGCCCTCCATCATGCTGAATGGCCGGTTGAAACGTAGGGTCTGCGGTTCAGACTGCAGTGCGAAGCGAGGATTGCCGAGCTGTCCTTTCAGATTCTTGCCCCAACAGGAGAGCATGCCGGTTTTGTCGAGCCGGCACATGTGGTTTTCACCTTGATTGAGGCGTTGGAACGTCATGCTCAGGACTTTGTCTGAAGCGGGCATCAGCACTCGAGCCTTATCTTCATCCCGTCTGGAATCCTTCAGCAGTGCGATGAACGCCAAGAAACATAGGGCATAGAGCAGCAGATGGCGCTTCATCGCCGCGGCACCTGCAGCAGAAACCCGATTTTCTTGAATGCCGGCTTCCGTCCGTGCCGGAGGATGCCACCGACCTGACGGGTTTTCTGGACCAAGCCATCAAGCCCGGTCGAGCCGGTTTTATTGAAGTTGAAATTCCGTTGAATGTCATTGTCACGGATGCTGCCGGCAAAGAGGATCTGGTCGGCTCTTATGCGCATTCGCAGGTCAATCCGGCATTGATCGGCACGGCTGTGCCGAAGGATATTGGTCACCGATTCCTGGTAAAAGCGGTGGATGTAGGCATAGATTTCCGGCGGCACTTCGCTCCACGCGGGCGACTCCGGCGTGATGGTGAAATGGTAGCCGACTCCGGAGCCGCGCAGGAGCTGGGGGATACGGCCGGAAGCAAGCTCTTGGCTGAGATAGGCGTAATTCATCGGTTGCCGGTCGAGGCTGTTGAGCATGTTGCGGATACTGACGGAGGTCGACTCCAGCATTGCCGAACCTTTCTCGAAGGCACGCTTTGCGTTGGCGCTTTCCAGTGAATTCTGGAGCGACCGGATATAGATACTGGCGGCAACCAGTCCCTGTCCGACCTCGTCATGCAGATCGCGCATGATTTGATCCATCCGTTCGGTATTGACCGCATTCTGGGAATGCAGGATATCCTGCATGCTGCGGATCAGACGTTCCTCGCGCTTTTTGGATTGCGCCAGACGTTCCTGTGTCTGATTCAGGCGGTTGATGAAAAATGCGATATAAAGATTGAAGATGCTCAGGAAAATCAGATAGCTGATGGCGCCGTTCCAGGTGCTGAGCGTCCAGCCGTTATGCTTGCTGGAGAGGATGAATACCACCGAAAGACAGCCGACCTAGGTAGTGAGTACCCCGAGCCGGTACCGCCCGCGCCCTGACCGGTGCCATGAAAAAAGCCGGCATATACATGCCGGCTTTTTTTCAGAACCGCTGCAATCAATCAAGCCGCGAACAGCGTCTTCATTTTCTTCAGGGCATTGGCTTCCAACTGGCGGATGCGTTCGGCGGATACCCCGTATTCATCGGCCAGTTCATGCAGCGTGGCCTTGTTCTCGGCCAGGAATCGCTTCTGCAGGATTTCGCGCGAACGCACATCCAGACCGCTCAGACCTTCACGCAGCAGTTCAAGCTGGTTGTCGTCATGGCTGTTACGCTCGTAAGCGGCAGCCGGGTCGGCATTGGCGGCGACCAAATAGGCCGACGGTGACGGCGGCGCATGGTCATTGTCATCATCGTCCGGAGCATCGAACGCGATATCACGGCCGGAAAGGCGCGACTCCATTTCCAGCACTTCGCGTTCGGACACTTTCAGATCCTTGGCGACCGCGGAAACTTCGGCGGCATTCAGCCAGCCCAAACGTTTTTTCGATTTACGCAGATTGAAGAACAGTTTGCGCTGGGCCTTGGTGGTGGCGACCTTCACGATACGCCAGTTGCGCAGGATGAATTCGTGCATCTCGGCGCGCACCCAGTGCACGGCAAAGCTGACCAGACGAACGCCTTGGTCGGGATCGAAGCGCTTGACCGCTTTCATCAGGCCGATATTGCCCTCTTGAATCAGATCGCCCATGCCAAGGCCATAGCCCTGGTAACCGCGCGCCACATGCACCACGAAACGCAGATGCGCCATCACCAAATGACGGGCGGCTTCCAGATCGTCGTTATCGCGGTAGGCACGCGCCAAGGCCTGCTCGTCCTCAACGGACAGCACCGGCACGCGGTTGACCGCGTTGATGTAGGCATCCAAAGAACCCAAGGCGCTGGGAATCGGGAGGCTATGGCTGATCAGGGCTTTGCTGGTCATGGTTTTTTTGCTCATAAGAAAAGTTTAGCACTCTGGGGCGTAGAGTGCTAATACCCGGCTGAAGTTCCCGTGAATTCCGGTCACGAGCCCTAAGGGGATTTTTATCAAATCATTTAAATACAATGACATACCTTAAATCCGCCAGTCCATGGGCGGTTGGCCACGGCCCTGCAGGTAGCGGTTGGCGGCAGAAAAGTGCCCGCAGCCGAGGAAGCCGCGGTGCGCCGACAGCGGCGAGGGGTGCGGTGCCCGCAGCACGCAATGACGGCTCCGGTCAATGATGCCGCCTTTGGCTTGGGCATAGGCACCCCAGAGCATGAACACCAAGCCCTCGCGCTGTCCGGAAAGCGCAGCGATGGCGGTATCGGTGAATGCCTCCCAGCCCTTGCCCTGATGTGAGCCGGCCTTGCCGGTTTCCACAGTCAGTACGGCATTGAGCAGTAGCACACCGCGATCACTCCAGGGCGTCAGATTGCCACTGGTCGGCCTCGGCAGACCGAGATCGCGTTCGATTTCCTTGAAAATATTCTGAAGCGAGGGCGGCGGCGGCACGCCATCGGGCACGGAAAAGCTCAGGCCATGCGCCTGGCCGGGCCCATGATAGGGATCCTGGCCGAGAATGACCACACGGACCGCCTCGAACGGCGTGCGGTTGAAGGCATTGAAAATCTGCGGACCGGGCGGATGGATGACACGGCCTTTGGCTTTTTCGGCGCGCAGGAAGGTACCCAGATCACGCATCGGTGCCGATGCCAGAGCCTCGCCCAGATGGCGCTGCCAGGACGCGGACAACTTGCCCTCGGTACTCATCGCGCGTGCTGGCGGTTCCGACGACCCATGCGCAGTTGGAACAGCAGCTTGGTCACCAGCAGACGCTCTTCCACCGGCTTTTGTACCAGATCGTTGGCGCCGAGCTGGATCAGCTGACTTTGATTGCGCGGATCGGCATCACCGGTCATCACCACCACCGGCAGGCGCTGCTTGCCGATGTGGCGGTCTTGCCGGATCAAACGCAGCAGATCCATGCCGGTCAGATCACCTTTCAGATAGACATCGCTGAGCACGATGTCGGGCAAACTCTCCGGATCGGCATCGATCAGGCTCATGGCCTCCTCGACCGACATCACATGCTGTACGCCCAGCCCGTGTTTTTTCATCATCCGGCTGGTGGCGGCGGCCACCACCTTGCTGTCCTCGATGTAGAGCACTTCGCCACTGACTTCTTCATCAGGCGCAAGATAGCCCGTGATGAAAGAGGCCAGGGATTCCATACCCCAGGTCTTATCGAAATAATCGGTGACATGCGCACTCAAGCTGCGATCTTCCAGGCGCTGCTGCACATCACCGGAGACCACGATGATCGGAAAATAGCACTGGGTGCTGTGTTCGCGGGCGAAGCAGGCCAGCGCATCGCCATCCATGTCCGACAGCACCAGCGCGGTCACCAACAGATGCACCGGCTGGCTGAGCAGCACGGCTTTGGCCTGTTCGCCGGTTTCGCATTCGGTAATCACCGCATCCGGCAGGGTTTTCGCCATCATGCCCAGCAGCACGCGGCGGACCATCTTCGAACCATCCACGATCACCAGATGCGGATGCTGCAGATCAAGCGGCAGGAACGCGAGTGCGGTCACCGGTCCACCGGACGGGTTAGCCGAAGGTAATGACCGGCGGCCAGACGGGCGCCGAGAATACCGAGCGCGGTCGCTGCCGCCAACACCGCCGGCGGCAACCACAGCGGTACCGGTGTAAACGCGAATCCGCTGCCATAACTGCCAATCAGGGCGAGAATTTCCGGCGTGATGGCGAATGCCGCCGCGGCCAGAATACCGAGCGCCAAAGCGCCGGCCAAAAAGCCAAGCAAGCCACCGGCATACAGGAACGGCCGGCGGATGTAGGCATCACCGGCACCGAGCTGCTGCATCACCGCGATTTCCTGTTCGCGCGTGGCGATGTCCAGACGGATATTATTAGCGACCGCCAGTACGGCACCGCTAACGAACAGCAATGCCAGCAGCAATAACAAGCGCTGGCCGAAGGCCAGCCATGCATCCAGACGTTTCTGCCAGATGCCGTCGTATTGCACATACTCGGCCTGCGGCAAGGCCTGCAGACGGGTCAATAGCGCCGCTTCATCGGCGCGCGGCGTCACAATCATCACCGATGGCAGCGGATTTTCGCCGAGAGCGGCTACCGCTTTGGCCAGCGCGCTGCTGTCTTTGAAGTCTGCCAGTCCCTGCTCCGGTGTTTTCACTGTCACCGTCGCGACATCGGCGGCAGTGCGGAAATCCTGGGCGATGGCATTGGCCTGCGCCACACTGACCGTCGGCTGGAAGAAAACCTGGATGGCGCGGGAACTCTGTACCTGTGCGGCCAATTGGTTCATCTGCAGCATCGACCAGGCCAGTGCCAAGGGCAAGGCCAAGGCGATGGCCATGACGCCAAGCGACAACAGGCTGGAGAACGCCCGACGCAGCAACCGTGCAAAACTGCCACGGAACGCAGCGGCATGCTGGGCGCGCCAGGCGGCGAAGGCACCGTAGGACTTACTCATCGGCCAACTCCTCCGGCGAAATGTCGTCCATCAAACGGCCTTTGTCGATGACCAGCACGCGCTTTTTCATGCGCTTGACCAAGGCCAGATCATGGCTGGCGATGACCACTGCCGTGCCCTGTGCGCACAAACCGACCAACTGCTGCATGATGTCGGCAGCCAGGCCCGGATCGAGATTGCCGGTCGGCTCGTCGGCCAAAAGCAATGCCGGCTGGGTGACCATGGCCCGCGCAATGCCGACACGCTGCTGCTCGCCGGTGGAGATGTCCGTGGAGCGGTAGCCGGCACGCTCGGCAAGACCGAGACTCTGCAAGGTCTGGTGCACGCGTTGACGGATGGCTGCCGGCGAAAGTCCGGCGATCTGCAGCGGGAGCGCTACATTATCGAACACGGTACGATCCAGCAGCAGACAGTGATCCTGATGGACGACGCCGAGACGGCGCCGGTGCAAGGCGGCTTTGGCGCCACGCAGGTTGTCGAGGTTGCGTCCGTCGAACCAGACCGTGCCAGCGCTCGGACGTTCGGACAGATGGGCCAACTTCAGCAAGGTGCTCTTGCCGGCACCGGAATGGCCGGTGATGAACAGCATCTCTCCGGCTTGGACGGAAAAGCTCAAATCATCCAGGGCCAGATGGCCGCCCGGATATTTTTTACTGACGCCATCGAAGCGCAGAAGTGTCATCACACGCCTTCTTTGTGGATACCCCGCTTAGTGTGCCGTATTACGGCTTCGGCGAGGAGGGGGTAAACCAAGATTTTATGCGCGACAGCACCGACGGCTTGGCCGACGGCTTTGCAGCAACCGGAGCATGCGTCTGCGGACGCGCTCCAGTATCCGTAGGCTTCCGGTGGCGGCGCGGTTTGCGGGCGGCCTCGCCTGCCGGTGCGGATTCGGCCAGGCCTGCAGGCTTCTGCGGACGTTCGGTCTGAGGGCGATCGCTGCGCGGCTTGTCGGAACGGGGACGATCCGAACGCGGACGGTCACTGCGCGGCTTATCGCCGCGCGGGCCGCTGGAGGAACGACTGGATTTTGGACCGCCGCGCTTGTCGGCCGGGGCATTGGCGCGCACCTCGTTGAAGATGTCGGCGATGCTTTCGCCGCCTTCGGCTTTCGGCAAGGGCTGGCGCGGAATGGCGACCAGAAGCTCCGAAGTCACCGGTGCGGTCGGGATTTTCTGTTCGATGTAGCTTTCGATTTCCGGCAGACCCTGGGCATACAGTTCGCAGGCGAAGCTGATGGCGTCACCCTCGGCGCCGAGGCGGGCGGTGCGGCCGATGCGGTGCACATAATCGGGGGCATCGAAGGGCAGATCGAAGTTATAAACATGGCTGACGCCGTCGATGTGCAGGCCGCGGGCGGCGACATCGGTGGCGACCAGGATTTCCAGCTCGCCGCGCTGGAATTTCGCCAACAACGACTGGCGCTTCTTCTGCGGCACATCGCCGGACAGCACGCCGACGCGGTAATGTGCTTTTTCAAGCGCTCGCGCAACGCGTTCGACCCAGACCTTGGTGTTGACGAACACCATGCTGCGGCCGCCTTCGACGCGCGACAGCAGGCTGATCAGCAGCGGCAGTTTTTCTTCCATCGCCGGAAAATACAGAAGCTGGCGCACACGCGCGGCGGTGACCGTTTCGGTTTCCACCGACAGCTTCTCCGGATCATTCATGTGTTCGTAAGCGAGCTCGAGCACGCGGTGACTGAGCGTGGCCGAGAACAACAGGGTCTGGCGTTCCTCGCGGATCGGCAACTTGCGCAGTAGATAACGCAGATCCTTGATAAAGCCCAGATCGAACATGCGGTCGGCTTCGTCGAGGATGCAGACTTCGCAGGCATGCAGTGACACCACGCCCTGTTTGACGTAATCGATCAGGCGACCGGGCGTGGCGATGATGATGTCGGTGCCCTGTTCGAGCATGGACTTCTGCTTGTCGTAATCGACACCGCCATAAACCAAGGCGAACTTAAGGCCAAGCGCGGAACCGAACTGTTCGGCGTCCTTGGCGATCTGGATGGCCAATTCACGGGTGGGCGCCAGAATCATCGCGCGCGGATCGGCGGCGCGGCGATTGGCCAGGGCCGGCTTGGTCAGCAGACGGTTCATGCAGGCGACCAGAAAGGCCAGGGTTTTGCCCGTGCCGGTCTGGGCTTGGCCGGCCACGTCGCGGCCACTGAGGGCGAACGGCAGGGTCATGGCCTGAATCGGCGTGCAACGGGAGAAGCCAGCCTGTTCCAGGCCATCGAGCAATGCAGGGGTGATGTCGAAATTGGAAAAGGCTATATCGGTCAGTGCTTTATCAGTCATTTTTGGGTTTCCGCAGCGGCCTTGCCGCTTGCATTGCGCCCCCGGACGGCGCAAACTGCGCTATTGAGAATTCGGGCGATTGGGATTGTATTTGCGATGTGCGCCCCTATTCTACCCTAAAGCCCGTGCCGACACGGCCAACCCCCTGCCAGGAGCTTTTCTGTGAGCGATAAAGTCCACCATGTTACCGACGCCAGTTTCGATGCCGACGTCCTGAAATCATCCACCCCGGTTCTGGTGGATTTCTGGGCCGAATGGTGTGCGCCCTGCAAAATGATAGGGCCTTTGATTGATGAATTGGCCATATCTCATGCGGGTAAGATTAAAGTTGTTAAGGTTGATGTTGCAGCTAATCCTAAGAGTCCGGCCTCATATTCTGTGCGGAATATACCGGCTTTGATGCTGTTCAAGGACGGCAAGGTTCAAGCCACCCAGGTCGGCGCCGTCGGCAAAGCCCAGCTGGCCGCATTCGTGGACAGCAACATCTGATTTCCGCTTCCGGCCGGTGGCGCACGCCCCGGCCGCTTGCCCTTCGCGGGCAACAATGCTAATTTAATGGCGAACGCGCCACGCGCGGCCTGAATTTCCTCTCTCCCCCTTCTCCCCTGCTCGCACTCGCGAGGACCCCCCTGTGTCAGAAAACGAAAACACCTCCGGCGACGACGTTGCCAAAAAAACCCGTAAACCCCGCATCACCAAAACCGCCAAGCCCAAGAGCGAAGCTCCAGCCGAGGTCGTGGTGCATGTCGATCCCGTACCGCCGCAAGCGCCGCCGGCTCCGGTAGCCAGCGCCGCCGCTGAAGCGCCGTCGCACGAGCGCCAGAACGGCGATGGCGACAACGGCGGCGAGGGCCAGGATTTCCGGCAGAACCGGCATAACAATCCCAACAATAATTCAAACAACAACCGTCGCGACCGCTTCCAGAACCGCAAAGACCGGTTCCAGAACCGCGACCGTCAGCCGCGCGCCGAAGGCGAAGGCAACAACGGCAATTACGAAGAGCGCCCGGCCTACCAGCCGCCGCAGCTTCCGCCGGATTTCCCGAGCTATACGCTGACCGAACTCAAGCGCATGCCGATGCCGAAACTGCTGGAAATGGCCGAGCAACTGAATCTTCATGAAGGCGTGGCGCGTATGCGCCGCCAGGACGTCACCTTCGCGCTGTTGAAAGTACTGACCCGCCATCCGAACGGCGTCGCCGGCGAAGGCGTGCTGGAAATCCTGCCGGACGGTTACGGCTTTCTGCGCTCGGCCGATGCCAGCTATCTGGCCGGCCCGGACGACGTGTACATCTCGCCCAGCCAGATCCGCCGTTTCAACCTGCGCACCGGCGACGCCATCACCGGCCGCATCCGCAACCCGAAAGACGGCGAACGCTACGTGGCGCTGAACGTGCTGGATACCATCAACGGCGAGCCGCTGGAGCAATCCAAGAACAAGGTGCTGTTCGAAAACCTGACGCCACTGTTTCCGCGCCGGCGTTTCGTGCTCGAACGCGGCAACGGCTCGACCGAAGACATCACCGGCCGCATCATGGATCTGATGGCGCCGCAGGGCAAAGGCCAGCGCGCGCTGATCGTGTCGCCGCCGAAGGCCGGCAAGACCATGATGATGCAGAACATCGCGCAGGCCATCATCAACAACCATCCGGAAGTGCACCTGATTGTGCTGCTGATCGACGAGCGTCCGGAAGAAGTCACCGAAATGCAGCGCACCGTGCGCGGCGAAGTGATCAGCTCGACCTTCGACGAGCCGGCCGCCCGCCACGTGCAGGTCGCCGAAATGGTGATCGAACGAGCCAAGCGTCTGGTCGAACATAAAAAAGACGTGGTGATCATGCTCGATTCCATCACCCGACTGGCCCGCGCCTACAACATGGTGGTGCCAAGCTCCGGCAAGGTGCTGTCCGGCGGCGTCGACGCCAATGCCCTGCACCGTCCGAAGCGCTTCTTCGGTGCCGCGCGTAATGTGGAAGAAGGCGGTTCGCTGACCATCATCGCCACCGCCCTGGTCGACACCGGCTCGAAGATGGACGAAGTGATTTACGAGGAATTCAAAGGCACCGGCAACTCGGAAGTGCATCTGGACCGCCGCATCGCCGAGAAACGCGTGTTCCCGGCCATCAACATCAACCGTTCCGGCACCCGCCGCGAAGACCTGCTGATCGATCCGGACATGCTGCAGAAGATCTGGATCCTGCGCAAACTGCTGCATCCGATGGACGAAATGGCGGCGATGGAATTCATGCTCGACCGGATGAAGACCACCAAATCCAACGACGAGTTCTTCAGCGCGATGAAGCGCGGTTAATCCGATTACCCTAGAGCGACCATGAACGATTCCAGTGCCCCGCAATTGAACCCGCTGCAAAAACTTATTTTCAGTTCACGTTGGCTGCAGCTGCCGCTGTATCTCGGCCTGATTGTGGCTCAGGGCGTTTATGTCGTCCTGTTCATGAAGGAGCTGTGGCACCTGATTTCACACGCCACCTCGCTGAGCGAGCAGTTGATCATGCTGGCCGTTCTGGGCTTGATCGACGTGGTGATGATTTCCAACCTGCTGGTAATGGTCATCGTCGGTGGCTATGAAACCTTCGTGTCGCGTTTGAATCTGCAACGGCATCCCGATCAGCCGGAATGGCTCAGCCACGTCAATGCCAGCGTTTTGAAAGTGAAGCTGGCGATGGCCATCATCGGCATCAGTTCAATCCACCTTCTGAAGACTTTCATTGATATCGGCACGCTCGGCAGCGAAGGTTCGCGCTACACCGAAACCGGCGTGATGTGGCAGACCATCATCCACACCATCTTCATTCTTTCCGCCATCGGCATCGCCTACACCGACAAACTGATGGGCAGCACGATAGCCAAAAAATAAGAAGCGCTGATTGCATTGAAAACCCCGCCTCGGCGGGGTTTTTCTTGGCCGAATCTAAACGGGGCATAACCGGCATCGCATCGCCGGTTTGCGTTCAGGCAAGCGCTCTGCTAACTGTAAGGCACACCCGAAGCGAGACCGCCCATGAAATCGAGCCCACTGCTGCTTGTCGTCATCCTATTCATCGCCGGAACCGCAACCGCTGCCGAAAGCCCGGCCCACCTGCAGCCGTTCGCCAGCGAGAAGGCATTCCAGAACCATCTGGCCAAGATCAAAGCGCGGGAAGCCGAGGCCCGACGCAAAGCGGAGATTAAATACTCGTCAAAAGCCTATGACAGCCCAATGCCGACCGCCATTCCGGCACCACCGTCGGCGCCCGCCATGCCGGCAAGCGAGGCCAAATCGCTCGACATGGTGCAGGTGACCGGGTCGCGGATTGCTCAAGCAGATGCGCAAAGCGATGCCATCACCAACGTGCAGACCCAGGGCGTCGATGAAGGCGGCATCGTCAAGAAACTCGGCGACTACCTGATCGTGCTCCGCCGTGGCCGGATTTTCAGCATCGAAGCCGGCAAGAACGCACTGCGTCCGGTCTCCAGCATCAACGCCTACGGTCCGGGCATATCACCGCAGGGCGCCTGGTACGATGAAATGCTGATCAGTGGCCGTACCATCGTGGTCATCGGCTACAGCTACGCGCGCGGCGGTACCGAAGTCGGTCTGTTCCAGATCGATGCGGCCGGCAAGCTCAGCTACCGCAATACCTATCATCTGCGCAGCAACGACTATTATTCCTCACGCAACTACGCCAGCCGGCTGATCGGCAAGCAGCTGATTTTCTATTCCCCGATGTCGGTCAGGCTTTACGGCGATGCCGCCGACAGCCTGCCGGCGGTGCGGCCCTGGCAGCAAAAAACGGGCGCGTTCAAGCGCATCCTGCCGGCCACCGAAATCTACCAGACCGGTATTACCACCAACGCCTACGATCTGACCCTGCACAGCGTCACCACCTGCGACATCACCGAGCAGGCCACGCTGGAGTGCCGCGCCAAAGCCGTACTCGGCCCGAGCAGCCGCGTTTTCTATGTGGCCGCAGATGCGGTCTATGTCTGGATCGGCGGCAGCGGACTGTACGGCCGCGCCCGCAAACCGAACGAATCCATGCTGCTGCGCATGCCGCTGAGCAATGGCATGCCACAGGCACTGCGTGTCTCGGGCAACCCGATTGATCAAATGTCATTTCTTGAACGCGACGGGTTCATCAACGTTCTGGTCGGATCGCAGGCGAACGGCGATGGCATGTGGCGCGCCGAAGGCAGAGCCGGCTCACTGGCGCTGCTGCGTGCTCCGCTGCGGGCATTCGGCGGCGCCGGCGCGCGTTCACAGGAAAAGCATTACCGCCCGCTTCCCGCAGAATACCAATGGGGCATCCAGAACCGTTATGTCGGCGACTGGTTGATTTACGGAAGCCAGTACGCCCCTGGCGGCGATACACCGACGTATGCGGTGCCTTATGCCAACGGCGGCCAAGCCGTGCCGCTGGCACTCAAGCACAGCACTGAGCGTATCGAAGCGATGGGTAATGATGCGTTGATTATCGGCAGTGCCGGCAATGATCTGGTGTTCTCCAGCGTGCGTCTGGATGCGAAGGCGACGCCGATTTCCGGCTACATCCAACGTAATGCCGTGCAGAGCGAAAGCCGCACGCACGGCTTCTTCTACCAGCCACAGGGCGAAGCGGCCGGCCTGCTCGGCCTGCCGATCCTGGGCGGAAGCGGGGAACGGCCGACGGCCGCAGTGAAATACCTGCGCAACCGGAAACTGCAGCTGAGCGATTTCGGTCTGCTGGTGGCGGCACCGGGCAAACCGCAGGACGATGCCTGCCAGGCCAGCTGCGTGGATTGGTACGGCAACGCCCGTCCGATTTTTGTCGGCGACCGCATGTACGCGCTGATGGGCTACGAGCTGATCGAAGGACGTGTCTACGACGAGTCGCTGGTGGAGCTGCGGCGGATCAATTACGCGCCGCGGACCCAAGCACGGTGAAACAAAAACCCCCGCAAACGCGGGGGTTTTTTCAACGGCGCTTCAGGAGACTTACTGCAGCTCCAAACCACCTTGGCTGACGTAAACGGTTCGGGCACGCACGGCTTCGGTGAACCAATCGATGGCGGGGACTTCGGCTTTTTCCTGGCGGCGCCAGGCCGAGCGGTTATTGGATTGCACGAACTCGACCCGAGTCACGAAATGTTCCTTGTCCTGCAGGAATGCCGCAGCGTTTTTCTGGCCCCAAGCCAGTGCCGCCGCACTGAACTCCTTCTTGGCCAAGTTTGCGATTTTGTTGAGCAGCTTGGTATTCTGGCTGCCGTAAAGGGATAGGCTTTCAAGTGCCACCTGCGGACCGTTTTCGGTTTTCCGAATGGCGATATAGGCTTCAGCGCTGACCGCCATGGTTGCCAGTTCCGCATTGGCCGGAAGCTCCACCGGACAGATGACGTCACGGCGTGGCGCGGCATCGGCTTGTTTGCAATACGCCATCTCTTCGGCGGTGCTGGCGCCACGGACGGTGATTCGTGCATTCTCGGGGAAAAACTCGACGCGCTTTACGATGTAATTGCGGTCCTCGGTGCTGGCGCGCAGCAAAGTAATCTGGAATTCGGCGCGCACCGGCTTCGGGGCAATCCCGGTCTGCGGCTTGAACGACCACGACTCTACCAGATTGCCCAGACCCTGATCGATGGCCGGCACGCCGGCCGACTGCAGGGTATAGGTCTGCACCTGTCCAGCCGCCGAAACATCCACGGTACCGGTCAGGCGCTTGGAATACTCGGTGGTCTGCCCCAGTGCAAGTACCGGCAGTGCTGAAAGCAGAAATCCACAAAGTTGAAGCGAACGAAACATTTCACATCCCCTGAAATCGGTTTAAGCATGCCGGTGCTGTGCCGCTCCGTGCAATTCGAGTCTAGCAGAATTCATGGCAGAGTTTATACTCTACCCAGACCGCCGCGTCGTGGCGGAGAATGGATTCCCATGCATGGTTCCGGCTTGATTGATATGCTCTGGTTCCTGCTGGCCTCGGTGCTGGCGGTTCCGCTTTTCCGGCGCTTCGGCTTGAGCGCAGTGCTCGGTTACCTGTTCGTTGGTCTGCTGCTCGGACCTTACGGGTTCGCGGTCATCAGCGATCCGGACAGTACTCTGGCTATTTCCGAGCTGGGCGTGGTGATGATGCTGTTCGTCATCGGTCTGGAACTGTCGCCGCCCCGTCTATGGCAGATGCGGCATCGCATCTTCGTGGCCGGCAGCGTGCAGGTATTGCTCAGTGCGGCCCTCCTGTATGCCGCACTGCTGGCCTTCGGGCTGCGCTGGCAGAGTGCCGCCATCGTAGCATTGGCCCTGGCGCTGTCCTCGACTGCGGTGGTGTTGCAGCTGTTGGCCGAACGCAAGCAACTGAACTCGGCGCATGGTAAAGCCGCATTCGGCATCCTGCTGTTCCAGGACATCGCGGCAATCCCGCTGCTGGCCGCCATCCCCCTGCTTGGTCATGCCCAGTCCGAGAGTGAGCACTTCACCGGCGGCATGGCCCTTTACGCCATCCTCGTCTTGTTATTGATGATCTTGCTGGGTCGGCATGTCATGCGCTATCTGTTCCGTGCCGTAGCCTGGACGCAGATGCGCGAAATATTCACCGCCATGGCGCTGCTGTTGGTGATCGGTACCGGATGGATCATGCATTCGGTCGGTCTATCGATGGGCTTGGGAGCATTCGTGGCCGGCGTGCTGATGGCCGATTCGGAATTCCGCCATGAAATCGAAGCGCAGGTGGAGCCGTTCAAAGGCCTTCTGCTCGGACTGTTCTTCATTTCGGTCGGCATGACCGTGAATCTGACGACCGTTGCATCCAGCCCGCTTCTTATCGCCGCAGGCGTTCTATTTTTGATGGCCATCAAAGCCGTTGTGCTGCTGATGATCGGCAAATGGCAGAGCCGAATCGGCTTGCGTGAGTCCGCGCTGCTGGCAGCGACCATGGCGATGGGCGGTGAGTTTGCTTTCGTCGTTTTCGCGGATTCCGTGCGCTTCGGTCTGATCGATGCGCTGCTGCGCGACCGTCTTGTCGCGATTGTCGGCGTCAGCATGGCGCTGACGCCGCTGTTGCTGATGGCGATGCAGGCCTATTTCAAGCGGCATCCCGCCGAAACCGCCGCCCCGGTTTACGACAGCATCGAGGACGGCCATCCGCGGGTGGTCATTGCCGGATTCGGGCGCATGGGCCAGATCGTCGGGCGCATGCTCGGCGCCCGCAAGATTCCCTTCATCGCGCTTGAAAACAGCGTCGATCAGGTGGCGCTGTCGCGCAAATTCGGCAACATGATCTATTTCGGCGATCCCGCCCGGCTCGAAGTCCTGCAGTCGGCGCACATCGCCACTGCCGAAATGCTGATCATCACCGCCGACGATCCGGAAACCAATCTGAAGATCGCGCGGCTGGCGAAACGGCATTATCCCAATCTGCGCATCATCGCGCGCGCGCGCAACCGGCAGCATGCCTTCCGCCTGATGGACATGGGGGTCGCGGCCATCCGTGAAACCCTGCATTCCAGCGTGGAAATCGGCAAGATGGCGTTTATCGGCCTGGGCATTCGACACGAACGCGCCGAGGAATACGCTCGGCTTTTCCTCGAGCATGATGAACACATTCTGGCCGAACAGTATCTGGTGCATGACAACGAGGCGGCGCTGATTGCCAGTGCCGAAGAAGCCTACCGCGAGCTGGAGGCCCTGTTCGATGCCGACCGTCTTGATCGGCCGGACACCGATCAGCCCTGATCTTTCTTGATCAGCAGACTGGCGATATCGACCCGCTCGGGGCGGTCCTGCAGGAGATTGGCGGTTTCCGAAAAGCCGCCCATGACCGCGAAGTCATAGGCGCTGCGCCCGAGGTTGTCGCGCAACTGACGATCAGCGCCGGCACGCAACAATCGCGAAGCAAGCTGGCTGTAGCCGCGGGCTGCGGCATGGTGCAGGGGCGTGAATCCGCGCGCATCAAGCGCATCAATCGCCGGCGCTTCCTGCAGCAGGCGATCAAGCGCCGATAGCACCAGGCCCTCCTTGAGCGTCTGCGATTTCTGCAAGCTGGCGCCACAAAGCAGATGCAATGCAGTCTGGCCGTGTTTATCTGCAGCATCCGTGGGAATGTCCGCGCGTAACAGGCTGTCGATCAGCAGCACGGAATCCAACTTTGCCTTCTCCGACGTGAGAAAACCCGCGGCGGCGTGCAGGGCGGTCTGTGCCTGGGCATCCCGCGCCTGTATGTCTGCGCCGTATTCCAGAAGCATCGCCGCATGTTCCGTGCTGCCGAGAGCGCTGGCCAGATGCAGTGGCGGAAAACCGGCAACGGTTTGGTTGACATCCGCGCCGCCGAGCAGCAACTCCTGCAAGACCTCCGTATGAGCCTGGCTGAGTGCGGCCCAGAGTGCACTGACACTGCTGACGGCGGCAATGCCTGCATCCGCGCCGTGCGTCATCAGCAGACGCACCAGCGCAGTCTGGCCCTGGCCACAGGCATGGACCAGCGCTGTTGAACCTTTGCTGTCAAAGGCATTCACCGGCAATCCAAGTTCGAGCAGGCGCTTGACCGCTTCGACATCGCCGGCCAGCACCGCCGCCGGGACATCCTGGCCGCACAGGCGCCGGCCCGGAAGATGCCAGTTCGGCCATGACAGCCAAGCAAGCGACGCGGTATTGCCATTGAGCAGTGCCACGCCAAGCGCGCTTTGCCCATCACGGGCACGCCGTTCGGGATCACCGCCGGCGAGGATCAGGGGTTTCAGCATGCCGTCACGGCCCAGCAGGGCGGCGTGATGGAGTGCCGTCAACCCGGCTGCATCCGGCGCATTGACATCGCAACCACAGGCCAAAAGAGCATCCACGACGCGCTGCCAGCCCAGCCGAACGGCCAAAACCAGTGGCGAAGCGCCGGTTAAGGAACCGAACGGGTCAGCGCCCTGTTGCAGCAACTGCAGGGCGGTCTGTTCATCGGCACGACGATGGAAATCATTACGCAGACAGCATTCCAGATAGGTGGACAATGTGCCCGTCCCGCTGATCGGTACCGGCAAGGCCATCAGGTAGCCGAGCAGTCCGGCAAGATTCTGGGTGCCCGCCATCAGCCGCCCGTAAACGCTGCGGCCCTGGGCATCGTTGCTGAACACAGTGGCGCCATGGCCGAGCAACCACGACACGACATCGCGCCGATCCTGCTGACAGAAGGACAACAACAGTTCCGCCAATTCGGTACTTACCGGCTGTAAGCCCGCACCGAGAAGATCTTCGGCGGCCGCGGTATCGCCCGAACCAAGCACGGCAAACAATTGCTGGCCGCCACTGCTGCGACGCTCAGGCAGAGGTGCTTCACTGAAATGTTCCGGCAAAGCATACGCCGGATCGATGCTGGCCACGGCCGACCAACGCCCGTTAGCCAGCGCGTGGTCGAGCGCGCTGCGGCCCTGCGCATCCACGGCGGTACGCGACAGTTTCGGCTGGGCCTGCAGGCGCTTGAGTACTTCGACCTCGCCAGCCTGTGCCGCCAGCATGTAAGCGGTGATGCCGGCATCGTCCTGGGCATTGACCTGGGCGCCGAGCTCCAGAAGCGCTGAAACCACTTCCGTCAGTCCGGCCTGTGCGGCCACCATCAAGGGCGTCATCTGCACGGCATTGCGTACATCCACCTTGGCTTTGTGTTTGTGAAGGAGGCGAATACCGATTTCATCATCCTCGGCACCGGCGGCGGCAATCAGCACCGGAACCGCGCCGGCCGGCTCGACTTTGGCCTTGCGTTCCAGCATATAACGGGCAACACGCCAATTGGCCGCCTGGCAGGCCAAGGCCAAGGGCGTGTACCCGTCACGGTTGACGGCTTCGATATCGGCACCGGCGTCCAGCAACAATGCGGCGACGGCGGCATCGGTACTGCGCATGGCGTGATGCAGCGGGGTATTGCCGTCCGAATCGGTGACATCGGTACGGGCGCCGTTGGTCAACAGCATGGTCACCGCTTCCGAGCGGCCATGCCAGCTGTCGCGGGTGGCGCTGAGCAAGGGGTTCAATCCGGCATGGAACGCATTCACATCCACGCCTTTGCCAATCAACATGCGCATCAGGCGCAGATCGCTGAGGGTACCGGCAATCATCATCAGGCTGCGTTGGTCCTTGGCGCCGGCGGTCGGTAACTGATGTGGATTGGCGCCGGCTTCAAGCGCCTGCAATGCCGCATCCACCTGTCCGTTATGCACGGCCTGCAACAAAGCGATGTCCGGATCGAGCGATGGCGCCTGGGATTTTGCGATGACGGGAACGGCCGCCATCGCCGATTCGCCGGCCGGCGCCGCTTTCGGCAAGGAGATATTGACCGCCACAACATGCCAAAGCAGCGCGAGCACGCCGTAAGCAAGCAGCCACAGACTGGAGGCCTGCGGCCAGAACGCCCAACCGACTGCGGTCAACAGTGCCGGTATGGCCAAGAGCAACAGCACGAAGCCCGCCAATGCCGAACGCCAGAATGCGAACAGTGGATGCGTGGCATCAAGCGTTGGCCAGCCTTGCCGGTAGTCCTGCTGCCATTGCGCCCAGTTCGGCCAAATGCGCTGAAGTCCCAGCACAACAACGCCGGCCGCAACCGACAAGGCCAGCGCCGACAGCAGACTCTGGGTCTGCTGCACGGCCTGAATCGGCCAGATCAAGAGCAGGGCCAAACCGCACTGCAAGAGCAGCCACGCGCCGGCAACATACGCGATCGATTTCAGCATCGGCAGAAAACGCCATTGCTTCGGGTGTGCACCGGCCTTCAGCAGCTCCATCATGACGGCATGAAACACGGCAAGTTTCAGCGCCAGCTCACCGAACTCAACCATCGCCGACGCCTCCGGCGACCAAGGGATCCAATACGCTTGGCGGGAACTGCAGATGAAAGCCCTGCGCATCGAGGTTGGCCCGCAGCACGGCGGCATCGACCCGCGGAAGGCGCCTTCCGGGCATAAGTTCGAACTCGAGCACGAACTGCCAGGGCTGCAGTGGCGCAGCTACGGCCTCCGGCAGCGCCGCGAAGGCGTCGGCTTTCGGCAAATACAGGTAGGTATCCGGTTTGCGCAGGGATTTGTAAACGAAAACGGGCATACGCGGTCCAAGGCCTTTGCGTCATTGTCCCCTACAACGCGCTTTCAGGAAAGCCCTTTATTATTTGGTACGCTATGGGAGTTTTCATCGAGGAATACCGCATGTCCGCCCGCCGTCTTTTGTCCCTTTCCGCCTTTGTTTTCAGTACCGCCGTTTGTGCGCAGACACCGATCTCGCTCGACCAGGCCATGACCCATCCGGATTGGATCGGCACGCCGGTCGAACAGGCGTGGTGGTCGGCCGATTCAGGCAGCGTGTTCTACCGCCAGAAACTGACCGGCAGTCCGGTGCGTGCGACTTACCGCGTCGGTGCGGATGGCAACATCCAGCGTGTTGAAAGCGCGGGCTGGGCGCAACTCGACGAAGCCCAGCAGAGCTTCGATCGCAGCCGTCAGCGCGCACTGTTCGTGCGCCAGGGTGATGTGTTCCTGCGTCAGCTCGGCAGCAACAGCCTGATGCAGATCACCAAGAGCGCGGAGCGCGGAGCCAACCCGCAATTCGGCAGTGACGGCAGCGTCCTGTTCCAGCGTGGCAACGATTGGTTCGCCTCACGGAACGGATTGATTGAACCGGTACTGCAGCTGAAAGC
The DNA here is from genome assembly GCF_044353605.1 of Arenimonas sp. GTDB lineage: Bacteria > Pseudomonadota > Gammaproteobacteria > Xanthomonadales > Xanthomonadaceae > Arenimonas. The sequence continues at coordinate 64,207 of NZ_JBILBO010000004.1, read as the reverse complement.
GGAAAACGATCCGAAGAAAACGCCGCCGCCGAGTGCCGCAAGCGCGCATGAACTCCGTCTGATCGCCACGCTGGCCCGGCAGAAAGCCGAACGTGAGGCCTTGAGCAAGGACCGCGATGACCGGCGTGCCGGAGACGGCAGCGGCGCGATGCCGGCGACTTACCTCGGCAGCAAGCTCGATATTTCCGGCAGTACGCTGTCGCCGGATGGCCGCTACGCCTTGGTGATGACCACCGAGAAAGGCGCCGACGAGGGCCAGGCCGGCAAAATGCCGAAGTACGTGACTGAAAGCGGCTTCGAGGAATTCGAGAACGTGCGCACGCGTGTCGGACGCAATATGCCCTTGGCGCAGAAACTGTGGCTGGTTGACGTACGCGCGCAGCGTGTGCGCGAGCTCGATTTTTCGACACTGCCCGGCATCGCCACCGATCCGCTGGCCGCTCTGCGCAAGGCGCAGAAGCTTGATGCGCTGAAAGGCAACCGCGCGGTACGCATGGAGGCGCCTGCGGTGTGGAGTGCGGACGGAACGCAGGTCGCGCTGATGGTGCGCGCGATCGACAACAAGGATCGTTGGTTGGTTGGCGTCGATTTCGCCGGCGGCAAACTCAATGTCCGCCACCGCCTGACCGATCCGGCCTGGATCAACTGGAGCTTCAACGAATTCGGCTTTCTACCCGATAACCGCTTCTGGTATCTGTCTGAACAAAGCGGCTACAGCCATCTGTATGTGGGTGAAGGAAAAGCCGCGAAAATGCTGTCCTCCGGAAAATACGAAGCCAGTAGCGTTCAGTGGAATGCCGATGGCAGCCAGGCCTACTTCCTGTGCAACCGCCGCTGGCCGGGCGATTACGAAGTCTGCCGCGTCAACCGTGACGGTAGCGATCTGCGCGAAGTGACGGCCCTTGATGGCGTTGAGGACTTCAGCCTGTCGCCGGACGGCAAACGTCTGGCCGTGCGCTACTCGGGCAGCTATCTGCCGGTACAGCTGGCACTGGTGGATGCCGGAAACGGCGACACCCGGAAACTGACCGACACCCGTACTGCCGAATTCAAGGCGCGCGAATGGATCGAGCCGGAGTATGTACAGGTACCATCCAAACACGGCGCCGGCGTCGTCTGGGCAAAACTGTACCGGCCGAAAAACGCCGTGGCCGGGAAAAAATATCCGATTGCGATGTTCGTGCACGGCGCCGGCTATCTGCAAAATGTCAGTGCCCGTTATCCGGTGTATTTCCGCGAGCAGATGTTCCACAACCTGCTGGTGCAGCAGGGTTATGTGGTGCTCGATATGGACTACCGCGCCTCGGAAGGCTACGGCCGCGACTGGCGCACCGCCATCTACCGGCAGATGGGCCATCCGGAACTCGAGGATTACCTCGACGGCATCGATTACATGGTCGCCAACCATCAGGGAGACCGATCCAATGTCGGCATCTACGGCGGCAGCTACGGCGGCTTCATGAGCTTCATGGCGCTGTTCCGCGCTCCGCAAGCGTTCAAGGCAGGTGCTGCGCTGCGCCCGGTCACCGACTGGACCACCTACAATCACGAATATACTTCCAACATTTTGAACACGCCGGAGCTCGACCCTGAAGCCTACAAGAAGTCCTCGCCGATTGAGTATGTTGAAAACCTGAAAGGCGCATTGCTGATCAGCCACGGCATGATGGATGACAACGTGTTCTACCAGGACTCGGTGCGGCTGTCGCAACGCCTGATCGAAATGAAAAAACACAACTGGACGATGGCGTCCTACCCACTGGAACGCCACGGCTATGTGCAGCCGGAAAGCTGGTACGACCAGTACCGGCGGATCTATGAGCTGTTTGAGGAAAACCTTAAATAGAGACTGAATAAATGTGATGCCTGTCACATTTTATCTTTTAAGTTCGTTAATTAAGGAGCCAATGTTACAAAAGCGACACATTCATGATTGTCGAATAATAATAATAATTAAATGATAAGGAATGAAAACAGGGCTTTTAAAAAGTCTGATATCGCAGATATTCTCGTTTGGGCGAAAAATCTGCTATCGGATCTCAACGATGCGAATCAAAACCGTAGTCAGGCTCCGACTCGACTGATTGGAGTCACGCTCTGCCTGACAGGAGCCCTTCTGAGCATGACCGGGCTCCTCATCTGGCTCGATGTTTTGAACTTGAACCAAGGAATCAAAAATCCTGCTTTAGGTTTTTTCCCTGGCGTGTTGATTGTTTGCTTCGGTTTTTGGCTGTTGTATAAAAAAGACAGCTTATTGAACATCAAAATTAAGTATCTCCTGGGATTTGTAATCATCGGGTATTACTGTACGGTCGCACTCATGAATGGGATGGTGACAGTTATATTTCTTCCGGTTGCAATCTATCTCATTCACTTGATAATGTCGCCGAATGTGTCGCTCGTTCTGACACTGTCACTGCTATGTTTTAGCTTCGGCATAGCCATGTGGGATCAATCCATGGCACTCTACATTTCGGCACGCATCATAGTCTGCTCTTCGATTATAGGTCTTCTGATGCAGAGGATTTCACGGCAAATCATTTCCTCAAACAAAAAAACAATAGAGGTTGCGAATAAAATCTCGAAAGTCATCATCACACTGAATAGAGACCTGGAAGACCGTATTCAAGACATTGAATACGCGCGGACTCATGATTTGGCTACGCAGCTGTCTAATGAGTCTGGATTCATTGAACATTTACACAATATTTTATCAAGCGATGCAAGGCCCTGCCTTTATCAAATAACATGTCTTGATGTTAAGGGCATTGAGGATTCTAAGGTTTTGCTTTCGCAGAGCGAGCATGCTTCTTTCATAGCCAGAATTGCTGAAAAAATTCATAATTATTTTGGTAATCACACATTCATTTCACGAAGCTCGGACACCTCATTTTTGATTTTTACTTTGCTTGATGATGACGAAGTCAATCATTTATCTGATCAATTACTCATTGATGAAATGCGCAAGCCAATGTGGCTTCATGGCCAATTTTTACCTACCAATGTCTTCATAGGAATTGATACAGCTTCAAACAATTGTTCTGATTTATCATTGGTTATCAATAATGCGCGCAATGCGGCATTGTGGGCAGAGCTAAATGGCAATAGCCGGCTAGCCCGTTTCCAAGAGAAAATGCAAACTGAACTTGAAAACCGCATAGCCCTTACTTCAAGCTTTCTGGACGGTCTTGATGCTGGGCAATTTGAACTGGAATACCAGCCGATTATCAGCCTGGGACATATCAAAAAAGAGAAAGTTGAAGCGCTCATCCGCTGGAATCACCCTACAAGAGGCCGTGTTACACCTGATCAATTTATTGATTTGCTTGATGCTGACCAGACGATAAGGATGACGGAGTGGGTATTGAGTAAATCAGCAGAACAATTGAAACAATGGCATCTAAATCATGGCATTTGGATTGAGGTTAGTGTCAATATTCCTTCGGCATATCTTATCGATATTCTCAAAGATATAAATGGCTTGCATAACCGGCTAGATTCATTTGTGAATAAGTACGGCTCTTTTGTTTTTGAAATCACTGAAAAAAGTCTATTAGTTGTGGGTGATGATGTATTAAGCCTGCTTGAAATGCTTCGAAAACAGGGGATTGGCATTTCACTTGATGATTTTGGAACCGGTTATTCAAGCATCAAGCAGCTGGGTGCTCTGCCACTTGATTACTTGAAGATTGATAAATCTTTGATTGATTTCATTGATGCTTCTTCGAGCAGTGCAACAATCGTTGGGTATATCGTCCGGCTGAGCCATGAACTTAATTTAAAGGTTATTGCGGAAGGTGTCGAAAATGAAAGCCAAAACGATGCCCTGGCTTGGGCGGGATGTGATTTCGCACAGGGCTATTTGTTTTCAAAACCAATTGCGGCCAATCAAATTCCTGTTTTTTATGGAAACGCGTAATTATTTTTTATAGTAACTAAAGATCAGTTTCGGCACCGTGCATGTCTAGAAAATGGTCTAGAAAACGCCTTCCAGCTCGACCGCGAGCTCGCGGCGGCAGACCTCGCCGTGCAGATACACGATGTTTTCCGGCGGCAGGCCGCTGGCCTCGAACACCGTGCGCACCGCATGCAGGTTAAGCGGGTCACGGATGTAGACACGCAAGGCCCGGCACTGGCCGAAGGTAAACGGCACGCCTCCATGCTTTTCACCTTCGTCGAGCAGGGCGCGTAGATTGCGCAGGCTTTCACGGCACTGTTCGGCCACATCACCGACATGCATCGAAGCATGGCCGACGATGCTGGCGGTACCGGATGCGAGCAGCAGCGGATGTTCGCTGCCGGCTTCGAGCAGAGCGCCGCGCGAGAAGCCCGGCGAGACCTTGCCGTACTGACGCGGGTACTGCCAGGCCGGAGTCTGCCGCGGATTTTCCAGAGCCATGGCGGGGCGGTTGGCGCACAGTGCGATGACATGCAGGCCGTCTTGGCGGGACGCGCCGATGGCGGTGGCTGCCGGCGGCGGATTGTTGAATTCGGCATCGACCGCCTGCGCCCGTCCGACACAGAACTGGCGGTAGCGCTCTGCGTCTTCATCGCCGAGATTGATGTCGCCGAAATAATTCCAGATGCGGATCAGAAACGGATGCGCCGAACTGCGGACTTGACTCAGCAATTCGGCATAGGCCGCGCGGGTGTCCGACACCAGGTCATCGCCTTCCTGTACATGCAGGGCAGTGAAGGCGTAATCCGGGCCCATGTGCCAGCATTCGGCCGCGGTGTTGCCGGCCAGAAAGGTGCAGGGCAAAGCGCCATCGCCGCGGAAGCGGAACGGCATCGCCTGGGCGCAGTCGTCACTGAAATGGATATCGGGCAGAATAATCGGCAAGCTCATCCTGTTCATTATAAGCCCTCGGGCGCGGTATCATGGCCGCAGACAATCACCGGTCCGAGCAATGAACCCTTTCGACACCGTCAGCGCCTATTTACAATCCCTGCAGGACCGCATCTGCGCCGCTCTGGAAACCAGCGACGGAAGCGGCCACTTCGCCGAAGACCGCTGGCAGCGGCCGGAAGGTGGTGGCGGCCGCTCGCGGGTGCTGAAAGCCGGCGCGGTATTCGAACAGGCCGGCGTCGGTTATTCGGAAGTGTCCGGCAATACCCTACCCGCATCGGCCACCGCACATCGGCCGGAATTGGCTGGCGCGCCGTGGAAAGCGGTCGGCGTCTCGTTGGTCATCCATCCGGAAAATCCGTATGTGCCGACCTCGCACGCCAATGTGCGTTTCTTCCAGGCCACACCCGAAGGCCGTGACCCAATCTGGTGGTTCGGCGGCGGTTTCGATCTTACTCCGTTCTATCCATTCGATGACGATGTTCGCCACTGGCACACGGTGGCGCATGATTTGTGTGTGCCGTTCGGCCCGAGTCGTTATGCCGAACACAAAGCCTGGTGCGATAAATATTTCTTTCTGAAACACCGCAATGAAACCCGCGGTGTCGGCGGCCTGTTCTTCGACGACTTCAATGCCGACGGCTTCGAAAAAAGTTTCGATTATCTGCGCGCGGTCGGTGACGGTTTCATCGATGCCTATATTCCGATCGTGGAGCGCCGCAAAAACACGCCCTACGGCGAACGCGAACGCGAATTCCAGCTGTACCGGCGCGGGCGCTATGTGGAATTCAACCTGGTGTGGGATCGCGGCACACTGTTCGGCCTGCAAAGCGGTGGCCGTACCGAAAGTATTTTGATGAGCCTGCCACCGCGCGTGCGTTTCGAATATCAATACACGCCGAAAGCGGGAAGTGCCGAGGCGAAACTCAATGACTATTTGGTGCCGAGGGAGTGGTTTGATTAATCCCCCTGCGCTTCGCGCCTTCCCCCTTTTTTAAAAGGGGGATCGAGGGGGATTTACAGCGCATCCCCATCCAGCTCACCGGTACGGATGCGCACCACGCGCTCGAGTTCGTACACGAAGATCTTGCCGTCACCGATTTTTCCGCTGTTGGCGGAAGACTGGATGGCTTCCACCACGCGTTCGAGCTGGTCGGAGGCGACTGCCACTTCGAGTTTGATCTTGGGCAGGAAATCGACCACGTATTCGGCGCCGCGGTAAAGCTCGGTGTGGCCTTTCTGGCGCCCGAACCCCTTCACTTCCGTCACCGTCACGCCGGTCACGCCGACCTCGCTGAGTGCTTCGCGCACATCATCGAGTTTGAACGGCTTGATGATAGCCATCACCATTTTCATAGGAATCTCCTGATTTATCTTCAGCATAGCGAAAATCCCGCGAAACCGGTGGGCTTTCCCACCGAATTATAGGAAAATAACTTGGCGTTTCGGCAGAACGGATGACAGACCCGCCCGGGTCCGGCCGGCACACTGAGCGAAACCCACACGGAGCACCACCCATGATTGATCTCGCTGCCATTGATGATTTGGCCCGCCGCCTCAGCAACCTGGTGCCGCCCGGCATGCAGCAGGCCCGGGAAGACCTCGAACAGAACATCAAAGCCACGCTGCAGATGAGTCTGTCCAAGCTCGATCTGGTCACCCGCGAGGAATTCGACGTGCAGCGTGCGGTGCTCTTGCGCACCCGCGAAAAGATGGACGCGCTCGAACGCACCATCGAACAATTGGAAGCCCGCCTGCGTTCGCAGGACGGCGCCGAATAATCCATCCCCACGGGGGTTGTCATGTCTCTTGCGCTGGTTCACAGCCGGGCTAAATCCGGCGTGCAGGCACCGGCTGTGCGCGTGGAAGTCTATCTCGCCGCCGGCTTGCCCGTTCTCAATATGGTCGGTCTGCCGGAAGCGGCGGTGCGCGAAAGCCGCGACCGCGTCCGTGCCGCCATCTCCTGTGCGCAGTTGGAGTTTCCCAACCGGCGCATCACCGTCAATCTGGCACCGGCCGATCTGCCCAAAGACGGCGGCCGTTTCGATCTGCCGCTCGCACTCGGTATTCTGGCAGCCAACGGCGCGATCGATCCTCAGGCGCTGAACGAGTATGAATTCATCGGCGAACTGGCGCTGACCGGCGAACTGCGTGCCATCGATGGCGTATTGCCGGCCGCACTCGCTGCCAAACAGGCCGGACGCCGGATGATCGTGCCGCTCGGCAATGCCGCCGAAGCCGGCTTGGCGCGTGCCGAGCACCTGTACACGGCGCGTACGCTGATGGAGGTGGTGCATCATCTGCGCGGTGAACGGCCGTTGCCGAAAGCCGCAGGCGCTTTCGATTTCATCGACGCACCGATGCCGGACATGGCCGACGTCCGCGGCCAGCACAGTGCCCGCAGGGCCATGGAAATCGCGGCGGCCGGCGGCCACCATATGTTGCTGATCGGCTCACCCGGCTGCGGCAAAACACTCTTGGCCTCGCGTCTGCCGGGCATTCTGCCGCCGGCATCGGACGAAGAAGCGATTGAGAGCGCGGCCATCGCCTCGGTGTCCGGCAAAGGTCTCGATCTGACCCGCTTCCGGCAACGCCCGTTCCGCAGCCCGCACCATACATCGAGTGCGGTAGCGCTGGCCGGAGGCGGCACCCAACCCAAGCCCGGTGAAATCTCGCTCGCACATCAAGGCGTGCTGTTCCTCGATGAGTTGGCCGAGTGGGACCGCAAAAGCCTGGAAGTATTGCGGCAACCCTTGGAATCCGGCACGGTCAGCATCTCGCGGGCCGCCACCAGCGCAGACTTTCCGGCGCGCTTCCAGCTGGTCGCGGCCATGAATCCCTGCCCCTGCGGCTGGTTCGGCGACAGCTCGGGCCGCTGCCGCTGCAGCCCGGACGCCATCGAACGCTATCGCGGCAAGCTCTCCGGCCCTCTGCTCGACCGCATTGACATCCACTTGGCGATGACGCGCCTGAGCCACGAAGAGCTGCATCTGAACGCGCCCTTGGGTGAACCCAGTTCCACCATCCGTCAGCGAGTGATTGCGGCCCGCGCCCTGCAGATGCAACGCAGTGGCGTGTGCAATGCGCATCTGTCTCAGGCCGATCTGAAAACACACTGCCAACTGGATTCAGGCAATCAGGAGCTGCTCGACAAAGCCATGAATGCACTCCAGCTGTCGGCACGGGCGACCTATCGGATTCTGCGGGTGGCCCGCACCATCGCTGACCTGGCCGGCAGCACGGCCATCGAAACACCGCATCTGGCCGAAGCCATCCAGTATCGGCAACTGGACCGGGCATTGGCCGTTCCGAAGCGGCGGCCCTGACCGGAAGCCCTTCTATTGACTGGAAATTCCATGGAATTTGGCTAGAATAGTCTGATGAATAAGAATCATTCCCCTTTTGCCGCCGATGCCATGGTTGCCCAGTCGGAAGCCGCCGCCGAACTGTTGAAAGCCATCGCCAACGCGCAACGGTTGCGCATCCTGTGCATGCTGATCGAAGGCGAGATGAATGTGTCGCAGCTGAACCAGCGACTGGCCCTCAGTCAATCCGCGCTGTCGCAACATCTGGCAGTGCTGCGTGAAAAAAATCTGGTCAGTTACCGGAAAAATGCGCAAACTGTCATTTACCGCGTTGCCGAAGGGCCGGTCACGACCATCATCCAGACCCTTCACGACGTGTATTGTCCGCCCAAATAAATCCGCCACCTGGACATCATGTGATACCGAAATTTCTCAAAAGGATGTTCGCCATGCCGCTATCCGTCCCGGTAAAAGAAGCCGCTGAACGCCATCAGAATGGCGCCACGCTGGTCGATGTGCGGGAGATCGATGAGTTCGAAGCGGTGTCGGCACCCGGTGCCATCAACGTACCGCTTTCGCTGATCCAAAAGCATGGCAAAAAGGCGTTTACCAAAGCCGGTGTCGATCCCGATACGGACGGCCTGCTGGTCATCTGCCGCAGCGGCGGCCGTAGCGCCATGGCCTGCCAGATGCTCGGCGCCCATGCCATCAATGTCGATGGCGGCATGCTGGCTTGGGTCACTGCAGGGCTGCCGACTTCCTGATGACGCATGCGCACGGCACGTGTCTGTGCGGCGCATTGACGTTTTCCGCCGCAATGCCCACGCTGTGGGTTGCACACTGCCACTGCACGCTTTGCCAAAAAAACGCCGGCGCCGCTTTCGTCACTTGGGCCGGATTTTCCGAAGCGGATGTCACCATCGGCGATGACGCGGGCGTATTGCGCTGGTACAGCGCTACCGAAAACGCTTACCGCGGCTTCTGCGAAAACTGCGGAACGACGGTATTCTTCAAATCGGCGCGTTGGCCCGGAGAGCTGCACATCACGGTCGTCAATTTCTCCGAGGCGCTCGACCGTGAACCCCAGGCACACGTGAACTGGGAAACGCACCAACCTTGGTTGCATCTCGACGACGGCCTTCCTCGTCAGCAGGCATGAAAAAAGGGATGGCCGAAGCCATCCCTTTTTTTGGTACCGCAAAAGCCTTATTTCTTGGCCATCGACTTCTTGATGAAGCCGACGATGGCCAGCAGGATCGCGCCACCGGCTCCGCCGCCGACGATGTTGCCAATCATGCCTTCGAGCTGGCCGGATGCTGCCATCGAGCCGAGCAGGCCGCCGATGGCACCAACCACCGAATTGCCGGTATTGCCGAGCGACAGGTTTTTCAAGGCGGCGCCGGCGGCATTGCCGCCGACCGCGCCACTGACCAGCTGGATAATCATCGGAAGTAAACTTTCCATACCCTCTCCTCAATATTGTTGGATTTGTAATTTACGGAAGTTCAAACGACTACGGTACTACTCACCCAGTGCTTTACTGGGCAATCGGCACCAAGGTGATTTCCACCCGGCGATTGTTGGCACGTCCGGCATCGGTGTCGTTGGTATCCACCGGCTGGGTTTCGCCCCGACCCGAGACCACCAATCGCTGCGCGGCGACGCCGTGCGACTGCAGATAACCGGCCACACTGCGGGCACGGCGCTCCGACAGGGCCTGATTGGCGGCTTCACTGCCGATGCTGTCGGTATGTCCGACGACATTGACCGTGGTCTGGTTGTATTCACTCAGGGTTGCCGCGACCTTATCGAGCACCGGATAGAACTGGGCGTTGACATCCGAACTGTTGAAGCCGAAGGTGATGCCGCTGGGCATGTCGAGCGTGATGTTGTCGCCTTCGCGGACGACATCGACACCGGTTCCCTGCAGCTGCTTGCGCAACGCGGCTTCCTGCTTGTCCTGATAATGACCGACACCGGCACCGACGCCGGCACCGATGGCGGCACCGACCATGGCATGCTGACGGCGCTCGGTGGCGCTGTCGCCGGTCAACAGGCCGGCTGCCGTACCGATGGCGGCACCGATGGCCGCTTTCTGTTTGGCCTTGGCATTCGGATCGTCCGGGCTGGTGGCGCAACCGGCAACGAAAGCGGTCAGCGATGCGGTGATGAGTAGATGTTTGATTTTCATAATGTGGTCCTTGGAAACAATGATGGGCTTGCGCGGCCTGCTTACCCTGCGTACACAGAGCCTGTTGCCATTGAAACAGAATCCTCAGCGCGAATTGTGAATAATTTGTAATGCGTAAAACGGATAAACGCCGGCAAAGTCCGGCGTTTATCAGGGCATGCTAAACAGGGTTTCAGGCGGCCTGGGTGAACTGCTCTTCTTCGGTCGATCCTTTCAGGGCGGTGGTGGAACTGGTGCCGGCCTGGATGGTCTGGGTCACCGTATCGAAATAGCCGGTACCGACCTCGCGCTGATGCTTGACCGCGGTGAAGCCGCGGTCGGCTGCGGCGAACTCGCGCTCCTGCAGCTCAACGAAAGCGCTCATCTGACGGCGGGCATAGCCATGTGCCAGATCGAACATGCCGTAGTTCAGGGCATGGAAACCGGCCAGTGTGATGAATTGGAACTTGTAGCCCATGGCGCCGAGTTCTTTCTGGAATTTGGCGATGGTGGCATCGTCGAGATTCTTCTTCCAGTTGAAACTCGGCGAGCAGTTGTAGGCCAGCAGCTTGCCCGGATATTTGGCATGGATGGCTTCGGCAAATTGACGCGCAAACTCCAGATCAGGTTTGCCGGTTTCACACCAGACCAGATCGGCATAGGGCGCATAGGCCAGACCGCGGGAGATGGCTTGATCAATGCCCGGACGGGTTTTGTAGAATCCTTCAACGGTACGCTCGCCGGTGCAGAACGGTTTGTCGTTGTCATCGATGTCGGAAGTGATCAGATCGGCGGCTTCGGCATCGGTGCGCGCGACCAGAATCGTTGGCACGCCCATGACATCGGCAGCCAAACGTGCGGCGATGAGTTTCTGCACGGCTTCCTGGGTCGGTACCAGCACCTTGCCGCCCATGTGCCCGCATTTTTTCACCGAAGCCAACTGGTCTTCGAAATGCACGCCGGCGGCACCGGCCTCGATCATCGCTTTCATCAATTCGAAAGCGTTCAGCACACCGCCGAAGCCGGCTTCGGCGTCAGCCACAATGGGCTGCAGCCAATCGATATCATCCTTGCCTTCGGCATGGTGCAGTTGGTCGGCGCGCAGCAGGGTGTTGTTGATGCGTTTGACCACCAGCGGTACCGAGTTGGCCGGATACAAGGATTGATCGGGATACATTTCACCGGCGACATTGGCGTCAGCCGCCACCTGCCAGCCCGAGAGGTAAATGGCTTTCAGCCCGGCCTTGACCTGTTGCATGGCCTGATTGCCGGTCATCGCGCCGAGCGCGTTGACGAACTCGGTACTGTTGAGGCTGTTCCAGAGTTTGCCGGCACCGAGTCGCGCCAGACTGTGATCGATGGCGACTGTGCCGCGCAGACGCACCACTTCCTCGGCGCTGTAGCCGCGGGTGATTCCGGCCCAACGGGCGTCGGTTTGCCAGTGCTGTTTCAGTTGTTCGGTGCTGAGGGTCTGTGTGTTCATGGTGGCTCTCCTGGGGGAATGAAGGGGGGAATTAAAGACGGTCATACGCGGGAAGGGTGAGGAAATCGGCGAGTTCGGGTGATCGCACCAGGGACTCCAGCAGAGCGATGGCCTCATCGACCCGCTCGTGTCCGACCACGGCCTCTCGGTGCAATCGATTCGGCAGCGCCAGCAGCGCAGCATCGAATTGCGCCCAGCACAGGCGCGTGCCGTCACTGAGATGAAGGTCCTGTTTATTCAACCAGAGCCAGAGCTGGCTTCGGCAGATTTCAGCCGTTGCGGCATCTTCCATCAGGCCATGGATGGCCACGCAGCCGGCACCCGAAAGCCAGGCCGCGAGATAACGCACGCAGACTTCTACGGTGTCGTTGAATCCTTCCGGCGTGATGCTGCCATGACAGGGCTTGAGCAGATCACTCGCACCGATATCGGCCACGGGTAGAACCTGCAATTGATTCGGGCCCGGCATGACGGCATCGAATGCGCCGCGGGCGATGGGAATCAATCCCGGATGTGCGACCCAGGTGCCGTCATGGCCGAGCGCTGCTTCGCGTTGTTTGTCAGCGCGCACTTTCGCCAGCGCGCTTTCATTGGCGGCCGCATCGTGGCGGTTCGGAATCTGCGCCGCCATGCCGCCCATGGCCAGAATGCCGCGACGGTGGCAGGTTTGAATCAGGCGCGTGGCATAGCTGTTGAGGAAGGGCGTCGCCATGGTGATCTGGCTGCGCTCGGGCAACATGAAACCGGGCAGCCCGTACAGGGTTTTGATCGCCGAGAAGATGTAATCCCAGCGGCCGCAGTTCAGGCCAGCGATGCGTGTGCGCAGGGCATGGATGATTTCATCCATCTGGAAGGCGGCTGGCAGGGTTTCGATCAAGACAGTGACTTTGATCTGCCCCGCGGGCAAGCGAAGGGTGTTTTCGATTGAGGACAGCACCGCATCGATCCACTGCGCCTCTGCATACGATTGCAGTTTCGGAATGTAAAAAAACGGTCCGCGTTGCTGAGCAGCCAACACCCTGGCGTTATGGAACGCGAACAGGCCCAGATCGAACAGAAGGCCGGACATTGGTTCTCCGTCGATACGCAAGTGACGTTCCGGCAAATGCAGGCCGCGCGGCCGCACCATGAGCACGGTGCGTCGTTCCGGTTTCAGGCGATAGACCGGAGATTCCGAGTCCCCAGCACTGAACTGCAGGGTGCCCCGTACGGCAGCGTGCAACACCTGTTGCCCGGCGAGCACATTGCGCCACGTCGGGGCGGTCGAGTCCTCGAAGTCGGCCATGAACACTTCAGCCTCGGAATTGAGGGCGTTGATTACGGTCTTGGCATCGACCGGCCCGGTGATTTCCACCCGGCGGTTCAGCAAAATTTCCGGTAACGGCGCGGTCCGCCATTCAGAGTCACGCAGGTTTGCGGTATCCTCGTTGAAATGTGGCGCCACGGTTTCTTGCTGTGCGCGCGCGGTCAAAAGCTGCTGACGGGCGGGTTCGAAACGGGCATGCAGCTCCCCCAGAAAATCCAAGGCACCCTCTGTCAACACGCCGGTGCCGGCCAATTCCGGAAGCAGGTCATGGTCGATGCGGGGCAGGCTTGCAGGGGAGTGTTTTTGGGCGAGGGTCATGGCGATCTCCTTTGCCAAGACCGTAGACCTCCGGCAAATATTTGACAAACTAAATATTTCAATAAATAATATTAACAATTGTTATAGTTATGGAAATTACGGGGAAAATCATGACGAAAGCGCCGAAGAAAAAAGCCCAGCCCCGCTTTTACTACAAGGGTGATCGCCTCAAACCGCTGCGCGCCTTCTGCCAAACCGCCCGTCTGGGCTCGGTTTCGCGCGCGGCGGAATCCCTCTTTCTCAGCCAACCCGCGGTCACCCTGCAATTGCAGGCCTTGGAGCGCGAGTTCGGCACCCGTCTGTTCGAGCGCTTCGGCCGTCGCTGGACCCTGACCCAGGAGGGCGGCGCCCTGTATGATCTGGCGCGCCCGCTGGTGGAGGGCCTGGACCGGATCGACAAGGATTTTCACGAGAAAGTCGGCAACCAGGAAACTGCCGAGTTGCATATTGCCGCCGGGAGTTCGACGATTTTGTACCTTCTTCCTGAAATTGTGTCTAAATTCAGGGAAAAACACCCTAAAGTGCAGTTATTTCTGCATAACGTGACAGGCCAAGATGGCCTCGGATTGCTTCGCAATGACGGCTGCGACCTGGCCGTCGGATCCGTCTTGGACGTTCCCGGCGATCTGGTTTACAACCCCGCCTACAGCTTCGACCCGATGCTGATCATGGCCAAAGACCACCCCCTAGCCAAAAAAGACAATATCAAGCTTGCCGACCTGTCGCCCTATGGCCTGATTCTGCCGCCCAAGCGTTTGAGCACCTGGCGCTTGGTGGATCTGGTATTCCAGAAAAACCGCGTGCCGTATACGGTGGCGCTGGAGGTGGGCGGCTGGGAGGTGATCAAGCAATACGTGGCCATGGGCCTGGGCATTTCCATCGTCACCGGCATCTGTCTGAATGCACAGGACCAGGAGCGCCTGGTGGCGCGCAACATGAAGGAATATTTTCCCTCGCGCAGTTACGGTGTGGTCATGCGTAAGGGCAAGTTATTGTCACCGGCAGCGCAGGCTTTTGCGGAACTGGTCAAGCCAGGCACGATTCCGGCCCGCGGCTATTTCGAAACCGGGCACTCGGAACGCTGAGGTTTATTTTTCGGGCGCACACACCGGGTCACGCCCGAGCATTTTATCCATGCGGCTCTGCGGCTCACAAACCGGTGCGGGCGCCGGTTTCGGGCGCTTGGCTTCCTGCGCCGCCAATTGTGTTTTCTGCCATTCGGCGATGCGGGCGCGAATCTGTGGCAGTGCCGCCTGCGCCGCACGCTCGCCCTCCAAAATGGCCTGATGCCGTTGCTCGAATTCCGCCGGCCCGATGGCGGCAACACGCGGCCGGATGATAACCTCGGCACGCGCAAGTTCCTGCTCACCCAGCTTCTGACCCATGATTGCCACCGATTGATTGACGATGCCGAGCATGCCGTCCGGCGTCTTGCCATTGGCTTTGCTGGAGATATCGACGGCAATGACCACATCGGCACCGAGCTGGCGCGCGGCATCCACCGGCACCGGACTCACCACGCCGCCATCGACATAGGTTTTGCCGCCGATTTTGACCGGCTCGAACACGCCGGGAATGCTACTGGAGGCACGCACGGCCTGACCGGCGTTGCCGCGGTTGAATACCGTGCGCTGGCCGGTCTCCAGTTGCGTCGCCACCGCCGCGAAGGGTTTCGGAAGGCGCTCGATCGGCTTGCCCCCGATCTGGCCGTTCACGTAATCCTGGAGCTTCTGACCTTTGACCACGCCCCCGGAAAACAGACTGACATCGCGGATCTGGGATTCATCAAGCGCCACCGCGCGTTGTTGCAGACGGTAGGGATCCATGCCGCTGGCATACAGCACGCCGACCACGCTGCCGGCACTGGTGCCGGCTACCACTGTTGGCGTGATGCCATTGGCTTCCAGCATCTTGATGACGCCGATGTGGGCAAAGCCCTTGGCGGCGCCACCACCGAGGGCGAGCCCGATGCGGGGTTTCGGCAAGGGCGCCGGCTTCGGTGCCGTGACAACAGTGGCTGGTTCCGCTTTCGGCGGCGGCGTGCTGCTGCAGGCGGCCAAGAGCGCAAGTAGCACCGTCGCGGCGACACCGTGGGGGCGGAAGACGAATAGGGACATGCGCCGGAGTGTAGCACGCAGGCCGGTGCCATCTTTTCCCCAAACACGGGCGGCGGGCGTAAAATACAGCATCCATTCATCCAGAATCCCCGCCATGACCACTGATGCCCCGCCAGACCGTCTCGCCCTCGACAACCGTAGCCCTTATTTCAACGAGGCCGCGCTCGACCGCGGAATCGGCATACGCTTTAAAGGCGTGGAATACACCAATGTCGCGGAGTACTGCGTGTCGGAAGGCTGGATCCGGCTTCCGGTCGGCAAATCGCTCGATCGTCGCGGCAATGCGATGACCTTCAAACACATCGGCCCGGTGGAAGTCTGGTATCTGACCTGAGTGTGACGGCTTACTGAAAAAAACCGCCCTTCCGGGCGGTATTTTTTTGCGTCATCGGATTACTTCTGTTTGTCTATCCATTGCTGGACGCGGCGTTCAAGCAGGGCCATCGGCATGCTGCCGCCGGTCAACACCACGTCATGAAAAGCCTTCAGATCGAATTTCGGGCCGAGTTGCTTTTTGGCGCTCTCGCGCAGATCGAGAATTTTATTCATGCCGACCTTGTAGGCCAGCGCCTGTCCGGGCATCACCAGATAGCGTTCGATTTCAGCAACGACGTCGGTTTCCGGCATGCCGGTTTTTTCCAGCATGTAGGCAATGGCCTGTTCGCGGGTCCAGCGCTTTTCATGCATGCCGGTATCCACAACCAAACGCACGGCACGGAACATTTCCGCCTGCAGACGGCCGAGATTATCGAGCGGTGCTTTTTGGAAGCCGGCCTCCCAGGCCAAGCGCTCGGAATACAGGGCCCAGCCTTCGGCATAGGCTGTAAACGGCAGCACCTTGCGGAAAATCGGCACGCCGGACAGCTCCTGCTGGATGGCGATCTGGAAATGGTGTCCGGGAATGCCTTCATGATAGGCCAGCGTGCGCATTCCGAATTTGGCGACTTCACCGGTGTTGCGCAGGTTGATGTAGAAAACGCCGGGCCGCGAACCGTCGAACGCCGGCGGGTTGTAGTAGGCCCCGGGCGCGGTGGCTTCACGGAATGCCGGAACGCGTTCGACCTTGACACCGGATTTCGGACGCACGTTGAAATACGGTGTCAGTCCCTTATCGATGTCGTCAATGATGGTTTGGAAATCATCGATGATCTGCTGACGGCCGGCATCGGTATTGGCATAAAGCTGGTCGGGGCGCTTGGAGATGCCCTGCACGCGCGCGCCGACCGAACCCAGTGTCAGGCCTTCCGCCTGCAGGATGGTTTCCATTTCCGCTTCAATCCGCGCCACTTCGGAAAGACCGAGCTGATGCACTTCATCCGGCGTCATATCGGTGGTGGTATGCATCTTTACGGCATAGGCATAAAACGCCTTGCCATCCGGCAGCGCCCAAACGCCGTTATTGCCCGTGGTTTTCGGCAGCAACTGTTCATAATAGGCAATGAATTTGCCATACGCCGGATACACTTTGTCACGGATGGCGACTTCGGTTTCCGCCAGTATGGCTTTGCGCTGACCGGCGCTGATGGCTTTTTCTCCGGCCTTGTCGATTTTTTCGACCAACGAGGTATACAGGATGTTCTTGGACGGCTCGGCCGCCACGAACGCGCGCATTTCCTTCAAGACCTTTTCCACAACGAAGGTCGGCGGAATGATGTTTTCGCGTTCGCGCAGTAAAACGCCTTCCATAACCTGATCGACCATGACCGGGGCCTTGCCCAGACGCGCCATATAGTCTTCCGCTTCGGCCGGTGAAGCCACCGGATGCTGCGTGGCCATGAAGGTCGGGAATTCATTCTGGATGCCGAACAACTGGTTCAAGGGGTAATTGTGGTGCGCATACTTTTCGCCCTCGGCCTGCAAGGCCAGGAAATATTCGAGCATGTCGTAATTCAGGGCATCGGCTTCGTTCATGCCAGCACGGTCGTATTGGCGCAGCGTTTCCAGATCAGCGCGCAGTTTGTCCTGCAGTTTCTTTTCCTGCGCCAGACTCTGGTCGGTCAAATCATCGCTGTACCAATCCGCCCAGCTGGGCAGCATGCGCATCGAGCTCATCATTTGCGGGTCCTGGAACCCGTACTCCATGAAGACCCGGTCATAGAACCAATTCGGTTTGAGGGGCTTGAACCAGAGCGTATGGATGAGCAGCAGGGCCAAGACGGCAAGGAGCACAAGAATTAAACGGAAAGCCCAGCGGAATGCGGTGCGCATGATATGTCCTCGGAAACAAAGACCCATCCTAGCCCCCGCATACGACCCTGTAAAGGCGCAACCGGGCTTGATAGTGGCGATGAAAAGCGCGTGGGCGGCTCAGTCTACGGCCATCAGCTTGTGTAGAAGCCTGCGGCGCTTGTTCAAAGCTGCGGCAAGATAGGAAAAGCCGGAGAGCTTCTGGAACGGCATGTGGCCACCGGGGCCATCGGCAACGCGGCTGACGTAGAGGTGCGACGGCGCGGCCAGTGCGAACAAATCGGTCAGCATGTCGCGGTTCAACTTCTCTGCCGGAATGCCCGCCGCACGGGCATGTACATGGATCGGTCGCCCGCCCAAGTCCGGCACCTCGCTCACCGTGACGATTTCAGCGCGCTTGAACGTTTTCCTCGCCAAAGCGATCACTTCGGCGTTGTCACTACACACAAGGACACGGCGACCGGCAAGCGTGCCGGCCAGTGTGCCGAAAAAATGACCGACATCGGTAACGTAATCGGTATACCGGACATGGATGGCGTCATAATCGGCGCCAAGCTCGGCAATGCGTTCGCGGATGTACTTCGCCAAATCCGGCTGCAGACGCAAACGGCGCAGGGCATCCAATGACACGGTGCCGCCGCCATGCTGATGATGCAGCAGGCACACGTGGGGATAACGGCGCCCAGCATCGAAGCTCAGTGGTTCGTGACTGACGGCATCGACAAACCCCCAGGCATGATCGCTCCAGATTTTTTCGTAATCCGCCAGCCGGCCTTTTACCGCTTCGGGAAACGTAGTGGCCGCATTCAACTGCTGCAGGCGCTCCGGGCTAAGCTGCAGTTCAGCGTGCTGGCCATCGGCAAGACGGAAGTACCTGGCGAAATCATCGCCGAAGCCGGTCACCGCAGAATCCACGATCAGCATCCGTCCGTTCGCTTCGGCATAACGCCAGCACAGTTCAATCTGGCACAGCATGTCGTTGAAGCCGCCTTCCGGGCGGCACAGCAGATAGCGTTCAGACACCGCGGTGCTTGCCCTGATACGGTGCGTACCAGGCCTTGATGGCGGCGATGTCGGCGGCCATGTCATCGCTGAGATGGAACACCCGGCCGACGCCGATGGTTTTGCTCGGATAATCGAAGTACACGCAGACCACCGGCACATCGGCTTTTTTCGCGATTTTCCAAAACCCGGTTTTCCACTGCGTGACCGCGCGGCGGGTACCCTCTGGCGCGAGCACGAACCACATGCGCTCGGCCGCAATCATCTGCTCGGCGACCTGATCGGCGATGCCGCCGGGATTGGCACGGTTGACCGGTATGCCGCCCAGCCATTTCAACAGGCTACCCAACGGCCAGAAAAACACTTCCTGCTTGCCCATGAACACGATATGCAGATCCATCGCCACTTTCGCGATCAGGCCGTGGATGGCATCCCAGGCTGAGGAATGCGGCGCGCCGACAACGACCATCTTTTTCAGATCCGGCCATTCTCCGACCATTTTCCAGCCACTGATCGACAGCAGGCGTTCGGCCAGCCGACGCAACCAGGGTGGCGTATTGGCGGGCGGGGCATTGGGTGGCAGCGGCAGTACGTTCGACATCAATCCTCGCTGGCGCCGGGCGTTTGGCGCTGCTGCTTGAGTGTGCCATGCGCCCGCTTGTTTTCCAAGCGCCGGCGCTGCGAAGAGCGCGTCGGCTTTGTGGCCACGCGCGGTTTGGGTGGTTCCAGCGCCGAACGTATCAACACAGCCAAGCGCTGGCGGGCGTCGTCGCGGTTCTGTTCCTGACTGCGGAAGCGCTGGGCCTGGATAATGATTTCCCCAGACTCGGCGATGCGCTGGTCGCGCTTTTTTGCCAGCCGTTGTTTGACCGCATCCGGCAGAGCAGCGCAGCCCCAGATGAAGAAGCGCAGCTCGATGGCGGTCGACACCTTGTTGACGTTCTGCCCGCCCGGGCCGCTGGAGCGGATGGCGCGCTCGATGATGTCCTGCTCGGGAATGACGATGCGCTCGTTGACCGCAATCATGCCGGATCCGGAATATGGAAGAATGCGCGGGCGGTGGCGGTGCTGGCAGCGGCGGTCTGTTCCGGCGTTTCACCGCGGTCACGCGCCAGTTCTTCCACGATGTGTTGCAGGTACATCGGTTCGTTGCGGCGGTGCGAGGGCATCGGCCGGACCGTGCGCGGCAGCAGATACGGCGCGTCGGTTTCGATCATCAGGCGATCGGCCGGAATGTTCTTGACGATCTCGCGCAGATGGCCACCGCGGCGCTCGTCGCATAGCCAGCCGGTAATGCCGATGTAGAAATCGGCATCGAGGCAATCGAACAGTTCTTCCCGCGTTCCGGTGAAACAATGCACCACAGCCGGGCCGATGCGGCCTTCGAATTCCTTCATCACGCCCATGAAATCGGCATGGGCATCGCGCTGGTGCAGGAATAAAGGCTTGCCGAATTCGGCCGCCAGCTCAAGCTGCTGTTCGAACGCGCGGCGCTGCGCATGGCGCGGGGCCAGATCGCGGAAATAATCCAGACCGCACTCGCCGACCGCCAGCACCTCGGGATGCGCGTGCAAGGCGCGCAGTTCAGCCAAGCCCTCGGCAGTAACTTCCAGCGCGTGATGCGGATGCACGCCGGCGGTGGCGTACAGAAATCCGGGGTGCGCCTGTGCCAATGCCAACGCTTTCGGCGAACCCTCGCGGGAGGCGCCGGTCACGAGCATCTGCGAAATGCCGGCCGCACGCGCACGCGCCAGAACCGCGTCCAGATCGTGGTCGAAGCTTTCATGGCCGAGGTTGGCGCCGATGTCGATCAATTCCATGCCGCTATTGTACCGTTGCAGGCCGCGGCAAGCGGTCCAACGAGCGCATACAATAGCCGTATGCCTGATTTCCCGATCCAGACCCTGCTGCCGGACATTCTCGATGCACTGGCGAATCACCCGCGTCTGGTGTTGGAAGCGCCGCCCGGCGCGGGTAAAACCACGCAGGTACCGCTGGCCTTGCTGAGCGCACCCTGGCGTGAGGGCCGGAAAATCCTGATGCTGGAACCGCGTCGCGTCGCGGCACGTGCGGCTGCCGGCTTCATGGCCCAGCAGGTCGGCGAGGCGGTGGGGCAACGCGTCGGTTACCGCATCCGTTTCGAATCCAAGGTTTCCGCGGCCACCGAAATTGAAGTGCTGACCGAAGGCCTGCTGACCCGGCGCATTCAGGACGATCCGATGCTGGAGGATGTGGCGGCGATTCTGTTCGATGAATTCCACGAGCGCCATCTGGCCGGCGACCTGGGCCTGGCCATGGCGCGCGACATTCAACAACAGCTGCGTCCGGATCTGCGGCTTGTGGTGATGTCGGCCACGCTCGACGGCGAGCGTTTGGCGAAACAACTCGACGCACCGCGCCTGAGCAGCGAGGGTCGCAGCTTTCCGGTCGAGACCACACACTTTCCGGCGCGCAAGGATGAAGCCTTGATTGCGCAATGCCGGCGCGCCGTGGAACAGGCCCTGCAGCAGCATCCCGGCGATGTGCTGGTGTTTCTGCCTGGACGCCGTGAAATCCAAACCCTGCAGGATGCCTTGGCGCCACTGGCCTCGGCGCAGCTGGAGGTGCTCGCGCTGCATGGCGATCTGCCGGTTGAACAGCAGAGCCGCGTTCTGCTACCGGCCGGCAACGGCATCCGGCGCGTGGTGGTGGCCAGCAATGTCGCCGAATCCAGCGTGACCTTGCCCGGCGTGCGCGTGGTGATTGATTCCGGGTTGGCGCGCGAACCGCGTTTTGATCCGAGCTCGGGCTTTAGCCGTTTGCAGACCGTGAGCATTTCGCAGGCCTCGGCTGATCAACGCAGCGGCCGCGCCGGACGCGTCAGTAGCGGATGGAGTTATCGGCTATGGCCGGCCTCGCAACGCCTGGAACCGATGCGCCGCGCCGAAATTCAGCACAGCGAGCTGAGCCCGCTGGCGCTCGAACTGGCGGCCTGGGGCGGTACGGAACTGCCTTTCGTCGACCCGCCGCCGACCGGTGCCCTGCAGGCGGGGCGTGATTTGCTGATGGCACTGGGCGCACTCGATGGCGATCGGCGCATCACCACGCTCGGCCGGCGCATGCTCGGCTTGGGCACGCATCCACGCTTGGCCGCCATGTTGCTGGCCGTGCATGACGACACCGAAAAAGCACTGGCCTGCGATCTGGCCGCGCTGATCGAAGCCCGTGATCCGCTGATCGGCACCCGCCGCGACGATTGGCAAGCACGCTGGCTGGCCTTGGCCGATTTGCGCGCACGTCGCGCGCCGCAGGGTGCCAGCAACAGCGGCCTGAAGCTGATCGATGCTGCCGCAGCGCAATGGCGTCGCCGACTGCGCTGCGAAACCTTGGCGCCGGCATCGGTGCCGGCGCATGCACTCGGCGATGTGCTGCTGCATGCGTTTCCCGACCGCATCGGCAAACAACACGAACACGACCCGCTGCGCTATGCATTGGCCAGTGGCAAGATGGCACGCATTCATGCCGACAGCGCCCTGTATGGCGAACCCTGGCTGTGCGCCAGTGAACTGAAATTCGAGGCCAAGGAAGCGCTGATTCTGCGGGCCGCGCCGCTTGATCTGCACCGTCTCGAACAGGATTTTCCGGAACGCTTCGTCAGCAGCGACAGCGTGCGCTGGGATGAACGCAGCAATGCCCTGATTGCACGCCGCGAACGTCGCTTTGATCAGATCGTGCTGTCCAGCCAGTCTGGCGGCAAAGTGGATCCCGAGCAGGCCGCCGCCGCGTTGTGCGCCTTGGTGCGCCTGAAGGGTCTGCACATCCTGCCCTGGACCGAGAAGGCGCAGCAATTCCGCCTGCGGGTCTGCCGCCTGCGCGAATGGTTGCCGGAACTGGCATTACCGGATTTAGCGGAACCGGCGCTATTGGCGACGCTGGAAGCTTGGCTGCAACCGGCGCTGCGCGGCAAATCGCGCTTGGACAGTCTGGATGCGGCGGCACTGGGCGATGCGCTGTTCGGGCTTTTCGACTGGAACACGCGCCAGCAGATCGACCGGCTGGCGCCGACGTCCTTGAAAGCGCCGTCCGGCATCGAACGCACGATTGCCTATGCCGAAGACGGTCCGCCGGTATTGGCAGTCAAACTGCAGGAACTGTTCGGTCTGGCCGAATCGCCGCGCATTGCCGACGGCCGGGTGACGGTGATGCTGCATCTGCTTTCCCCGGGCGGCAAGCCACTGCAGATCACACAGGACTTGAAGAGTTTCTGGAACAGCACCTATGCGGAAGTACGCAAGGAAATGAAAGGCCGTTACCCGCGCCATCCCTGGCCGGAAGATCCGTGGAATACACCGGCCACCCACCGCGCCAAGCCACGGGGAACCTGATCGGCTGAATGCTTTCTCGTAGTGGCCTCAACAAAAACCCGCCAATGGGCGGGTTTTTTGATTCATCCGGCTTCGCTGCGCCATTGCCCCGGCGCCAAGCCGTCAAGCCGATGCGGACCCACCGAGATGCGCACCAGGCGAAGGCAGGGCAGACCGACCGCGGCGCACATGCGGCGCACCTGCCGATTGCGACCTTCCTTGATGGTCAGTTCCAGCCAGGATTCCGGCACGCTCTTGCGGAAACGTACCGGTGGATCGCGCGGCCACAGCCAATCGGGCGCTTTTTCGAGCAGACGTGCGGTGGCTGGCTGGGTCGGTCCGTCGTTCAGCACCACGCCGGTACGCAACTGGGCCAGATGGGTTTCATCGGCCACGCCTTCAACCTGCACCAGATAGGTTTTCGGCCATTTGAATTTCGGCGAGGAAATCTGTGCGATGCGGGCACCGTCATCGGACAACAGCAACAAGCCTTCGGAGTCGATGTCGAGCCGGCCGGCGGCATACACATCTTTCGGCAAGCCGAACCCGGCGAGCGTCGGCCGCGGCGGCATGCTCTGGTCGGTGAATTGCGTCAGCACGCCGTAGGGCTTGTTGAAAGCGATTAACATAACCCAGTGTAACCGCAAAAAGAGCTGGCCCGCCGATGATTTCCGTACATCCCCTGAAACGCCTGCGCCGTTTCGCCGAACCCTACCGCACCGCGATACGCCGTGGCGTGCTGTATTCGGTGCTGAACAAGGCGTTCGACGTGCTGCCGGAAATCCTGATCGGCGTCGCGGTCGATGTGGTGGTCAACCAGCGTGAATCGTTTCTGGCCAGTCTGGGTATTGCCGATCCGATGCAGCAGCTCTGGCTGCTGGTCGGTCTGACTGTGGTGGTGTGGGCCTGCGAATCGCTGTTCGAATATCTGCATCGTCTGGTCTGGCGCAATCTCGCGCAGAATCTGCAGCATGATCTGCGCCTCGAAGCGTATTCGCACATCCAGCGCCTGCCGCCGGACTTCATCCAGGAAGAACGTTCCGGCCGCTTGATGGCGGCACTGAATGAAGACGTCAACCAGATCGAACGCTTCCTCAACACAGGCGCCAACGACCTGATCCAGGTCGGCGTGTCTTCGCTCCTGGTCGGTGCGGTATTCTTCTCGCTCACCGCCAGCACCGCGGTGCTGGCCCTGCTTCCGATTCCGCTCATCCTGTTCGGCACCTTCTGGTTCCAAAAGCGCCTGTATCCGCGTTATGCCGCGGCGCGCGAAGCCGCCGCCGGCGTGTCCAACCGGCTGGCCAACAACCTGCAGGGCATGAGCATCATTCAGGCCTATACCGCCGAAAGCTTCGAGGCCGAACACCTGCGCGCGGCCAGCGACGGCTTCCGCGAACACAACCGCGATGCGATCCGCTACTCGGCGGCAATCACACCGGTGATCCGCATGGCGATTCTGGCCGGTTTCGTGATGACCCTGCTGTACGGCGGATCGCTGGTGCTCAAGGGCGAACTCGGCGTCGGCAGTTATTCGGCACTGGTGTATCTGACCCAACGCCTGCTGTGGCCGATGACGCGTCTGGCCGACATGACCGATCTGTACCAGCGGGCCATGGCCTCGGTCGACCGGGTCATGGATCTGCTGGACATCGCGCCGGCGGCCGACGGAACGGTGGTGGTGAAAGCACCGGTGCGCGGTGCGCTCGCGTTCGATGCGGTCGGCTTCGCCTACGGCGCCACCCCGGTGCTGCACAGCGTCAGCCTGAACATTCCTGCCGGCGCCACCATCGCCCTGGTCGGCGGTACCGGCAGCGGAAAAAGCACGCTGATCAAACTGGCGCTCGGTTTCATTGAAGCGCAATCCGGTGAAATCCGTTTTGACGGCGAGGATCTGCGCATGCTGTCGAAATCCTCACTGCGCGCCGCCATCGGCTATGTCACCCAGGAGCCGTTCCTGACCGACGGTTCCGTGGCGGAGAACATCGCCTACGGACAGACGCCGGATCTTGTCCGGGTTCAAGAAGCAGCCATGGCGGCAGAAGCGTACGGCTTCATCAGCGCGCTGCCGAAGGGCTACGACAGTCCGGTCGGTGAACGCGGCAGTCTGCTTTCCGGCGGCCAGCGCCAGCGCATCGCGCTGGCCCGGGCGCTGTACAAAAATCCGGCCCTGCTGATTCTGGACGAGGCGACATCGGCGGTGGATAACGAAACCGAAGCGGCCATCCAGCGTTCGCTGGCACGGCTCAATCACAGCCGGTCCTGCCTGATCGTGGCACATCGGCTGTCGACCGTGCGTTTCGCCGATTGCATCCATGTGCTGGACGGCGGCCGGATTGTCGAGTCCGGCACGCATGATGAATTACTCAAACAAAACGCCGCTTACGCGGCGCTTTGGAAACTGCAGACCGGCGAAACCGTTTAGGGTTTCACGAAGCGCAGGGTCATGCGGTCGCTTTCGCCGATGGCCTGGTATTTGGCGCGGTCCGTGTCGCCCTGGCCGTAGGTCGGCGGCAGAGTCCAGACGCCACCCGGATAATCCTTGGTATCTTTCGGGTTGGCGTTCACTTCGCTGCGGGCATCCAGCTTGAAGCCGGCCTTGGTGGCCAGCGCAATCACTTGCGCTTCCGACACGTAACCGGACCTGTCGTCATCGGCCACATCCTTGGCGGCGCGGTGTTCGACCACGCCGAGGGTGCCGCCTTTTTTCAACACCGCGAAGAAGCCGGCGAACATGCCTTCGGCCTGCTTGGCCATGCGCCAGTTGTGTACGTTGCGGAAGGTCAGCACGGCATCGGCCGAGCCGGGCGCGCCGAACTCCGGCTTGGCCGGATCATATTCATGCAGCGCGGCTTTGCCGTAGATTTCGGGCTTGGCGGCGAACTTGTCGCGCAGGGCCTGGTTCTGTTTCGCGAAATAGGCTTTCGAGCTTTCCTTTTCAATCACGGCCGGATTGGTGACTGCACCGGTGTAGCTGCCGTGTTTGGTGGCATACGGGGCGATGATTTCGGAATACCAGCCGCCGCCCGGCGAGATTTCGATGACCTTGCTGTGCGGGGTGACGCCGAAGAACGTCAGGGTTTCCAGCGGATGGCGGTATTGATCGCGGGCCGTGTTTTTCGAATCGCGCCAATCGCCCTTGAGGATTTCCTGCAGCATCTCGCGGTGATGCTCAGCCATTTTTTCCGGGCTCATGTTTTTCTCATGATCCATGCCGTGCTTGTCCGCCGCGGCGGTGCTGTGATCATGTTGGGCGAATGCGGCAGCGGATGCCAACACGCCGATGGCGGCTAAAAGATGGTACGGCTTCATGAAAATCCCCTTGGTTGACGGTAGGGCCACAGTCTAACGAATTTCGCTGCCGTCCGTCAGGGCTGCGGCGGATGCAGTTTGCCGCCGGTAAAGATTTCATTGGCCTTCTGGAACAGGGCCACGGCGCGGTCTTCTTGGGCCCCAAGACTATCCATTGGCGTTGGCCTAGCGGGCCGGCCTCGTAGCCTCGCATGCCGGTGCGAAACTCCAGCACAGGGCTTCGGGCAGGGCGGTGCGCCATGCCGCTTCGTTATGCCCGGCCTTGGCGGCGGCGGCAAACTGCAGTGCAGCCGTATCAGGAAGCTTGACCTTCCAGCGCGCGGCCATGGCTTCGGCATCGGACAGCATGCCGTCGCCCTCGGATCCGCCGACGTAAACATACACGCGCTGTCCGGGTTGCAAGGGAGTATTTGCAGTCTCTTGGGCGATGGCGGGGGAAAACCAGTAGCTGGGCGAAAAGACCAGGGCGCGACCGAATACCTCGGGGTGGCGCATCACGGCCGCATGCGCCATCAATCCGCCCATGGAGCTGCCGGCAATGACGGTGCTAGCAGCCTGTGCTTGCGTCCGGTAGCGTGCATCCACCGCCGGCTTCAGCGCACCGATGAGATCGGCCAGATAGGCTTCACCCTTGGCGGGTGCGAACTCGGGGTTGGACCACACACTGAGTTCCTGCATGCGTGCTTCGCCGCCATGGTCGATGGCCGCGGCAATCACCGCCAGGCCGTGTTTTTCATACAAGCCGTCGAGCACTTCATCGGCACCCCATTCGCCGGCATAGCTGGTCGCGGCATCGAAGACATTCTGTCCGTCCATGAAGTACACCACCGGATAGCGACAGTCCTTGCAGCCGGCATAAGCCGGCGGCAAATACACCCGCACGCTGCGATCCGCGCCAAGCGTCGGTAATGCTAAACCAAAGGTTTCGAAGCGCGGCAAATCGGCCACTGATGCGGCGCGCGGCGGCGCCTCCGGCGTCTGCTGGCGCATGAACACAAAGGCAACCGCCGCAGTGATCAACGCGCCGGCCAACAGGCCGACAAGGATGTAGCGCAAGGCGATGGATTTCATGGCAAGGGTTACCGCGCGGCCAAGGCTTCGTTCAGCGTGGCACTGGGGCGAAGCGCTGCCGCCATTTTTACCGCGTCCGGACGGTAATAGCCGCCGATATCCAACGCGTGGCCCTGCACGGCAAGAAGTTCGGCGACGATCTTGGCCTCGTTCTCGGTCAGGGCTTTGGCGATTGGCACAAAGCGGGCCTTCAGCGCCGCATCGGCGTCCTGCGCCGCCAGTGCCTGGGCCCAATACAGGGCGAGGTAGAAATGGCTGCCGCGGTTGTCAATGGTGCCGAGCTTGCGGCCCGGCGATTTGTCGGTGTCGAGGAAGCGGCCATTGGCGATGTCCAGCGCATCCGCCAGAACGCGCGCGCGGGCATTGCCGGTGGTTTCAGCCAGATGTTCGAGCGAGGCTGCCAAGGCCAGGAACTCGCCGAGCGAATCCCAGCGCAGGTAATTTTCGGCGGTGAACTGCTGCACGTGTTTCGGCGCCGAGCCGCCGGCACCGGTTTCGAACAGGCCGCCGCCGGCCATCAACGGAACGATCGACAGCATCTTTGCGCTGGTGCCGAGCTCCATGATCGGAAACAGATCGGTCAGGTAGTCGCGCAGCACATTGCCGGTCACCGAAATGGTGTCCAGGCCCTGGCGGGTACGTGCCAGCGTGTGGCGCATGGCATCCACCGGCGCCAGAATGTGGAGGTCGAGACCTGTGGTGTCGTGTTCTTTCAGATAGCGCTCGACCAAGGCGATGATGTTCCGATCATGCGGACGGGCGGCATCCAGCCAGAATACCGCCGGGGTGTTGCTCAGGCGCGCACGGTTGACCGCCAGCTTGACCCAATCGCGCACCGGCGCGTCTTTGGTCTGGCACATGCGCCAGATGTCCCCGGCTTCGACCGTGTGCTGCATCAGTACTTCGCCTTCGGCATCGAGCACGCGCACCACGCCATCGGCTGCAATCTGGAAGGTCTTGTTGTGCGAACCGTATTCTTCGGCGGCCTGTGCCATCAGGCCCACGTTCGGCACCGAGCCCATGCTGGCCGGTTCGAATGCGCCCTTGGCTTTACAGTCGTCGATGACGACCTGATAAATGCCGGCATAGCAACGATCCGGAATCACCGCTTTGGTGTCCTGCAATTTGCCTTCGGCATTCCACATGCCGCCGCTGTCGCGGATCATCGCCGGCATGGAGGCATCGACGATGACGTCGCTCGGCACATGCAGGTTGGTGATGCCTTTGTCGGAATTGACCATCGCCACGCCCGGGCGCACGGCATACTGCGCGGCCAGATCGGCTTCGATTTGGGCGTGTACGGCTTCCGGCAATTGCGGCAGGCGCGCGACCAGATCACCGATGCCGTTGTTGGCATCGAATCCGGCCTCGTCCAGCACTGCCGCGTGCTTGGCCAGCACATCGGCGTAGAAGCGTTTGACCGCAATGCCGAACATGATCGGATCGGACACCTTCATCATGGTCGCTTTCAGGTGCAGCGAGAACAGCACATTTTGGTTGCGTGCATCGGCGATCTGTTCATCGATGAAGGCCGCCAAAGCTTTGGCGCGCATCACCGAGGCATCGAGCAGTTCGCCGACACCGACCTTGAGGTCGCGCTTGAGCAGGAAGCGCTGGCCGTCGTTGCCGGTGAACTCGATGACCACATTGCCGGCCTGGCTGATCTGCACTGATTGCTCGCTGCCGTAGAAGTCGCCGTCAGCCATATGCGCCACGTGCGTTTTGGAATCGGAACGCCAGGCACCCATTTTGTGCGGATGCTTGCGCGCGTAGTTCTTCACCGACAGCGGCGCGCGCCGGTCGGAGTTGCCTTCGCGCAGCACCGGGTTGACCGCGCTGCCCATGACCCGGGCATAACGCGCCTTGATGTCCTTTTCCTCATCGCTGCGCGCTTCTTCCGGAAAATCCGGCAGCGCATAGCCCTGGTCCTGCAGTTCGGCGATGGCGGCTTTCAACTGCGGCACCGAAGCGCTGATGTTGGGCAGCTTGATGATGTTGGCTTCCGGCTGGGTCGCCAGCTGACCGAGTTCGGCCAGATCGTCGGCAATGCGCTGATTTTCCGGCAGGCGGTCAGTGAACTGGGCAATGATGCGGCCGGCCAGCGAGATGTCGCGGGTCTCCACGGACACGCCGGCGGCGGCGGTGAACGCGCTCACAATCGGCAGCAGTGATTGGGTGGCCAA
The DNA here is from genome assembly GCF_044353605.1 of Arenimonas sp. Lineage (GTDB taxonomy): Bacteria > Pseudomonadota > Gammaproteobacteria > Xanthomonadales > Xanthomonadaceae > Arenimonas. Next base: position 34,564 of record NZ_JBILBO010000004.1, on the reverse strand, counting down.
GAACGGAGCTTCGTCGGTCAGCGTGTAAATGATTTTGGAGGTATCGGACATGGTTTCGGCGTCTCGTTGTGCGGGCGGCCGGCATCGGCACGGATTGGCCGTGCGCCCTGCCAAGCCGGGGTTCATGAAGTGGGCTTATTGTCGTTGATTTCAGGGGTTTTGGGAAATAGCGAACAGCGCGGATGCCGGTTCGACGGCCGCTTGTACTATCATGACCTTTGAACCGTTCCGGACTGTGATGCGCAATGCACCAATTCGCTTTCGTAACCACCTGTAAAGGCCGGTTGCACCATCTGCAGCAAACCCTCCCCCTGATTGTCGCGCAAGCGCCGGATGAAATCGTCGTCGTCGATTACGGCTGTCCGCAGAACAGCGGCGACTGGGTGGAAAACAATTTCCCGGATGTCAAGGTGGTGCGGGTGACCGATGATCCCGGTTTCTGTCTGCCGCGCGCGCGCAATCTCGGAGCCGCCGCCTGCCAAGCGCCCTGGATCTGTTTCATCGATGCCGATATCCGGGTCGGTGACGGCCTGGTGGCCTGGATGCGCAAACATGCGCGGGAACGCCATTTCTACCGGCAGGCGCCGGTGGATGGCATCCGTGATTTCGAGGCGTACGGCACCGTGTTGTGTCCGCGCCGCGCGTTCCGCAGCGTTGAGGGTTATGACGAACTGTTTACCGGATGGGGCGGCGAGGATGATGACATGTATGACCGCCTGAGCATCACCGGGCTGGCCACAGGCCACTATCCGGCGGAACTGGTCGATCCGATATCCCATGATGATTCGGAGCGCATGGCTTTCCATGAGATCAAGCAGAAGGACCTCCAGCATTGCATCAACAGCTTCTACCGCGCTGCCAAACTGCAGGTCATGGGTTTTCATGGCATCCGCACAGAACTAACACTACCGGTGAGAAAGGAGTTGCGGGACGCGGTGGTGTCGGCGGTGATGGAATGGGGAGGCGATGAAGACAAGCCGTTTCCGAATATTACCTTCCAGCTGAAAAGCGCCAGCTGGATGCCACCGCCCTACCGGCTTGTGAGCAAGGCTCGGCTTTTACTGACCATGGATAAGCCGGAGCAGATATGAAAGACTTTTCCGGACGCAAACGCATTCTGGTCACTGGTGGTGGCGGTTTCATCGGCTCGCATCTGTGCGAACGGCTGTTGACCGACGGCCATGACGTCATCTGCCTTGATAACTTCTTTACCGGGGTCAAGCAGAATATCGCGCATCTGCTTGACCATCCGTATTTCGAGCTCATGCGGCATGATGTGACCTTTCCGCTGTATATCGAGGTCGATGAAATCTACAATCTGGCCTGTCCGGCTTCGCCGGTGCACTATCAGTTCGATCCGGTGCAGACCACCAAGACCTCGGTGCATGGCGCCATCAACATGCTCGGCCTAGCCAAGCGCCTGAAGGCGCGGATCTTCCAGGCCTCGACCAGCGAGGTGTATGGCGATCCGCAGATTCATCCGCAACCGGAAGCTTACTGGGGCAATGTCAATCCGATCGGTCCGCGCAGCTGTTACGACGAGGGCAAGCGTTGCGCGGAAACTCTGTTCTTCGATTACCATCGGCAGTACGGGTTGGACATCAAGGTGGCGCGCATCTTCAATACCTACGGCCCGCGCATGCACCCGAACGACGGCCGCGTGGTTTCGAATTTCATCATGCAGGCACTGCGCAATGAGCCGATTACGCTTTACGGTGACGGCAGCCAGACCCGTTCGTTCTGTTATGTCGATGATCTGGTCACCGGCATCCTGCAGCTGATGGACAGCCCGAAGGGCTTCACCGGCCCGGTCAATCTCGGCAATCCAGGCGAGTTCACCATGATTGCGCTGGCCGAAACGATCCTGCGTCTGACCGGCTCGTCTTCGCCACTGGTGATGAAACCCCTGCCCGTAGATGATCCGCGCCAGCGTTGCCCGGATATTTCACTGGCCCGCGATACCTTGGGCTGGCAGGCAAGCACGCCGCTGGAAGATGGTCTGAAAAATACCATTGCTTATTTCGAGGCTTTGTTGGCCTCAGATTAAGACCGGCTTCAACGAAGCTCACTTCCCGATACAGAAACTCGAAAAAATCCGGCCCAACAAGGCGTCGGCATCCATATGTCCGGTAATCGAACCGATGGCGTTGTGCGCGAGGCGCAGTTCTTCGGCGGCCAGTTCGGCCTGGGTTTGATTGCACAATGCCGTGGCGGCCGCCAGATGGCCGACGGCCTGATCCAAAGCGTCGATATGGCGTGCCCGGGCACTGAAACTGCCGGTCCCGCTTTCGCCGAATCCAGCGGCCTGTGCCAGCTCATGACGCAGCGCATCCAAGCCTTCGCCGCTTTTGGCCGACAACCAGAGATGCACGCCGTCATCGCGTTGTTCGCGGGCAATGGCGTGCCCGCTCAAATCGGATTTGTTGTGCAGCCAGAGAATGCGGGCGGCGCTGCCCTGCAAGGCTTCGGCCAGAGACGCGAAGGCGTTGCTGGTGTCGTCGAGCACGGCCAGCACCAGATCGGCCTTGGCCAGCTCGCCGCGGGCGCGGCGGATGCCTTCGGCTTCCACGGTTTCCTCGGTTTCGCGCAGCCCGGCGGTGTCCGCCAAGGTCAGCCACAGGCCATCGACCTGGATGGTTTCACGCAACACATCGCGGGTGGTGCCGGCGATGTCGGTGACGATGGCGCGGTCTTCGCCGGCCAGGGCATTGAGCAAAGACGACTTGCCGGCATTGGGCGCACCGACGATGACCACATGCAGGCCGTCCATCAGACGCTTGCCCTGCTCGGCCTCGGCACGCAGCTGCGCCAGATCGGTCCTGCAACGCTCCAGCAGATTGCGGATTTCCGGCGCGGCGAGGAAATCGATTTCTTCATCGGGAAAATCCAGCGCCGCTTCCACGTAAACGCGGGCGTGCACCAGCTGTTCAGCCACGGCATGGCAACGCTTCGAGAACACGCCGTCCAACGAACGCCGGGCGGAACGCGCCGCGGTTTCCGACTGCGCGCTGATCAGATCGGCCACGGCTTCGGCCTGGGCCAGATCGAGTTTGTCGTTGAGGAAGGCGCGTTCGGTGAACTCCCCCGGGCGCGCATCGCGCACGCCCAAGCGGCGGCATTCGCGCAGAAGGGCATTGAGCAAGGATGGATTGCCGTGCGCCTGCAATTCCAGCACATCTTCGCCAGTATAGGAATGCGGCCCTTGGAAAAAAATCAGCACGGCGTCATCGAGCACTTCGCCGCTGCCATCGCGTAGGTGTGCGTGCAGTGCATGGCGCGGCTTCAGGCTTTGTCCGCAAAGGCTTTCACCGATTTCACGCGCCTTCGGCCCGGACACCCGGACAATGCCGACGCCGGCCGGACCGAACGCGGTGGCGAGCGCGGCGATGGTGTCGGTCGGGGCGGTCATCGCACGCGCCGGATTATTTTGCCGGCGCGGGATGGTGGCCGTGCGTGCCGTATTTGCGGGTCATCCACCATTGCTGGGCCAAGCCGAGCAGACCGTTGGTCACCCAGTACAGCACCAGGCCGGACGGGAAGAAGGCCATCATCACGCCGAAAATCAGTGGCATGAAGGTCATCATCTTCTTCTGCAGCGGATCCATGCCCGGCATCGGCGTCAGCTTCTGGGTCAGGAACATGACGATCAGATTCAGCGCCGGCAGGATGAAATACGGATCGGCGTCGGTCAGGTTCTGGATCCATCCGATCCACGGCGCCTGGCGCAGCTCGACCGACTCCACCAGCACCCAGTACAGTGCCAGGAAAATCGGAATCGGAATCAGCATCGGCAGGCAGCCTGCGGCCGGATTTATTTTTTCCTTTTTGTACAGCTCCATCTGCGCGACCGCGAATTTCTGTCGGTCGTCACCGTAGCGTTCTTTCAAGGCTTCGATGCGCGGCTGGATGGCACGCATTTTCGCCATGCTCTGGTACTGCTTGGCCGACAGCGGGAACAGCAGGGCCTTCAGCACGATGACTATGGCGATGATGGCCCAGCCCCAGTTGCCGAGCATGTCGTGCAGCTTGGACAACAGCCAGAACAAAGGCTGCGCGAGGAAACTGAAAATGCCGTAATCCACGCTCAGATCAAGCGTCGGATGCACACCGGCCATCGGCTTCTGTTCTTTCGGGCCGACCCACAGGCGATCTTCACGGCTGTGGCTGGCGCCGGGCGCCAGCACGGTTTCGCCGGAAACGCCGCGCACTAGATAATAGGCCTGCGACAACGGACCCTCGGTGGCGATGGAATAGGTCTGGGTGTCCCCTTTGGCAGGCAACCAGACCGTTACGAAGTGATGCTGCAGCATGCCGAACCAGCCATCGGTGATCGGCTTGTTCGGACTCTGGATCACGCCGTCATCGTAGTAATCGGCGAAGCTGATCTTTTCGTATTTGTCGGGCTCGCCGTACCAGGCCGAACCGATGAAGCTGAAAGATTCCGGATTGGTGAAGCCGGCGTGTTTCGGCGGCGGTGGCGGCGGAATGCGCTTGAGTTGTTCGTAAGCAAAACCCGACCACGGCGCGGTGCCGGTATTGCGCAGGGTCTGCTGGACGCCAATCTCGAACTTACCGCGCTGCAGGATCAGGGTTTTGGTCAGGCTGATGCCGCTGGCATCGGTCCACACGAACGGTACCGACAGGCTGTCCTGGCCGGATTTCAATTCGTATCGGCTCTGGGTATCGGCTGTGGTGAAAATCGCATTATGGTTCGGCTCGGAGGTATGCGTGCGGGTCAGCCATCCGGATTCGGCAACGAAGAAATCGGTGCTGCCGTTATCCAGCAACATGACATTGGCGCTGCCGGCCTTTTTTTCGATCGGGTAGGTCAGCAATTCGGCACGGATGATGCTGACGCCTTTCAGATCCACGGTCAGGCGGTACACATCGGTGACGATTTCCACCGTTTGCGCGGTACTTGCGGCAGTGGGTAATGCCGGCAAGGCTGGAGCTCCAGCCATGGGCGCGGCGGGCAGTGCCGGCAAAGCGCCTACGGCAGCCGGCGTTGGTGCAAGCGTTGCAGGGGTGTTGGCCGCCGGTGTCGGAGGTGTCGACGCCGGGGTTTGCCATTGCTGGAACAACAGAAAGGCGACCGCCAACCAGGCGATCAGAAGAAAAGTGCGTGTTTGATTCATGGGTGGTTTCAGCAAGCGGCAGGGCAAGTCGCCAATTTTACTGTGTTTGGGTGCCGTGCGCCTGTTTTACAAGGTGTCGGTTGACGTTATCACCGAAAACAGGCGGTTCAGCTCAGCGCGGACGGCGGGATTGTTGGCGTCCCGAGCGCGGGATTGTGCCACCAACACATAATCACCCGGAATTTTCGGAGCGCCCCGGAAGGCTTCACGACAAAGGCGTTTGAGTCGGTTGCGGGTGACCGAAAGCGGCACCGCTTTCTTCGGCACCGCCAGACCCAACCGGGCCGAGGCGCTTCCGGGCAGGAAATAGAGGCGAAAAAATACGCCCGAGTGCTTCAAGCCCGTTTTGAATACGGCTTGGAACTCAGGCGCTGCACGCAAACGTGCGGATTTTGGAAACGGCTTTGGCGACGGATCGGCCATGGCCAAAGGCAGCCCGGAGGCTGCCGGAGCGTTAGACGCAGAGGCGGGCGCGGCCCTTGGCGCGGCGGCGGGCCAGAACCTTGCGGCCATCGGCGGTTTTCATGCGGGCACGGAAACCGTGGTCGCGTTTGCGTTTCAGATTGCTGGGTTGGTACGTGCGTTTGGTGGCCATGACGGCACCTCGTTCAAAAGGGGGTGTAGTGAACTGAAAAGTATAACGGCTTCACGGGCTTGCCGTCAAGTGACAGAACGCTTGGCAGAACCTGAGGCAACAGGCTAGACTGGTCAACCGAGTGAGTTATCCACAGAAGATTTAACCCCGCATGAACGTTTGGTCGCAATGTTTGCAGCGCCTGGAGCAGGAATATCCAGCGGAAGATGTCCACACCTGGCTGAAGCCCCTTCAGGCCAGCCGAAACAGTGATGAATTGCAATTGCTTGCGCCGAATGCGTTCGTGGTCGACCAGGTGCGTGAACATTACCTGCCACGCATCCAGGAGCTGGCCAAACATTATTCAGGCACCAATCTGGTGGTGCGCATCCAAGTCGGATCCAGTTCGAAAGCGGCCGCCCCAGTCAAAACCGTTGCCAAAAAGGCCGCCGAGGCCGATTTTCAGGGCAATGTCGACGGCCATTACACCTTCGATAATTTCGTGGTCGGTAAATGCAACCAAATGGGCCATGCCATGGCTCTGCAGGTCGCCAAAAATCCGGGCAAAGCCTACAATCCGCTACTGCTATACGGAAGCACGGGCCTTGGTAAAACCCACTTGATGTATGCCGCCGGCAATTTCATGCGCGCCCACAATCCGAGCATGCGCGTGCTTTACCTGCGCTCCGAGCAGTTCTTCAACGCCATGATGAAAGCCTTGGCCGACAAGACCATGGCGCAGTTCAAGAAGCAGTTCCAGCAGGTCGATGCCCTGCTGATCGACGATATTCAGTTCTTTGCCGGCAAGAACACCACCCAGGAAGAGTTTTTCCATACCTTCAACTCCCTGGTGGACGGAAAACAGCAGATCATCATGACCTGCGACCGCTATCCGCGGGAGGTCGAAAATCTCGAACCGCGGCTGAAATCACGCCTGGGCTGGGGGCTTTCAGTGGTGCTGGAGCCGCCGGATGATGAAACCCGCGCCACCATTCTGATGGACAAAGCGCAGCGGCGCGGGATTGATTTTCCGGCCGATGTCGCTTGGCAGATCGCCAAGCGCTTGCATTCCAGTGTGCGCGATCTGGAGGGGGCTCTAAACACTCTGGCAGCCCGCGCCAACTTCACCGGAAAGCCGATTACGCTCGAATTCGCCCAGGAAACCCTGCGCGACCTGATGCGTGCCCAAGCCACCGTGATTTCTTTGAGCAATATTCAGAAAACCGTGGCAGACTACTATCAATTGAAGCTGTCCGATCTGCTGTCGGCGCGCCGCACGCGCTCCCTGGCGCGGCCGCGGCAGGTGGCGATGGCTTTGGCCAAGGAACTGACCGAACACAGTTTGCCGGAAATCGGCGAGGCGTTCGGTGGCCGAGATCACACCACCGTGCTGCACGGTTGCCGGGTTATTTCGGGCTTGCGCGAATCGGATGGAAAAATCAGGGAAGATTGGGATAAATTGGTTCGGAAATTGACGGAGTAATACAGGTGAGGAAGTTGTGGATAATTTGTGGTTGGAAATTGGTGGAATAACTTATCCACAAATGACCAACAGTTCTTATGGCCGCTTGTCACCACCCTTTTTTGTCTATTTTTTTGTTTAAAATCAATAAGCTATAGAGTTATCCCGTTATTTTCCGGACACTACCACCACCACCAGTTTGAATAATTAACCTTAGTCATTGGAATTCCACTATGCGTTTTAGCCTCTCCCGTGAAGCGTTTTTGAAACCCCTGCAACAGGTCGTCAATGTGGTTGAACGACGTCAGACTCTGCCGGTCCTGAGCAACTTGTTGGTCCAGGTGGAAAACGGGCAATTGAGCCTGAAAGGAACGGATCTCGAAGTTGAGCTGGCTGCGCGCTGCAGTATCGATGACGGTCAAGATGGCGAGGTCACCATTCCGGCACGCAAACTTTTCGATATCGTGCGTGCCCTGCCCGATGGCAGCAAAATCGTGCTAAGCCATACCGGTGACAAAGCCACCATCCAAGCCGGCAAAAGCCGTTACACTCTGGCCACCCTGCCCGCCCGGGATTTCCCGGAAAACGACCAGCTCGCCATAATCGAGCGCATCCGTGTACCTGAAGCCGCCCTGAAGGAACTCATCGAGCGAACAGCCTTCGCCATGGCCCAGCAGGATGTCCGCTATTACCTGAATGGTCTGCTGTTCGATCTGAAAGGCACAACCCTGCGTTGTGTGTCTACCGACGGCCACCGTTTGGCTTTGTGTGAAACCGAATTGAGTGAAAGCGTAGAGAACCGCAAACAGATCATCATGCCGCGCAAAGGCGTGCTCGAACTGCAACGCCTTCTGGAAGACGGAAGTGACGACATCGAGCTTGAGGTCGGTAACAACCATCTGCGCATCAGCCGCAGTGATGTCACCTTCAGCACCAAACTGATTGAAGGCAAGTTCCCGGATTACGAAGCCGTCATTCCGATCGGTGCCGACAAGGAAATGCGCATTGACCGCGATTTGCTGCGCAATGCCCTGCAACGCGCCGCGATTCTGTCGAACGAAAAATTCAAAGGCGTGAAACTGGACATCAACCCCGGCGTCCTCAACATCGTTGCGCATAATCCAGAGCAGGAAGAGGCCCAAGAAGAAATCAGCATCGATTCGGCCATCCAGGGCATCAGCATCGGCTTCAACGTCAACTATTTGTTGGAGGCCCTCTCGGCCCTGCGCGAAGACACCGTTCTCATCAAGCTGCGTGACGGCAACTCCTCGGCCTTAGTGCGTGAAGCCAGTCATGAGCGCAGCCGCCACGTGGTTATGCCCCTGCGCCTGTGATGCATTTGACTGAACTGCAGGGCGCCAACCTGCGATGCTTTACCGAGTTCTCATTAACGCCCGTTTCGGGCGTTAATCTTTTACTGGGTGAAAACGGTGCCGGTAAAACCAGCATCATTGAAGCCATTCACATCCTCGGCTATGGCCGCAGCTTCCGTGGGCGTGTTCGCGATGGCTTGATTAAACAAAGTACCGGTGCCCTCCAAATCACAACTCGCTGGCACGATCACCAAGGCACCCCCCATCAGGCCGGCCTTCAACACAGTGGCAATGATTGGCAGGCACGCCAGGATGGCGCCGATGTCGATAATCTCAGCCAATTTTGCAGCCATTTTCCGGTCTTGAGTTTCGAACCCGGCAGTCACGCCCTGATTTCCGGCGCCGCAGAAAACCGGCGGCGGTTCGTGGATTGGGCGTTGTTTCACGTGGAACCCGATTTTTTCCCACAGTGGCGGCGATTCAACCGCGCCCTGAAACAGCGCAATGCCTTACTGAAAACCCAGCCCGCGCCACAGACCTTGGCGGCCTGGGATATGGAATATGCGGAGTCCGGGGAAGCCATCCATTTTTACCGACAACGCTATCTGGACAGCTTGAATCCGGGCTTTCAGGCCATTTGCCATGAATTCCTTCCCGAGTGCGGGCCGGCAGCACTGACCTATAACGCCGGTTGGCGACAGGCTCAGATGGGTCTTTTGGATGCCTTGCGCCTGAACCAGGACCGCGATATGCAGACCGGCTTTTGCGGGGTTGGGCCACACCGGGCGGATTGGCAGGCCAATTTAAATGGGCAACTGCAGCAAGAGCACTTCTCACGGGGGCAAGCAAAACTTCTCGCCCTCTCTGCGCTTCTGGCCCAAGCCCAACAGTTTGTTGCTGAGAAAGACTTCTGGCCCATCCTGTGCTTTGATGATTTAGCCTCCGAACTGGATGCGGGTCATTTCCGACGGGTTCTGCAATGGCTTTCGGACACACACGCCCAAATTTGGATCAGCGGTACCGAAGCCCTGCCGATTTATGCCGAGATCTTCCCGGTTTTGAAGCTGTTTCACGTGGAACAAGGTCGGGTTTCAGACCTTCAATAAGGATGGTGGTTCAAGCGGATTTGGTGTATAATCAAGGCCTTGCCTATTTTATTAAAATAGCCATATAAAACAAACGCTTGAAGCGCTCTTTTGGAGTTTAAACGATCGCATGACGGAACAAGAACGCACGGGTTCGGAATCGACCTACGATTCCAGTCGCATTACCGTCCTACGGGGCTTGGAAGCGGTACGTAAACGCCCGGGTATGTACATCGGCGACGTCCATGATGGCACAGGCCTGCATCACATGGTGTTCGAGGTGGTCGATAACGCCATCGATGAGGCTCTGGCTGGCCATTGCGACACCGTGACAGTCACGTTGCACAATGATGGCTCCTGCTCGGTTTCCGATAACGGTCGCGGCATTCCGGTCGATATTCACAAAGAAGAGGGCGTGTCAGCCGCTGAAGTGATTCTGACCGTGCTGCATGCTGGCGGTAAGTTCGACGACAACAGCTACAAGGTTTCCGGCGGCTTGCATGGCGTCGGCGTGTCGGTGGTCAATGCGTTGTCATCCTCGCTCTGGCTGGACATCTGGCGCGATGGCGGCCACTACCAGCAGGAATACGCGCTCGGCGAACCGGTGTATCCGATCAAGAAGGTTTCCGATTCCAACAAACGCGGCACCACCCTGCGCTTCCTGCCCAGTGCCGAAATCTTCACCGACGTCGTGTTCCATTACGACATCCTGGCCAAGCGTCTGCGCGAGCTCAGCTTCCTCAACTCCGGCGTGCGCATCGAGTTGATTGACGAGCGTCCGGAAGGCAAACGCGATCTGTTCGAATACGAGGGCGGCATCGCCAGCTTCGTCGAACATCTGGCGCAGCTGAAGACGCCGCTGCACAGCAAGGTCATCGCCGCCAGCGGCGAGAAAGACGGCATCGTGGTCGATATCGCGCTGCAATGGACGGATTCCTACCAGGAAACCATGTTCTGTTTCACCAACAACATTCCGCAGAAAGACGGCGGCACCCACCTGATCGGCTTCCGTTCGGCATTGACCCGCACGCTCACCAATTACATCGAGCAGAGCGGCATCGCCAAACAGGCCAAGATCGCGCCGACCGGCGACGACATGCGCGAAGGCATGATCGCCGTGCTGTCGGTGAAAGTGCCGGATCCGAGCTTCAGTTCGCAGACCAAGGAAAAGCTGGTGTCCTCGGAAGTGCGTCCGGCGGTGGAAGCGGTCATCGGCCAGAAGCTGGAAGAATTCCTGCAGGAAAATCCGGCCGAGGCGAAAGTCATTGCCGGCAAGATCTGCGATGCCGCGCGCGCGCGTGAAGCTGCGCGCAAAGCCCGCGATCTCACCCGCCGCAAAGGCGCGTTGGACATCGCCGGCCTTCCGGGCAAGCTTGCTGACTGTCAGGAAAAAGATCCGGCACTCTCGGAACTGTTCATCGTCGAGGGTGACTCCGCCGGCGGCTCCGCCAAGCAGGGTCGTAACCGCAAGACCCAGGCCATCCTTCCGTTGAAAGGCAAAATCCTCAATGTCGAGCGCGCCCGCTTCGACCGCATGCTCGGTTCCGCGGAAGTCGGTACGCTGATCACCGCGTTGGGCTGCGGCATCGGCAAGGAAGAATACAATCCGGACAAGCTGCGTTATCACCGTATCATCCTGATGACCGACGCCGACGTCGACGGCTCGCACATCCGCACCCTGCTGTTGACCTTCTTCTACCGGCAGATGCCGGAGCTGATCGAGCGCGGGCATATCTACATCGGTCTGCCGCCCTTGTTCAAAATCAAGCAAGGCAAGAACGAGCTGTACTTGAAAGACGTGCCGGCGCTGAATGCCTACCTGGTCAGCAATGCCGTTGAAAACGCCGAGCTGGTTCCCGGCGAAGGCGCTCCAGCCATCCGCGGCGAGGCGCTGGAAAAACTGATGCTGCAGGTGGTCGCCGCACAGGAAGTGATGGAGCGCTTCGCTTACCGCGTCGATGTCGATGTGCTGCAGGCTGTGCTCGACAGCCGCGCTTTGCGCATGGATGATTTCGAAACCGCCGGCGCGCTGAGCGACTGGGCCGCGGCACTCGGGGCCAAGCTCAATAACCGTGGCGCCGGCAAGGCGCGCTATGCCGTCTCGGTTCAGACGGCCAGCGACGAACAGCAGGGCGCGCTCGTCATCGAAAAGCAGCACAACGGTCTACAGGTCATCCAGACGGTCGCCGCCAGTCAGCTGGTCAATGGCGAGCTGCGTCTAATCAATGAGGTTGCGCAGGTTTTGCATGGCCTCATACAGCCAGGCGCCAGCGTGCAGCGCGGCGGCAAAACCTTGTCCATCAGCCGCTTTGCCGAAGCGCAGGCCTGGTTGTTGGACGAAGCCAAGAAGGGCCGCACCATCCAGCGCTTCAAAGGCCTGGGTGAAATGAATCCGGAACAGCTCTGGGAAACCACGGTCAATCCGGAATCCCGCCGCCTGTTGAAAGTGAAGATCGAAGACGCCGTCGCCGCCGACCAGATTTTCTCGACCCTGATGGGCGAGTTGGTCGAGCCCCGCCGTGACTTCATCGAAGAGAACGCGCTCAAGGTCGGCAATCTCGATATTTGAATATGAACGGCCCCGGGCCTGCCCGGGCCGACCACTTGAGTGAATCGACGAGAGCAATTACTCTATCCTTCCGGTTATATGGCATTAGGAAAATCCATGAACAAGCAGAAATTCTGGGCAGCGGTTTCGGTCATGATGATCGCTTCGGTTTCGGTGCAGGCACAGACAGGCGGTACCCGTGATCGGCTCAAGGCGGAAAAATGCTACACCGCTGAAGGCAAGACCGTTGACTGCGACGCTCAGGCCAATGCCGCCGCGGCGGTCGTCAGCAAGTATCCGAATGCGACGCGCCCCGAACCTGCGGCGGCGCCTAGTAAAATCAAGAAAGAGTGGGAAGCGATGGTGAAGGCGTCCAATGGTCAGGATCCGGCGCTTTTGACCGCCACCGCCGATGCCGTGCTCGCCAATCCCGATGCCAGCAACGAAGAAAAGTCCGAAGCCTATTTCCAGAAATACGTTGCCCAGATCCAGCGTGATCCAACCAACTACGCGGAAATGTCACGACAGGCTGAAGCGGCAGTCAAACAGGGCGGTCTCAGCAACAATAAGCATTATGACTTGATGCGCAATCTGGGCCTGTTGAAAATCAACGACAAGAAATATGCCGAAGCCCTCGACTATCTCAATCGATTCTCGGCCGAAACAGGCGTTGTCGATGACCTTCAGGTGCTCAAGAACAAGGGCAATGCCAACTACCGGCTGGCCAAATATCCGGATGCGATTTCAACGCTGAAGCCCGCCTATGTCCTCGACAAAGGCGCCGACCCCAACATCGCCGTCATGCTGATGGATGCATACAACAAAACCGGACAGAAAGCCGAGGCCAACAAAATCGCCGATGAAGTGGCCAAGACCGCCAGTGCCAGTGCGGCCACCGGAGACAGTGGCGCGCAGGTCAAACAGCTCCTGGTTCTAGCCAATGCAAAGCAGTATGACAAGGCTGCAAAAATCTTCGACGACCTGTATGCCAAAGGCCAGATTAAGACGCTTGCAGAATACGAAGCCGGCTATGTGTCCTATTCCTACCTCGAGGGCAAGGAGGCGCAGGCCATTAAAATCATCAATGACGGCATGGGCAAAGGCATCATCAAGCCGGATGCCGGGGTCTACAATATTCTTGCCCAGTCCTACTACTACACGGATCAGCCCAAATCGGCCATCGAATCCTGGGGCAAGGCGGCTTACCTGTCCCCCAAGGGGGCGTATGACGTCCTCCAGGCCCGTGTCTATGCTGAAGAAAGCGATTATGCCAAGGCCAAGGCTGCGGCTCAGCGGGGGTTAAGCAAGGGTGTTGACAATAAGGGTGATGCTTATTTGATCATCGCGGAGTCGGAGTCGGAGTTCGGGCTTGATAACCGGGCCGCGATGATTGCGGCACTGAAAGAGGCCGCCAAGGACCCTGAAACCCAGGCCGAGGCCAATAAGCGCTTGAAACAGGCCGGCGCCAAGTAGGTGCTTGGCAGGGCTTTGGAAACTGTTGTAAACTTCTAGGTTCCCGCGTGTTTGCGGGTCACGGCGCAGAAGCGTCATTGAACATCCATTAAGCAGAGCCGCCGCCACATGACGGATTTGAATTCTAAATACGAGCAGAAGAACAAGATCAGCGTGCCACGCGTGTCGGCAAACGCCGCCGCCATTACCGTGCATGTGCTGATATTCATGATGCTCATGGCCCCTGTTTCTGCGCCGGACACCAAAAAAGGCGAAGACACCATCACCTTGGTTTCGTTTGCCGAGCCACCACCACCACCACCACCACCACCACCACCGCCGCCGGATCCGCCGAAAGAATTGAAAAAACAGATTATCCAAACGACGCCGCAGAAAACGCCGCCGCCGCCGGATGAGCCGCCAATGGTTTATGACACCCCGGGTCCGATGGACACCCAGTCGCCGCCGACCCCGCCCGCCCCACCCGCCGGCCCGCCGGCAGATTTCGGCGGCGGTGATGTCGATGCCTCGACCCGCGCCCAGTATCCGATTAAATACCCACCGGCCGCGGCCCGTGCTGGCGCCACGGGTACCGTTGTCATTCAGGTGACTTACGATGCCAACGGTACGGTACTCGATGCCTCGGTGCATAGATCCAGCCGAAACCGCGATTTGGACCGTGCGGCCTTGGCCGGCATCCGGAAATGGAAAATCAATCCAGGTAAAAAGAATGGTCAGCCGGTTGGCGGCACTGCTCTGGTAAGCGTTGACTTCACGATGTAAATTGACAGTTGTACCGTATTTTCTTCATTAACTAACTTATAAAGGTATTCCTTATGTTGCAGGACCTCATTTTAACCGCTACTGCCGCCGCTTCCGCTGCGGGCGGATCGTCCAACAACGCTGAAGCCCTGCAGCAAATGGGTTTCAGCCACATGGTGCAGAACATGGACGTGGTCGGCTGGGTGGTGCTCATCACCCTGATCGTCATGTCCATCGGTTCATGGTGGTACACCGTGATGAATGCGATCAACAATGGCCGTATTGCCGCCAACGCCGATCGCATCATTGAGACCTTCTGGTCCATCAAGAACCCGCGGGAAGCCCGTCAGTTTCTGGAAGAGCAGAAGTCCAATGAGCCGTTCTCGAAAATTGCTCTGGACTCCATCGAGGCCGCTTCCCACCAGGAAGGCAATGCTTTGGCCCAGAGCCTGAGCAAATCCGAGTTCGTCGACCGCGCTCTGCGCCAAGCCGTCACCCGTGAAAGTGCCAATATGGAAAACGGCCTGACCTGGCTTGCCACCGTCGGTGCGACCGCCCCGTTCGTCGGCCTGCTCGGTACCGTCTGGGGCATTTACCACGCCCTGATCCGCATCGGCGCCACCGGCCAAGCATCGATTGATGCCGTTGCCGGCCCGGTCGGTGAAGCCTTGATCATGACCGCTTTCGGTCTGTTCGTCGCGATTCCGGCGGTGGTGGCTTACAACGCCTTCAATCGCAGCAACCGCAACATTTACTCGAAGTTCGACACCTTCGCACACGATCTGCACGATTTCTTCGCGACCGGCTCACGCGTCGGCAGCAAGTAATCCACTCTCCGTCCGAGGACTCCAGTCATGGCTTTCAGTTCAAATTCCAGCGGTGGCCCGATGGCCGAAATCAACGTGACCCCTCTGGTCGACGTGATGCTGGTGCTGCTCATTATCTTCATGATTACCGCGCCGTTGATGGCGCACAAAGTGAAGGTTGAGTTGCCGACCGCATCGCTGGACAAGAAGCCGGAAATCCTCGTGCCGCCGGTCACCGTCGCCATCAGCAACAATGGCGACGTGTTCTGGAACGATCAGCCGATGGGCAGCGTCTCCGATCCGCAAGGCCTGAAAAACCGATTGGAGGTCAATCTGGCCACCAATCTGGCCAAGGAGCCGCAGCCGCAGGTTGATATCCGTGCCGACGAAGACACCAAGTACGAGAAGATCAAGACGGTCGTCACCATCATCAGGGAGTCCGGCATGCGTAAAGTCGGCTTCGTGTCGATGCCCGAGCGTAACTAAGGAAGTAAGACTATGGCATTCAGCTCCAACTCATACGGCGGCGCAATGGCCGACATGAACGTGACCCCCTTGGTCGACGTCATGCTGGTGTTGCTGATCATCTTCATGGTGACGGCGCCGCCGCTGTCGTATCAGATCCAGGTCGATCTTCCGCAGAAGTCGACGGTAGATCCGCCGAAGGAAAAAGAGCCGCCGGAGCCGATTGACATCCATGTCCAGGCCGGTGGCACCGTGGCCTGGAACGGCAGTCCGGTACCGATGGCGACTCTGCAAGCGCAATTCAACGTGGAAGGCGCGCGTGACGTGCAGCCGACCATCAACATCACCATCGACCCAGAAGCGGAATATGAAACTCTGGCGAAGGTGTTGGCGCGGACCAAGAACGCCGATCTTAAAAAGATCAGCTTCCAGGAATGAGAACACGCCCCGCAAGGGGCGTTTTTTTTAAGATGAACTTTTCCTATAAACTTGGCCTCGTACTTTTGACGGTAGTTCTGACGGGCTGTGTTGCCGTCAGCAAAAAACCGGATCTGGAGGCGCTGTACAGCACGGCCTACATGAATGAAACGGGCGCGCCGCTGATTGTCATTCCCGGCATCATGGGCAGCACCCTGGTCGATGCCTCAGGAAAGGAAGTCTGGCCGGTATCGGTCAATAATCTCGCATTCACCCGCTATGACGAACTCATGCCCAATGCCACCGATGGTGTCCGGGCAGGGCGCCTGTTCGATGAGATGGCCGGCATTGATTTCTACGGCAATCTGGTCAGCGTATTGGAAAGTGCCGGAAAATACCGGCAGGCGAGCCTCGGCCAGACCGTTGCCGATAAAAGCCAGCGCCGCCTTTATGTATTCACCTATGATTGGCGCAAGAGTAATTTCGAAGCGGTTGATGGCCTGCATGCCTTGATCGAGCAGATCCGCCGTGATTACCGTGATCCGGGCTTGAAGGTCGACATAATCGCCCACAGCAACGGCGGCTTGATCTCCCGCTACTATCTGCAGTATGGACCGCAAAGCGTCGATAAACGCCCGGCCCCGAAACCCTGGTCCGATGGTGGCCAGCGCATCCGTCGGCTGGTGATGCTGGGAACACCCAACTTGGGATCCATCATCAGCGTCAAGCGACTGTATCAGGGCTATGACATGGGTTTGCGCACCGTGCCGGCCGACATCATGGCGCATTTTGCCACACCCTTTGAAACGCTGCCCTTGCCGGGCACGGTTGCTCTGATCGATGCCAACGGAACACCGGTGCCACTTGATCTTTATGACATCGGTCTCTGGGAGCAGAACCGCTGGTCGGTTTTTTCGGTGGAAACCGAAGCCCGCATGAATACTCGCGCGCTGGCCGCCGCCCAAGCGGTGTTCCGAAACAATTTGAAACAGGCCCGTCACTTCCAGGCCGCGCTTGCCATACCGATGGTCGACACATCAGCCGAGGTCGCCCTGTTCGGCGGAGATTGCAACCAGACCGAGTCGCGAGCAGTGCTCGAAGGGGCTCGCGGAAGTTATCATCTTGCCTTCAGTGAAGAGAAAATCAAGTCCCGGCGCCAGAACGTCAATTATCAAGGGCTGCTGTCTGCTGCGGGCGACGGCCTGGTCACCCGTGAATCGGCATCGGCACGCAAGGCCTTCGATTATCTTTCGACAGCTCCGCGCCAGGAGCTGTTTCCGGTGGCCCAGACCACCTTCTTCTGTGAGCGCCACAGTTTGCTGACCGGCAACCCGTTCTTCCAGAACAATCTACTCTATTTCATCTTCCACTGAAAATCGATGCAATAACCGCTTTATTCAGCACCCAAGCCCCGATATAATAGGGTGTTCCCCAGATTCGGGCCACGGCCCAGACAGGTGTTTTGTGCGTAATCACGATCTAGTGTTCATGAAAAATTTTGCCCAAATCATCGCCGCTTTGGTGCTGATTACCGTCCTGCTGATTATTGCCGGCATTTATTTCAATGGAAAACGCCCTGCCGAAATAACGCCGGCGCAACAAGCTGCGACCCAGGCGCGCATTGCACCGGTTGGCGCCGTGTATGCCGGACAGACCGGCGCCGCGGCACAGGCTGCCGCCGTTGCCGCCGCTGCCGAAGCAGCCAAAGGCCAGGTGGCCTATGGCGGCACCCTTGATGGCGGTGAAATCTACGGCCAACTCTGCGCCGGTTGCCATACCGCCGGCGCTGCCGGCGCTCCGAAACTGTTGAAAGCCGAGTGGGGCGCACGTCTGGCCCAGGGCAACGATCTGCTGCACAAACACGCCATCGAAGGCATCCGCGCGATGCCGGCCCGGGGTGGAAATCCGTCACTCACGGACGAACAGGTCATTGCTTCCGTCGATTGGATGATCGGCAATCTGAAGTAATTGTCCCGCCTCTGATGCAACGCCGCCTTCGGGCGGCGTTTTTGCATGCTTTATACTGGAATGATGATGGCTTTTCCCGTCGCCAATGCCGAAGTCATGTTGCCCGGGCCCGCAGGTGGCTTGCAGGCGCTTGTCGAATTTCCCCAGGATTCAACGGAGTCGACTCCGGTTGCGGTGATCTGCCATCCGCATCCGCCGGATGGCGGAAGCATGCACAACAAAGTCGTCAGCACGCTTGCAAAAGCGTTTACCGACAGCGGCTACATCGCTGTGCGTTTCAACTTCCGTGGCGTCGGCGCTTCCGAGGGCCGCTATGACCAAGGCCGTGGCGAGTTGGCAGACTGCAGGACCGTCATCGACTGGGCGCTCGCCCAGCGCCCTCAATCGCCCTTGGCCTTGGCCGGATTTTCATTCGGCGCGTGGGTGGCACTGAAAGCCGCAGAATTCTATTCGCCGGTGCGGATGGTTTCCATTGCGCCGCCGGTCGGTTTCCGCGACTTCGGCGACGTCCGTCCGCCCTCTTGCCCTTGGCTCGCCGTGCAGGGCGAGGCCGATGAAATCGTACCTCCGGCCGGGGTGCTGGCATGGTTGAATGCGCAGAACCCTGCACCGGAAATCGTCGCAATGCCGGAGACCAGTCACTTTTTCCATGGCAAATTGGTGCCCTTGCGGGAACACGTGAAACGCTTTCTGCAGGCCTTGCCGTTATGACGCCCCGCCCCGCCGGACAGCGCTATGCGGACATGGTCGCCACCGGCGAGATCCATGCCGACCCGGCACAGCTGGAAGTCCTTGCCTATCTTGAAGCGTTGGCTAAAGGATTGCGCAAAGCACAGCACCGGCCGTGGTGGAAGCGTTTTTTCGGTCCGCCGGCAGCAGTCAAGGGGCTTTATCTTTGGGGGCGTGTCGGGCGCGGAAAAACCCTGCTGACCGAACTGTTTTTGGAAGATCTGGGCGATATCCCGCATCAGCGATGGCACTTCCATCGCTTTATGAATCATGTCCATCAGCAGCTTGCCGGCATGCCGGAGACCGCCGATACACTGGCGGTACTCGCGAGCAATATCGCACGGGAATGCCGTTTGCTGGTTCTGGACGAGTTCTTCGTTTCCGATATCGGCGATGCCATGATCCTTCACCGCCTGCTCGATCAATTGATCCGCAGACAGGTTACTTTCATCACCACGTCGAATGTGCCGCCGGACGAACTTTACCCGAACGGCCTGCAGCGCGAGAGCTTCCTACCGTGCATTGCCCTGCTCAAGCGCGAATGTGCGGTGATGGTTCTGGAAAGCGCGCAGGATTATCGGCTGCGCACCTTGAACCAGGCGCGCACCTATGCACTTACGGCCGATGCCGACAGCAGGACGTTGCTTGCCGAGCAGTACCGGCGGCTGAGCGGTCGTGCGCCTCTGGCGGGGTTCATCGAAATCAACCAACGTGATATTCCCGTGCTTGCGCTGAGTCCAGGCGTCGCCTGGTTCACGTTCGACGCACTCTGCAACGGGCCGCGTTCGAGTGCCGATTACATCGAAATCGCCCGTGATTTCCATACGGTGTTGTTGTCGGATGTGCCGCTCTTCAATGAAAGCAACGAAGATGCCGCGCGACGCTTCGTCTATCTGATCGACGAACTGTACGACCGTCACGTGAATCTGTTGTTGAGCGCGGCCGCCGATCCTTTGTCGCTTTATGCCGGCCAGCGCCTTCAGCGCGAGTTCGAGCGTACGGCGTCACGCCTGATGGAAATGCAATCGGAAGCCTATCTGGCCAGCGAACACCGGCCCTGATCGGCCGTATTGCGTGCTCGGTCACAGAAAGCCGACACGCCGCACCGCGCCGTTTTTCCCTGTGATAGCATGGCAGAATCCATCTGTGGAGAGTTTCTATGCGTCTGAACTTCCTTGTCCTCGCCGTGACCGCAGCAATGCTGCCGCCCGCCGCCGTGCACGCCTTCGATGTCGATGCCTGGGCCAAGCCGGTTGATGCCAAGGTGCTGGAATGGCGTCGCGATTTCCACCAGTTCCCCGAGCTCGGCAACCGCGAGTTCCGGACCTCCAAGCGTGTTGCCGAACATCTGCGCAGCCTCGGCCTGGAAGTGACCACCGGCGTCGCGCACACCGGCGTCATTGCCGTGCTCAAAGGCGGAAAACCCGGCAAGCGCATCGCCCTGCGCGCCGACATGGATGCGTTGCCGGTCACCGAAAACTCCGGCCTTCCGTTCCAGTCCAAACAGACCGCCGAATTCCGTGGCGAAAAGGTCGGCGTGATGCACGCCTGTGGCCATGATTCACACACTGCCATTTTGATGGGGGTGGCCGAGGCCATGGCCAAAAACAAAGCCGAGATTGCCGGCGACATCCTGTTTATTTTCCAGCCGGCCGAAGAAGGTCCGCCCGATGGCGAAACCGGCGGCGCCGATCAGATGTTGGCGGAAGGAATTTTCAAATCCTTCAAACCGGAAGCGGTGTTCGGCCTGCATGTGTTTTCCACGCTCAATGCCGGCCAGCTCGGCTATCGTTCCGGCCCGCTGATGGCCGCTTCCGACCGCTTCAATATCGTGGTCAAGGGCCGGCAGACGCACGGTTCACGCCCCTGGGGCGGCGTTGATCCGATCGTGGCCGCCGCGGAAATCGTCACCAGTGCGCAGTCCATCGTGTCGCGCCGGCAGAATCTGACCAAGCAGCCGGTGGTCGTCAGTTTCGGCGCCATCAAGGGCGGTATCCGTTACAACATCATTCCCGATTCGGTGGAGCTGATCGGTACCATCCGCACCTTCGACGACGAGATGCGTACACAGGTGTTCAAGGATCTGGCCAATGTCGCCGAGCACGTGGCCGCCGCACATGGGGCCACGGTAGTCACCAAGATTCCGGATACCGTCGGCAATCCGGTCACCGTCAATGATCCGGCATTGACGGCCAAAGTGCTGCCGAGCCTGCAGAAAGTCGCCGGCAAGGATGTCGTGGAAATGACGCTGACCACCGGCGCCGAGGATTTCGCCTATTACGCCAAGGAAGTCCCGGGCTTTTTCTTTTTCGTCGGCGCTACGCCGAAAGGCCAGAATCCGAATACAGCCCCCAGCAATCATTCGCCGCAGTTCTTCCTGGATGAGTCCGCACTCCCGCTCGGCACCCGCGCGATGCTGCAGATCAGTCTCGATTATCTCGCCGGGACGCCCTGATGTTCCAAGACAGTCTTCTCGGTAAACCGGCCGAATACACCGGCCGCTACGATCCGCGCCTGCTGTTTCCCATCCCGCGCGCCGATGCCCGAGAAGGCCTGGACATCCTCGAGCCGTTGCCGTTCTTGGGTCAGGACATCTGGAATGCCTATGAATTGAGCTGGTTGGATAAGTCCGGTCGGCCACGTGCCGGCCTTGCCGAAATAGTGGTACGTGCCGACTCCAGCCACATCATCGAATCGAAAAGCTTCAAGCTCTATCTCAACAGTTTCAACCAGACGCGCGTCGGCGACAGCGAACGACTGCGCCAGATGCTGGTACAGGACCTGTCCGAGGCCTGCGGTGTGCCGGTCAACGTAACGATTCTGCCGGCGACCGCCAATCACGCCTTCCCCGTCGATCTGTTCAATGGTGAAGTCATCGACGATCTGGAAGTCGACATCAATTATTACGGTCCGCCAGAGCCCTTGTATCTTTCAGTCAGCGGCGACAACCAGATCAGCGAGTCGCTGGTCAGTCACGTGTTCCGCTCCAACTGTCCGGTCACCAACCAGCCGGATTGGGCCAGCATTCAGATCCGTTACCTCGGCCGCCGCATCGAGCGAGAAGGCCTGCTCCGCTATCTGGTGTCGTACCGCACCCACAACGGCTTCCATGAAAACTGCATCGAGCACATCTTCATGGATTTGATGCGGCAGTGCCGGCCCATGCAGCTGTCGATATACGGCCGTTTCACCCGGCGTGGCGGACTCGACATCAACCCCTACCGCTGCACCGAAGGCATGGGTATGCCGGGCAACATCCGCTTGATCCGCCAATAGCGGATCAGCGGTCGCGGCTGCTCAGATAGCGTTCGATTTCGATGCTGTTATGCCAATGCAACAGCCCGCTGCCGGCCGCGATCAGCCCGAGCGTCGCGGAAAGTACGATGAAAGCGATGTTCATGGCGCGCCCTCCTTTGAGGATTAACGCCATTCGGCGCTCATTGTCTAGAGCATACAATCCAATCTGAATGACGGCCTGGCGCAATGGCCGAAATACGGTCTGAACTCCGCTATCATGGAATGCCCAGTCCCTGATCTTCAATGACCATGTTCAAAGTGATTGCTGCGCTTGCCAGCGCCCTGTTCATCAATTCCGTGTTTGCCGCCGACACCGTCAATTACCAATTACGCATCAGCAATGCCGCCCAGCACACGGCTGAAGTCCGTGCCCGCTTTCCGGGCAGCGCGAAACCCAATCCGATCGTACAGCTGCCGAACTGGCGGACCGGACGCTACGAAATCCTGCCACTGGCCAATGGACTGCGCCATGTCGCCGCGAAAACCGCTGATGGCAAGACCGTGGCAATCCGGAAAACCGATAAGGCGAGTTGGCAACTTGATCTGCCGGCCGGTGTCCCGTACGAAGTGTCTTATGAGCTCTACGCCAACGAGCTCGGTCTGCGTACCCGCCACATTGATGATTCCCATGCCTATCTGAATGCCAGCGCGGTGTTTGTGTACAGTCCGGAGTTTCGCACCAACCCGATAACGGTCTCGCTCTCGGTGCCGGACGGCTGGCAATCACGCTCGGGCATGCCTTCGGGGAGCTGCGGCCATTGTTTTACCGCCGCTGATTACGATGTGCTGACCGACTCACCGATTGAAACCGGCATCCACCGCTTCTACCAAACCAAGGTCGATGGCAAGCCCATCGAGCTGGCGATCTGGGGCAACGGCAATCACGATGGCGAAGCCATGCTGAAGGATTTCGCGGCGATCAGCAAAACCACCAACGCACTGTTCGGCAGCACTCCCTATGACCGCTATCTGTACATCGTGCACGCTACCGACGGCGCCCGCGGCGCCACTGAGCACGTGAATTCCACGATTATCCAGGTCGAGCGCTGGAGTTTTCAGCCGCGCAGCGAATACCTGAAGTTCGCGCGCACCGCCGCCCATGAGTTTTTCCACACCTGGAACGTGAAAGCCTATCGGCCTTCCGAAATGGTGCCTTACGATTACCAGAACGAAAACCACAGCAACCTGCTGTGGATTTCCGAGGGCCACACCAGTTACTTCGAGAACCTGATTGCACTGCGCGCCGGCGTGCAAGATGAAAAGCAGTATCTGGGCGATGTCTCCAGTACGCTGGACGCTTATTTGCGAACGCCGGGCCGCTTCGAGCAGAGCGCCAATGAATCGAGTTTCGATGAATGGATTCAGCCGAACGGCGACCGACACGCCAATGCCTCGGTCAGCATTTATCCGAAAGGCGAGATGCTCGGTTTGGCCATGGACCTGATTCTGCGCAAGGAAAGCGGCGGCAAAAAAAGCCTGGCCGATGTCCACCGCGGGCTCTGGCAGAAACATAAAGTTTCCCAAGGTGGCTTTACCGAGGCCGATGTACTGGCGCTGCTGCAACAGGCGTCCGGCCGAAGCTGGCAGGATTTCTGGAACCGCTATGTGATCGGCACCGAAGAGCTGCCACTGCTGGCGCTGCTGAAAGATGCCGGTATCGATTTCGTTGCCGACAAGAAACCCGATGACGGCAAGCCGTTCTATGCCTGGGGCTTGAGTATTGCGCCCGGCGATGATGGTGCGTATGCCAAGGTGACGGCCGTTGAAAAAGACGGTCCCGCCTGGAAAGCGGGCATCACTGCCGGTGATACCCTGATTGCGGTCAATGGCAACCGCTTGAGTGCGAAGAATTTCGCGGCGCGCAGCCAACAGTTCGGCGGCGGTGCGTTGACCGTCGATTATTTCCGCCGGGACGCCAAGGCCAGCGCCGTGCTCACGCCGAAGCGCCAGGACGGCGCCGCCATGAAGCTGCAGTTCAATGATAAGCCGAGTGCCGCGCAGCTGGCCCTGCGCAAGGCCTGGCTCGGAAACTAGTTGGGCGTGTTGAGGTGGCCGGTTTTGGCCACCACTTCCGCCATCGCCAGCTTTTCGATCTCGGTCAGATGCGGATTCCAGGTGTCCATCAGCAGGATGACGCGCGGCGCAGTGCTACGGTTCCAGGCTTCGTGCAAGTAGGTGTCGTCGAAAGCGGAGCAGCTGCCGGCCTTGCCCGGAATTTCGGTGTCGAGCACCTTCAGCGCGCAGTCCTTGGGTACGATCAGGGGCAGATGCACCACCGAACGGATGTTGCTGGTGCCGTAATGCGGCAGGATATGGCTGCCGGCACCCAATACAGAAAAACAGATTTCCGGGGCATGACCCACGATACGCACCAGCGGCAGGGATTCCAGCGCCGCTGACGTCTGCGGGCAGGTGGCATGATGGGCATCGTAGCGCTCGCCGTGGCGGTAGAAGAAAAAGGCATCCCAGGCCGGTTGCGCGCCGCCCAGATAATCGGCCGCGCGGTCGTTCTCGCCCAGGGCCAGAAACGGCGACAATCCGTCCTTCGCCACCAGCACAGCATCGGCTTCGGCACGTATTTCGGTAAAGGATGCTTCCAGAGCGTCGAACCAGGGAAACAGCTCGCGTGCGAATACGGGCGAATCTGGCAATCCGGGGAAATACAGGAAGGTCGGCTGCTGTTTCGGATTCGGTGAGTGCACCGTTTCAAATCCGAGTATGCCGCGAACAGCTTGTTCAACACGCTGCAGTTCGTTTGCGGCAAAGCGGGCGCGTAACGGCGCCATCAGGGCTTCGTGGATTTCCTGTCGGCCGCGATTGGCTACTGTGATTGCATGGGCGATGCCATCAGCCAGCCATTCCGGTGTGCTGGCGGCATCCAGCCAAAGGCCGGCACGCTGCGCTTCACTCAGTGCCTGCAAGTAGGCTTTAGTCGCTTCGTCATGGCGGTGTTGCCGCTCCAAGCACTGGCCAAGATGCAGTCGCGCGGCATGCATTACCGGTGCCAGTTGCAGACAGTGCTCGAATGCTGCCGTCGCCTCCGGCCACTGCTCCAGTGCCATCCGCGTCAGCCCCATGCTACGCCACAGCGCAGGCTTGCCGGGCGCCACCCGCAGGGCTACCGACAAATGCTCGATGGCGATTTCCGGTTTTGCGGATTGCATCGCCACGCGTGCCAGAAATGTCCGAGCTTCGACATTGAAGGCATCGTTTTCCAGCACCAGCGCGAACGCTTTTTCGGCCCGTGCATCGCCATTGCCCGCATATTGGCGGGCCTGCTCGAGCAGGGCGACGTTCAGTGCCGACATGCTTATTCCTTGATGGCTTCGATGAACAGCGAGTAGTGACGGTCGCCGTGTTTGGCACTGGCGATTTGGCTGTGTTCGTCCACACGTAGCGCGCTATGAGTGCTGGCCATATAAGTCGAAGGCAGGATGGTCTTGAAGCCGGCGCGCTGCAAGGCCCGTATCAGTGTCTCTTGGTCGTAACCGAACTTGTGTGCCTCGAACAGCCAGGCCGGATCCGGTCCGGCACCGGCGTAGGCGAGGAAGTGTTCCAAGCGTGTGGCTTGACCGTCGCCTGCGCCCCAGTGTTCGACGCGGTCGCGGAAAAATCCGGTATCGCCGTCCTGATAGGCGGCGATGCACTGCGCGATATCCGGCACCACGATGCGCACTACGCCACCTGGCTCGAGAATTCGGTGGATATCCTGTAGCAGCGCCATGGCGTCAGTCGGATAAAACAGATGTTCCAGCAGGTGCGAGAGGAATACATAACGGCATTGGCCGTCTACGAACGGCAGACCCCAGAGCACATTGGTCGACAGCTGGGCCGGGAATACATCAAGATTGATCCAGCCATCGAGCACGTAAGGGCCGCTACCGATATGCAGTTGCAGAGCACGACTGTGCTGGTCCACGCCCAGACCTTGCAGTTGTTGCATCAAATATGGACCGCGCAGACCTTGCAGATCAGCACGCAGCTGTTCGATCAGCTGTTGGATCTGCATCAAGCGTGCGTTGACGGGCGCCGTGCCGCGGGCTTTGGCGGCCTGTTCGGGAAACGGTCCGAGGCCGGACAGATCGCAGGCCAGTTCGAACACCGACTGCATCATCGCCTTGCTGAGCTGCCGGTTACGCTCGGTCAATGCCGCGAACTCGTCCATGCTCAGAACAGGAAGTAGGTGGACAGGATGTATTTGTCGTTGCTCACCGGCTTCTGGCCGATGTGCAGGAACATCCAGTAGGGAGGGAAAATCACCAAGCGTCCGGCTTTGGCTTGCACGGTGATGCCGAGTTCGGGAAACTCGGTGCCGCCGCCGACTTCGACATCGTTCAAATACCAGAGGAACACCAGGTAGCGGTGCGCGACCTGTCCAATCGCGTCGAAATGTAGCTGAAAGCGCTCGTCACCGGTGGCGCGGTAACGCTTCATCACCAGTTCGCTGATTTTATCGGTCATCGGAATCGGAATCGGCAGTTGCAGCGCTTGGTTGTAGAGCCCGGCGTGCCGGTGCATGTTTTCCAGAATCATCACCCGGAAGGCCGCATCCGACAGCGGGTCCAGATTCAGTTCGGTCCAGCCACTGTCCTCATGGCCGGGCCTAACGCCGCGACCATTCGGGCGCTGGAAGCGGGCCAGAGCATGGAAGGAATCGAGCATTTTTCGGCACAGTTCCGGACTGAACGCGCCATCGAACACCTGGATGTGGCGACTCAAGCGGTCGGTTTCGGTCAGTGTGTTCACGGTAAACTAGTCTTCCCAGAATGCTCTGCCAATCATAACTCCTTTTGCCATGACCAAAGCGCCGCCATCCGTGCCGAGCCTGCCGGAAGCCTATCAGGCACTGGCTGCGGGACATGTCGCCGAGGTGCTGATCTGGAGCGAACGTGTCCAAGCCACGGGTGCCGCAGCATTGTCGTGGAAGACCCTGCGTGCCGTGGCTTTGAGTCTGTCGCAACGTCCACAGGACGCGCTGCCGGAATACCAGTGGCTGTGCGCGCAGGAGCCCGGCAATCCCGCGCACTGGTCGAATCTGGGCAATTGCCTGTGCGAACTCGAACGCGAGCGTGAAGCGCTCGAGCCCTTGCAGAAGGCATTGCTGCTGGGCGCCACCGAGCCCGCCCTGCATTTCGGTCTGGCGCGTGCCTATGCCGCCGACGGTCAATTGGAACTGGCACGGCGCCATATCGAAACCGCCATCGCGCGTGACCCGGCCGATGCCGAATTTCCGCTGCTGCAGCTGCGCATTCTGCAGGCGCAGGACCGCTGGCCGGAAGCGCAGCAACTCGCCGAACAGCTGCAGGCGCGGTCTTTGCACGAAGGTCAACGCATCGATCTGGGCTATCTGCTGTTCCGCGGCCAATGGTACGCGCAGGCCATCGCCCAGTTCAGCTCGCCGGTGCCGGATTCCAATCTCGCCATCGATGCCCGCATCGGTTTGGTGATGGCCTTTGAGCGTACCAACCGGATGGCCGAGGCCGAGACCTTGCAGGCGACACTGCATGAAACCGCCGTCAGCCATCATCCCAAGCTGTTGGACAACTTCCTGCAGATGCAGGCCAAAATGGCCATGCGCCGCAAAGACTACCCGCAGGCCCGCATGCTGTTCGAACGCATCCTGACGGCGCTGCATGCCGATCCGGTCCTGAAGCTCGGTCTGCAATTCGAATACGCGGCCGCTTTGGACAGGTGCGGTGACCGCGATGCCGCCATGGCGGTGCTGCAGGCCGCACATGCAATGCGCCGCGGCCTTATCAGCCGTAGCCATCCGGCATTGCAGGACAGTACCGAAGCTTTCGCGGTGCTCGAGCACCCGGTGCCGCCCTGGAATCCGGCCGTACACGTCCGCGATACCCACACCGATCCGGTGTTCGTGGTCGGCTTTCCGCGCTCGGGCACGACCTTGCTCGAACAGCTTCTGGATGCGCATCCGGAATTGGTGTCGTTCGACGAGCAGCCGTTTCTGCAGCATCTGGTGCGACGCATCGGCGGGGATGGCGGTGATGTCTGTCAGTGCATAAACGCATTGACGCCCGAACAGGCGGCCGCCGGGCGTGCCGCCTATTTTGCCGAAGTGGCCGAGGTGGCGCCGGGCGTAATCAGTCAGCGCGCCGTTGACAAGAATCCGCTGAACATGGTGCGCCTGCCGCTGCTGCAGAATTTCTTTCCGCGCAGCCGCATCATTCTCGCCGTCCGCCACCCCTGTGATGTGGTGTTGAGCTGTTACATGCAGAATTTCCGCGCGCCGGCCTTCGCGCTGACTTTTGAAACCCTGGAAAGCACCGCCCAGATGTACGACCGCGTATTCGCGCATTGGACTGCCGCCGCCGAGCAGCTGCAGCTGCCGGTGCTGGCTTGGAAATACGAAGATCTGATCGCCGACAACGAAGGCCGGTCGCGCGCGCTATTCGATTTCCTGCAGCTGCCTTGGCAGGATTCCCTGCTGGCCTTCACTGAGCGCGCCAAAGAGAAAGGCGCCATCAAGACGCCTTCGTATACGCAGGTGGTGGAACCGGTCAACGCCCGCGCGGTCGGGCGCTGGCAGGCGTATGAAGCCTATTTCACACCGGCCGTGATGGCGCATTTGGCACCGTGGATCGCCCGCTTCGGTTACTGAGCCGCCTGCGCCGCCATCCATGCGTCCATATGTTTTTCCAGTGCATCGAGTGGAATCGAGCCGGTGCCGAGCACTTCATCGTTGAAAGCGCGCAGATTGAAACGGCTGCCGAGGCGGCCTTGCGCGCGCGCGCGCAGTTCTGAAATCTTCAGCTGGCCGATCTTGTAGGCGAGGGCCTGTCCGGGCCAGCCGATGTAGCGGTCGATTTCATTGACGATGTCCTGTTCGGTTTTCGGTGCATTGGCCTTGAAGTAATCGATGGCCTGTTGGCGCGTCCAGCCTTTGGCATGCATGCCGGTATCCACCACCAGTCTTACCGCCCGCCACATTTCGTAGGTCAGTTGGCCCATGCGGTCATACGGGTCATCGTACAGGCCCATGTCGTAACCGAGCTGTTCGGCATACAGCCCCCAGCCTTCACCATAGGCCACGAAGTAGGCAGTACGCCGGAACATCGGCATTTCCGGCAGCTCCATCCCGCGTGCGAATTGGAAGTGATGGCCGGGCACGGCCTCATGCAGGCTCAGCGCCATCATTTCCCATTTCGGCCGGACTTCCGGTTTGTACAGATTCACATAATAGAACCCAGCCCGACTGCCATCGGTGGCGCCGGGCTGGTAATAGGCGGTGGTCACATCCGGGGCGATGCTGGCCGGAATCGCCCGTACGCCATAGGTCATGCGCGGCAATACGTTGAATACTTTCACCAGCTCCGGATCGATGCGTTTCGACATCGCTTGATAGGCTTCGAGCAAGGCCTCCGGGGATTTATAGAAGAAGCGCGGATCGCTGCGCAGGTAGTTGAAGAATTCCGGCAGACTGCCTTTGAATCCGGTTTCGGCCTTGACTGCTTCCATGCGCGCGCGGATGCGTGCGACTTCCTTCAGGCCGATGCCGTGGATCTCATCGGCGCTGATATCGGTGGTGGTGTAATAACGCGCCAACAGGTCGTAATAGGCTTTGCCATCGGGCAGGTCGGCAGCAGCGATGCTGGTGCGCGTGGCTGGCAGGTATTCGTCATTGAAATAGCGCCCGAGCGCGGCATAGGCCGGCACGACTTTCCCGGTGATGACCGCACGGGCTTCCTTGGACAGTGCCGCGCGCTGCGTGGCGGTGAACGATTCCGGATAGCGTTTGAACGGCGCATAGAAGCCGCTTTTCTCCGGATCGGAAACGACCTGCGCTGCGATCTGCGCCGTTACCCGGGCCATGATTGCCTTCGGCGGCGTGCGCCCGCTGCGCACGCCTTCACGCATCAGCGTGATGTTCTGCTCGATCAGGGCCGGCAGTGCATTCAAGCGTGCCAGCCAGTCGCGGTAATCCTTTTCGGTCGTGAAGGCCAGCAGCTCAGTGATGCCGTCGGCGGTCTGCACCCCGCCCTGGTGGGTCATCGGCATCAGGTATTCGCGGAAGGGCTGGCGTTCGATGTCTTTTTTCAGCAGCCATTCGAAGGTGTCGTAATGGAGCTGGTCCGCTGCACTCAGGCTCTTGCGGTCGATGGCGTGCAGACGGTCCATGGCGGCGCGATCGGCGGCCTCGCTGTCGGCAATCGCCTTCAGGCTCAGATCGGACCAGCGGTCGTTGAAGCGTGTGTCGCCATTGTAGGAGGCGTTCTCCGGGCTTTCGCGCATGCCGCGTTCCCACTCATCGGCGAACAGCCGGTGCAATGCGGGGTTGCCCGTATCGGCATGTGCCGCCGGTATCAGCGTGAAGAGCAGGAACAAAAGGGCCGTAAATCGCATGAGTGAGCCTCCCGGGTTGGTTTCCAAAGTGTATCAGCAACGCCCGAAAAAAACCGCAGCCCTAAGGCTGCGGTTTCGTTTCGGATCATGGAGGATCAGAAGTTGACGGTCAGGCTCGACCAATAGTAACGGCCGACGGTGTCGAAGGTGCGTTCGTCGGTGTTGCCATTGAGCGAATTGTTCTGGTACAGAATCGGCGGTTGCTTGTCGAACAGGTTGTCAATGCCGAAACGCAGCTTGATCTTGTCGATGGAAACGCCAGCCTGCAGGTTGTGGTAGGTCACAGCGCCGATGGAGAACTGGCAGCCTGGGCTGCCGGAAGGCAGGCCGAGATTGGCACAGGTGCCGTCCGGTTCGGTGCTGCCGACGGTGAAGCCATCAACGAAACGCATGGTCCAAGACACGTCGAAGATGTCCTTGCTCCAGCCCAGGTTGGCCAGCGCGCGCCACTGGCTGTAGTTGCCGAGCCCGCCGTTGGCCGAAGACAGGAAGGTACCTGCGTTTTCCTGCTGCTGTAGCACATCGCCGTTGTAGATCACGTCCACATCGAACTTGTCGAGGTAGGTCGCATCCAGGTTGGCACGGAACTTGCCGAACGAGGTGTCTTTGCGGTATTTGAAACCGATATCGACACCGGAGGTGTCGTACTTGCCGACGTTGGCTTTGCGGTCGAAGATGATTTCCATTTCACCGTTCGGACGGCGGCTGAACAGCGAGCACAGCGGCGATGGATCGGCGGTACTGCTGTTGAAGCAGATGTTCAGGATGTTCTGCGAGCCGATCGGATTGATGGCGCCGTCGAGCTCGGCATTCCAGAAATCGACGGTAGTCGAGAAGCCATCGAACCAGGACGGTTCATACACGAAACCGACCGTGATCACTTCGCCTTCTTCCGGCTTCAGGGTGGCATTGCCGCCCTTGATGGCGTTCAGCTGGGTGTCGGTCTGGCCGAACGAACCGTCGGCGACGACATTGGTACAGGCCGGGTTGGTCGAGAGGCCGCCGCCGGTCTGAGTGATGCCGTTACAGGGATCCGCGAACGTATCCGACGACGCGAACTGGCCGCCGTACAGATCATTGATGGTCGGTGCCCGGAACACTTCGGCGTAGGTACCGCGGAACAGCAGTTGTTCCGAGGGGCGCCATTCCAGACCCAGCTTGCTGTTGATCGAGTTGCCGAAAGCCGAATAATCCGACCAGCGGGTGCCGATCGAGGCATTGAAGGTTTCAGTGACCGGAATCAGCACTTCGCCGTAGATTTCCTTGACGGTCAGCTCGCCCCTGGTCGCTGAGGTACACAGTTCCGAGGAAATGCCGCAGGTGTAGCCGGCGTTCGGATCAATGATGGCCGCATCGAAGGGGTTGAAGTCGAGGAAGTTCTTGCGGTATTCCACGCCCACGGCGGCCTGCACGGTGCCGGCGCTGAGTTCGAACAGGTCGCCGCTGAAGTTGGCCTGGAAGCCCTTCTGAGTTTCCAACGATTTGTGCAGCACGTCCAGACTGATGGCATCGAGAGCCGCCAGTTGGGCCTGACCGGCTGCGGTGGTCGGGTCGAAATTACCGACGAAGTCAATCGGCGTGCAGCCCGGAATCGCGGTGGTGAAGGTGCCGTCGGTGTAGCAGATGCCACCCTGCGACGGGCCGAGGCCTTTGGCCAGCGCAGCGTAGTCGATGTAGCCCTGATTGTCGTTCTTCTGGTTGATTTTCCCATAGCCCACACTGAAATCCCAGGACCAGGAGCTTTCACCGATGCCGCCTTTCAGGCCGGCATTGAATTGCGACACGTCGGTCACGTATTCATAGCGACGGTTTCCAAGGCGGCTCAGACGCAGGCGGATGTCGAATACATCCTGACCCCAGACATTGTATTGGTTGTACTGCGACAACGAGATGCCGTCGGAAAGGCCATCGAACGGCAGCGGTGCAATCTGCGAGGCCGAGCGGGTCTTGTTGGCGAAGGCATCGACATACGCGGTGATGTTGTCGGTGATGTCGAAGTTGGCGGTTACAAATAAGCCCGAACGTTCTTGCGGCGTCAGCTGCAGATTGCCGACGGCTTGATAGTTGAACGCATCACGCCCGAAGTTCCAGCAGCGGAAATCTCCGGTGGTTGTCCCCGGCGTTGCCGGATCGAGGGTCACCGAACCGCAGGGGTAGCCGGTTACGAAATAACGGCCGGTAATGGCGCGGCTGGAACCGCCCTGCACCACGCCGGTGCTGGAGGTCGAGCCCAGCGACAACGCATAGTAGGAATAGGCGCGGGCCGAGGCACGCACTTCGTCCTGCTTGTTGTAATTGGCGCTGACGATGATGTTGCCGCGATCACCCGAGGCGCCCCAGGTGACGCTGGCGCCTTGGCGCTGACCGTCGTGGCGCGAGGAAATGCCGAAATCGACGCGGGCCTCAAGGCCGTCGAAATTGGATTTCAGGATGAAGTTGACCACGCCGCCGACCGCGTCGGAACCGTAAATCGCCGAGGCGCCGTCTTTCAGCACTTCCACGGTCTGCACCATCGACATCGGGATGGCGTTGACGTCGCGGGTGACGATACGGCGGCCATTGACCAGGATCAGAGTGCGCTCGTCGCCAAGGCCGCGCAGGGACACGGTAGCGGCACCGGTGCCGCCGGTGTTGTTGACGGCCGGATTGGTGGCGGCGCCGGCAACGGCCGGAATATCCTGCAGGAAGTCGCCGATGGTCAGCGCGCCGGTCTTGTCGATGGCTTCGCGTTCAAGCTGGAATACCGGGCTGGCAGTTTCGGCGTCCACGCGCTTGATGCGCGAGCCGGTGACCTGCACGGTGTCGATGGTTTTAGCTTCTTCTTGGGCCTGGGCCTGGGCGGAAGGCGTCAGCATGGCGCCGGTACCCAGAATCAGGGCACTGTGCACGGCAGCACTGAGCTTTTTACGATTGATCATGAGATATCACCCTACGCAGATATAGTTGTGGTTGAAGCGCTCGCCCGGATGCGGGCGAAAATAAAATAAAGACAGGTCTTGCAGTTCATTATCAAGAGTTTTTTAACACTTTGTCGAGCGCATGCCGTAAAAAACCGTTAAATTCCTTGACAAGCTCGTTAAAATTGACTGTTCTATAGGGTCTACGGGGGAATAAACCAATGAGCGATCACAAGACTTCGGCGCGTACCGGATTGAATGCACTACTGATTCTGGCATTTTGTCTGGCGTTGGCGGCGTGTTCTGACAAGAAAGACGAACAGGTCGCCGCCGAAGGGACCGCGAAAGTCCATAAACAGAAAATTCAGACGTCAATTGACCGGTTGGTCCAGTTCCCGGAAAAAGACCTGCGCGCGAATGCGCGAACTGCTGTCATGGAGCAACGTTGGGTCAAGCCCAGCGGCAACAGCGCTTTGGAGTATTACCTTGCCTTGCGCCAGAAACTGAAAACCCCGGATGAGTCGGTGGAAACCGCGATTACTGACATTGTCCCGTATGCCGTTATCGGCATGGATCAGGCCATCGCCAAATTCGACGACCGCGAGGCCCTGCGTTTGGAGGGCTTGATTCGTCTCGCTGACCCCAATGCCCCGGCCTTGGCGCGTGTCAAAACCGATTTGGAAAAAATGAAAGCTCGTGAGGCCGAAGCGGAAGCGAACGCGGCAAGCGAAGAAGAAGACAAGGCCGCTACTGATGCCAAAGCCTTGGCCGATGCCGCCAAAGCCAAGGAAGAGGCCGCTAGAAAAGCCAGAGAAGCCGCAGCGGAGAACCAGCCCGTTGCCCAAGCGCCGGTCGTACAAGCACCAGCCCCGGTGGTGCAGGCCCCGGTACCTGTCGTGCAGGCGCCGCTGGAACCGGTGGCTCAGCAACCGGCCGCCAAGGCCGCCGTGGTGCCAATCAGCACGCCGCAGCCGCCCTATCCGCGTGAAGCCTTGGCATCAGGCACCAAGGGCGAAGTGGTTGCCGAGATCACCATCAACGGCGCCGGCGATGTGACCGGTGTGCGCATCATCAGCGCTTTGCCGCGCAATGTCTTCGATAAAACCGTGCAGACCACCGTTCGTCGCTGGAAATTCCGCGGCAATGGCGAGACCACCACCATCCGCCGCACTTTTGCATTCAACTGATGCCCGAAGTCCACTTTGAGTTGGAAGGTGAATTCATCGAGCTCAACCAGCTGCTGAAGCTGGTCGGGCTGTGCGACAGCGGCGGCATCGGCAAGCAGATTGTGGC
>NZ_JBILBO010000020.1:0-20171 GCF_044353605.1 Arenimonas sp. | reverse complement strand
GCCAGAAGGCCGGTCAATATGCCATTGACCAGACCCAGCCAGGTTTCTTTCAGCACCTGGCGCTTCACCGGGCGCGCCGGATTCGACAGACTGAGACCGCGCAGGGTACAGGCCAGGGATTGTGCGCCGATGGTGCGGCACAGACCGGCCAGGACCGGAAGGAAAATCACCAGCAGGGTGGCTTTGGCGATATCGTCCTGGAAGCGCCCGATGATGGCGCCGACCACGAACAGCATGAACAGGTGGATTTGCAGCCAGGGCTGGCGGAACTGGAATTTACGCCACCACGGCGAGGCCCATTGCTCATCGTGATCGACGCCGACCAGATACCCGGGCTGACCCGACAATTCGAAGGCCTGCTGTTGATGCAGACGGTGTGTATGCACCTGGCCGAGCAGCACATTGTCGCCGTCACAGACCGGATAGGTCAGCGGCGGCTGCAAAGACAGCCGCGACAGCGCATCGTTCAAGGCCCATTCCGGGCGCAGACTGCAGGGTTCGCGTTGCATGATCTGGTCCAGCGTCTGCCCGCGTTCGGCAAACAGCAGTTCGCGGAAGGCCACGATGCCGAGCAGACGGTTGTCGGGATCGACCACATAGACCTGGTTCAATTCACGCTGCGGCATCAGTTCGCGCAACAGATCGACGGCCATGGCCACCGATGTGCCTTTGCGGAATGCCGCGACCGGTTCTTCCAACTGGTTGCCCACGGTGCCGGGCGCATAGTGTTCGGCACGCAACCAGGCCGACCCGGTCGGGCAGGCGGTCATGATCGATTCGCGCACATCCTCGGGCAGCGCCAGCAGAATGGCCATGGCCCGCGCCGGCGGCAGATCACCGAGCTGCTGCGCCGCCAGATTCGGGTGCTCGAGATCGAGCAGACCGGCGGCCGTGCGCGCATCCAGCGCCATCAGGCGGGAACTGAACAGTTCGTCTTGGCGGACCACGGCGCTTCCTTGGGGGGTTTGCCATAGATTAACGCAGATGCCCGGCAATGCCTACGGCACGTACACCGGTTCGGTGATGACATAGCCACGGGCCTGCAGACGGTCGAGCAGTCCGCCGGGCTTGATCAACTCGGCGATGTTGACGACCGCGACGCTGGAACGGTTCTTTGCCGCGGCGGCATCCACGGCCTGCAGCCAGGCATTCAGCGCGCGCTGCTGCACATCGCCCAAACCGGCGCTCTGTCCGATGCCCGAACCCACCAGCGCATCGATGCAGGCCCCGGAAAAGTCGGTCTGCGCGATGCGCCGGTAACCGGCAATATCGCCGACTGCCCAGAGCCGGCCGCGCTCAGCCATGAATTGCACATCGCGTTCGATGCTGTCCAGGGTCTTCTCGAAGCAGGCGACATCGCTGAGCGCACGCTTGTTGAACTCCTTGATGAATTTTTTCGGGTCGCCGATATCCACGGTGATTTCCGGGCGCGTCACCGGCACATCGGCTTTCTTGGCCAGATCCTTGGCTTCCGGCCAGACGATGCCTTCATTGCTCAATCCGGCTTTGCGGATGGCCTTTTCGTACAGTTCCTGCGCAGCGAAAATCGGACGCCAGCTTTCGATGTCCTTGTCGTTGCCGATGTACTTCTGCTTCATCACCAGCCAACGGCGATAGGTTTCCGGAGGCAAGATCTCCTGCAGCGTGCGGCCATCGGGATTCTTGCGTGCTTTCAGCAAAGACGGCACCAGGCCGATCTTGGCGAAAAAACCAAGCTTGCTGTCGAGTTTCACCGACGGTCCGCCGATCAACGCCTGCGATTCGGCCAGACGGCGTTCGAGCTTGATGGTTTCCCATTCCATGCCCTTGGGCACCGGCCGGATCGAGGCCAGAATCCAGACGGTGTTGCCGCCTTTGCTGGCCTGCCAGAACCCGGGCCCGGGCAAGACGCCTTTGACCTCGACGGTATTGGCCACCCCCACGGGCGGCGCGGCCGGAACGTCCTGCGACAGGACCGGAGCGGCACTGATAGACAGCAATAGGGTGAGCGTTAGGCGCATGGCGATTCCGGAAAAGCGATGATGCATTCTATGACAGGTGGGTGTGAAGAATGTTGCAATGAAAAACCCCGCTCGAAAGCGGGGTTTTCCGTAGGTCTACAACAGCGGAGCCGGATCAGAAATCCATGCCGCCCATGCCGCCCATGCCGCCTTGCGGCATCATCGGCTCGTCTTTCTTCGGCGCTTCGGCCACCATGGCTTCGGTGGTGATCATCAGGCCGGCGATCGAACTGGCGTTCTGCAGTGCGGTGCGGGTGACTTTGGTCGGATCCAGGATGCCCATGGCGACCATGTCGCCGTATTCGCCGCTGGCGGCGTTGTAACCGAAGTTGCCGGTGCCTTCCTTGACCTTGTTCAGCACCACTGACGGCTCTTCGCCGCAGTTGGTG
Organism: Arenimonas sp.; assembly: GCF_044353605.1. Lineage (GTDB taxonomy): Bacteria > Pseudomonadota > Gammaproteobacteria > Xanthomonadales > Xanthomonadaceae > Arenimonas. Next base: position 17,782 of record NZ_JBILBO010000020.1, on the reverse strand, counting down.
ACGATTTCACGCAACGGCGCTTCCATGGCGCGCAGGGCCAGGGCGATGCCGACGTTCTGGTCGTCGTTGATGCCTTTCAGGGTGCCGATGTTGGTCAGCGCGCGGATCAGGGCGACGCCGCCGCCAGGAACGATACCTTCCTCGACCGCGGCACGGGTGGCGTGCAGGGCGTCTTCGACGCGGGCTTTCTTTTCCTTCATTTCCACTTCGGTCGCGGCACCGACTTTGATCACCGCCACGCCGCCGGCCAGCTTGGCCACGCGTTCCTGCAGTTTTTCACGGTCGTAGTCGGAGGAAGTTTCCTCGACCTGGGCCTTGATCTGCTTGACGCGGGCCTGGATGCCTTCGGCTTCACCGGCACCGTCGATGATGGTGGTGTTTTCCTTGGAGACCTGGATTTTCTTGGCGCGGCCCAGGTCCTTGATGGTGGCTTTGTCGAGCGACAGACCGACTTCTTCGGAAATCACTGTACCGCCGGTCAGGATGGCCATGTCTTCCAGCATCGCTTTGCGGCGGTCGCCGAAGCCCGGGGCTTTGACGGCGCAGACCTTGACGATACCGCGGATGGTGTTGACCACCAGCGTGGCCAGGGCTTCGCCTTCCACTTCCTCGGCAACAATCAGCAGCGGTTTGCCGGCTTTGGCAACGGCTTCCAGCACCGGCAGCAGATCGCGCACATTGGAGATTTTCTTGTCGTACAGCAGGATGAACGGATCATCCAATTCAGCCGACATCGACTGTTGGTTGTTGACGAAGTACGGCGACAGATAGCCGCGGTCGAACTGCATGCCTTCGACCACATCGAGTTCGTTTTCCAGACCCGAGCCTTCTTCCACGGTGATCACGCCTTCCTTGCCGACCTTGTCCATGGCTTTGGCGATCAGGTCGCCGATGTTCTGGTCGGAGTTGGCCGAGATCGAACCGACCTGGGCGATTTCCTTGCTGGTGGCGCAGGGCTTACTGAGTTTCTTCAGTTCGTCCACAGCGGCGCCGACGGCTTTGTCCATGCCGCGCTTGAGGTCCATCGGATTCATGCCGGCGGCCACGGCTTTCATGCCTTCGCGGATCATCGCCTGGGCCAGCACGGTCGCGGTGGTGGTGCCGTCACCGGCAATGTCGGCGGTCTTGGTGGCGACTTCTTTCACCATCTGCGCGCCCATGTTCTCGAACTTGTCGGCCAATTCGATTTCCTTGGCCACGGACACGCCGTCCTTGGTGATGGTCGGGGCGCCGAAGCTCTTGTCGAGCACGACGTTGCGGCCTTTCGGGCCAAGGGTGGCCTTGACGGCGTTGGCGAGAACGTTGACGCCTTTGACCATACGCGCGCGCGCGTCTTCGCCGAAGCGGATATCTTTTGCTGCCATGATTGTATTCCTCAGTAATTCGTGAATTCGGGATTAGGCCAAGATGGCCAGAATGTCGTCTTCTTTGACGACCAGGATGTCTACACCCTCGTGTTTGATTTCGGTGCCGGCGTATTTGCCGAACAGAACCTTGTCACCCACTTTGACTTTCGGCGCGCGCACGTTGCCGTTGTCGAGCGGCTTGCCTTCACCCACCGCCAACACTTCACCTTTCACCGGTTTTTCGGTGGCCGAATCCGGAATGACGATGCCGCCGGCGGACAGTTTTTCTTCTTCCATGCGTTTGATGACAACGCGATCGTGCAGAGGTTTAATGTTCATAAATTACCTTTATGTTTAAAATCAATACGTTGAGTAAATCCCGAACCGGCGGATTAGCACTCGGGAGAGGAGAGTGCCAAATTCTACGCGAAAAACCCCCGGCTCGGGCTGTACAACTAATGGGGGCCGGTCGTTCGGCTTTCAAGGGGTCGGCAAAGACGCTGCTTTGGGCTACCCTAGAAAGCTATTGAAAACCCCTTCCGGAAGTCCTGTGAACCGTTTTGTATTGAGCTTCATCCTGACCTTATCCACCTTGGCCTCACCCGCACGGGCCGTTTCCGAAGCCGACCTGCTGCCGGTGGATCAGGCCTACCCGGTTTCCATTGAGGCCGTCAGCGCCGACAGTGTGCGCATCCGCTGGGGAGTTGCCGAAGGCTATTATCTTTACAAACACCGTACCGGCATCAGCAGTGACAGCCCGGAGGTGACCCTGGAGCCCCTGCAGCTTCCACCCGGAAAACCCTATCGCGATGAATTCTTCGGCGATGTGGAAACCTACCGGAAAGAACTGGTCACCACGGTCCGCTTTAACGCACCGGCCGGCACCCACCATGTGCTGCTGCGTCTGCAATACCAAGGCTGTGCCGATATCGGCATCTGCTACCCGCCGCAGAACAAGCGCCTGCGGATTCCACTGAATACCGCCGCGGCGGCGGACGGCAAAGCCCTGCTTGGCCTGAACGGCGCGGCTTCCGATGCGGCCTTGCCGGAAGAAGAGGCTTTCAACATCGAAGCCATCGTCGGCGATGCGGGCTCCTTGCTGCTGAAACTGACGCCGGCCGAGGGTTACTACCTGTACCGCGACAAGATTGCATTCAGCACCCCCCAAGATGCCATCGCCGCACCGGGCAAAGCAAAACTGCCGGAAGCGGTGTGGTATCCCGATCCGGAATTCGGCACCGTGCCGGTGTATTTCGAACCGGCGGAAATTACCCTGCCCCTGCAACGCAAGAGCACGCAAGCCGGTCCGCTGCAATTGACCGTGGATTATCAGGGCTGTAAGGAAAACGGCATTTGCTATCCGCCGATGAAAAAAACTCTCAGCCTCGAACTGCCCACCGGTGGCACGGTCAGTGATGCGGGTGCGGTCGAGCCGGATGCGCCGAAGGTATTACTGCAATGGCTTCCGGCCTTGCTGTTGGCGTTGCTGGGCGGTTTGATTCTCAACCTGATGCCCTGCGTGCTGCCGGTGCTCTCATTCAAAGCCATGGCGCTAGCCAAAGCCAACACACCCGGCCATGCGCGTAGCCATGCGCTGTGGTACACCGCTGGCGTGATGAGCAGTTTCGCCATACTCGGCATCGGCGTGCTGGCCCTGCGCAGTGCCGGCCAAGCCCTGGGCTGGGGCTTCCAATTGCAGCAACCAATCATTGTCGGCGGCCTGGCATTACTCATGTTCGGCATCGGCTTAATGATGTCCGGCCTGTTCAACTGGGGCTCTGGCTTCGCCGGCATGGGGCAATCACTCACCGAGAAATCCGGCCCTACCGGGGACTTCTTCACCGGCGTGCTGGCGGTGGTGGTGGCCAGCCCATGCACGGCGCCGTTCATGGGCAGCGCGCTGGCCTTCGCCTTCACCGCGCACTGGGTGCTGGCGCTCTCGGTGTTTCTGGCCTTGGGCCTCGGTCTGGCCTTGCCGTTCCTGCTGATCGGCTTTCTGCCCAGACTTGCCGGCAGGCTGCCGAAACCCGGCGCCTGGATGGACACGCTCAAGCATTGGCTGGCTTATCCGATGTACCTGACCGCGGTCTGGCTGGCCTGGGTATTCGGCAACCAGAAAGGTGTGAACGGTCTGGCCCTGTTGTTGATTGCCGCCACCGCGCTGACCGCCGCACTGTGGTGGTTCGAACGGCAGAAGATGGCGCCCAGCCTGCGCGCCAAAGTCATCGCGCTGCTGCTCGGCGTAATGGCCGCCGCCAGTTTCGGCCTTGCTCTGCAGCAAGCGCAACCCGGCGCTGCGATTAGCACGCAAGGCAAGAATTACGAAGCGTACAGCACGCAACGTCTGGCCGAATTGCGCGCCCAAGGCACGCCGGTATTCGTCGACATGACCGCCGACTGGTGTATCACCTGCAAGGTCAATGAAAAAGCGGTGCTGCATACAGATGCATTCACGCAACTCCTGAAAGACACCGGCACCGTGTACCTGGTCGGCGACTGGACCAACCAGGATCCGGACATCAGCGCTTATCTGGATCAATACGACACCCCGGGCGTGCCACTGTATGTGGTGTACCCCGAAGGTGCGGGCGATGGCAAAAAACTGCCGCAGTTGCTGACGCACGGCATCATGCGTGACGCGCTGGCGCAATGAAACCGCTGAAAGTGCTGATGCTGGCCTTGTTGGCTGCCCTGCTGGGGCTGGCGGCCGGTATCTTCATCGCCGGCCCGGGCATTCTTCTGCGCACGGAAATCGGACAGGCCTTGTTCGAGCGCTTGGTGCCACCGAAATATCCGGCACCGGGCGGTGCCGTCGCCATCGGCGACACAGTGCGAGCTTTCACCGTGACCGACTTCGGTGGCAGCCCGCGCACCCTGCCGACCCCGGGCAGCTGGCAGGTCATCAACTACTGGGCCAGCTGGTGCGGCCCCTGCCGATTGGAAATGCCCTGGCTGGATGCACTGCACGCCGAAAACCAGGGCCGTTTTGAAGTCATCGGCATCGCCTTGGAAGCCCCCGATGCGGCCGCTACCCTGTTGACCGACATCCCGGTCCGATTCACCCAACACCACGAGCCACCCGGGGCAACAGACAGCTCGGTGCATCTGGGTAATGGCTGGGGGGTGCTGCCGTTCACGGTGCTGATCGACCCGCAGGGCCGCTTGGTCAAACGCCATATCGGCGTGTTTGCCGGCGAAGCCCAATTGCGGCAATGGCTTCAGGACGGCATGCGCTGAGTTCTTGTCGTTAACAAAAATCAAACAGCATTCATTTTCAGCGAAATCCCGTCATTTTCTAGACAAATCCCCTCAAATTTGCGAAACTGAGCGTTCGCTTGGGGAGGGTGCTGTGGCGTATTTTCTGGTGTTGAACGGTCCGAATCTGAATCTGCTGGGGCAGCGCGAGCCGGGAATCTACGGCACGCAGACCCTGGCGCAGATCAATGACGCCCTGAAAATCCGGGCCGAAAGCGCCGGGCACCGCATCGCCTTCCTGCAGAGCAATGCCGAGCATGAGCTGGTCGAGGCGGTGCAACGGGCGCCGGCCGAGGGCGTCGATGCCATCCTGATCAATCCGGCCGCGTTCACCCACACCTCGGTCGCCCTGCGCGACGCCTTAGCGGCGGTCGGTCTGCCCTTCATCGAGGCGCACCTGTCGAATCCACACAGCCGCGAGCCGTTCCGGCAGCATTCCTATTTTTCCGATCTGGCCAAAGCCGTCATCTGCGGCTTCGGTCCGGACAGTTACCGCTTTGCCCTGACGCAGCTGATGCAGTGGTTTCCCGCATCCGCCGCCGATACCCCCTGAACCACATCCCCGAGGTCATTATGGACTTACGCAAAATCAAAGCCCTGATCGAACTGCTGGAAAAGTCCAGCCTGTCCGAACTGGAAATCAAGGAAGGTGAGGAAACCATACGCCTGGCCCGCCACACCGGCATGGCCGCACCGGCTCCGGTCATCCATCATGTTGCCGCTCCTGCAGCGCCGGCCGAAGCCCCGGCGCGTGCACCGGCCGCCAGCCCCGGCCCGTCCGCGGAAGCGATCGGCAAATCGGCCAAAGCAGTGCCGGACGGTCACACCGTGCGCTCACCGATGGTCGGCACCTTCTACGCCTCGCCGAGCCCGGAAGCCGCACCCTATGTGCGCATCGGGCAGAGCGTGAAAGCCGGCGACACCATCGGCATCATCGAAGCAATGAAAATGTTCAATCCGATCGAAGCCGACGTTTCCGGTACCGTGACCGCGGTTCTGGTCCAGCCGGGTCAAGCCATCGAATTCGACGAAGCGATGTTCATCATCTCCTGAGCAGGTTGAAGCCATGTTGAAAAAAGTCGTCATCGCCAACCGCGGCGAAATCGCGTTGCGTATCCTGCGCGCCTGCCGCGCGCTCGGCATCAAGACCGTGGCCGTGCATTCCACCGTCGACCGCAACCTGAAGCACGTGGCCATGGCCGACGAATCGGTGTGCATCGGACCGGCACCGTCGATCGAAAGCTACCTGAACGTGCCGGCCATCATCGCCGCCGCGGAAGTGACCGACGCCGACGCCATCCATCCGGGTTACGGCTTCCTGTCCGAGAACGCCACCTTCTGCGAGCGCGCCGAAGGTTCCGGCTTCATTTTCATCGGCCCCACCGCCGATGTCATCCGCATGATGGGCGACAAGGTCGAAGCCATCCGCGCCATGAAGGATGCCGGCGTGCCCTGCGTGCCCGGCTCAGGCGGACCACTCGGCGACGACGCCATGGCCAATCTGAAAATGGCCGAAAACATCGGCTATCCGGTCATCATCAAAGCGGCCGGCGGCGGCGGCGGACGCGGCATGCGCGTGGTGCGCGAAGCCGACAGCCTGATCACCTCGATCACCACCACCCAACAGGAAGCCAAGGCCGCGTTCAACAACGATATGGTCTACATGGAGAAATTCCTGGAGAACCCGCGCCACATCGAAATCCAGGTGCTGTCGGACGGTCAGGGCAACGCCATCCATCTGGGCGAACGCGACTGCTCGATGCAACGCCGTCACCAGAAAGTGGTGGAAGAAGCCCCCGCTCCGGGCATCACGCCCGAACAGCGCGCCGAAATCGGCCGCATCTGCACCGAAGCCTGCGTACGCATCGGCTACCGTGGTGCCGGCACTTTCGAATTCCTGTATGAAAACGGCCATTTCTACTTCATCGAAATGAACACCCGCATCCAGGTCGAGCACCCGGTCACCGAAATGATCACCGGCGTCGATCTGGTGCGCGAACAACTGCTGATCGCCTCCGGCCAGAAACTGTCGCTGACCCAGGACGACATCGTCATCCGCGGCCATGCCATCGAATGCCGCATCAATGCCGAAGATCCGGACAGCTTCCTGCCGAGCCCGGGCCTGATCAAGCATTTCCATTCGCCGGGCGGTCCGGGCGTGCGCGTCGATTCGCACATCTATGAAGGCTACAAAGTGCCGCCGAATTACGATTCGATGATCGGCAAACTGATCGTGCACGGCAACACCCGCGAGCAGGCGATTTACCGCATGCGCTGTGCACTGTCGGAAATGATTGTGGACGGCATCAAGACCAATGTGCCGCTGCAGCAACGCATTCTGGCCGATGCCGGTTTCTTCCAGGGCGGCACCAACATCCATTATCTGGAAAAACGCCTGGCCGAACGCAAAGACAAAGGCCTTGGCCTGACCTGATGCCGTTTCTCGAGCTGTCCATCGCCTGCAAAGCCAGCGAGGAAGCGCGGGTGGAAACCGCGTTGAACGAACTCGGCGCGCTCAGCGTGTCGCTGTTGGACGCGGCCGATGCCGAAAACGAAAAAGCCATCCTCGAACCCGGCGTTGGCGAAACCCCGCTGTGGAACGACATCGTGCTACTGGCGCTGTTCGATGCCGGCACGCACGAAGGTCTGTTGCTTCATGCACTCGATGCCTACGACAGCGGTATCGACTGGGCGCGCGCCAGCTTCCGCACGGTGGAAGACCAGGACTGGGAACGGGCCTGGCTGGATCAATTCGAACCGATGCGCTTCGGCAACCGCACCTGGATCATTCCCTGGCACCGCGACGCTCCGCCGGAAGCGGCCGAGGGCGTCATCATCCGTCTGGATCCGGGCCTGGCCTTCGGCTCGGGCACGCATCCGACCACCGCGCTTTGCCTGCAATGGCTGGATGGCCTCGAATTACAGGGCCGTGATGTTCTCGACTTCGGCTGCGGCTCCGGCATTCTGGCGCTGGCAGCACTGAAGTTGGGCGCGACCTCGGGCATCGGCGTCGACAACGATCCGCAGGCCCTCATTGCCACGCATGACAACGCCGAACGCAACGGTGTCGGCCGCGCGTTGCAGGTGTATCTGCCGGATGCCGAACCGCTGCGTCAGTATCCGGTGGTCGTTGCCAATATTCTGGCCTCGGCGCTCATCGCACTGCACGACACCCTGGCGGCACGCACGCAGTCCGGTGGCCTCATCGCCCTGTCCGGCATCCTGAAAGGCCAGGAGCACGAGGTTTTGGCTGCATTCGCCCCGCATTTCGAGGCGCTGACGGTGACACAGCTGGACGACTGGATCCGGATCGATGGCCGCAAGCGCTGAAAAAAACCACCGCGCGTTGCTGGCCGGCACGGCCCTATTGGTTCTGTTGCTGGGATTGCAGATTGTGTTGGCCAATCGCGATGCGCTGGCTGAAAATCCGGCGTGGCGACCCTGGATCAGCCGCCTGTGCCTGCTGGCCTCCTGCCAGCTCGAAGCCTGGCGCCAGCCGGAGGCTTTCGTGCCGGTCAGACAGGCGGTTGCCGCCGATCGCGGTCAGGCCGATGTTTTAATCGTCCAGCTCAGTTTCCGCAATGATGCGCAGTGGCCGCAACCCTGGCCGCAGATTGAAATCCGACTGACCGATGTGGACAACCAAGCCATCGCCATGCGCCGCTTCCGCCCGAAGGAATACCTGAACGCCGACCAAGAGGGTGACATCAAACCCGGCCAGACCGTATCCGTGGAAATCGCCCTGCAGGAAACGTCCGGGAAGGCCGCCGGCTTCGCCTTCGACTTCCACTGAGACGTTCAGGTAGCCGGTATCGAATCCGGCTAAACTACACGGCCGGAAATTTGTCAGCCTGAGCCGTTCGTGAATACCCTGCACCTTATCCACAGCAACACCCCCGACACCAAATCCCAACCCTGCCTGAAAGATGTCGTGGCCCGCGTCGTGCGTCGCTACCTGCAGGACATGGGACACACCCAAAGCAACGACCTGTATGACACCGTGTTGGCGGAGGTCGAGCCGGGACTGCTGCAGGAAGTGATGATCCACTGCCGGGGCAATCAGAGCCGCGCTGCCGAAATCCTCGGCATGAACCGCGCCACCCTGCGCAAGAAACTCAAGCAATACGCCGTTTCCGAAGGCTGATCCAGCCCCAATGCATCACCCCGAGGGTTTATAATTAAGCCCCATTCGGAGTGATATATGCCCGCTATCCGCCATCCCGTCCGCCGCGCCCTGCTGTCGGTGTCCGATAAATCCGGTTTGTTGCCGCTGGCCGAAGCCTTGATCGCGCATGGCGTGCAGCTGCTGTCCACTGGCGGCACCGCCAAAGCCCTGCGCGATGCCGGCCTTGCCGTCACCGATGTCAGCAGCGTGACCGGCTTTCCGGAAATCATGGACGGCCGGGTGAAAACCCTGCATCCGAAAATCCACGGTGGCCTGCTATCGCGTGCCGGCACCGACGATGCGGTCAGTGCTGAACACGGCATCGAGGCCATCGATCTGTTGGTGGTGAATCTGTATCCGTTTGCGGCCACCGTGGCCAAATTCGACTGCACGTACGACGACGCCATCGAAAACATCGATATCGGCGGACCGGCCATGCTGCGTGCTGCTGCAAAAAACCATGCACGCGTGTCCGTACTGACCGATCCAGCCGATTACGCCGGCTTCATCGATTCGCTTGCCACCGGTGGCAGCACTGAAGCGCAGCGTCGCGGCTGGGCTGCGAAAACCTACGCACATACCAGTGCCTACGACGGCCAGATCACCGAATGGCTGTCCAAGCGTGCCGAAGCCCCTGAAGCGCCGAATGCCTGGCCGGCCAGTCTGCATCCGGCCTTCGCACTCGGCAGCGCCTTGCGTTACGGTGAAAATCCGCATCAAGCCGGCGCCTTGTTCGTCGAAGCCGGCGCCGGAAGCGGCATCGTCGCCACCGCGCGTTTCATCCAAGGCAAGGAACTGTCGTTCAATAACATCGCCGATGCCGATGCCGCGCTGGAATGCGTGAAGGCCTTCGACGCACCGGCCTGCGTCATCGTCAAGCATGCCAATCCCTGCGGCGTGGCCGTGGCCGCGAACATCGGCGATGCCTATGACCGCGCCTTCGCCACCGATCCGACCTCGGCCTTCGGCGGCATCATTGCTTTCAACCGCATGCTCGACGGCAAAACCGCGAGCACCATCGCCGAACGCCAGTTCGTTGAAGTGGTCATCGCACCCGGCATCAGCCCGGAAGCGCAGGCCGCCTTCGCACGCAAGCCGAACGTGCGCGTGCTCGACTGCGGCGCGCTTGACGGTCACCACGGCGACTGGGACTACAAACGCGTGGCCGGCGGTCTGTTGGTGCAGAACACCGACAGCGACACGTTGGGCATCAAGGACCTGAAAACCGTCAGCGACACCCAACCGAGCCTCGAACAACTGGAAGATCTGCTGTTCGCCTGGAAAGTGGCGATGTTCGTGAAATCGAACGCCATCGTGTTCGCCCAAGACCAACGCACCATCGGCATCGGTGCCGGCCAGATGAGCCGGGTGATCAGCGCGAAGATCGCCGGCATCAAGGCCGACGACGCCAGCTTGGCCGTGCCCGGCGCGGTGATGGCGTCGGATGCGTTCTTCCCGTTCCGCGATGGCATCGATACCGCCGCGGCGGCCGGCATCCGTGCCGTCATCCAACCCGGCGGTTCTATGCGCGACAATGAAGTCATCGACGCGGCCAATGAACATGGCATCGCCATGGTGTTCACCGGTCGTCGCCACTTCAAACACTGAGGAACACCCATGAAAATTCTCGTGATCGGATCCGGCGGGCGCGAACATGCGCTGGCCTGGCGTTTGGCGCAGTCACCGCGGATCACGGAAATTCTGGTGGCACCGGGCAATGCCGGCACCTCGCGCGAACGCAAATGCCGCAATGTGGCCGTTGCGGCCACTGACATCGATGGCCTGCTGGCATTGGCCCGCGACGCGCAGGTGGCCTTCACACTGGTCGGTCCGGAAGCACCGCTGGTGCTGGGCGTGGTCGATCTGTTCCAAGCCCACGGCCTGCGCATCTTCGGGCCACGCCAAGCCGCCGCGCAGCTGGAAGGCAGCAAGGCCTTCGCCAAGGACTTTCTGGCGCGGCACGGCATACCCACCGCGCATTATGCGGTGTTCGACAGCGAAGCCGAAGCGCTGTCGCATGTCGATCATGTCGGCGCACCCATTGTCATCAAGGCCGACGGTCTGGCCGCCGGCAAAGGCGTGGTGGTGGCGATGACGCTGGACGAGGCCAAGGCCGCAATCACCGATATGCTCGGCAACAACCAGTTCGGTGACGCCGGTGCACGCGTGGTCATCGAGGAATTCCTCGCCGGCGAAGAAGCCAGTTTCATTTCCATGGTCGACGGCCGCACCGCACTGCCGATGGCGACCAGCCAAGACCACAAACGCGTGGGCGATGGCGACACCGGCCCGAATACCGGCGGCATGGGCGCGTATTCACCGGCGCCGGTGGTCACTCCGGAAGTGCATGCACGTGTCATGCGTGAGGTGGTCGAGCCGACCGTGCGCGGCATGATCACGGACGGCATGCCGTTCAGCGGCTTTCTGTATGCGGGTTTGATGATTGATGAAGCCGGTGCACCTAAGGTCATCGAGTTCAATGTGCGTTTCGGCGATCCGGAAACCCAGCCGGTGATGCTGCGCCTGCAGTCCGATCTCAGTGAACTGGTCGAAGCCGCCATCGACGGTCGCCTGCATGAAATCGAAGCCCATTGGGATCCACGTCCGGCACTCGGTGTCGTGATGGCCGCCGAACATTACCCAGGCACGCCGCGCACCGGCGATGTCATTCACGGTCTTGATATCGACGCCCCGCCCGGCAGCAAACTGTTCCACGCCGGCACCGTACTCGAAGACGGCCAGGTGCTGACCAGTGGCGGGCGCGTGCTGTGCGCCACCGCGATCGGGAACACGGTGGCCGAGGCGCAGAACGCCGCCTATACACTGGCCGATCAGATTTCCTGGCTGGGCGAATTCCACCGCAACGACATCGGTTGGCGCGCCATCGAACGCGAGCGCGGCTGAGTCGGCTATAGTGGGCCTTGGTCACCGAAACCGCGCACCATGGCCCACTCCCAATTCGAACTGCTCAAGCAACGCCGCTTCCTGCCGTTTTTCCTGACGCAGGCGCTCGGCGCGTTCAACGACAACGTATTCCGCAACGCCATGCTGGCGCTGATGGTGTATCAGATGGGCTTGAGCACCGAGCAGTCCACGCTGTATGCCAATCTGGCGCCGGCATTGTTCATCCTCCCGTACTTCCTGTTTTCCGCCACCGCCGGCCAGATCGCCGAAAAGGTCGAGAAGGCGCGCCTGATCCGCATCACTACCGCCATGGAAATCGGAATCATGAGTCTGGCGGCGTTCGGCTTCATCTACGGACTGCCCACGCTGCTGCTGTTCTGCCTGTTCCTGACCGGCGTGCAATCCACTCTGTTCGGTCCGGTCAAATACGCCATCCTGCCGCAGGTGCTGGCGCCGGAAGAACTCACCGGCGGCAACGGTCTGGTGGAAATGGGCACCTCCATTTCGATTCTGATCGGCATGATTGCCGGCATGTCGTTGCTGATGATTCCCGGCTACGGACCGCAGGCCGCGGCCGTGGCGATGATCGGCCTGGCGATTACCGGTCATCTGGTCAGCCGTGCGATACCGATGGCACCGGCTATCGCGCCGGATCTGAAAATCAATCCGAATATCCTCGCCGAGTCCCTGCATGTACTCGGCATGGTCCGCCACAATACGGTGGTGCGCCGCGCGGTGTTCGGCGTGTCCTGGTTCTGGTTCGTCGGCACCCTGCTCAGCGCACAATTGCCGAATTACGCCAAGCTGCATCTGGGCGGTTCGGAATCCCTGAACCTGCTGGCGCTGGCGCTGTTCTCGGTCGGTACCGGGCTGGGCTCGCTATGGTGCGAAAAACTCTCGCAGCGTACGGTGGAAATCGGTCTGGTGCCGTTCGGCGCGCTCGGCATGACGGTATTCTGCGCCGATCTGTATTTCGCCCGTCCCGGGTTCGCGCCGGAAACCGGTATTACTCTCGCGCAGTTCTGGCAGCAAGCCGGAAGCTTCCGGATCATGGCCGATCTGACCCTGATCGGTCTGTTCGCCGGCTTCTTCATCGTGCCGCTGTTCGCGCTGATCCAAAGCCGCACCGAAAAGCACCACCTGTCGCGCGTCATCGCCGGCATGAACATCCAGAATGCGGTGTTCATCGTGTCGGCCGCTGTTACCGGCATCGTACTGCAGCGCTATCTCGGTTTCAACATTCCGGAAGTGTTCCTGCTGCTGTCGCTGCTGAATCTGGCGGTACTGGTTTACCTGATGCTGCTGGTGCCGGAATTCTTCCTGCGCTTTCTGGCCTGGATCTACATCCGCATCATGTACCGGGTCGAAGTGCACGGCATCGAGAAACACGTTCCGGATGACGGCCCGGCACTGCTGGTGTGCAATCACGTGAGCTACATGGACGCCCTGCTGCTGAGCAGCGCCGTGCCGCGCCCGATCCGTTTCGTGATGTATTACAAAATCTTTAATACGCCCGGCGCCCGCTGGGCGTTCAAGGCCGCCAATGCCATTCCGATTGCCGGCAGAAGCGAGGGCCCGGAACTGATGGAGCGGGCATTCGCGGAAGTCGATAAGGCGCTCGCCGAGGGCGAACTGGTCAGCATTTTTCCCGAAGGCCGCTTGACTCCCGACGGCGAAATCGGCCCGTTCAAACCCGGCATGGAACGCATTCTGGCCGCGCGCCCGGTGCCGGTGGTGCCGCTGGCGATCCGCGGCATGTGGGCCAGCATTTTCAGCCGCAGCGGCGTGATCAACACCCTGCGCCTGCCCAGCCGCATCCGCGCGCATGTAACGATCATGGCGGAAGCGCCGGTGGACGGCGCCCATGCCACGGCTGCGGATATGGAACAAAAAGTCAAAGCGATGCGCGGCGAGTGGGCCTAGACGCGAAACGCAGCGTGCTATGCTGAGCGCACATGGGAGAGGGGAATCCTGATGGCAGAACCGAGTATTCAAGATCATTTAGCGATGGCCACCGCCATCGTGGGTTTCATCACCTTGCTGGGCGGCACCTGGGCACGCGTGGCGGCGTGGACCGAGCAGCGCAGCATCAAAGCCAAATTCCAAGACGAAATCGGTTTGGCCGAGCGCCGCATCGCCTTTCTCGGCACCTGGGTCAAAGCCCAGGAAGCGGTCTGCACGCCGGAACGCTTCGCCGAGGTCAAGCAGGAATCCGCGCGCGAACTCGATGAGCTGCGGAGCAAACTGACGGAGTTCATGCACCAGGCCGATGACCGCAAAGACAAGGTCAGTGCCGGCAAATACGTACGCCGCATGTTCCTGCTGTTCCTGCCGAACAACCTGGGCGGATGGATCTGCCATCTGTTGTTCTACGGCTTGGTGCTGTTCGTATTGCTGGTTGCGCTGCAGCCGCCGAGCGTCGATTTGGAAACCGGCCAGATGGAACCCTGGAGCGAATGGCTGCAACTTCAGCTGTTTCTGAACATTATGTTCGCGATTCCGATTCTGTTGGTGCGCAGCCTGGCGATCCGTTACAACCGCAAGCGGGACTGAGCCGGCTCAGTTCACCAGGCCGGCCAACACGAACACGGCCAGCACCGCCAGCCACAGCAGCAGTATGCGCCAGGCCAGACTCATGGCATCGCGCAGCTCCAGCAGCGCCGGTGCTGAAGACGGACCATCTTCGGCGTCGGCCGCTTCCTCGGCCAGCTCCGAGGCCACACTGGCATTGGCGGCGGCGGACAGAAAGGCGTAGTCCAGACGCAGACCGCCCTCGGCATACCACGCGCGCCAGACCTGCACCACTTTGTCGAAATTGGCCGCCAAAGCCATGGCCAAGGTCATCAGATGCGCAGGCGGACAATGCGCGGTATTCAGGGTTTTCGTGGCTGCGGCGCGCAGTCGCTCCGGCAAGGCCATGTCGTGTTTGTGATGCACCAGCAGATACAGCAGACGGTAGGCCAGCGCGCCACCCGGACCGAGCAGCAGAAACCAGAACAGAACGGCGAACCAGCGCGTCAGCGCATTTTCGAATACCGCCGCGACCACCACCGGACCTTCCAGGGACACCGTCTGGCCTTCTTCATACAAGGCCGCCGCGGCACGTTCTTTCGCATCGAGGCCTTCAGCGGCGATGATGGCGTTGACATCGAGATCGAGATCACGCGGACCCCAGGTGTACAGCATGGCGGCGAGCGCCACCAGAAACGCGAACAGGCCCTCCAGCCAACCGACCAACAGCGCCAAGACCAAAGCCGGCAAGCCGACACTCAGGAACACAGCACCGTAGTGATGCCATGGGGATTCACCGAACTCGACGCGCCGGACGATGTCCAGCCAGCGTTCGAACCAGGTGAAGTCCCGCCATCGGCTGACCTGCGGCAGGACATGGCCGATCAACAGTGCCGCCACTACCGCCATTACCGTCCAGGTCATACGTACCCCCTTTTCAGGCCCTAGTATGCCAAAATTCGGCGGTGCCGGAATCGGCATGCAACCAACGCATGATCAAATAACGCGATATCGACAGCGCGTCGGGCAGGGTCAGTTCATCGGCCGCAACCAAGGCGTTGAGCTCGTCACGGCTGAACCAGCGCGCGTCCTGCAATTCATCGCTGATGTGGATGGCCTGCATCGGCGCGTAGGCGTCGAATCCGACCATCAGCGCCATCGGCATCGGCCAAGGCTGCGAAGCGACATAACGCACGCGCGCAACGCGCACACCGGATTCTTCCCAGACCTCGCGCACCGCGGTCTGCTCGGGGGTTTCGCCGGGCTCGACGAAACCGGCCAGCAACGACCAGCGCTTTTCCGGCCACGCCGCCTGCCGACCGAGCAGCAGGTGTTTGCCATCGCTGACACACATGATGGTGGCCGGCTGCGTCTGCGGATAACTGGCCAGACCGCAACCGCCACAGACTGCGCTGTAGCCGGCGGTTTTCAGATCGAGTAACCCCCCGCAGCGGCCGCAGAATTTACTCTGGGCCTGCCAATGCAGAATGGCTTTGGCCTGGGCAAAGATGGCAGCATCCATTTCCGGCCACTGTACGGCCGCGGCGCGGATGCCGATCGCTTCATGCGGGGCGTGCGCCAGCGCATCCAGCGGCAAGGCGAAGGTAGCCTGACCGGCATCGAAACCCAGCAAGGTCGCCGATTCCGGACGACGCAAAGAGACTCTGGTGGCGGGATAGTAAATTTCAGACGCGCTGTAACAGCAGGCTTCGCCTTGTTCATTCAGAACCAGCAGGCGCGCATCCGCCCAGGCCGCATCCAGTTCGGCCGGATGCGTGCGCATCGGTTCGGCGCGGTCCAGACCGGGATGACGGAACGCGAAATCGGCAATGCGCATCAGGCCGAGAAGCTGCTGCCGCAACCGCAGGTGGTTTTGGCGTTGGGATTACGGATGACGAACTGTGATCCCTGCAGGCTTTCGCGGTAATCCACTTCGGCACCCATCAGATACTGCAGGCTGAGCGGATCGACGATCAGGGTCACGCCGTCGCGCTGCACCGACAGGTCATCGGCATCGATCTGTTCGTCGAAACTGAAACCATACTGGAATCCGGAACAGCCGCCGCCGCTGATGTACACGCGCAGCTTGAGTTCGGGATTGGCTTCCTCGGCAATCAAGCTGGCGACCTTGGCCGCGGCTGAAGCAGTCAGGCTCAGCGGTGCGGCAACGGTTTGGTAGGTCGGTTCGCTCATGGACAATGCCTCGGAATGGGGTTATTCGGCTGTCTGCTGGTGGATCAACTGCCCGCTGGTGGCGGAAGGTGAAGGTTTTGATCGGGAGGCTGGAGGTGAATCAATTGTCCGCTGACCGTGGCGCCGGCGGGTATTTCAATCTGACGGTAGTGGATATTGCCCTGGATGTAGGCGGTTTCGGTGAGTTCAATGCGTTCATGGCTGTGGATATCCCCGGTTACCCGGCCAGAAATGACCATCTTCGGCGCGCTGATGTTGCCCTCGATGACGCCGCTCTGGGCCAGAGTGATTAAGGAATCGTTACCTTCTTTGGCGATGATATTACCGAGTATCTTGCCTTCGACATATAGGCCGCCCGAGAACAGCAGATCGCCCTGGATGACTACCTGGCCGCCGATCAGGGTTTCCACACTGTCCAATCCGCTCGCGGACAGCTTTGTTTTATTACTTCCAAACATGTGTGAGACTCCGTAGTGATTGAATGAAGAATTTAGAGGTCCGGCTTTGCCAGCGTAGTGCGGACTGTCCAGTCGAAACGCTGTTCCTGATTGCCGGAATTGCTGTCGACGCTGACCCAGACCCGCTGCGGCATGAAGCCCGCCGGCAGAATTATACTGCCTTCGACCTGCTGGAAATAGCGGAAGGAAAAAGCCTGCGCCGGCGCACCAGGTTTCTGCAGCAACTGCGGCCACTCCAAGCTCTTGAGTTTACCACCGGACACGCCGACCACGGCGAATCGCATCTGGCCAGAGGTCAAGCCGCCACGGTTGAGGTTCTGGGTCAGGGTAATGGTGTAGTGCCAGACATTGCCGGCGCCGAGCGTGAACTCGGCGCTATGCACGCTCAGCCCTTGCCGGCGGCCGGCGGAGCCGAATAGGCGTTGGTAGAAATCCATATCAGCCTTGAGCCCGGCGATCTGCTCATCTTTCTCGGCCAGCGACTCCTGGATCTGGGAGTTGGCGCTGCGGGTGATGAATTCGGCGCGTTTGGCATTGGTCATTTCCTGCTTCAAGCGCGCTTCACTGTCTTTCAGCACCTCGCTTTGGGCAATCGCCGAATCGCGCTGTTCCCGCAGCTGCCCGGCATCGGAATGCAGACCCCGCCAGAACAGCCAAACCCAGGCCAAGGCCAGCAGCAGCCAGAGCCCGCCCAGCAAGACGGCAAGCCCCTTGAAACGTGGCGATTGGCTGATGATAGAAAAGCGAGGCAGATTTTTGTTTTGCACCGCCATGGCAGCGACTCCCGGCGCAGACTACGCCCATCATTATAGCGGTTCCCGCCCGGCGCGGCCGCGGGCATCGCGCGCGATTTTTCGGGTACGCAGGCTTTCCAAGAGGCGTTCGCCGGTTTGTTGCGGCACACTGGCCTCGCCGGCCAGTTCGCGCGCCACCGGCGACAGCAGCTGCAG
>NZ_JBILBO010000010.1:0-61201 GCF_044353605.1 Arenimonas sp. | reverse complement strand
GTCCGAGCGCCGCCGTGAGCTGCGATTAATCACACTCATGGGCGCCCTTGCCGAAGCCGCGGAACATGGGCCGGAGGCCGGCATTGGCATCGATGAAACCAGTGCCTTGACCGTGCGTCTTGTCGCCAACGGCCTGCAACTGGAGTCCAGCGGCCAATCCGGCGCCTGGTGGTTTGAACGCCCCGGCGCGCGGACAGCGGTCGGCGGTTGGACCGTGCGCGGGCATTATCTCGCACCCGGCGCACGACTGCTCTGGCGCAATGCTCATATGCAGGTAGAAACCGCATCGGAAGCTATGCTCCTGAGCGCAACCATCAAAACCGGCGGTGATGTTCTGGAGCCGGAAATTCTCCGGAATGCGGTATGGCATATGGCACGTGATCGCGCACAGAGTGCCGAGCTCGAAGCTCTCGATTTCAGATTGCGGGTCAAGATTCAACCGACATCGCGCCATTGGCAGGGGCCGCAGGGCCAGCAGGGCATCACCGATCTGGAACTCACCCTGACG
This sequence comes from Arenimonas sp., assembly GCF_044353605.1. GTDB lineage: Bacteria > Pseudomonadota > Gammaproteobacteria > Xanthomonadales > Xanthomonadaceae > Arenimonas. The sequence continues at coordinate 60,693 of NZ_JBILBO010000010.1, read as the reverse complement.
CGGCCCTGAGCTAATTCACCCCGATACGACAGCGCAGCGCCTAGGATGAAGGTCCGACACGGAGACCGGCCATGCACCGAAAACCTTTTTTGCCCAGCAAACCCTGCCTGTGCTGCGGCCGTCCCTTTGCATGGCGGAAAAAGTGGGAGCGCGACTGGAACCAGGTGAAATACTGTTCCGAGCGCTGCCGGCGTGAAGCGCCTAAAGCATGAAAACCGTCCGTCTGCTGCTGGGCGATCAACTCAATCCGCTGCATCCTTGGTTCGACCGGGTCGATCCGGAGGTGCTGTACGTGCTGATGGAGATCCGGCAGGAAACCGATTATGTACTGCATCATGCCCAGAAAATCCTGGCTATTTTTGCCGGCATGCGTGCGTTGGCGGAGCATCTGCGTTCAGCTGGACATCGTGTGCATTACATCGCCATCGATGCTCCGGAAAACCGTCAGAACCTGACTGAAAATCTGGATGCGCTTCTGACCGAAACCCAGGCCGGCTGTTTTGAATGGCAGGCACCGGATGAATACCGCTTGGATGCGCAGCTCGATGCCTGGTTCGCCGGAAGTGGCTTTGCTGGCGGAAAAACCTCCAGCATGCACTTCCTCGCCAACCGTTTCGAAGCGCGGAATCTGTTTGCCGGCAAGAAGCAGTGGCGCATGGAGAATTTTTACCGGCACATGCGCCGCAAACATGGCGTGCTGCTCGAGCCCGAGGGCAGTCCGGCTGGCGGCCAGTGGAACTTCGATGCCGAAAACCGCAAGCCTTGGCGCGGACAACCGCCCGAGCCCTTGGATCGGCGGCCGCTGCATGACCATACGCTGCTCTGGCAGACGATATGCGATGCCGGCGTACGGAGTTTCGGCAGCGATTCGGCCGCGGCTTTCCGATGGCCAGTGAACCGTGGCGAGGCCCTGGAAATGCTCACCGCATTCATCGACGCGGCGCTTCCCCATTACGGCGATTATCAGGATGCCATGAGTACGAATGCACCCCGTCTGTTCCATTCATTGCTGTCTTTTGCGCTGAACGTGAAGATGCTGCATCCGCAGGAGGTCATCGCCGCCGCCGAAACCGCCTGGCGGAGTGGTGCTGCCCCATTGGCGGCCGCAGAAGGTTTCATCCGGCAGATCCTGGGCTGGCGCGAGTATATCCGCGGCGTGTACTGGGCACATATGCCGGGTTATGAAAACAGCAATGCACTGGAACACACGCTTCCACTACCGCAATGGTTCTGGACCGGTAAAACGGACATGCGCTGTCTGCAGGAGAGCATCGGCAATTCGCTGGAGCATGCCCATGCCCATCATATCCAGCGCCTGATGGTCATCGGCAATTTCGCCCTGCTTGCCGGCCTTGACCCGCAAGCCCTGCACCGCTGGTATCTCGGCATCTACATCGACGCTTTCGAATGGGTCGAGTTGCCAAACACCTTGGGCATGAGCCAGTTCGCCGATGGCGGCCTGTTGGCCAGCAAACCCTACGCGGCCAGTGCCGCCTACATGCATCGCATGAGTGATTACTGCCGTGGCTGCAGGTACAAGCGCGATCAGCGGACCGGAAAGGATGCGTGTCCGTACAACGCGCTTTACTGGGATTTCCACCTCCGCCACGCCGATCGCCTTTCCAGAAATCCACGCATCGGCATGGTTTATCGCAATCTGGCGGCCATGGACGCGTCTGAAATCGAAAACATCCGACGCCGTGCAGCGGATCTGCGCGCGCATCTGGACCTGCTTTAGGCCGGGCGACCCGACTGACAAGCAACAAGTGCCTGGAATCCGAAATTCCATTCTTCGGAATTAATGCGCCTCGCCAAGATACGTGGAAACCTCGGCATAACTGCCGCGGAACACCACGCGCCCCGCCTTCAAACCGAGCTGATAGGCATACATCGGATCATAGTAGTCGCGCAGCAGCGGTTCGATCCAGGCCCGGTGCGCCTCCGGATTACCGCGGACGTGCGCCACCAATGCCGCGTTCATTTCGGACAGTAACTGGCTGTGGCGGTGACCGCCCAACCGACGCTGCAGCGTCGCCAGATTCTGGCGCAACTCTTCCGCGAAAGCGGCGAAACCAGCAACGTCACCGGCATGGGTCTGCCAATCGGAAAGATTTTGTAGGATGTAGTTATGGAAAGTATGCTCGACACGCTCTGCCAAGGACATCTCGACCACCGCCAAGGGCGCACGCATCGTGCTTTCACGCAGCACCTCGGGTACGGCGATGCGGCCGATCAAACGGCTTTCATCTTCCAGAACGATGGCGGCCTGCGGTGAGGCATGCCGGCGTTTGAGCAGGGCGATGGACAGGGCATTCTCGAAGCCGATCTGCGTCGGCTGCCCACCGAGTCGTTTGCCGAAAGCGCTGCCCCGGTGGTTGGCCAGTCCTTCCAGATCCACGGCGTTGGCCACCTCCTGCAGCAGTCGTGTTTTGGCGCAGCCGGTCTGGCCCGAGACGATGATGAAACGATGCTGAGCAGAGGCTTCCAGTTGTTGGATCAGAAACCGGCGCATGGCCTTGTAACCGCCGATGATGCGCGGAGAGTCGATACCGACTTCCTGCAGCCATTGCTGGCTGATGCGGGAACGCAGCCCGCCGCGGAAACAATAGAGGTAGCCATCTGGATGGGTTTCAGCGAAGGCACGCCAGACGGCAATTCGGCTTTCCTTGACCGGACCGTTGACCAACCGGTGGCCGAGGTCGATGGCTGCCTGCTGGCCCTGCTGTTTGTAACAGAGGCCAACCTGCGCCCGCTGCTCATCGTCCATCAGCGGCAGATTGACCGCCTGAGGAAACGCCCCTTCGGCAAATTCCCCGGGCGAGCGGGTATCTATGAATGGCGTATCCGCCAGAAACAGCCGGGCGAAATCGCGGCTGTCCGGCCGATTCAACGCAGATGCACCCATGGGCCGTCAGTCCGCGCCTGCAAACGGCCAATGCAGTGCGGGACAATACCGGCATCGCGCAATACCGTTTCAAGCGCCGGCGCATCCTCGGGGCATACGGCAATCAGCAGTCCACCGCTGGTTTGCGGATCGCACAGCAGCGCTTTCTGATACTCAGTCAAGGGCGCGACTTTATGTCCATAACTGGCGAAATTCCGGCCGGTTCCGCCCGGAACGCAAGCTTGGGCGATGTATCCGGGCACGGGTTCGAGCACCGGGATGGCATCGAACTCCAGTTCGGCCTGTACGCCGCTGCCTTCGCACATTTCCAGCAGGTGGCCGAGCAGCGCGAAGCCGGTGACATCGGTCACCGCTTTCACGCCGGGCATCGGCCCCAGCGCGGCGCCGACCGCGTTCAAACGGCACATGCTGGCAATGGCCAATCCTTCATGTTCGGGCCGCAGTTTTTTCTGCTTCTGGGCCGTGGTCAGAACGCCGACGCCCAAGGGCTTGGTCAGATAAAGCAGGCACCCGGCCTCGGCGGTGTTGTTCTGCTTCAAATGGGCCTTGGCCACCTGCCCGGTGACCGCCAGACCGAAAATCGGTTCCGGGGAATCAATGCTGTGGCCGCCGGCCAGAGCGATGCCGGCGTCATGGCAGGCCTGTCGACCACCGTCGACCACCTGTTGCGCCACTTCCGGCGGCAGCAGGTTGACCGGCCAACCCAGAATGGCGATGGCCATGATCGGCGTGCCGCCCATGGCATAGATATCGCTGATGGCATTGGTCGCGGCAATCCGACCGAAGTCGAAGGGGTCATCGGCAATCGGCATGAAGAAATCGGTGGTACTCAGGATGACCCGGTCATCACCCAGATCATAGGCAGCGGCATCATCCTTGCTGCTGTGTCCAACCAGTAGATTGGGATCGGATTTCAGATCAAGCTGTGTGGCCAAAATGGTGTCCAGCACCTGCGGCGAAATCTTGCAGCCGCAGCCGGCGCCATGGCTGTATTCGGTAAGTCTAATGGGAGAGGTATTCATCGCTCCATGATAGCAAACCCCGGCAATGACTTATGGCACAAGCCGGTCCCGCGATACCTACCCATAATGGCCACAATCTCCACCCTGATATCCTTCATGAAAAAGCTTCCGCTTGCTCTCAATTTACTGGCCATGGCCATCCCCGGCATGCTCGCCGCCCAGGACAGCCCAGCATTGACCATCCCGCGCATTGAGGGTGCCATGAAAGCCGACGGCAAGCTGGATGAGCCGTTCTGGCAGCAGGCGGCGGTGTCCGGCATGCCTTACGAAATCGGACCGGGTGAAAATACTCCAGCCGGGGCCGAAACCACGGTCTATATCGTCGATTCCGGCAAAAGCTTGCGGGTAGCCTTCAAAGCCAAGGATCCGGACCCGTCCAAGATCGTGGCCGTGCTGCGCGACCGCGACAGTGCATTTAAAGACGATTTTCTGGGCATCCGGATCGACACCTTCAATACCCAGCAGCGTGCCCTGCAATTCTTCGTTAGCGCGCGCGGCGTGCAGATGGACTTGACCTACGACGAAACCAACGGCAACGAAGATGAATCCTGGGATGCCATCTGGGATTCCGGCGCGCACATCGATGCCGACGGTTACACGGTGGAAATGGATATCCCCTACTCCAGCCTGAAATTCAAGCATTCCATCGAAGCCCAGCTCTGGGGCATCCAGTTCCTGCGAATCCGACCGCGTGAGAACCGCTTCGTCTATTCCGACCGCAAGGATGACCGCAATAACAAATGCGACCTGTGCCAGCAGAACAAGATCAGCGGCTTCGCCCATGCCGACCCGGGCAGGAACATCCTGGTCAATCCGACTCTGACCGCGGGTTACGGCGAAAACCGCAATGCGCCCGGTCAGGACTTCAGCAGAGACGGCAGCAACATCGATTTCGGGCTGGACCTGACCTGGTCACCGACGCCGAACAATACGCTCAGCGCGACCTACAATCCGGATTTCTCGCAGATTGAAATCGACGGCGCCCAGCTTGATGTCAATACCAGTTTCGCGCTGTTTTACCCCGAAAAACGGCCATTCTTCCTGGAGAGTGCCGATTTCTTCAGCACTCCGACGCAATTGGTGTATTCACGCAATATCGCCGACCCCGATTACGGCGTCCGCTTCACCGGCCGCAGCGACGACAACACCTACGGATTCTTCGGCGCCAGCGACACCCAGACCAATGTGCTGCGCCCTGGCCCCTTTGGTTCACGCATCGGGTTCATCAATGCCGAATCGACCGATCTGGTCGGCACCTACCGCTACAACCTGAATGCCACTTCCAATATCGGCACTCTGGTGACCCATCGCAGTGGCGGCGATTACCACAACACGCTGGTCAACCTGGATGGTAAATGGCAGAAAGGCGGCCATACCCTGTTGGCGCAATTCATGCACTCCGACACCGAGGATGCACTCGGTTACTCGGCCGTGCCGTTCACCGGTAACGCTTATCTGGTCAATTATGAATACCGCGATCGCGAAAAATCCTTCAATATCGGAAAACGTAGGAACGACCCAGGATTTCGCGCCGACATGGGCTTTGTCGGCCAGGTCGACTACGAACGCTGGGTCGTTGGCGGGTCGTACCGCTGGTATCCGAAAGAGCAATTTTTTAACCAGATTTCAATTAACGGCGACTGGGACATCACGCATCAGCTCACCGTTGACCGGCTAATGGAACGGGAGATCGAAGCGTATATCAGCGCCAGAGGCAAGATGCAAAGCTTTATTCAGACTGGTGGCGGACAACGTGAGCGTTTCTGGCGCGGCATCAACTACGATGAAACCTTCTATACGTTTTACGGTCAGTTCACGCCGTTCAAGTCCTGGCAGTTCGAGCTGTTCTACCGCGGCGGCGACCAGATCGACTTCCGCAACAATGCCCTGGGCCGTATCACCACGTTCGAGCCGGGCGTGACCGGGAGCATCAACGACAACATCAGCCTGAACCTGAATTATGTGGATGAAGCGCTCCGCCGCGATGGTGGCACGGTGTATCATGCGCGGTTGCTGGATACCCGGCTGTCCTGGCAGTTCAATCTGCGCCAGCGTCTGCGCCTGGCCGTCCAGTACGGCACCACCGACTTCGACCTGAGCCTGAACCCGGGCCAGACCGATGCCGAGCTGTCGGACTTCGGAACCCAGCTGGTGTATTCCTACAAGATCAACCCACGCACGGTGTTCTATGCCGGCTACAGCGACAACTACATCGGGTCCGACAGCATTGACAGCTTCCAGACCAATCGCTCGTTGTTTCTGAAGCTTGGCTACGCCTGGCAGCCTTGAGTCGTGCTTGAATCCGGACTGAATAAGCGGTCCAGCAGCGTTGCTGAAGACCGCCGATTGTAGCGGGCATCGGGCATACTGTGCCGAATCTTACCGGAGCCCATCCATGCTTTCCGCCCGTCTTTATGCTTTCCGACTGCTGTTCCCGATGCTGTTGCTGGCCGTTCTGGCCGGCTGCGCTTCCCTGCCCGAGTATGATCCACCCCGCATCGGCGTGGCCGGCATCGCTCCGCTCGCCGGACAAGGCAGCGAACTGCGCTTCAACGTCAAGCTGCGCATCCAGAACCCGAACCGGGTCGACATCAACTACAAAGGCGTGGTGGTTGATCTTTACATCGAAGGCAAGCGCGTGGCGACCGGCCTGAGCGACGTACCGGGCAAAGTACCCGCCTACGGCGAACTGGTCTATGACCTGCCGGTCACGGTCTCGACCCTGAATGCCATCGGACAGGCCTTCACCTTGATGCAGAAACCGCCGCAAAACGGCATCGGCTACGAGGTCCGCGGACGGCTCGATAGCGGTCTGTTCGGCACGGTTCGCTTCAGCGATAATGGACGCCTCACCCTGCCGAGATAATCCGATGACACCTGCCACCCGAATTCTGTTCTGCATCAGCCTTTGTCTCGGTTCCCAACAGCTTCTGGCCTGGGGCCAAACCGGCCACCGTGCCATCGGTGAAATCGCCGAAGCCAACATGCGTCCGGATGCTGTGAAAAAAGCCCGCGCCCTGCTCGACGGCCGTGATCTTGCCTATGCGTCCACCTGGGCCGATGAAATCCGCTCCGATCCCAAACGGTACAGCCACACGTTTAACTGGCATTACACCACCTGGCAGGATGAAGATGAGCGCTTTCATTCGGCGGACGAGACCAAGGACACGGGCTTTCTGCTGACCCAAGTGGACAAGCAGCTGGCCATCCTGAAAAACAGCAAAGCCCCGAAAGCCGAGCGCGCCGACGCCCTGCGTTTCGTGGTGCATCTGGTCGGTGATGCCCATCAGCCGCTGCATGTGGGTGGCGGCAACGACCGGGGCGGCAACACCTGCCGGGTGACCTGGTTCGGCAAAACCACCAACCTGCATTCGGTCTGGGATGGCGAAATCATCGAAGGCAACGGCCTGAGCTATACCGAATTGGCCGTCTTCGCCAGCCAAGGCCGGACCGCCGCCGACATTGCCGCGGCCAAACGCGGCGATATGCGCAGCTGGGCGCAGGAATCACGGAAATTGCGTAGCGAAATCTATCCGCCGGAAGTTCAGACGCCGAATGCACCAGTCACCTACCTGACCTATTGCCGTGAACCGGTTGCTGCTGAAGCCATGCCGAAACTGGGCTATGAGTACAGCTACCGCTTTCTGCCGATTGTGCACGACAGAATCTACGTCGCCGGCATCCGCCTGGCCCGCCTACTGGATGAAGCGCTTTAATCTTTAGAGCGTTTTCGAAAAAAGCCCGAGCGTGCGGGTCCAGGCCAGATCCGCCGCGGCTTTGTCATAGCGCGCGGTATTGGTGTCGTTGTGGAAGGCATGTTGCTTGCCGTCATACAGAAAACTCTCGAACCGGATGTTGGCGGCTTTCATGGCTGCTTCGTAAGCCGCGCGACCGGCATTGATGCGCTCATCCTGACCGGCGTAGTGCAGCATGACCCGGGCTTTGATCTGCGCCACCAATGCGGTTTCCGGTGCCATGCCATAGAAACAGACAGCGGCATCCAGATCCGGTTCGAACACCGCCAGTTGATTGACCATGCCGCCGCCCCAGCAGAAACCGACGGCACCGATGCGGCCGTTGCTTTCCGGCAGTGTTTTCAGGTAGGCCAAGGCCGCCATGCCGTTGTTGGGGGTTTCGGCACGGTTGAGCTTCGAGAACCACTCGCGCGCCGTGTCTTCATTGTCGGGGGTGCCGCCCAGCGGACTGAGGAAATCCAGAGCCAGGGCGTTGCAGCCGGCGAGTGCGGCACGGCGGGCGACATCGCGGATATGCGGATTGAGGCCACGATTTTCATGGATGACCAGCACCGAACCGCGCTTGCCCTTGGCGGCCGGCTGCGCCAAATAGCCCTTCAACTGATTTTTGGGGCCTGCGAATTCGATGGATTGCGTACGCAAACGCGGATCGGACTCCGGCACCAGTGCCGCATGCGCATAATTATTCTCCAGCAAAGGCAGTAATGCATAGGCGGCGGCCGTACTGCCGGCCAGCGACGCCAGCTGCTTCAGGAACACGCGCCGATCCAATGGCGCATGGGTGTATTCGTCGTAAAGATCGATAATCGGCTGTGGCAGATTGACTGGGGTGTTCATGGCGTGCTCCGTTGCAATTGACTGAGGATTTCCGGATCAACCGAACGTAAGTGCAGATCGCGCTGCGGATAAGGTATGGCAATGCCGGCCTCGATCAAGGCGGCATGGATATTCACGGCCAGGGCGCTGCGCACGAAGATCGCATCATCGTAATTATCGGTCCAGGCACGCACACTGAAATCAAGCGAACTGGCACCGAAACCCATGAACACCACCGATGGCGCCGGATTCCGGGTAACGCCATTCGCCGCCTCGGCCACAGCAGTCAGCACAGCCAGCACCTGTTTCGGGTCCGCATCATAAGACACGCCGATTGGAATTTCGATACGGCGCTTGTCGCTGCTGAGCGTCCAATTGATCATCTTCTCGGACAGGAGCATGCCATTGGGCACGATGACATCGGCGCCGTCGAAGGTGGTCAAGGTAGTGGCGCGCATGCCGATGTCACGGACCTTGCCTGTGGTATTCGAGACTTCCACGATGTCACCGGGCTGAACCGGGCGCTCGACCATCAGAATCAGGCCCGAAACGAAGTTCTTGACCACATCCTGCAGGCCGAGGCCGATACCGACGCTGAGCGCGCCGAGGATGATGGCCAGCTGCGAAATATGGAATCCGGCGGCGGCAAGCGCCACCATCAACCCCGTCAATAGCAGGGCGTAATAAGAAAGGGACGAGACGCTATTCGCTACCCCACGCGGTAGTTCCATGTTCGGCAGGATGTCTTCCGAAAGTACGCCCCGGATGGTTTTGGCCAGCCAGAATGACAAATACACGGAAATCCCGAAAAGCACGATGCTGCCGATGGTAATGGAGATGCTACCGAATTCAATGGCGAACGAGGCAATGGACTTCACAAGCGCCATCAACGGCCTGAAGACACGGAAAGCCGACAGAGCGCCGTAAAGCCAGAGCGCGGCAAGGGAAAAATTGAACAGCCCTGATATCACCTCCAGAAGACCGCCGGCATGCTGCGTTCGTGACTTCAGCCTTTCAGCGGTGCCGCGGAACAGCAATCGGGAAAATGCCCGCACCACATTGCCAACTGCGAAGAGGAACAGGCCCAGATAGGCTGTGTCCAGAGTAGCATCGGTCAACATGGCGGCCAAAGTGACGTTCCCGATGGCATTGGATATCACCGCAATCAGCATGACCAGAGCGCTCACCCCGATGATGATGCGCAGCAGCAGCTGCCGGTTAGTCCTGGTTTTCAGTTCCGTCCGCGAGCGGTAAAGCAGCCAGGCGAGCGTTCCAAGCATCAACAGGCCATTAAAGAGCACCGTCAGACGGAACAGGATCGGATTCTGGGACAGCAGAAACGCCAGCAGATTGATGACATAGAAAACCGCCGTCAGATACATCCAGCGTCCGATGCCGTCATGTACATGCTGTGGTTGCAGCCGCATGACCGGCAGCCAGGCCAGCAGCATCAATAGCTGGATGCGGATCATCGGTCCGGACATCTGCAGCAGCAGCAGCCCCATGACGGTCAGCAACAGCCAGGCCGAGAACGGACGGGTCAGGGTCTTGCGGTATTGCTCCAGACGCGAATCGCTTTTTAGAAGTGTCTTGGCACTGTATGAAAGCCAAAAAAACAACGGCAACAGAAGCAATGCGAAAATCCAGAATACACGTTCCGGCCTTGCATTGGCCCGGTCGAACTCGGCTCTGAAATCTTCTTCAATGCTGAGTCCCTTCTTCAGGGACTCCAAATCCCCAGCCTCATTGGAGCCCGATGTGGTCAGAGCAATGTAGAGGTTCTCGGAATCGAGCACGGCAAGGTCATGATCAACCGAGTCAATTTGCTTGCGTACCGCGTCCAGATTCCGGCTGACGCGTGCCTGAATGATACTGGCATCACGGCCAAGATCCAGTAACTTGGTCAATGGCTGGGATATCGCCTGATCGGCCTTTTCGAACTCGATCAGAAGTTCATCCAAGCTGCGCAGCAACGGAACCGCGAGAGTCCCGGCGGCCGCGGTGCGGGTGTTTATCCAGACCTGCTTGCGCGCGGCAAGTTCGGCTGCATCTTCGGAGAGCGGCTTTGCCGCAGATTGCAGCCGGCTTTGCCACTGTGTAAGTTCGCGGTCAAGAAAACTCCAATGCCGGTCCAGGCTTTCGAGCCGTGAAATCTGCACACCCTCAAGCTTGCTACTCTGCGACTTCTGCGAAAGTGTGCTGACGCTTTTCTGGATTTCCTTCAGTTGACGGGCCATGGCCTCGGCTTTGCTGGAAGATTGCGCCCTCAGCATGGCCTCTTGGATGAAACGCTCGTCTTCTTCCCGCTTCAGTGGAATATTGGCAATGGCAATGGTAGCCGGCGCCTCCACTTTTTCTTCGGCAGGCGCCGGCTCTGCCTTGCTCAGTCCCGGAATCTGGGCCATCGCTGCCATCGGCAGCAACAGCGCGACGAATGCATAACGAAGTTGTTGACGGCAATTCATGGAAACTCCGGACTCAGGGCTGGGCTTTGCGCGGCAAGGGTTCATCGCGCATGGCCGTCAGATAGGCCAGCGTGGCGACCACAACCGCCGACTGGCGCAGGTCTTCGGCCTGCAGGTGGTCGAGTCCATCGAGGTGGGTGTGATGGACATGGGTGAAGTAATCGAGATTGTCCTGTACGAACTGGAATCCCGGAATGCCCACGCGGTCGAAGGGAATATGATCGGTGCTGCCGGTGTTGCGGTTGGTGACGGTGGTCACGCCAATATCCGCCATCGGCACGATCCACTGTTTGAAAACCTCGGCTGCAGCCAGATTTTCCTGGGCATAGATGCCGCGGATGCGGCCGCCGCCGTTGTCATAGTTGTAGTAAGCCGAAATCCTTTTGTGATCGGCCTTGTAGACCGGCGGCAGGGGCGATTCCTGCAAAGATCGCGGAAGGTCTTTCAGCTTGGGATCTGCCGGTGGCGGCAATTCGGCAAAGTGCTTCTCGACATAGGCACTCGAACCGAGAAGGCCCTGCTCCTCACCGCTCCAGAGGCCGATGCGGATGGTGCGCTTGGGTTTCAGGCCGCTGGCTTTGAGAATCCGCATGGCTTCCATCATGACCGCCACGCCGGCGGCGTTGTCCGCCGCACCGGTACCGGTGTGCCAGGAATCCAGATGCGCACCGATCATCACTAGTTCGTTTTTACGGCTGCCGCCGGGAAGATCGGCCAGGGTGTTGTAGGCCATGCGGTCATCCTCGGAGGTGAACTGCGCCTTGACATCAACCGAGAGCCGGACCATTTCCTTCTTTTCGATCAGGCGCAGAATCTGGTTGTAATGCTCAGTGATCATCACCAATGCCGGAACGCCGACCGGTTCACCGGCCTTGCGCGAACCGCCGCCCGTGACCCGGAGGATGCCGTTGTCCCAGGAACTCAGGCTGACCGTGGCTACCACGCCTTCTTCGGCCATGAATCGGTTGCTGAAGACAGTGAACTCCCGCTGCTTCAGGAAGGCCTCGGCATCGGTAGCGCGCTTCTTGGGGTCGAGAGGCGCGGGAATCGGTGATGCCTGCAACTCTTTCAGCTTGTCTTCGTCGTACCGCGTGAAATCCGGCTTGTCGGCCGGTTTGTATTCACGGGCATCACTGATGAACAGGATTTTTCCTTTCAGCTGGCCTTTATGCTTTTCCAGATCCTCGCGGGTTTTCGCCACCAGCAGCATGGCTTCGCCCTCAACCGGGCCGGCGGTTCCCGGCGTCCAGGCCTTCGGCAAGGCGCTGAGGGTAAATGCACGTGGCGCGGTCATGTTGACCGAGGCGGATTGGTATTGCCAGCCACGGCCGAACGGACCAAAGGCTTCCAGTCGGGCGTTACTGAGGCCCCATGCGGCCAGTTGGTCACGTGTCCAGGCATTGGCGGCAGTCATCTGCGGGGAGTTGCTCAGGCGCGGTCCGATCTTCTCGGTCAAGGTGGTGACGGTCTCCATGACTTTCGAATTGGAAAAGCCCTCCTGGCGTATTTTCGCCAAGGCCGAATAATCAATCGGCTCCGCTGCGGACACTGCCGCCGACAAGGACAAGACCGCCAAAGACAAAAGGACACGCATGAAAACTCCCCGGAAAAGAACATTGAATGGCGCTGATGCGCATGGTCCGATTATAAACGGACAATTCCGTGTTAAGGCGGAACGGGCGTCAATCCGCCGATTTCAGCAAATGCGGGAAATACTGCCGCAGTTTTCCGGCCTTGGGCGCGGAAACACCGCGGATATAGGGCTGGTCCGGATTGCGGGTCGCATAGTCGAAGTGGTAGCGTTCGGCCAGGTAAAAGATCTGGCCGGGCTCGATGGTGGTCGCAATCGGGGCCAGGAAAATACCGGCATCGCCCAGCTCCCGGATATAGGACCGCAAAAGTTGTTCCTGTTGCCCATCCTGAGGAAACACCGCGGAGCGGTACTGGCTGCCGATATCATTGCCCTGCCGGTTCAGCTGGGTCGCATCGTGGGCCACGGCAAAGAACACCTGCAACAGCGCCGGAAATCCAATGACCGCGGGGTCGTATTCGATCCGGATGGCCTCGGCATGACCGCTGACGCCGGTGCACACCGCCTCATAGTTGGCACGCTCGGCCCGGCCTCCGGCATAACCCGGGGCGATGCTGCGGACCCCGTCCAGGGCGCCGAACACGGCTTCCGTACACCAGAAGCAACCACCGGCCAGGATGGCAACGCCGCAATCCATCGCCGGCGGTAAAGGCATCCCGGGTGGTGGAACCTGCTCCGGAGAGACGCTCAGATTCAAGCCGGGGATGGCGCAGACGCTCATGATTCACAATTCCTTGCCGCTTTGACGGCATACTGGATGTAAGGTAGCTGGATTGATTTTGCCCTGTAAGTTTAGCTCCGGTAGCGCGACCAATCCGTGAAGCCACCGTCTGCATCAGGATAGACCATGAACGATATGAGCCATATTCCCGCCTCCGAAATCACGCCCGAATCGGTGTATCTGCGGCGCCGGGAGCTGATCGGCGCCGGTCTGGCCACCCCGCTGCTGGCATTAACCGGTTGCAGCGAAGCCAAGGAACCTGCGGCCGTGAACCGTCCGAAGGATAGCCCAGATGGCTTCCGAACGGCGGATACCCTGACGCATTTCGAGGATGCCAGCAGTTACAACAATTTTTATGAGTTCGGGACCGGCAAAACCGACCCGGCTAAAAATGCCCATCGCTTGCGCACCCTGCCCTGGGTCGTGTCGGTGGAAGGCGAAGCGGAAATCACCGGCGCCTATCATCTCGACAAGTTGCTCAAAGGCATGGCCGTCCAGGACCGCATTTACCGTCTGCGTTGCGTGGAGGGCTGGTCGATGGTCATTCCCTGGCAAGGCGTTCCGCTGGCAGAGATCATCAAACGCTTCAAGCCGACCTCGAAGGCCAAATACGTCGCGTTCTACAGCAAAGCCGACCGCGAGCAGATGCCCGGAATGGCCTATGAGAGTATTCCTTGGCCCTACCGTGAGGGCCTGCGCATCGACGAGGCCATGAACCCGTTGACGCTGCTGGCCACCGGTATGTATGGCAAACCGATGCCGAACCAGAACGGCGCGCCGATGCGTCTGGTGGTGCCCTGGAAATACGGCTTCAAGAGCATTAAGTCGATCGTACGCATCGTGTTCACCGAAAAAATGCCGCAAACCAGCTGGAACATGCTGCAGCCCGAGGAATACGGGTTTTATTCCAACGTCAACCCGGCGGTCGATCACCCGCGCTGGAGCCAGGCCAGCGAACGCCGCATCGCCGGAACGGACAGCAAGCTGTTTGGCCAACGCATCGCCACCCTGCCCTTCAATGGCTACGCCAAGCAGGTGGCCCATCTCTATAAAGGCATGGATCTGCGCAAGTGGTTCTGAGCCACATGGACTGGCGCTGGTTCGGTCTGAAGACGGCAGCGCACGCGCTTGCCGTGTTGCCGGCGGTCTTGCTCATCACCAACGCCCTCAATGACCGGCTCGGCGCCGACCCGGTCGCGGCACTGACCCACCAAACCGGCGAATGGGCGTTGCGCCTGCTGCTGCTGAGTTTGGCCATGACGCCGCTAAGGATGGTCCTGAAACAGGCCTGGCCTATAAGATTTCGTCGCTTAATTGGTCTCTATGCCTTTTTCTATGCCAGTCTGCATTTCGCGGTGTATTTGTTTCTCGATTTGGGCAGCGGCTATTGGTCGCAGATCGGTGCCGACATCCTGAAACGACCCTTCATCACGGTCGGCTTCACGGCTTGGCTGCTGCTGTTGCCGCTGGCACTGACCTCGAACCGGTGGATGATGCGATTGCTGAAAAAGAACTGGCAGCGCCTGCACCGGCTGGCCTATGCCATCGGCGTACTGGCCGTGCTGCACTACTGGTGGCTGGTGAAATCGGATATCCGCGAGCCCTTGCTGTATGCGGCAATTCTTGCCCTGTTGTTGGGCATTCGCCTGTTTGCGCATTTGAAGGTCCGTCGTACCGCGGTATAATGCCTCATGGGATCCGTGACGCTTTATCACAACCCGGCATGCAGTAAATCCCGTGACACCCTCGCGTTGATCCGCGCCGCCGGCATCGAGCCGGTTGTCATCGACTACCTGCAAAATCCGCTTTCCCGGCATGACCTGGAAGCCTTGCGCATCGCTCTGGATCTTCCGGTCGTTTGCCTGCTGCGCACCGGCGATACACGCTATGCCGAGATGGGATTGGACGCGCCCGATTGCAGCGATGAACAGCGCATGCAGGCACTGGTTGCGGAACCATCCCTGTTCAACCGGCCGGTGGCTACAAGCGCATTTGGCACCCGTATCTGCCGCGCACCGGAAACGGTACTGGAAATACTTCCGAAATAAACAAGAGGCCTTTATGCATCAGGGATCATGCCTTTGCGGCGCCGTCCGCTTTGAAATCAATGCCGAGCTACATAGCCCTGATGCTTGCCACTGCCGGCAATGCCGAAAGCACTCAGGCCATTACTGGGCCTCCACCGATGTCAGTCGCATCGCACTTTCCATTCAAGGCGACGAAAACATCGCCTGGTATGCATCCTCTGAAAAAGTCCGCCGCGGATTTTGCAAAACATGCGGGTCGTCGTTGTTCTGGGACCCCATCCACAAGGATAAGATAGCGGTAGCCATGGGCGCTTTGGATGGCCCGACCGGCACCCAGCTCAGCATGCATATCTTCACTTCCGAAAAAGGCGATTACTACCGGATCTCCGATGGCATCACCCAGCACCTGCGCTAAAGCCGGCGTCAATAACCCGGCAATTCGTTCGGGCGCAGATCCCAGACCAGCACTTCGGCGTTCTCGCCTTTGCTGAAATTCAGTGCTGTTTCCCGGCGAACACGGGCGCCATCACCCGCCGTCAAACGCACGCCATTGACCTCAAGTGCGCCCCGGGCCACATGCAGATAGGCATAGCGGTTGTCTGCCAGCGCCAAATCGAAGCTTTCATCAGCATCGAACAGACCGGCATACACCCGCACATCCTGATAGACGTTGAGCGAGCCCTCCACGGAATCCGGCGAAATGATCAAGCGAAGTTTTCCGCGTTTCTCTGCCGCATCAAACTTTACTTCTTGATAGCGTGGCGCAACACCACGCCGATCCGGCACGATCCAGATCTGCAGCAAATGGACACGTTCACTTGCTGATGGATTGAATTCACTGTGCCGGATACCGGTTCCGGCACTCATCATCTGCACGTCACCGGGACGGATGATTGACCCAGTGCCCATCGAGTCCTTGTGCTCGAGCGCGCCTTCGAGGATGTAGGTGAAGATTTCCATATCCTGATGCGGGTGCGTGCCGAAACCCATTCCGGGCTGGACCACATCGTCGTTGATCACCAGAAGGTCGGAAAAACCCTGCTGTTTCGGGTCCCGGTAATGACCGAACGAAAAGCTGTGCCAGGTATCGAGCCAGCCAAAGTTGAAATGACCTCGTTCGCCGGCCTTGCGTATATCGATCATGACGTGCTCCTTGAAAGGGAATGGGGCATCTTCCATTAAAGCGGCAATCTGATAAAGTGGGATTCATCCAAATGATTGTTCCAAGTTTGCAACAATGCTCAACAACCTGAACGACATCGCCCTATTCGTGGCCGTGGTCAAGGCCAAAAGCTTCCGCAAGGCTGCGGATGTCTTGGACATGCCCACGTCGACGCTATCGCGCCGGGTCAGTCATCTAGAAAAGAGCATTGGAATCCGCTTGCTGCACCGGACCACCCGTCAAATCGAACTGACTGAGCTGGGACGCACCTATTTCGAGCGCTGCCAGGGCATCATTGCACAGGCCCAGAGCGCGCATGAGGAATTGAGTCATGCGGCGGAATCGCCCAGCGGCATGCTGCGGCTGTCGATGGTGGAGGAGTTCGCCGCCGATTACATCATTCCTTACCTGCCCGAGTTCCGCAGCCTGCACCCTGGCATCCGCTTTGAATTCGACATCAACCCGCGCCGCGCCAACCTGATTTCCGATTCGGTCGATATCGCCTTCCGCATGGGACAGGTCAGCGATTCCGGACTGATTGCCCGAAAATTGGCGGTGTTCAAGGTCGGACTGTATGCTTCCCCTGGGTACCTGAAGAAAGCGCCGAAGCTGAAAATCCCTGCCGATCTGGCGGCACACAGTTGCTTGCAATTGGCCGCGCTGGATTTCCAGCTGATCAAAGGCAGCCAGCGAACCGTGCATAAAATCAAAACTCCGGCCTACGCCTCCAACAGCATGAGCCTGCTGAAGAGCATCGCGCTGCGCGATGCCGGCATCGCCATCCTTTCCGTGCCCATGGCACACAGCGCGGTCAGCCGCGGCGAACTGGTGCGGGTACTGCCGGACTGGTGTCCGCCCGAAGTGCCCGTTTATGCCCTGACTGAAACCCGTCTGCTGCCCGCCAAAACACGCACCTTTCTCGATTACCTGCAAGACCAACTCACATCCTGACCCGGACACCTCATGAAACCATTCTTTAGCTGCGTCCTGCTCTTCGCCTATGCCACCAGCGGCCATGCCGCTACCGACTATACCGGCGACAGCATCGAGGGCGTGAAAGTCATCCGTAAACTGGACCTTGCCGATATCGACGCCGGAAAAATTCACCGCTTCTATCTACAGGGCGCCAGCAATGGTGTGGGCCAGCATTGGCTGGTTCCGGTGCTTGTTGCAAAAGGCAGCAAGCCGGGCAAGCGGCTCGGGCTGCAAGCCGGCGTGCACGGCGATGAACTCAACGGAACCCGCCTGATCCACCGCGTATTCGAAAATCTTGATCCAAAGACACTCAGTGGCAGCGTTATCGCCATTATCGGTGCCAACAGCACGGGGCTGCTCGCCAACAGCCGTTATTACCAGCTGCAGCATGACAGCGGCGGTGGCGTCGACTTCAACCGCATCTGGCCCGGCAAAGCCGAAGGCAATGCTGCCGAACAACAGGTGCATCGGATTTTCAACGGCATCTGGGTGGGCAACGCCGACTCCGTCATCGATCTGCATACCCAGAGCACCGGCACCGCCTACCCGCTCTACATCTATGCCGATTACCGTGTTGCCGGTGTCAAGGCACTGGCGGAACTGTTTCCGGCGGACATCATCAAAATTGATCCGGGTGAACCCGGCGCCGCCGAACAGGCTTTCAATGATGCCGGCATGGCTTCTATTACGCTTGAAATCGGTGCCGCAAAACTTTACCAGCCTGAATTGATTGACCGTGCGCTGGTCGGCGTTGAAAACGTCCTTAAGGCTTACGGCATGCTGCCGGGCAAACCCGGCCGCGATGCCAAGGCGCAGCGCAGCTTCATCGGCAACCAGACCCAGAGCATCCGTGCCGAACGCGGCGGCTTCGCGGAAGTGCTGGTGGCCTTGAATCAGGATGTCAAAGCCGGACAGCTGCTGGCTGTCCAGCGCAATGGCTTCGGCGATATCACCGCGCGCTACACCGCGCCCTTCGATGCCCGCGTGGCATCCATCGGCACCGATCCGCTGCGCGAGCCCGGCAGCCTGCTGGTCCGCCTGATCCGCGTCAATACGGACGCCGCCTGCAGCGACGGCTGCTGAATCCAAGGACAAGCGCGCATATGGCAAACATTCTGATTACATGGGAAATCGGCGAAGGCTCCGGGCATATAGCGCCCTATTTAAATCTCATTAAAGAGCTTGAAGCACGCGGGCATGAGATCACTTTCGCCTGCAAATACGTGTCCCGTGCATTCCGTCTATTCGAAGGCACCAACGTCCGGTATCTGCAGAGTCCGTATGTGTCGTCACCGGCCTCCGAGCAGGTCACGCCGATCGACAGTTTCGCCAAAATCCTCAACAACTCCGGCTACAGCAATGTCCCGCAGCTGGCCGGCATGATCCGCGCCTGGAAGAACCTGTTTGAACTGGTCAAGCCCGATTTGATCATCGCCGATTACAGCCCGACAGCGGTATTGGCGTCACGCGAGTCCGGTATACCCCGCCTGCAGATCGGCACCGGTTTCTACCAGATGCCGACCCAGGGCCGCGTACCCAGCCTGGCCGAGCTGCAGGGCATCCCGCAGGACGATCCAAGCGTTTTCGGATTCCAGAACAAAATCCTCACCCACATCAACAGTGCGCTCGAACTCAACGGCATGCAACGGATTGAATTCTTCAACCAATCGCAGATTGCCGAACGCAAATTATTCACGACGTTCAAGGAACTCGACCACTACCCCGACCGCGAACCGGCCGAATACATCGGACCGATGCGCATCGTGCAGGGTGCTGCGCCGGAATGGCCGGACGGTGACGGCCCGAAAGCCTTTGCCTACCTGAAGCCGTTTCCGACCCTGCCGCAGCTGCTGATGCAGCTGAACCAAAAGAAAATCCGCACACTCATCTATCCGGATGGTATTCCGGAAAAAATGATGAAGGAAAGTACCTCGGCGACCCTGCGCTTCGTCGACAAGCCGCTGGATATGCGTTTGATCGGGGAAAGTGCCGATTTCGCCATCCACAACGGCAACCACGGCACCACCTGCGAACTGATGTTAGCCGGCGTGCCTTCACTGGTGCTTCCGCTGCATGCGGAACAATCCATCATGGGCCGTCATCTGCAGTTGATGTCGGCTGGCCTGAGTTATGTCGAGAAAACCGCCGACCAGTTTCACCAAGGACTGAGTGCCTTGACGCGTGATCCGAAGTACCGCGAGGCGGCTCAGGCGTTTGCTGAAAAATACCGGGACTTCGACCGCGATCAGGCAACCCGTACTGCGCTTGCCGCCGTGGAAGAACTCTTGGCCGGTTAGCCGTCGAGTTCGGCCCAACGGGCGTAGGCGGCATCGAGTTCGGCCTGCGCACTTTCCAGATCGCGGGTATGCGCGGTGATGCGGTCAGCGGGCTGCGTGTAAAAATCTGTCTGCTGCATGCGCTCGGTCAAGGTTCCGACCCGGTTTTCCATCTGCTCGATTTTCTGCGGAAGCAATTCCAGCTCGCGCGCATCCTTGTAACTGAGCTTCTTTTTCGCCGGTTCCGGCGCAGCAACTGTTTTCGCGTTGGCGACCGGCTTCTGGGTTGTCGCAGGCCTGGATGCAGGCCGTCGGCTCTGGCGCTGGGCATCGCTGTAGCCGCCTACGTATTCGTCGATGCGGCCATCCCCGGAAAACATCAGGCAGGAGGTGGCGACGGCATCGATGAAATCACGGTCGTGACTGACCAACAACAGCGTGCCGGTGTAATCATCCAGAAGCTCCTCGAGCAATTCGAGAGTTTCCACATCCAGATCATTGGTCGGCTCGTCCATCACCAGCACGTTCGAAGGCTGGGCGAACAGCTTGGCCAGCAGCAAGCGGTTGCGTTCGCCACCGGATAAGCGCGTGATAGGCGCACGCGAGCGCTCGGGACTGAACAGGAAATCCTGCAGATAGCCCAACACGTGCTTGCGCGAGCCGTTGATGTCGATGAACTCGCGACCCTCGGACACATTGTCGAGCGCGTTCCAGTCTTCGCGCAGGGTATTGCGGTATTGATCGAAATACGCGACCTGCAGGCGTGTGCCCTGCTCCACGCTGCCTTGATCGGGCATCAGTTGGCCGAGCAGCAGTTTGATCAGGGTGGATTTGCCGGCACCGTTCGGGCCGATCAGGGCAATACGGTCGCCGCGCAGGACGCGCGTGCTGAAATCGCGTACCAACGGCCTGCCGTCATAGCCGAACGAGACGTCTTTGACATCGAAAACCCGTTTCCCGGAATTCTCTGCCTGTGCCGCCTGCATCTTGACATTACCGGTGGCTTCGCGCCGTTGCGCGCGCTCGCGGCGCATGGCTTCCAGCCTGCGTACACGGCCTTCATCACGGGTACGACGGGCCTTGATGCCCTGTCGGATCCACACCTCTTCCTGGGCCAGCAGTTTGTCAAAACGGGCACTGTTCTGCGCTTCGTCGTTCTGACGCTCGGCCAGCCGTCGCTGGTAATTGCCCCAATCGCCCGGCCAGGAAGTGACCGCACCGCGGTCGATTTCGACAATGCGTGTGGCCAGATTCTTCAAAAAACGCCGATCATGGGTGATGAACAGCAGGCAACCTTCCCACTGCAACAGGGTTTTTTCCAACCAATCGATGGCTTCGATGTCGAGATGGTTGGTCGGCTCGTCCAATAGCAGGATATCCGGCTGTGCGACCAAAGCGCGGGCCAATAAGACGCGCCGCTTCATGCCACCCGAAAGGGAGGCGAAATCCAGCTCGGGATCCAAGGCCATGCGCTCCAGAGCGGTACTGACCTGTTGCTCCAGATTCCAGCCGCCGGCGGCCTCGATGCGCCCCTGCACTTCGGCCAGCGCGTCACCATCGAATTCGGCGGCATGGCTCAGATGATGATACAAGGCCAGATCATCGCCCAAGGCGCCCAGACCGGTGGCGACCACATCGAAAATACTGCCGTGCAGACCGTCCGGCACTTCCTGCTCGAGCCGGGCGATTTTGAGACCTTCTTCGCGCACGATGCCGCCGTCATCGGCCTGCAGCTCGCCGGCGATGAGTTTGAGCAGGGTCGATTTGCCCGCGCCATTGCGACCAATCAGGGCAATGCGCTCGCCCTTGTCCAGGCTCAGACAGACCTTTTCCAGCAGTAAGGGGCCGCCAATGCTGAAATCGAGGTTATTGAGACTGAGCAAAGGCATGGCCGGACACCGTGAGAAGACCGGCTATTGTAGGGGTTGCGTGCGGTGATAGCCAGCATCGGCGATAATGACGGCATGTCCGAGATCCTGCTCGCCACCCTGAACGCCCGTTACAGCCATGCCTCGCTCGGGCTGCGTTACCTGCGGGCGAATCTCGGCGCCCTGCGCGAACGCTCGGCCATCCGCGAATTCGTCATCGGCCAGAAAACCGAAGAGATCGCCGAAGCGCTGTTGGACGAAAAACCGACGATTCTGGGCCTGGGCGTGTATATCTGGAACTGCGAAGAAAGCCTCAAACTGGTGCTGATGCTGAAAGCCGTGCGCCCGGACCTGATCATCGTGCTCGGCGGTCCGGAAGTCAGTTATGAATGCGCTGAGCAGGCCATTTGTACCGCCGCCGATTACACCATCACCGGCTGGGGCGATATCAGCTTCGCCCAGTTGTGTGCTCAGATTCTGGCCGGTCAGGCGCCGGAAGCCAAAATCATTCCCGGCATCCAAGCCAAACTCGATGACATCGCATCGCCCTACGCCGAATACACCGAGGAAGACATCCGCCAGCGCCACCTGTATGTCGAAGCCTCGCGTGGCTGTCCGTTCAAATGCGAATTCTGCCTGTCGGCACTCGATAAAACCGCCTGGCCGTTCGCCCTGGAAAACTTTTTGGCCGATCTGGAAATGCTCTGGCAGAAAGGGGCGCGTCAGTTCAAATTCGTCGACCGCACCTTCAATCTCAAAATCGAAACGTCGTTGCGAATCATGGATTTCTTCCTCGGCAAGATCGCTGAAAATCCGGAGGATCCGCCGTTTGCGCATTTCGAACTGATTCCCGACCACCTTCCCGAAAAGCTGAAGGAAGCCATCCAGCGCTTTCCGGCCGGAACCCTGCAGTTCGAAATCGGCATCCAGACCTTCAATGTCGAGGTTCAGGCACGCATTTCACGCAACCAGAAAAACGAATTGGCCCGCGACAATATCCTCTGGTTGGCGCAGAACAGCGGCGCACATCTGCACGTTGACCTGATTGCCGGCCTGCCCGGGGAAACCGTGCAGAGCTTCGGCGAGGGCTTCAACAAACTGGTGGCGCTCAAACCCCATGAAATCCAGTTCGGCATCCTCAAACGTCTGCGCGGCGCGCCGATTGCCCGCCATACCGCGGATTTCGCCCTGCGTTTCAATCCCGCGCCGCCCTACAACATCCTGTCCACCGATTGCATCGATTTCGGCGAGATGCAGAAGCTCTCGCGGTTTTCGCGTTACTGGGACATTCTGGCCAATTCCGGCCGATACTCCCGGACCCTGCCGGTGATTCTCGGCGACTCCGCTTTCGACGGCTTTTTCCGGTTGAGCGAATGGCTGTATGCGAAAACCCGTCAGACCCACGCCATCGCCCACGAGCGCATGGTGCACCTGCTGTACGACTACCTGCTGGAATGCGGCCATGCAGAAGACGATGCGGCGGCCGTTTTGATCGCCGATTACCGCGGTACCGGCGGCCGCAGCCGCCTGCGTTTCGAGTCGGCCGATGCCGAGTTGCCATTGCCGAAACCGGCGAAAGCGAAAAAGCATACCCCCGACCGTCAAGCCCGGCACCTGCAGGCATGAAAAAAGCCGGGCAAGCCCGGCTTTTTTCTTCACAACGCACTTGATCAGAAGCGCTTGCCGACCATGATCGAATAGACCATCGGGTCAACGCTGGCTTCACCGACATTGGTGCCATTCACCGAAACATCGGCGCTGATGTCGATGTAGCGGGCATCAACCACTACGTCCCAATCTTTAGAAGCCGCGAAGCGCAGGCCAAGCTGACCGGCAAAACCGAAGCTGTTGCCGATGGAGAGGTCGGTGCCGGAGATCGGGCCGCCGGTCTTGGAATCTTCACTGAAGGTCCAGGTGTAGTTCAGGCCGGCACCGATGAACGGGGAAACCGTGCCATCGGTGTTGAAGTAGTATTGCAGGCTGACGGTCGGCGGCAGGTGCTTGAACGAGCCGGCTTCGGCGCCATTCAGGGACACATCATGGCTGAACGGAGTGGCGGCCAGCACTTCGATGGCGACGTTCGGGTTGATGTGATAGCCGAAGGTCAGGCCGAGCTGGGTGTTGCTGCCGATGCTGGTATCCAGCGCACCGCCGGCCAGCGTGCCGTTGTCGGAGTCCGGATTGACATTGGTCAGACCGCCACGCACGAACCAGTCGGCGGCAGTGGCGGATTGGGCGGCAAGACCGGCCAACAGCAGAACAGCAAGTGTGGATTTTTTCATGACAAACTCCTTGGGTGGATTGGATGGGTTCATTATCACGTGTTAAGAAATCGTGATATTGACTCAAATCAAATCACTGCCACCCGGAATCCAGAAGATCCGAATAAATTATAATTTTCAGTTATTTATCGAAACTTCAATAGCCACAAACAGGATGGTGTTCATGAGATCCTGCGTTGGCACAGAAAACTCACCACTTCATCGATGGCTAAATCCGCCACCTTCAGGGTGCCGGCGTGGGCCTGAAACACATGCCATAAGTTTGGATAGCGTTGCAGGCAGACGTCCACTCCGGCGGCCCTTGCACGCTCGGCAAAACGCAGACTGTCGTTGCGCAGAATCTCGTCTTCACCGACCTGCAGCAACAGTGCTGGCAGGCCGTGCAGATCAGCGAACTGTGGCGACAGGCCGGGATCGTCATGGCTCAAACCGGGAGGACCATACAGCGAACGGGCCTGCTCCAGCCAGGCCCGTTGCAGCAGCGGATCACCGGCGGCCGGCTGGTGCAGATGCGCGCAGCTAAAGTCGGTCAGCGGAGAGAAACACACCAGCGCAGCGGGCTGCGGCCGCCCCAGGTCACGCAGGCAAAGACTGGTGATCAGGCACAGATTGCCGCCGGCCGAATCACCGCCAAAAACTATCTGCCCGGGCGCATAACCCAGCGCGAGCAAGGCTTCAAACGCGGCCACGGCATCGTCCCGCGCTGCCGGGTACGGGTGTTCCGGGGCAAGGCGGTAATCCAGCGCACACACATCCATCTGCCCACGCTTGGCCAGATGTGCACATAGCACCCGGTGGGTATTCGCCCCGCCGATGATGTATGCGCCGCCATGCAGATAGAGCATCACCATGCCGCGGCCATCCGGCGGTTTATGCCATTCGCAAGACCGCCCGCCCAGAGTGCCGGCTTTGCGGGTAATCCCCTGCGGCGACCTGCCGATGGTGGTCAGTACACGCAGTACCGCACGCTGTCCGGCAATGGGCATGGGCGGCCGCACCATGCCGCGGAAAAACACCCGCAGCAAGGCGCGCAGCACCCGGCGCAGCAGCGCCTGCTCGAGGTGTGGTGCCGTGAATTCAACGGATGCAGTCATAGTCGGCGAGCGCCGGCGCCTGGGTCTGCAAGCGGTAGGTAATCGTGTAACCGGGCCAGTTGTTGGTACTTTTGCCAGAGGCCGTCTTGTACCAGCTGTTACAGCCCTGTTCCCAGATGGTGCGGTGCGAACGCAGCTGAATGCGTTGATTGAAACGCTGTTGCACCGGTGCTTTCACATCCATGTAGCGTGCGTTTTGCGCGCGTAGCAGGCTCAGGCAGCCGAGTACATAGCGAAACTGGCTTTCCAGCATGTAAATGATCGAGTTGTGCCCCAGATTGGTATTGGGACCATACAGAATGAACAGATTCGGGAAACCGTTGACGCTGATGCCCTTGTATGCCTCCGCGCCATCCTGCCAGGCCTGGTTCAGCTCCAGTCCCCCGAGTCCGCGAATCCGCATCGGAGCGAGAAAATCCGTAGCGGCAAAGCCGGTCCCGTAAATCAGGACATCACAGGGATGCTCACGACCATCTGCTGTGATGATGGCATCGGCACTGACGCGGCTGATGGCGCTGCTGATCACGCTCACATTGGGCTGGTCCAGGGCCGGATAAAAGTCGTTGCTGATCAGAATGCGCTTGCAGCCCATCGGGTAATCGGGTTGCAGTTGCGCACGCAGGTGCGGATCCCGAATGTACTGATTCAAATGCCTTTCAAAGCTGAAACGATGCACCTTCATCAGCCATGGCATGCTGATGAATGCCAAACCGCGCACTTCGTGATACAGGTATTCGAAGCCGCGGTCGATAACCTGCAGCCAGGGCATGCGCCGCATCAACGCCAACTCCCACGTCCGGTAGTGACGGTCCGGTTTGGCCAGCACATAGGCCGGCGAGCGCTGGAACAGTTGCAACTGCGCGACCTTGGGCTGAATCTGCGGTACAAACTGGATGGCTGAAGCACCCGTGCCGATTACCGCCACCCGCTTTCCGGAAAGATCGATTTCGTGACGCCAACGTGCCGAGTGGAAAGCCTGCCCCTGAAACCGGTCAATACCCGGCAGCGCGGGATAAGCCGGCTGGTTGAGTTGGCCGCAGGCACTGATCAACACCGGCGCAGCCAACTGCTCACCGGTGCCGAGGGTCACCCGCCAAAGGCCGGCAGCTTCGTCAAAGGCCGCGCTGATGACTTCGCTACGCAATCGAACATGCTTGGTCAAACCGTACTTGTCCACGCAATGCTGCATGTATGCGTGGATCTCCGCTTGCGGAGCGAATTTACGGCTCCAGTCGGTTTTCGGCTCGAAGGAATAGGAATACAGGTGCGAGGGCACGTCACAGGCCGCCCCCGGATAACTGTTGTCACGCCAGGTGCCGCCGATGGCGTCGGCCTTCTCCAGCAGCATGAAATCGCTGACGCCGCTTTTCTGCAATTGAATCGCCATTCCCAGTCCACCGAACCCCGTGCCGATAATCAGCACCTGGCATGACTGAGAAGCCTGTGGAATGTCGGGCATCGTTATGATCTCAATTGAACCAGTGCCGGCATGCTATGAATGCGAAATGATTGGAGGTAATGTGCGCTTTTACGGCTTTTTGACGACTTCCCCGCCCTTCATGACGAAATCGACCCGTTCAAGCAGGGTCACATCCTGCGCTGGATTACCCTTTACCGCAACGATGTCGGCGTAACGCCCGGCTTCGATGACACCGATGTCTTTCCGGCCCAGTGCTTCCGCGGCATTGGCCGTGGCAGTCTGGATTGCCTGCGCCGGCGTCATGCCGTATTGCACCATCCAACGGAACTGCTTGCCGTTGTCGCCATGCGGATGCACACCCGAATCGGTGCCATACACCATTTTGACTCCGGCCTTGTGCGCCTTGCGGAAGCCCTCACGCTGGATATCGGCAACCTCGCGGTCCTTGCGGAGATTGTCTTCAAGCACGCCGTTCTTCTTTCCTTCGGATTGCGTGTACTCGGTGTTGTAGATGTCCATCGACAACCATGTACCGTACTTCTTTGCGAGTGCGATGCCCTCATCGTCGATCAGACTGGCATGCTCGATGGTATCGATACCGGCACGGATGGCATCCTTGATGCCGGAGGCGCCATGTGCATGGGCAGCCACTTTCAGTCCATACATATGGGCATCGTCGGCAACGGCTTTCATGTCCTCAAAACTCATCTGCTGCTGACCGGGCTCGGTATTGCGTGAGAACACGCCACCGGTGGCGCAGATCTTGATGACCTGGGCGCCATACTTGCGGATTTCACGGACTGATTTACGTGCCTCGTCCTTTGAATCGGCATTGTAGGCGTTTTTCTGGCCCATTGAGGGCGGGAAGAAGGTCGAGTCGCAATGGCCGCCGGTCGCGCCGAAAGCATAGCCGGCCGGTACGATGCGGGGGCCGGTCACTTTGCCCTGATCGATGGCCTGCATCAGACCGACATCGTTCCAGGCATCGGCACCGACATTGCGGATGGTGGTAAAACCGGCCTGCAGGGTTTTGCTGGCATTGGCAACGGCAATCATGGACCAGAAGCGATCGCCGAACTGCAACGAATTGTAGCCGCCGTAGGTCGGATCGGAATCGATATGGGTATGCATGTCGATCAGTCCCGGCACCAAGGTCATTCCCTTGAGGTCGATCACACGCACGCCAGCCGGCTGCAGGCCACCGGACTGCACCGACACGATGCGATCACCGCGTACCACTACCACCGGATTGGACAGCATCACACCGGTCCGGCTATCGAACAGGCGGTCGGCGAGTATCACGGTATCCTGCGGCACGTTCTGCGCAAGAGCTGCGGACGGCGTGGACAATACCGCCAGAACGGCGGCGACAGCAACTTTGGTTTTCATCGGAATCCTTGGTGGAAGTGACAACTGCAGTAGCTACCGATTATGGCAGTTTGGGCCTTGGGGCTCAATCGGCGAGATGGACGCGGTTCCGGCCGGATTGCTTCGCGACATAGAGGGCGGCGTCGGCACGGGCCACCCATTGCATGCAGCTTTCACCGGTCTGGGCGCCGGCAACACCGGCGGAGACGGTGACCCTGCAGTGCTTCCCGGTCAGCACTGATTCGGCCTGACTGCGTATCTTTTCGGCCAAATGCTGAGCCTCCTCCGGGCTGAGGCCTTTGGCGAGCATCAGGAATTCCTCGCCGCCATAACGGAAAAAGCGGTCGATCTGCCGGGTATGGCCGCGCACCATATCGGCAAAGCCGGCCAGCACATCATCACCGGCTTCATGCCCGTACTGGTCATTGACGTTCTTGAAATCATCGAGGTCCATCAGGATGATCGCCATCGGCGTCCGGCTGCGAGTGTACTCTTCGATGGCCAGATGCATTTCCTCCTCCATGCGCCGTCGATTCAGTGCGCCGGTCAGTGGATCGATGCTGGCCTGCAGCTTCAGAATCAGCTGCTGCTGGGAAAGCCGCTCGGCAATGATGTAGCTGAACAGCGTGAGCAGGCCGCTGGTGGCCAGAAATGACAGCTGTTGCGCGGTACTGTCGAAACCATGGCCCAGGAAGGCGATGGCCAGTAGCATGAGGATGTTGGCGCCGGTCGCATAGCGCAGATTGGTGGTGATGAAACAGTTGACCACGATCGCCAGGTACATCCAGAACGCACCCGTGACGCCGAGCATTTCCGAGCTGGCGATGGCGCCTCCGACATTCAACAGCACCATGAAGCGGCCTGCGCGTTCGGTATTGCGGGTCGAACGCCAGGCATACAGTAGGGTGCCGACCATCGCCAGGGTGATGGTCGCATCGAGCAGTCCGACTTTGATATTGCCATTCAGGAAGCGGTACACCGAGAAGGCTGCGATGAAGACGGAAGACACGCCGCCGACCAGCATCAAGATACTGAGTTGCAGATCGGCCAACAGTTTTTTCCACATTCGGACGTCTCCCGGAACGGCGGATGAGGCTTATTTTTTCTTGATCATGCCCACAATGAACAACAGCACCACGGCGCCGACGACGGCAACTATGCCAACAGAGCTATCTAAGCAAAATAAAGGGGGCGATGCAAGCACTCAGGCCCGAAGGGCAAGACTGATGAAGCCGTCAGCCAGTACCAGTGTATGCACCTCAAACCTATAGTCGGTGCCGTCAATGCTCAATGCGCTGTTGAGCTGCATCGGATCGGTCATGCGGTAATGTCTGAAATAGGCCGGCTGCGGTGCCGGACAGGCTTTGTAAACCGCTTCATTCACCGTCCAGAACCGTTGCAGGGCCTGCGCCTGCGACGATTCCGGCAATTGTCGCCACCACTCCAGGGTGTCATCGGCGAGAATCCGTTCCGCCATCATGAACGGCGGCGTGCGCTGCAGCTGCAGATCGATTCCGATCCCGTTGCCTTCGGCAAGCCCCACAGCCACGGCATAGCCATGGCTGTGACTGAGCGAACAAAAAGCGCTCGGCCAGACGACGCCCGCGGTATCGTCGTTTCTGCCGAGCGTCGTCAGCACGGCTTTCAATGCAGCCCGGCCAATCAGATATTCGGCACGGCGCTTTTCCGAAGACATGCCGGCATACTGGTTTTCTTCGGCGCTACTGAGCTCCGGTGCCGGACAGGACAAATCGCGCACTTCTAGCAAAATCGGCGCGGTACAGACCGCGCCGAGAGCAAGCTGCAGCGAAGGTCCATTCAGATCAATCGACATAGACCGTTTTGATGTTCATGAACTCATGGATGCCGTGCTCGGCCAATTCACGGCCGAATCCGGAGGTTTTGGTGCCGCCAAACGGCAAACGCACATCGGATCGCACTAACGCGTTGACGAAAACCGCGCCCGCCTGAATCCGGCGAGCAACGGACTCGCCATGTGCCTTGTCGCGCGTCCAGACACTGGCACCGAGCCCGAAGGCAGTGTCATTGGCGATGCGGATGGCATCGTCCTCATCGTCTGCGCGGATAATGCTGGCCACAGGTCCGAACAACTCTTCGGAATAGGCCGCCATGCCGGGCTTAACGGCATCAAGTAGGGTAGCGGGATACTCACAAGGGCCCGCCCCCTTCTTGCCACCGACCAGCAGTTTTGCACCGGCAGCAATGCTGGCATCGACCTGACGCTGAAGTTCCTCTCGCGCATCCGGCCGCACCATCGGTGCCAGCGTGGTGGCATCATCGTTGGGATCGCCGGATCTCAGTGCCGCCGCAGCCGCGCTGAAGCGCGCCACGAACTCCTCGGCAATGCCAGGCGTCAGAATGAACCGCTTGGCGGCGATGCAGGTCTGTCCACCGTTGCCGAAACGCGAGGCAATCGCCACCGGAATCGCTTTATCAAGGTCCGCATCATCCAGAACCACGAACGGATCACTTCCACCCAGTTCCATGACGCACTTCTTCAGATTGGCACCGGCATTACCGGCCACCGATTTGCCGGCGCGTTCGCTGCCGGTCAGTGTAATGGCATGCACGCGCGGATCGGCGATGACCGAGGCTGCACGCTGGTTATCGATATGCAGGACGTCGAATACGCCCTCCGGAATTCCGGCCAGCCGCAGGATTTCGGCAATGGCATCGGCACAACGTGGCACGTTGGTGGCATGCTTGAGCAGGGCCACATTGCCGGCCATCAGGCCGGGTGCCAGAAACCGGAACACCTGCCAGATCGGGAAATTCCAAGGCATCACCGCGAAAACACAGCCAATCGGCTCATAGGCGACGAAGCTCCGGGAAGCCTCGGTCGCGATGTGCTTGTCCTGCATGTAGGTTTCGGCCTGACCGGCATAGAATTCGCAGGCACCAGCCGACTTCTCAATCTCAGCCAAGGCTTCGCGGCGCAGCTTGCCCATTTCCGCAGTCATGATGCCGGCGATACGCTCCCGGTGCTCGCGCAATAGACCTGCAGCACGCCGGATCAGATCTGCGCGTTCGGCAAACGACAGTGCCGACCAGACCGGATAGGCCCTTGCACCAGCTGCAAGGCGTTGCTCAACCTGATCGTCGCTGAAGTACTCATAACGGTACTCGACGGCACCGGTCCACGGATTGATGGTTTCTACGGTCATGGAACCTTACTCAGTTCTGCTGCAGGGCCAGCTGCATGTCACGCTGGCGGCGTTTCTCGCTACGACGCATGGACCACCAGGCAATCAGCGCGGCGACGGACACGGCCAGAATCATCAGGGAGGCCAGCGCATTGATTTTCGGACTGACACCCATACGCACCGAGGAGAAAATTTTCATCGGCAATGTGGTCGAAGACGGGCCCGACGTGAAACTGGAAATCAC
This sequence comes from Arenimonas sp., assembly GCF_044353605.1. Classification (GTDB taxonomy): domain Bacteria; phylum Pseudomonadota; class Gammaproteobacteria; order Xanthomonadales; family Xanthomonadaceae; genus Arenimonas. Next base: position 29,538 of record NZ_JBILBO010000010.1, on the reverse strand, counting down.
CAGATCATCGAGCGACAGCGTGAAAGCCATCAGCCAGCCCGACAACAGTGCCGGCGCGATGATCGGAAGCGTGATCACGAAGAACACCTTCAGCCGGTTGGCGCCCAGATCCATCGCCGCCTCTTCCAAAGAGCGATCGAGCTCACCGAGGCGGGAGGATATGATCACGGTCACGAACGCCATGGTGAAGGTGACATGGGCGACCCACATGGTGGCTACGCTGCGCTGCTGGAAGATGCCAAACCAATCCCCGAGGGAAACGAACAGGAGCAGCATCGACAGACCGGTAATGACTTCCGGCATCACCAGCGGTGCGGTAATCAGCGCGCTGAACAGGGTTTTGCCGCGGAAACTGCGGAAGCGCGTCATCACCATGGCGGCCATGGTACCCAATACCACAGCCGCACAGGCGGTGAAGAACGCCAGCTTCAGGCTGATCTTTGCGGCATCGATCATCTGCTGATCGCGGAACAGCTCGAAATACCACTTGGTGGAGAATCCGGCCCAGACGGTGACCAGCTTGGACTCGTTGAACGAATAGACAATCAGGCTGAGCATCGGCAGATACAGAAACAGGAAGCCGATGGCCAGCATGACCATGCTGAATCGTGACAGGCGTGCGTGCTGGCTCATGCGAGTTTCGCCTCCATTTCCTTGGCTTGCGCTCGGTGGAAGATCATGATCGGAATGATCAGAAGCAGCAGCATGACGATCGAGACCGCCGAGGCCACCGGCCAATCGCGGTTATTGAAGAACTCCTGCCAGAGAATTCGGCCGATCATCAAGGTGTCCGGTCCGCCCAGCATTTCGGGAATCACGAATTCGCCGACCACCGGGATCATGACCAGCATGGATCCGGCGATGATGCCGGCCTTGGACAGCGGCAAGGTCACTTTCAGGAACGCCTTCCACGGACGGGCGCCGAGATCACTGGCGGCCTCCAGCAGACGCAGATCCAGCTTGACCAGATTGGCGTAAAGCGGCAAGACCATGAACGGCAGATAGGCATAGACGATGCCGATGTAAACCGCAATCGGCGTGTGCATGATGGCCAGGGGCTCGTTGATCACACCGGTCCACATCAGGAAATTATTGAGCAGGCCGTTGTTCTTCAGGATGCCGATCCAGGCATAGATGCGGATCAGGAACGAAGTCCATGATGGCAGAACCACCAGCATCAGCGCGATGTTGCGGGTGGCCGGATCCATGCGGGCGATGGCATAGGCCATCGGATAGCCAATCAACAGACACAGGAAGGTGGAGATCACCGCGATTTTGATTGAGCTCAGATACGCGCTCACATACAGCGAATCCTTGATTAGATACAGGTAGTTCTTGAGATGCACATCGAGCGCGGGGTGGCCGTCAATCCAGACCAGCAACGGGGTATAGGGCGGCATGGCGATGGCCGCCTGGGAGAACGAGATCTTGAAGGCGATGGCCAGCGGAATCGCGAAGAACAGCAGCATCCAGATATACGGCACCGCAATCACCAGCCATTGCGATCCGGGCAGACGCTTCTTCAGGCTGTGGAGCGCCCGGCTCATGAGGTCAGCACGACGCCGGAGTTGTCATTCCAGCTCAGCCAGACCACATCGTTCCAAGTGAAGTTTTCCGAAGCCCAGCGTTTCATGTTGACGAAATTACACAGCACCTTGGCACCGCTCGGCAGGCGCACGTGGTACACGGAATGCGAACCGAAGTAGGCGATTTCCTCGATGACGCCGCGCACTTTGTTGTATTTCTGCGCCGGTTCGTCTTTATCGATGTGCACCTTCTCGGGGCGGATGGCGAAGGACACGCTCATGCCGTCATAACCGGTAATGCCGTGTCCGACATAAATCGGCGCATCCATCTGGGGCGAGATGATGGTGACATGATCGGTTTCATCCTCGCCGATACGGCCTTCAAACAGATTGACCGAACCGATGAATTCGGCGGTGAAGCGCGAATTCGGCTGTTCATAGATTTCATCGGGGGTACCGACCTGGCGGATGCGGCCGGCATCCATGACCGCGACGCGGTGGGCCATGGTCATCGCTTCTTCCTGGTCATGGGTCACCATGATGCAGGTCACGTTCAGTCGTTCGACGATATTGACCAGCTCGATCTGCATCTGCGAACGCAGTTTCTTGTCCAAGGCCGCCATCGGCTCGTCGAGCAGCAGCAGTTTCGGACTGGTGGCGACGGCGCGTGCCAGCGCGACACGCTGCTGCTGGCCGCCGGAAAGCTGGTGCGGTTTGCGTTTGGCGAATTTGCTCATCTGCACCAAGGCCAGCATCTCTTCGACACGGCGGGCGACTTCGTCTTTTGGCATTTTTTTCTGGTTCGGACCGAACGCGACATTCTGCTCGACCGTCATGTGCGGAAACAGCGCATAGGACTGGAACATCATATTCACCGCCTGGTCGTAGGGCGGAATATTGTTCATCGACTGTCCGTCGAGGATGATCTCGCCGGCGGTCGGCTTCTCGAAACCGGCCAACATGCGCAACAGGGTCGACTTGCCGCAGCCCGAAGCGCCCAGCAAAGCGAAGATCTCGCCCTTGCGGATGCTGAGACTGACATCATCGACGGCAACGAAGCCATCGAACTCCTTGCGGATGCCTTCGATGCGGACGTAGTTGTCGGCCTTGGCCTTTTCAGGCTTGCCGTTGCCGGCAGGCGCGGTCTGAGTGGCTTGATTCATGGTGTTTCCATTCCCGTAAAAAGAAGGGCAAGCCGATCGGCTTGCCCTGGTTACTTCTTATTATTGACCGGTTTTCAGTCCGGTCCACAAGCGGTTGAACAGACGGTCGACGTCGGCCGGCAGTACGGCCAGACTGAACAGGCCCTTGCTGGCTTCAGGTGTCGGATACACGCCGGCATTGGCCTTCAGCTCCGGGTCAATCTTCTCGAAAGCTGCTTTGTTGGCGCTGGCGTAAGACACATAGTTCGAAATTTCAGCCGCCACTTCCGGACGCAGGAGGTAGTTGATGAAGATATGGGCGTTGTTGGGATGCTTGGCATCTTTCGGAATCGCCATCATATCGAACCACATCGGTGCGCCTTCCTTCGGAATCACATAGGCGATTTCAACGCCGTTCTTGGCTTCCGCGGCACGGTCCTGGGCCTGGAGGATATCGCCGGACCAGCCGACCGCGACGCAGGCGTCACCGTTGGCCAGGGCATTGATGTATTCCGAGGAATGGAACTGGGTAATCGACGGACGCAGCTGCTTCAGACGTTCTTCGGCCTTGGCGATCACCACCGGATCGAAGCTGTTGGGCTCTTCACCGAGGTATTTCAGCACCGGCGGAATGATTTCGGACGGGGTGTCAAGGAAATACACGCCGCATTCCTTCAGCTTCGCCAGATTTTCCGGTTCGAACACCATGGCCCAGCTGTCAGTCGGTGCGGCATCGCCGAACACTTCCTTGATCTTGGCGACGTTGTAGCCGATGCCGGTAGTGCCCCACAGGTAATTGACCGAGTGCGCGTTGTCCGGATCAAGCTTGGCGATGTTGGCCTGGATGGCGGGATCCATGTTGGCCAGATTCGGAATCTTGGACTTGTCCAGCGGCATGAACACGCCAGCCTGGATCTGCCGGGCCAGGAAGGTCAGCGACGGCACCACCACATCGTAGCCGGTGTTGCCGGTCACCAGTTTGGTCTCCAGCACTTCGTTGCTGTCGAACACGTCGTAGGTCACCTTGATGCCGGTTTCCTTTTCGAAGTTGGCGAGGGTTTCCGGCGCGATGTAATCGGACCAGTTGTAGACGTTCAGGACTTTCTCTTCTTCAGCCGCAGCGACCGGAGCGGCGTCGCCGTCCTTCTTGCCGCAGGAAGCAAGAATCAGTGCGGTAACCGCAATGCCCAACAGTTTCAATTTCATGATTCAACTCTCTCTATTGAAGTTTAATGTCACCATCCCGCCGGCATGGCGGGCCCCTCCCCGTTCAGGCCAAAGCCTTTGCGGTTTCATTCAACGACTTCCAAGTCTTCTCGAACAGCTCGTCGATTTCACTGCGGCTGATGACCAGGGGTGGCGACAGCAGCATGGAATCGTAGGTGGCCCGGAGGATGAGTCCGTTGTTCAAAGCAATATTACGGCATAATCCGCCCACCTTGCCACGGTCAGCGAAAAACTTGCGTTCGGCCTTGTTCGGCACCAGTTCCAGGGCCCCGACCATGCCGGCAATACGGACCTCACCGACCAGCGGATGTTCACCCAGCGCCTTCCAGCGCTCGGCCAGATAAGGGCCGGTATCGTACTTGCAGGTTTCCACGATCTTCTCGTCCTGCAGGATGCGGATGTTCTCCAGCGCCACTGCGGCGCAGACCGGGTGACCGGAATAGGTGTAGCCGTGCGCTAGCTCACCCCCCTGCTGGCGCAGCACCGAAGCCACGCGCTCGTTGAACAGCACCGCACCCATCGGTATGTAACCCGAAGTCAGGCCTTTGGCGGTGGTCATGATGTCGGGGGTGAAGCCGAAATACTGGGCACCGAACCATTCGCCGGTGCGGCCATAGCCGCAGATCACTTCGTCGGCGCAGAGCAGGATGTCGTATTTGCGGCAGATACGCTCGATTTCCGGCCAATAGCTCATCGGGGGGATATACACGCCGATGGCTCCCATGATCGGTTCGCCGATGAAAGCGGCTACGCGATCCGGGCCGAGCTCGAGGATTTTCTCTTCCAACCGGCGTGCTGCGACCAGTCCGTATTCTTCTTCCGAATAGTCGCCACCATCGGCGAAAAAGAACGGCGGTTCGATGTGGTGGATGTCCGGAATCGGCAGGCCGCCCTGGGCATGCATGCCTTTCATGCCGCCGAGGCTGGCACCGGCCACTGTCGAGCCGTGGTAGCCGTTGTAGCGGCCGATCACGATGTTCTTGTTCGGCTGGTCCTGCACCGCCCAGAAATGCCGGACCATGCGCAACACGGTGTCATTGCCCTCCGAGCCGGAGTTGGAATAGAACACATGGTTGAGATCGGCCGGCGAAATTTCGGCAAGCTTGGCGGCCAGGTGGATGGCCGGCTCGGTAGTGCATTGGAAGAAGGTGTTGTAGTAAGCCAGTTCGTCCATCTGATGGGCGGCCACCTGCCCCATTGACTTGCGGCCGTAACCGATATTGACGCACCACAGGCCGGCGAAAGCATCGAGTAGCTTGTTGCCTTCTTTGTCCCAGACATAACAGCCCTCGCCACGGGTCAGAATGCGGGTGCCTTTCTTGGCCAGCTCGGCATTGTCGTTGAACGGATGGATGTGGTGGGCGGCATCGAGCTGCTGCAGGCGTTCATAGGCGTGAGGCATTTGAGGCAATCCGGTTAGACGTTGAGCAACAGGAACTCGCGTTCCCAGGAGCTGATGACGCGGAAGAAGGTCTCGTATTCCTTGCGTTTGATGCACACATAGGCGCGGCAGAAACGCTCGCCGAGGATTTCGGACAGCGCCTTGGAACGCTCCAGATATTCGAGGGAGTCCTGCATCGACTTGGGCAGTTCGAAGCCGGTGGTATGCGTGTAGCCGGTCGAGGGTTCGGTCGGCTGGAGTTTCTGCTCGATGCCCAGCAGGCCGCAGGCCAACGTGGCGGCGATGGCCAGATACGGATTGACGTCGGACCCGGCGAAGCGTGTTTCGACACGCATGTTCTCCGGGGAATCGAACGGCACGCGCAGGCCGCAGGTGCGGTTGTCGTAACCCCACTGCACGTTCTTCGGCGACACTTCCCCGTAGATCAGACGGCGGTAGGAGTTCACGTTCGGCGCAAAGAACGCCATGGCCTCTGGGATGTAGCGCTGCAGGCCGCCCAGGTAGTTCATGAACAACTCGCTGTGGCGGGCGCCACCCTTGCCGATGAATACGTTCTTGCCGGTCTTGGCATCGACCAAGCTCTGGTGGATGTGCATCGAGCTGCCCGGCTCGTTTTCCATCGGCTTGGCCAGGAAGGTGGCATAGATATTGTGGCGCATCGCAGCTTCGCGCATGGTGCGTTTGAACAGGAACACCTGATCGGCGCGCGACAGCGGATCGGCGTGGATGAAGTTGATTTCCAGCTGGGCCGCGCCGGATTCATGGATCAGGGTGTCGACGTCGAGCTCCATGGCCTCGCAGTAGTCGTACATCAGATCGAGAATCGGATCGAATTCGTTGACGGCATCGATGGAATAGCTCTGCCGCGCCGTTTCCGGCCGGCCATTACGGCCAGCCGGCGGCTGTAGCGGGAAATCCGGATCGGTGTTCTTCTGGACGAGGAAGAATTCCAGCTCGGGGGCGATGATCGGCTTCAATCCGAGGGCGTCGTAACGCTCGATGACCCGCCGCAAAACATTGCGCGGGGCCAGATCGTGTGGCTTGCCTTCCTTGGTGAAGCAGTCATGGATGATCTGCACGGTCGGGTCGGACGCCCAGGGCACGGTGCGCACGGTATTGGGGTCCGGCCGCAAATACATGTCCGAATCGGACGGGCTGACGATCTGGTCGTACTCGTCGATGTATTCGCCGGTGACCGTGGTCGCGAAAATGCCTTCGGGCAGACGGGTGCCGAAGTCATGCGAGAACTTGGCGGCCGGGATGATTTTGCCACGCGCGTTGCCGGTCATATCCGGCACCAGGCACTCGACTTCGGTAATGCGGTTTTCACGCAACCAGCGCTTGAGATGGCTCTCTTCGCGCTCGCTGGCGGCACTTTGCTTGGCCGGGGTCGAAACGACCTTGTCTTCTTTGGCCGGAAGGACGCGACGCTCGGACTTTTTGCCCGACTTGCTCACGGTCTTGGCCGCCGTTTTTTTCGTGGCTTTCGCAGTTTTCGTGGTTTTGCTGGTTTTCTTACTCATGACTTCACCTGGTTACGGCCAGCGGCGCGGGCTTTGCAGGCCGCACCGAAAGCTTTGAATATTTCGAGAGAGAACGGATTTTCCGTGACCTTCCATTCCGGGTGCCATTGCACCGCCAGCAGGAACGTGTCGTCGGAATCGAGTCGGATGGCTTCAACCAGCCCGTCGGGCGCCATGGCTTCGGCAATCAGGTTGTCGCCCAATTTGTTCAGGCCTTGGCCATGCAGGGAGTTGACGTTCACTTCAGTGGCACCGGCCCAGCGCGCCAACCAGCCGCCCGGGACCAGATTCAGGGCATGTGCCGGCGCGTATTGCACATCCAGCGGCTGGCTGAGATCTTCCTTGTGATTCATCATGCCGGGTACCTCGTGCACTTTCTGGTGCAGAGTGCCGCCCATCGCCACGTTCACTTCCTGGAAGCCGCGGCAGACCGCCAGCACGGGAACGCCTTTGGCAATCGCCTTCGGAATGAGGTTGAGGGTGGTCAGATCCCGGCTGGGGTCATGCAGATTGCCTTCATAACTGGGCTCATCGGAGTAATGGTGCGGTTCGATGTTGCTCGGTGATCCGGGCAGAAACAATCCATCCAACTGATCCAGCAGCGCATCCAGATCCAGGCCCGGGGCAACGGAAGGAATGAGAAGCGGCTGTGCGCCGGAACCGTCCAGAATGGCGCGGATGTATTTTTCACCCACGGCCTGGAACGGGTGCGGGCCGATCATTCTGCTGTCTGCGGGGATTCCGACGAAAATCATGCACGCGGGCTAAGTGGCTCGATAGAGCGTTTACCCTAACCCGACTGTAAAATTTTATCAACAGAAATTTTTATCCCCGGATAAAGCCCAACAAACCCGTAATAACGCCCGTTGCGCCCGAATTGACGACCATGAAACGTTTGTTTGAGTTCCCGGATTACCGTAAATACGCATCGAAATCCGCGTTAATGATGAATATTTTTTACACTCTGCAAAATCTCTGCTAGTATCAGCGCAACCATTCCGGATGCCTGCAATGACCGATTCCACCCTCCATCCCGCCGACGCCAAGGTTCTGGCCGCCCACAACAATGCTGAACTGATCGATCTGATTCTGCCCGACATGAATGGCCTGCTGCGCGGCAAACGCATCACCCGTGACGCGCTGGAAAAAGTGTTCCAGAACGGCGTCTGCCTGCCGATGTCGCTGATCGGCACCGATGTAACCGGCAATACCGTGGAAGAAACCGGTCTGGGCTATGACATCGGCGACGAAGACCGCATCTGCCGCCCGATTCCGGGCACACTGCGCCCGATTCCCTGGCAGCAGCGCCCGATGTTGCAGTGCCTGCTGAGCATGGAAGGCTTCCACGGCGGCATGTTCTCGGCCAATCCGCGCGAAGTGCTGAAGAGTGTGGTGCAGAAATTCACCGATCGCGGCCTGACCCCGGTGGTGGCGGTCGAGCTCGAGTTCTATCTCCTCGACAAGCAACTGACCCCGGACGGTCGCCCGCAGACTTCGATCAACCCCTCCACCGGAGAACGCAACAAGACCACTCAGGTCTATTACATGGGTGATCTGAATGATTACCAGGGCTTCACCGACGCCGTGGCCGACGCCTGCACCGCCCAGAACATTCCGGCCGACACCGCCGTCGCTGAATACGCACCGGGCCAGTTCGAAATCAACCTGAAACACCGCGATGACGCCGTGGCCGCCTGCGACGACGCCACCCTGCTCAAGCGCGCCATCAAATCGATCGCCGAACAGCAGAATCTGCTGGCCAGCTTCATGGCCAAGCCGTTCGTCGATCAGGCCGGTTCCGGCACGCACATCCATGTGTCCCTGCTGGATAAAGACGGCAAAAATATTTTCGCCAGCAGCCAGGACAATCCGGCGGCGGAACTCAAGCACGCCATTGCCGGCCTGCAGTCGGTGTCCAAAGACTGCATGCTGATGTTCGCGCCGCACGCCAACAGCTACCGCCGCTTCGTGCTGAACGCCTTCGTGCCACTCAACGACTGCTGGGGCTTCAACAACCGCACCGTGGCCATGCGCATCCCACATTCCGATGAAAAGAACGTGCGCATCGAACACCGCATAGCCGGCGCCGATGCCAATCCGTATCTGGTCACCGCCGCGGTGCTGGCCGGCATTCTGCATGGTCTGGATACCAAAGGCGATCCGGGTCCGGCCATCAAGGGCAATGCCTACGAACAGACCGAGCAACGACAGCTGTTCTGGCGCGACACCATTAATGACTTCATGGCCAGCGGCTTCATCAAGGACATGTTCGGCACGGAATTCCAGCACGTGTTCGGCCAGCAGAAGCTCAAGGAAATGCGCAGCTTCTACACCGAAGTCACCACGCTCGAATACGACTGGTACCTGCGCTCGGTCTGAGCCGGGTTTCGCGCATGTCCGGCAGCCACGTCCGCTCCTGGTACGCCGCCTCGGCACCGGATTTTCCGGCGCAAGCGGCGCTTGAAGGCACACTGCAGGCCGATGTCTGCATTCTCGGTGCCGGCATCGTAGGCCTGTCCACCGCCATCGAACTGGCCGAAGCCGGTTTATCGGTGGTCGTTCTGGAAGCCCAATGCGTCGGTTGGGGTGCTTCAGGGCGCAGCGGCGGCCAGGCTATTTTCGGTTTTGGCTGCGATCAAAGCAAAATCACCCAAGCGGTCGGTCTGGCTGACTCCAAGCGTCTGTTCGACTGGTCGCTGGAAGGGCTTGAGCTGATCAAACAGCGCTGCACGCAATACGGCATCGACTGCGACTGGCGCGACATCCACGCGCATGTGCCAATCAAGCCGCGGCACATCACCGAGCTGAAAAGCTGGCAACACGATCTGGCTGAAAACTTCGATTACCCGCTGCAGTGGTGGGACCGCGAGCAGCTGCAGGCGGTCATGCCCAACCAACGCTATCTCGGCGCTTTGGTCGACCCCAACAGCGGCCATCTGCACCCGCTCAAATACACGCAGGGTCTGGCGCATGCTGCGCTCGGGCTGGGCGTGCGCATTTTCGAACAATCGAAAGTCACGCAACTGCTGCGCGGCGACCGGCCGGTGTTCAAAACCGCCCATGGGCAGGTGCAGTGTGATTTTGCCGTGTTGGCCGGCAACGCCTATGTACATGGCATCGCACCGGAACTGGACGACAAGATCATGCCAGTCGGCACCTACATCGGCGCCACCGAACCCTTGGGCGAAGCGCGGGCCAAAGCCCTGATCAGCAACGACATGGCGGTGGCCGATGTGAACTGGGCGCTGGATTATTTCCGGATGAGCGCAGATCACCGCCTGCTATTCGGCGGACGCGCCTCCTATTCCACGCTGCCGCCGCCGAATCTTTCCGGCACCCTGCGCCGGCGCATGACCCGGGTGTTTCCGATTCTTGAAGGGGTGCGCATGGATTATGTCTGGGGCGGCTATGTCGATATTTCGCTGAACCGCGCCCCGCACTGGGGCCGCCTGGGCAGCAATGTCTTTTTCGCCCAGGGCTTTTCCGGCCACGGCATCGCCGCCACGGGTCTTGCTGGCCGAATCATGGCCGAGGCCATCCGTGGCCAAGCGGCTCGACTGGACGTATTCAGCCGCATTCCGCACCGCAACTTTCCCGGTGGCCGCGCCCTGCGCACACCACTGCTGGTGGCCGCCATGGCCTGGTTCAAATTGCGTGATGCCTTGTTTTGATTGATAATAGCGGCATCCTCCAGGCCTCGGCTTTACAAGCCCCGGCTTTCGGCTTAACCTGAATTCACCTTCGACGCGCTCGCGTCGTCCATACGACCTTTCATGACCCAGACGCCCGCGCCAGAGGCCGTAGAGCCCTTTCCCGCTCATACGCCGCAACAACAGGAAATGCCGCTGGCCTTGGTCAAAGGCCAGCCGGTCTTGCAGATGCCGCAGGATCTGTACATTCCGCCGGACGCGCTGGAAGTCATCCTGGAAAGTTTCGAAGGCCCGCTCGATCTGCTGCTTTACCTGATCCGCCGTCAGAACCTCGACATCCTCGACATTCCGGTCGCCGAAATCACCAAGCAATACGTGTCCTACATCGGCGTGATGGAAGATCTGCGTTTCGAACTGGCCGCCGAATATCTGGTGATGGCCGCGATCCTGGCCGAAATCAAATCGCGCATGCTGCTGCCGCGTCCGCCCTCGGAAGACGGCAACGAAGCCGATCCGCGTGCCGAACTGGTACGCCGCCTGCAGGAATACGAACGTTTCAAGAAAGCCGCCGAAGACCTCGATACCCTGCCGCGTCTGGAGCGCGACACCAGCATCGCGCATGCGTTCATGCCCGACCGCATCATCCACCGCGCTCCACCTGAGGTGGACCTGAAGGAAATGCTGCTGGCCCTGCGTGATGTCCTCAAGCGCGCCGACCTGTTCAGCCGCCACGCCATCAAGCGCGAAGCGTTGAGCGTGCGCGAGCGCATGTCGATCGTGCTCGATCGCCTGCGGGACGGCCAGTTCCATAGCTTCGAAAGCTTCTTCATTCCCGAAGAAGGCCGCATGGGCGTGGTGGTGAGTTTCCTGTCCATCCTCGAGCTGGCCAAGGAACGCCTGCTGGAAATCGTGCAGGAAGGGCCGCTGGCCCCCATTTTCATCCGCGCCCGTGAGCTGACCGCCGAAGAGGCCGAAGCCACCGAGCGCGACAATGCCATGCAATCCGAATTCGACGAACCGTCAGCCTGATCCGAATATGAGCGAAAACGACCTGAATCTTGCCCCGATCCTGGAAGCCACCCTGTTGGCCTCCACCCTGCCGCTGAACACCACCCAGCTTTACGGCATTTTCGGCGATACGCCGCCGAAACCCGGTGCCATCGAGCAAGCCTTAACCGAACTTAAAGCAGCCTGCGAGGGCCGTGGGGTGGAGCTGGTCGAGGTTGCCTCGGGCTGGCGCTACCAGGTCAGAAGTGAGGTTCACCCTTATGTAGCAAGGCTTTGGACCGAACGCCAGAGCAAATATACTCGCGCCACATTGGAGACTTTGGCCCTGATCGCCTACCGCCAACCGATCACCCGCGGCGAGATCGAACAGATCCGGGGCGTCAGCGTCAGCGCAACTATGATAAAATCGCTGGAAGAACGGGAATGGATTCGCGTTCTTGGTCACCGCGATGTGCCCGGACGCCCCGAGTTGTTCGGCACCACCAAGACCTTTCTGGACTATTTCGGCCTGAAGAGCCTCGATCAGCTGCCGCCTCTGGCGGAGCTGAAGGAATATCCGGAACTGGAACCGCAGCTGTCCTTCGATATATCCGAGCCCATTCCGGCTCAGGCCGCCGTTGTTACGGAGCCGAGCGGAGATCTGCCGGACGAAACCGACCACGCCACCCCCGAGACCGAGCCGTCCACCGAATCCGTCGAGACGACGACTGACCCCTTGCAGCACTGAGGCGCCCTCCGCGCCGGAGACAACCCCGAATGAGCGAGAACACTCGCAAAGTCCTTTCATTGAAAGGCAAAGACGCCGAACCCAAGAATAAAGCTTCCGAACGATTGCACAAAGTCCTGGCCCAGGCCGGCCTGGGTTCACGGCGTCTGCTCGAAGAACGCATCGCGCAGGGCGCGGTCAAGGTCAACGGCGAAACCGCCCAAACCGGTCAGTCAGTCGCCAGCGGCGACCGCATCGAAATCGACGGCAAGGTGTTCGTCGCTTCGGCCCTGAGCGAACCGAGCTCGGTGCTGATCTACAACAAGCCCGAAGGCGAAGTCACCACCCGCGAAGATCCCGAAGGCCGCCCGACCATTTTCGATGCCCTGCCCCGCTTGAAAGGCGCGCGCTGGATCGCGGTCGGTCGCCTCGACATCAACACCACCGGCCTTCTGCTGCTGACCACCGACGGCGAACTGGCCAACGCACTGATGCATCCGTCCGGCAACATCGAACGCGAATACGTCTGCCGCATCCACGGCGAAGTGCCCGACAACGTGGTCGATCGCCTCGCCCGTGGCGTCGCGCTGGATGACGGCCCGGCCAAATTCGAAAAAATCGAACGCATCGGCTCCAGTGATTCGCACGCCTGGTTCCAGGTCGTCATCACCGAAGGCCGCAACCGCGAAGTCCGCCGCCTGTGGGAATCGCAGGGCTATCAAGTCAGCCGCCTGAAGCGCGTGCGCTACGGCGACATCACCTTGCCGCGCCTGCTCAAACGCGGCCAGTGCGTGGAACTGGAACAGACCAAAGTGGAATCCCTGCGTGCCCATTTCGGCCTCGACAACAACGCCCCGGTGCTGACCCTGCAGCCAGTGATCGGCCAGCGCAAATCTCGCCCGACTGAAATCCGCGTCGGCAGCGACCGCAACCAGAACGCCTACGTCAACGGCCATGTCAACGAAGAAGCCCGTGAATTGCGCCGCTTCGATCACGTGCGCGAAGAACGCCCGCGCGGCGGCCGTGGCCGCCCCGGTGCCGGCGCCAAGAAGCCGTTCAACAAAGGCGGAAAGTTCGACGGCGACAACGCCGGCAACCGCGCGCCGCATGCCGGCAAGCCGTTCAACAAAGGTCCGCGTCCGGAGCGCGATGACAACTTCGGCAACCGCGCCGAGAAACCGCGTTTCAACAAAGGTCCGCGCAGCGGCCAAGGCGCTCAACCGGCCGGCGAGTTCAAGTCCTGGTACGTGCCGGATGGCGTCGATACCGGCTCACGCGTGGCGCCGCCGCGCACGCCGCGTGCCCCGAAACCGTTCGGTGAACGCGGTCCGAAACCTTACGGCGACCGCGCCGCCAAGCCCTTCAATAACCGTGGCCCGCGTCCGCAGGGAGATCGACCGCAAGGCGATCGTCCATACGCCCCGCGTGGTCCGAAGCCCTATGGCGACCGTCCGCAGGGTGATCGTCCGTTCAATGCCCGGGGCCCGCGCCCGCAGGGTAATCGTCCGCAAGGCGACCGTCCATATGCACCGCGCGGTCCGAAACCGTATGGCGACCGCCCGCAGGGAGATCGTCCGTTCAATGCACGTGGCCCACGCCCCCAAGGCGACCGTCCGTTTACCCCGCGCGGTCCGCGCCCGGATGGCAACCGTGCCGGTCCGAAACCGCCGTTCAAGAAGCGCAAGCCGGAAGACGGTTTTCCCTCGGACGATTGATGCCTGAAAAAAGCCCGCGAATGCGGGCTTTTTTTCATATCATGCCGGCGGTTGATGCTTGATTGTGGGATTGCGCACGATTAAGAAACCACATATCGGCCCCACCCGCACCACAAGAAAAATTAGGGGGCACTTGTTAAGCTAAGTCTTTGTCCGCGAAAGTATAGCCACTAGTCCCGACCACGACTATTATCGGAGGTGCAATAGGGGATTTCTGCTCCATTTACAGACCAAGCCGAGGTAATCATGAATAAGGCACAACACGCGCTGGTGGCTTCCATCAGCATCGCCCTGCTGACGCTGGGCGCCTGCAAGAAAGAAGAAGCACCGGCCGCACCGGCAGCCGCAGCGCCCGCTCCCGCGGTGGCAGCACCCCCACCACCACCGCCAAGCGCCGAGCAAATGGCGCAAGCCGCCGAAGATCGCAGCAACACACTGGAAGCCGATGACACCACCTGGTCGCCGGAGGCCATGGAAGAACTTTTGGCGCCGATTGCCCTTTACCCCGATACCGTACTCGAGCAGGTGCTGGTCGCCTCGACCAATCCGCAGGAAGTATTGGATGCCGGCAACTGGCTGTTCGACAATCCGACCTTGAAAGGCAAAGCCCTGGACGAAGCCGCCGAAACAAAAGGTTTCACACCGCCAGTGCTGGCCTTGGTGCAGTTCCCGGAAACCGTGGACATGCTCTGCCAGGAAATGGCCTGGACCACCGAGCTCGGCCAGGCTTATGTGAATGACCAGGCCGGCGTGATGGAGGCCGTGCAGCGCCTGCGCCGCCAAGCTAGCGATGTCGGCAACCTGAAATCCTCGCCGCAAATGACCGTATCCACGCAAACCGTCGATAAAGTCCAATACGTGACGGTGTCGCCGCCGAGCCCGCAAATCGTTTACGTACCGCAATACGATCCGGTGGCGGCCTATGCCCCGCCGCCGCCGGCACCCGCCGCCGCCCCGACCACCACCACCGTAGTGCAGGAAGGCCACAGCGACGGCGCCATGCTCACCACCGCCATCTTCGCCTTCGGTGCCGGCATGCTGGTCAACGAGATCTTCGATGACGATGACGATTACTGCAACCGTTATTCCTACAGCTATAACTGCTATGGCGGCAGCTACTGGGGCCGTCCGCCGGTGTACTACCCGCCGTACCCGTACCGGCCCAACTACGGCAACGGTTTCTACCCGAGCTACGGTTACAACCGCCCGGGCTACAACAACCGCCCCGGTTATAACAACGACAGCTTCAACAACAACAACGTCAACATCAATATCAACAACAATGATTACTGGGGCCGCTACGATAACAACAACGGTTACAACGGTGGTCGCCGCCCGGAAGCACGCAGCCCGATTTCCCAAGCCAACCCGAAACGCAATGATCTGAACGATCTGAACCGTCAGGCCGCGAAAGGTCCGAAGCGCCCGGCACCGACCAAAGGTCCCGAGTTCAACGACCGCAATTCCTACAAAGCCGCACGCCCTGCCGACCGCACTGCCAGCACCCGCAACAGCATCACCGGCAAGCCCGGCACTGCGAAAGACGGCAAGGTACAGGGCAGCTACAAGGGCGCCAAGCCGAACAACGACAAGATGGCCGCCGGTAAAGCCGCCGGTGCCGCCGCCAGCCGTGATTTGCCAAAGGTGCAGGGTTCCTACGCCGGAAGCAAGGACAAATCCGCCGCGCAGAACCGGGATATGGCCGCCAATAAATCGGCACGCCCGACGCCTGACAAGAGCAATGCGCAGCGGCCGCAGCCGGGCAATAAAAGCGGCGCCGACCGTGGTTATTCCGATGCCAACCATGATCGAGCGCAGGCGCAGAACCGCCAGCAGCAAGATCGTCAGCAGCAGGATCGCCAAGCGCAGAATCGCCAGCAGCAGGACCGTCAGCAACAGAACCGCCAGCAAAAGCCGTCTGCCGTTTCCGGCAGTTCGCGCGGCGGCAATGATGCCCGCGCTGCCAGCCAACGCGGCAAGCAAAGCATGCCCGATGGCGCCCGCAGCAAACAACCCGCCAATAAAAAGCAGCGTTAAGGAGCATACCCATGTTAAAGAAATCTCGGATTCTGCAAAGCTTCGCTGCCATTGCCCTGCTCGGTCTCGCCCTGACCGGTTGCACGAAAAAAGACGACACGCCGCCGGTGGCCGAAAGCCGTCTGTTCGCAACGCCGGAAGCGGCGGTCGATGCCATGGTGGCGGCGTTGGAAAAGCAGGATAAAGAAGCCCTCAGTCGCATTCTCGGACCGGACGGTGTGGAAATCCTGTCATCCGGCGATCCGGTCTCCGATGCCGGCGACCGTGACGAGTTCCTGGCCGCGTACAAAGCAAAGCACGCCCTGCAGGCGGATGGCGAACGCAAGACCCTGGTCATCGGCACGGACGATTGGCCGTTCCCGATTCCGCTGGCCAAGCAGGGCGACAAATGGTATCTGGATACCGCCGCCGGTGCCGATGAGCTGATCTATCGCCGCATCGGTGAAAACGAACTCGGTGCCATCGCTGTCAGCCGCGGTTATGTGGATGCCCAGAAGGAATATGCGTCGGTCGGCCGTGATGGCGGCGAACCCGGCGTCTATGCCATGAAAATTCTGAGCGATGACGGTCTCCAAAACGGTCTGTACTGGCCAACCACGGAAGACGAAGCTCCCAGCCCGATTGGTGCTTTTGTGGCCGAGGCAGCGGCGGAAGGTTATAGGACCGATGCAGCATCGGCTTATCACGGTTACCGTTACCGTCTGATTTACCGTCAGGGCGACAAAGCCGCGGGCGGTGCCAAGGATTATTTCGCCGATGGCCGTCTGACCGGCGGTTTTGCGATGATTGCCTGGCCGGCGGATTACGGCAATAGCGGGGTCAAGAGCTTCCTGGTCAATCAGGACGGCACCGTGTTCGAGAAGGATCTCGGTGAAACCACCGAAGAAGCCACAGCAGCCATCGACAGCTTCAATCCGGAGGAAGGCTGGAAAGCCGTTCCGGCGCAGTAATGCCTTAAGCCTTCCTGAAAAACCCGCTTCGGCGGGTTTTTTCATTTCAAAGTTATGTCAATTTATCAAAACATGTCTGCCCATTCATCTTAAGCACAACACAAAGTTCATGGATGATGGAACGGCATTGGTAAGGCATAAGGATGCGGCGGAGTTAAGAAAAACAGGAATTCACAGCCGGGCTATGGTCCGGCAGTCGTCTTAATGCTGGTCCAGCGCATGGTGGATCAACACCACGCATTGTGATGCGAACAGCATCTTCGATCCCAGCGTGATTTTCTTCGCACCAAGGCGTTCGAGACTATGGAAGGTCTTCTTCGGCATCGGGATATGGTCGGTGAGCAGGAAGCAGGAATTGCCTTGAAAGCTCTGCTCTCGGATCGGGGTGCCTTTCCGGTCCATCACGAACAACTGGTGGTTCTCGGCCAGTTCCTGCACCAGTCGCTCGAAGCTCACCGTGCGCACAGTGACACCGGATTCCACCGACCGGGTTTCCTCCTTGCCCATCCCCTTTGACATATCCAGCGCCTTAGCGATTTTTGCCAGCAGCGCGCGTTCGTCGAAACCACCGAGTTCGTGCATGGCGTTGATGTCGAAAAAAACCGTGCGGGAGAAATCCTGGGTGCTTTCCAGGACTAAATAGACCCTGACATCCGCGCGGTGCGACTGGGCCACGAAAACCGCGTTCATCAGGGTATGCGCCAGAATTTCGGCATGGGCATCCTTGCCGATGGACGCCAACAGTTTTTGGCTGTCCGTGGGTGCCGCCCGCGCTCTCAGTAGAAAGGTTCGCATACATGTCCCGTCAATGGTACGCTCAATGATATCAGTATCGTTTCTGGTTCGAGCCTTCCATCAGCAGCAATACGCGGGCAACACGATACGCACGGCCAGAAAAAGACGACTGACTGGAAATTGAGCGGCCCGCACTACGGTTTTTCCGGAGTTGGGGAAATCCTCAGCAATTTACCGCTGTCCGCCAGCAGATAGACCAGGCCGTCCGGGCCTTGTTCGACATCGCGGATACGCTCGCCCAATTCACCAAGCAGTCGCTCGCGCCGGACTTCCTTATCGCCGTCGAACTGAATCCGCCACAGCGCGGTTCCGGCCAGTGAACCCATCAGGATGTGATTTCGCCACTTGGGAAATACGGGACCCGTATAGAACAGCATGCCGGAAGGGGCGATCGAACGCGGCACCCAGATACTCAAGGGTTCCACGAATTTCGGACTGTGTTTGCCGCCGCCCAGACGGCATTCCTCACCGACCGGCTCGCCGTAATGGCAACCGTAGCTGGCGGTCGGCCACCCGTAATTTTTGCCGGCCTGAACCCGGTTGATTTCATCGCCGCCCTGTGGACCGTGCTCACTCAACCAAAGCACGCCCGTGCCCGGATGCAGTGCCGCGCCCTGCGGATTGCGATGCCCCAGACTGTAGATTTCCGGACGGGCGCCGGTTGCTTTCCATACCGGATTATCCGCCGGTATGCGTCCATCGCGCTGGACGCGCACCACTTTGCCAATGGTCTGCGTCATGTCCTGAGCCGGGGTGAATTTCTGGCGATCGCCCAAAGTGATGAACAGGGATTTGTCGCGGCCGAACACCAGCCGCGATCCGAAATGTCCGGCACCCTCGACCTTGGGAATCTGGCGGTAAATGATTTCGGTGGACTGCAGTCGGCCATTGATGAGTTTTGCCCGCGCGACTGCCGTGCCGGACACGCCACCTTCACCGGGCTCGGCATACGACCAATACAGCCATGACGTGCGGGCGAAGTCTGGGTCCAGCGCCACATCCAGCAAGCCGCCCTGCCCCTGCGATGCCACGCGCGGCAGGCCAGTAATCGTTTGTTCAATACGCCCACCATCCCGCGAAAGCAGTGCGATGCTGCCGGACTTCTGGGTCACCAGCAGACGACCATCCGGCAGGAATGCCATGCCCCAAGGCGATTTCAGGCCGGCATTGAGCTCAGTCAGCTGCAGCGTGTAATCGCTGGATTTCAGTAGCTGTGTTTTCTGTGCCGCAGCCAATCCCGGAACACACAGTACTGCCAGACCGAGACCGCGCCAGTGCAATGTCCTGTAAGCCATACAAGATCTCCTCAATCGTGGAGGGTGAAGCTGTCGGCATCCAGATGCGCGGGAAACCGTTGCCGGAACGCCGCCAACTCGGCATACGATATGCGCGCACTCTGTGTCTGTGGCGTGTCCCCGGATTCGACCACGGTCTGTCCGAGGAAATCGAGCACCGTACTGCCGCCGAGATAATGCAGACCGTTGCCATCGCCGCCGGTGCGATTGACGCCGACCACATAACTCAGGTTCTCGATGGCGCGCGCCTTCAGCAGGGTCTGCCAAGCGAAATGGCGCGGGCTCGGCCAGTTCGCCACGTAAATCAATAGGTCGTAATCGTAGCCGTCTGCCTGTGTCTGCCCGAAACGGTTGCGCGAGAACACCGGGAAACGCAGGTCGTAACAGACCAAGGGGCAGATGCGCCAGCCTTTGTACTCCACGATGATTTTATCGCGGCCGGAAGCATAGCGATCGTGCTCTCCAGCCATGCGGAACAGGTGGCGTTTGTCGTAATGCTGGATGCTGCCGTCCGGCGCGGCCCACAGCATGCGGTTGAATACCGCGTCACCTTCACGGATCTGCACGCTGCCGGTAATCACGGAACCCAGCGCCGCCGCCTGGGCGCGAAGCCAGGCTACGGTCGGTCCGTCCATGGTTTCCGCCTGCGCCAACGCTTCGTTGGAGAAACCGGAGGTGAAGGTTTCCGGCAATACGATGATGTCGGCATCCGGTGCCAATCCGGCCAGCAATGCGGTGTAGTAGTCGCGGTTGGCTTGCGGATCATGCCAGACGGTATCGGCCTGCACGATGCGGATGTTCAGATCGGCCGGACTCATACCTGCTCCAAGCGTGCGATGGCGGCGTCAAGCGTGTCCGGATTCTTGGCGAAGCACAGCCTTACCAAGCGCTGGCCCGCCGGCGGCGACTCATAGAACGGCGACAGTGGAATGGCGGCGACGCCTTTTTCCGTGCACAGCCAGCGTGCGAATTCGGCATCGGGCAGATCGGAGATGGCGGAATAATCGACCAGCTGGAAATAACCGCCGGGCACCGGCAGGGCTTTGAAGCGCGTGCGCGCCAGCTTGCCGGCCAGATAATCGCGTTTGGCTTCGTAAAACGCGCCGAGTTCGGCGTAATGCCCGGGCTGCTGCACGATCATTTCGGCGAATGCCCACTGCGCCGGTGCGAAGCTGCAGAAGGTGTTGTATTGATGCACCTTGCGGAATTCTGCCGACAGCGCTTTGGGCGCGATGCAGTAGCCGATTTTCCAACCGGTGCAGTGATAGGTTTTGCCGAAGCTGGAAATCACGAAGCTACGTTCGGCCAGTTCCGGATAACGCAGGGCGCTTTCATGGCGAACGCCGCTGAACACGATGTGTTCGTAAACCTCGTCGGACAGCACCAAAATATCGGTATCACGGGTCAATTCAATCAGGCGCTGCATATCATCGGCCGACCACAGCGCGCCCGACGGATTGTGCGGGGTGTTGATGAAGATCATCCGGGTTTTTGCGGTGACCACAGCCTGAAGCCGTTCCCAGTCCACCGAAAAATCAACCGGATTCAGCGGCACATGCACGCACACGCCACCGGCCAGGTCGATGGCCGGTTCATAGCAGTCGTAGCAGGGATCGAGCACGATGACTTCATCGCCGGGCCGGACCACGGCCAGAACGGCATTGAAAATGGCTTCTGAGGCGCCACTGGTCACCGTGATCTCGGCCTCCGGACAGGCGGCATGGCCGTAACAAGCGATTGTCTTGGCGGCAATGGCCTCGCGCAGGGCCGGAATGCCGGTCATCGGGGCATACTGGTTTTTGCCCTCTCGCATGGCACGGCCCAAGGCGTCCACCAGGAATTCCGGCACCGGAAAGTCCGGAAATCCCTGCCCCAGATTGACCGCCTGATGCTGCATGGCCATCTGCGACATGACCGTGAAGATGGTGGTGCCGACCTTCGGCAGCTTGGTTTGCAGGGGCATGGCGGGGTTCCGGTATGACTTGAATCAATATTATGCAACAGGATTCCGAAATTCACGGGAAATTAGCGTTTAAGTGTTTGTAAAACCGCTAAAATGAGCAGGTCGTATTCCGGAACCCCGCCGCCAGCATGTCCGCCGCCATCGCCGCCTTGATTCAAGCCGATGATCTGTGCTTTTCGCGCAATGCCGAACGCATCTTCGGACCCTTGAATTTCCAATTACAGGCCGGCGAAGCCTTGATGGTAAAAGGCGATAACGGCTCGGGAAAAACCACCCTGCTGCGGGTGCTGGCCGGACTCTTGCCTCAGGAATCCGGAGTGATCCGTTTGAAAGGGCATCCCTTCAGCCGTGCCGCTTTCGTGCACCTCGCGGCATACCTTGGGCACCGGCATGGCCACAAAGCGGAACTGACGGTCCTTCAGAACCTGCGCTTCACCGCCAGCCTGCACGGTCGCGTCAGCGAAACCCATCTGGAAAAACTGATTGGCGAATGCGGCCTGGCCGGATTCGAAGACACGCCGGCCGGAAAACTTTCCGCCGGGCAGAACAAACGCCTGAGTCTGGCCCGTCTGCAAGCCCGACCGAGCGCATTGTGGCTGATGGATGAGCCCTATGCCAACCTCGATCTGGCTGGCATCGACTGGGTCAACCGTCTGGTCAAGCAGCATATTGCGACAGGCGGTGCCGCGCTGATCAGCACCCACGGGGCTTATGCCGCGCCGGCGGTACCGGTGCGCATGCTGGAAATTTCCCGGAGCGCGGCCCATGCGTGAACTGCGCGCCCTGCTTGCCCGCGACCTCGGACTGATGTGGCAGAAACGCAGCGATGCCGCGCAACCGATGCTGTTCGCCTTGATGGTCTGCGTGATGTTCCCGTTGGCGATGGGCTCCGAACCTGCGCGTCTGGAACAAAGTGCCAGCGCGGTGATCTGGGTCGCGCACTTGTTGGCCGGCATGCTCGTGCTCGACAATCTGTACCGCAGCGATTTTGAAGACGGCAGTCTGGAACAGTTGCTATTGGCGCCGGTGCCGCTGCCGATGGTGATTGCCAGCAAGGTCGCCGTGCATTGGCTGACCACCGCGCTGCCTTTACTTGTGCTGACGCCCTTGCTGGCGCAGCTGCTATTTCTGCCCATGAACCTGTTGGCGGTGCTGATGCTGAGCCTGCTGATCGGCTCGCTATTGATGAGCCTGATCGGCGCGGTGGTGGCGGCGCTGACCCTGGGCATCCGGCGCTCCGGACTATTGCTGGCGCTGATGGCCTTGCCGATGTATGTGCCTGTGCTGGTGTTCGGTGCCGGCAGCGTGTGGTCAGCCGGCCAGGGGCTGCCTTGGCTCGGTGCGATTTATCTGATGTGCGCCGGATTGGTGCTTTTGATTGTGCTGGCGCCGTGGGCCGCCGCCAGCGCCTTGCGTTTGGCCCTGAGTTGACGAAACGATGAATAAAATCCTGCTTTGGTTCAATCAAACCGGCTCTCCCGCCCGTTTCGACGATTTCGCGCGGCGATGGAGCACGCCCAGTTTCGTGCTGGCCCTGATCTTGATGGCCGTCGGCATTTACGGTGCGCTTTTGTCGGTACCCGCAGACTATAAGCAAGGTGACAGCTTCCGCATTCTTTACATCCACGTTCCGGCAGCCTGGATGAGCCTGATGATTTTCGTAATCATGGCGGTGCAAAGCGCCATCGCCCTGATCTGGCGCATCAAAATCTGCGAACTGCTTGCCATGGCCTCAGCGCCCATCGGTGCGGTGTTCACCGCCATCACCCTGATCAGCGGTGCGGTCTGGGGCAAACCGACCTGGGGCACCTGGTGGACCTGGGACCCGCGCCTGACCTCGGAATTGGTACTGCTATTTCTCTACCTCGGGGTCATCGGGCTGTACAACGCCATTGACGATCGCCGTGCCGCCGGCCGTGCTGCCGCCTTTCTCGCCATCATCGGCGTGGTCAATGTGCCCATCGTGCATTTCGCGGTGACCTGGTGGAACACCCTGCATCAGGGCGAAACCATCCGCCTGATTGGCCCCTCGAAAATGGACAGCAGCATGGTCTGGCCTCTGCTGGTCCTGGCCCTAGCCACCAAGCTCTGGTACATCGGCTCGGTACTGGTGCGTGCACGCGTGCTCAATCTGCAGCAGGAAAGCCGTAAACAATGGGTCATCGAACGTTACGGAGAATCGGCATGAGTCACTGGTTTTTCATCACCCTGGCCTACAGCGCATTCGTCGTGCTGCTGCTTTGGGATTTTCTGGCTCCGCAGTGGTCGCTTCAAGGCATCGTGCGCGCCATCCGTCTTCAACAACGCAAAAGCAGGTCCGCATGAACCCCGTCCGCAAACGTCGCCTCATTCTGGTCGGTCTGGTGCTACTCGCCGCCGCCGCCGCTGCCGCATTCATCGCCATGGCACTGCAGGAAAACATCAACTACCTGCACACGCCCTCGGAAGTCCGTACCGGCAAAGCACCCGAATCGGCGCGCTTCCGGCTCGGCGGCGTGGTCTGCAACGGCAGCGTTAAGCGCACCGACGGCACTCTCGATGTGCGGTTCAACGTTACCGATGGCAAGCGCTACGTTCCCGTGCAATTCACCGGCATTCTGCCGGACATGTTCAAGGAAGGCAGCAGCGTGATCGCCACCGGAAAAATGAAAGGGGCTGAATTCGTTGCCGGCGAAGTGTTGGCCAAGCATGACGAAACCTACATGCCGGCGGAAGTCGCGAAAAGCATGACCCCCGAAATGCAGGCCAAGATGAGTCAAGGGCCGGCCATGCACACCCTGGACTGCGGAGCACCCTGATGCTGCCTGAACTCGGTCAAATCGCCCTTCTCATCGCATTCGTGCTGTCCCTGTTGCTCGGTGTCCTGCCCCTTTGGGGCGCACAGCGCGGCAACACCACCTTGCAGTTGACCGCACGCCCTTTGGCATTCGCCCTTCTGGCCGCGGTGACCGTCAGTTATATCCTGCTGACCGTGGCGTTCGTGCAGCATGATTTCTCCGTCGCCTATGTCGCCAAAAATTCCAACACCCTACTGCCGATGATGTACCAGATTTCGGCGGTCTGGGGCGCCCACGAGGGATCCCTGCTGCTCTGGGTTCTGACCCTCTGCATCTGGATTGCTGCGGTTGCGGTTTTTTCCAAGAATTTGCCCGATGTAGTCCGGGCGCGGGTGCTGTCCATCATGGGACTGGTGGCGCTCGGCTTTCTGGCCTTTACCGTCATCACTTCCAACCCGTTCGAGCGCATGCTGCCCGCTCCGGTGGAAGGCCACGATCTCAATCCCTTGTTGCAGGATCCGGGCCTGATTTTCCATCCGCCACTGCTGTACATCGGCTATGTCGGCTTCTCGGTGGCCTTCTCCTTTGCTATCGCCGCGCTGATTGACGGCGAGATCGATCCCCGCTGGATCCGCTGGGCGCGCCCCTGGACCAACGTGGCCTGGGCTTTCCTGACGCTGGGTATAGCACTCGGCAGCTTCTGGGCCTATTACGAGCTGGGCTGGGGTGGTTGGTGGTTCTGGGATCCGGTCGAGAACGCCAGCTTCATGCCTTGGTTGGTTGGTGCGGCCTTGCTGCATTCGCAGGCCACCACGGAAAAGCGCGGCAGTTTTTCCAGCTGGACGCTGCTGCTGGCCATTGCGGCCTTTTCGCTCTCCCTGCTCGGTGCCTTCCTGGTGCGCTCGGGCGTACTGACCTCGGTGCATGCCTTTGCCTCCGATCCCGATCGTGGCATGTTCATTCTTGCTTTCCTGTGCTGCGTGGTCGGCGGCTCGCTGGTGCTGTTCGCCCTGCGTGCGCCGAAAGAAGCGGGCAAGCCCTTCCACTGGCAATCGCGTGAAAGTCTGCTGCTGCTCAATAATCTGCTATTGACCGCGGCCGCGGCCATGGTGCTGCTCGGAACCCTCTACCCCTTGCTGGCGGATGCGCTCGGTCTCGGCAAAGTGTCGGTCGGTCCGCCGTATTTCGGCAAGCTGTTTTTGATCCTGATGGCGCCGATGGTCCTGCTGATTCCATTCGGACCACTGAGCCGCTGGCAACGCGAGAATCTCTCGGATGTGGCACGCTGGTTGGCGCCCTGGCTAGCGCTTGCCGCCCTGATTGCCATCATCGCCTATTTCCGGGCACCGCAACATCCGTTGAAATCGGCCATGGCCTGGTTTTCCGGAATATGGATCGCGCTCGGCACCGCACGCTTCGTCTGGCACCGTTTTGCTCAGGCGCAGGGCCGGTTCACCGCGGAGATGATTGGCATGGTGACGGCGCATGCCGGCGTCGCCGTATTCTGCTTCGGCGCACTGATGACCGAAGGTCTGAGCGTAGAAAAAGACGTGGCGGCAAAGCCCGGCCAGAGCTTCGAGGTCGGCGACTACCGATTCACCTTCCTCGGCGTGAATGAAGTTGCCGGGCCGAACTTCATCGCGCAACGGGGCGATATCCAGGTCGGCGTTGGAGAACGCCATCTCGGCATCCTGCATCCGGAAAAGCGCCAGTACGCTTCGGGTGGCAGCAGCATGACCGAGGCCGATATGCATGGCGGTTTCACCCGTGATCTTTACGTCGCACTGGGCGAACCGACCGACAATGCCGGCGGCTGGGCATTGCGTCTGCATGTGAAACCTTTCGTGCGCTGGATCTGGTTCGGCTCCATCCTGATGGCGCTTGGTTCGCTCATCGTTATTTTCGACAAGCGCTTCAAACGTAAAGGCAATGAAGTATGAGCCGCCTGCTGCCGCTGCTGGCCTTCATCGCACTGGCGCTGTTGCTTTTCGTCGGCGTACGCATGAACTCCGGAAAAGACAACTCCGCCATTCCTTCGCCGCTGATTGGAAAAACGGCACCGGCAATGCGATTGCCGGAATTGGTGCTTCCGGAATCACGGCTTGGAATCGTAGACCTGAAAGGCAAAGCCTATGTCCTCAATGTCTGGGGCAGCTGGTGCGTCAGTTGCCGTATCGAGCATCCCGTCATCACACAACTGGCAAAGTCCGGCACCGTGGTCGTCGGTTACAACTACAAAGACAGCCCGGAAGATGCCGCACGTTGGCTGGCACAGTACGGCAATCCGTTTGCACTGGTCATTCAGGACCGCGATGGCCAAGCGGCTTTGGACTGGGGTATTTACGGCGCGCCGGAAACCTTCGTCATTGATGCCGCCGGTGTTGTGCGTTTCAAACATATCGGTCCGCTGACGCCGGAAATCGTTCAGGAAAAAATTCTGCCGGTACTGCAGGAGGCCCCATGAAAAATATCTTCGCAGCATTGTTGCTGCTCGCCGGCTTTCTGTGCTCCGGCACCGCCGCCGCAATCGATCCGATTGACTACCAAAGCCCGGCCGAAGAACAGCGCTTCAAGGATCTGGCGGCCGAACTGCGTTGTGTGATGTGCCAGAACCAGAGTATCGCTGACTCGAATGCACCCATTGCACACGATTTGCGCATGGAAGTATTGCGTCTGATGCGCGAGGGCCGTAACGATGAAGAAATTAAGCAGTACCTGGTGGAGCGCTACACCGATTTCGTGCTGTATGAACCGCCGATGCGAGGTGGCAATTGGCTGCTATGGATAGGTCCGTTCGTTCTGCTGCTAATCGGCGGAATTGCAGTTGCTGCTGTGATCCGGACTAAAAACAAACAACCGGATGCGGCCGGAAACGGCGCCGCCGGCGAGGAATGGTAATGACCCTGTTCATTTTGATCAGTCTGCTGCTGGTACTCTTGCTTCTGGCAATCGCATTGAAACCGCTCTGGCTAAAACAACGCGGCTTTGCAGCCGCTTTGTTGCTGGGCTGCGCCGGACTCACCGCTGGACTGTATTGGCAATTCGGCCGACCTGAAGCCATCGGCTATCAGGCTCCGCAGGCCGCCGAGCAGACCATTGAACAGGCCCTGGCCGAGCTTGAAACCGTCGTCCGCGAGCAGCCCACCAATCTCGAAGCCCGCGTTCTTCTGGCGCGCAGCTATCTTCAAACCGGGCAGTACCAAGTAGCGCAACCGCACTTCGCCGAAGCACTGAAACTGGCTCCCGACAACGCCGGACTGATGGTTGATTATGCAGAATCCATTTTCCGTGCCGGCAAACCGGAAGTTCCGGATCCGCGCGCACGCGAATGGATCGACAAAGCGCTGAGCATCGAGCCGGACAACCAGCGCGCCCGTTTCTTCAGTGGCATCCTGCTGTTGCAGGCCGGCCAACCGAAGGATGCGGCCGCTGTATGGGAAAGTCTGTTACCGCAGGTCGATGCGACAACCGCACAGGCTTTGTTGCCGCAAATCAACCGCGCACGCGTCGATGCCGGTCTTCCGGCCATGACCATGCCGAGCGTTCGTGTCGTCAGCATCGCCGTCGATGTCGATTCCTCTCTGAAAGACAAAACGCCCCCGGGCGGTGTTCTGTTCGTATTTGCGAAACGCATCGATGGCGTCGGTCCACCACTGGCGGCAAAACGGATTCCGCTCGCAGCATTCCCCATCCAAGTGCAATTATCCGATGCCGATTCGGTCATGCCGACAGACCGCTTATTCAGCCAATCCGGATTCGTTCTGCAGGCACGTGTTTCCGTCAGCGGCACTGCCGAAGCAGGTGCCGGGGACTGGCAGAGTGCGCCTGTCACGATGCAATCAGATAAACTGGCAGCGGTCACCTTGGTCCTGCGCCAGAATCCATGAGCGAATTCATTTCAACCGGCACCCGCTTTGCGCCCCTGCCCTCGCCTTTCGTGTTCAAGCGCGGCGGCAGCCTGAGTGGCGGGCGAATGGCGTTCGAAACCTGGGGGCAGTTGAACGCAGCGAAAGACAATGCCGTGCTGATTCTTACCGGGCTGTCACCCAGCGCCCATGCCGCCAGCTCCTCTGAAAATCCCGAGAAAGGCTGGTGGGAAGCCATGGTGGGAGCCGGCAAGGCCATTGATACCGGCTCTTGGTATGTCATCTGCATCAACACGCTCGGCAGCTGCAAAGGTTCGACCGGTCCGGCATCTGTGGATTCAAGTACCGAACAAGCTTACCGGCTTCAGTTTCCAGACCTGTCCATAGAAGACTGCGCCGCTGCCGCGAAGGCGGTGTTGAATCACCTCGGCATCGAATCGCTGGCCTGTCTGGTCGGAAACTCGATGGGTGGCATGGTCGCCCTGTCCTTCCTGCAGCAGTTCCCGCTGGTCACCCGCAGTCACATCAATGTTTCCGGCAGCGCCCAGGCACTGCCATTTTCCATCGCCATACGTTCGCTGCAGCGTGAAGCCATCCGGCTCGATCCGAATTGGAATCAAGGCCGCTATGACACAACTGACTATCCCCGCAACGGCATGCGCATTGCCCGTAAACTCGGCGTGGTGACCTACCGCTCGGCCATGGAATGGGACGGCCGTTTCGGACGGGTGCGCCTGAACAGCGAAACGTCCCAAGAACGATTCGGTATGGAATTCGAGGTTGAGAGTTATCTTGAAGCGCATGCCGAACGTTTCGTCGACCAGTTCGATCCGAACTGCTATCTCTACCTGAGCCGCGCCATGGACTGGTTCGACATCTGCCAGTCCTGTGCAAGAGATGGCGACGATGTGGTCGGTGCCTTGGCCACACTTCCTCTGAATAGCGCGCTTGTGCTCGGCGCCACCACCGACATCCTGTTTCCGCTGCACCAACAACAACAGATTGCCGACGGCTTGGCAAAGGGTGGAGCGAAAACCCGCTTCATGGCCCTTGACTCCCATCAAGGGCATGATGCCTTTCTGGTCGATATTGATAAATTCGCCCCACCCATCCGACACTTCCTCGACGAACTCAGGAACATTCCATGAACGACCTTACTTTTACCGGCAAGGAGCACCTGCTCGATCTGATCCGCAAGGCCTGCGCGGCTTCCGACTCGCAAGCCACCATGGCCATTCTGCGCGACGGCCTGAGCGCGCTGATCACGTCCAAGAAAGTTTTCCTGCCCGAATGCGTATACGAGCCGGTGGAGGGCCATTATGCCCGTCGCGAAATCTACAAATGTCCGGAAACCGGAGTCAGCGTGGTCGCGATGACCTGGGGTCCCGGACAGGGCACGCCGATTCATGATCATTGCGGCCTTTGGGGCGTCGAGGGTGTCTGGCAAGGTGAAATCGAGATCGTCCAATATGAGCTGCTGGAAGACGAGGCCGAGCGCTGCCGATTCGAGCGGCTCACGCCGGTCATGGGCGGCGTCGGCTCCTCCGGCTGCATCATTCCCCCGCATGAATACCACACCATCCGCAATCCAAGCCCCGATAAAATTGCGATTTCCCTGCACATTTACAAGGACAGCATGGGCGACTGCTCGATTTTCGAGCCGCTCGGCGACGGCTGGTACGGCAAAGGCCGCAAGTTGCTGTGCTTGGATCCGGTCGACTGTGAATAAACCGCCCGATTGGGTATAATGGGTGTCCACATGCCGGTGTGGCGGAATGGTAGACGCGGCGGACTCAAAATCCGCTTATGGTGACATAGTGTAGGTTCGAGTCCTATCACCGGTACCAAATCAAAAACCCCTCGTTGCCGAGGGGTTTTTCATGTCCGGGCACTTGATTCGGGTCAATTTGACGGTGCTATCAGTTGTGCTACATTGGCCTCTCACACGCCGAGGAG
>NZ_JBILBO010000019.1:0-21067 GCF_044353605.1 Arenimonas sp. | reverse complement strand
CCGATGATCGCCATTGTGCAGGCGCTCGGTCTGCCGGTGATCCGCGTGTCCGGCGTGGAAGCCGACGATGTCATCGGCACCTATGCCCTGCAGGCGGCAAAGGACGGCATCGATGTGGTGATCTCCACCGGCGATAAGGATTTCGCGCAGCTAGTCGGTCCGCACATCACCCTGACCAACACCATGACCGGTAGCGTGACCGATGAAAAACGCGTGCCTGAAAAGTTCGGCGTGCGCCCCGACCAGATTGTTGATTTTCTGGCACTGATGGGCGATGCCGTCGATAACGTGAAGGGCGTCGACAAATGCGGGCCGAAAACCGCCGCGAAATGGCTGGCCGAATACGGCACGCTGGAGGCGGTCATCGCCAATGTCGAAAAATTCACCGGCAAAATCGGCGAGAACCTGCGTGCGGCACTGCCCATCCTGCCTTTGAACCGCACGCTGGTCACCATCAAAACCGATGTGCCGCTGGAACGCGATTACACCCAGCTGCTGCAGTTGCCGCCGCACAAGGACGATCTGTCCGCCCTGTATGCACGCTTCGGCTTCAAACAGGCCTTAAAGGAGCTGCAGGGTACTGACGCTTCGCCGCCTTCAGCACCGAAAGCCGCCGCCAAGCCTGCCGAAAGCGATGCACCGCCCGTTCTGTTGCCTGAAGCCAAGCCCGGCGAATACACCGCCGTGCTGGACTGGGCGGCGTTCGACGCCATGCTGACCGCGCTCGATGCCGCGGAGTTGATCTGCTTCGATACCGAAACCGATTCGCTCGACCCGATGCAGGCCAATCTGGTCGGTCTGAGCTTTGCGGTCGAACCCGGTGCGGCCTGGTATATCCCGCTGGCCCATGATTATCCCGGCGCACCGGCGCAGCTGCCCTTGGCCGAGGTCTTGCAGCGCCTGACGCCGCTTTTGACCGATGCCGGCAAGGGCAAGTGCGCGCAGAACGGCAAATACGATTTGCATGTCTTGAATCGCCAGAGCATTGCCGTACAGGGTCTGCGCGAAGACACCCTGCTGGCCTCGTTCGTGCTCAATGCCGGCCGCGCCCGCCATGACATGGACTCGATGGCGCTGAATTACCTGAGCTACCAGACCATCGCCTACAGCGACGTGGCCGGCAAGGGCGCCAAGCAGATTGCCTTCTCGCAGGTCGCCATTGACGATGCCACCCGCTATGCCGCCGAAGATGCCGACATCACCCTGCGCCTGCAGCAGCATTTCGCCGTGCAGCTGCAGCAGGCGCCGGTGCTGGAAACGCTGTACCGGAACATGGAAATCCCCTTGCAGCAGGTGCTCTGCGACATCGAGGAAAATGGTGTACTGATCGACGCCGCGCTACTGCAGCGCCAGAGCGCCGACCTGTCGGCACGCATGCTGCTGGTGCAGAACACCGCCTATGCCATCGCCGGCCGGAATTTCAATCTGGATTCACCCAAGCAGCTCGGCGCCTTACTATTCGAGGAGCTCGGCCTCGATGCCAAAGTGAAAACGCCGACCGGCGCGCCGTCCACCAACGAGGAGGCGCTGGAAGCCATTGCTGACGATCATGAACTGCCGCGGCTGATCCTCGACTACCGTGGCATGGCCAAGCTGCGCAGCACCTACACCGAGAAACTGCCGTTGATGGTCAATCCGCGCACCGGGCGCGTGCATACCAGCTATCACATGGCCGGTGCCGCCACCGGCCGGCTGAGTTCGAGTGATCCGAATCTGCAGAACATCCCGATCCGCACCGAAGACGGCCGCAAGATCCGCGAGGCCTTCATCGCCCCGCCGGGAAGAAAGATTCTGTCTTTCGACTACTCCCAGATCGAGTTGCGCATCATGGCGCATCTGTCCGATGATGCTGGCCTGCTGGCGGCCTTCGGTTCCGGCCAGGACGTGCACCGGGCCACCGCCGCGGAAGTTTTCGGTGTGCCCTTGGCGGAAGTCAGCGCCGATCAGCGCCGCGCCGCCAAAGCCATCAACTTCGGCCTCATGTACGGCATGAGCGCCTTCGGTCTGGCGCGCCAGCTCGGCATCGGCCGCAACGAGGCCGCCGATTACATCAGTCTGTATTTCAGCCGCTACCCGGGCGTGCGCACTTACATGGACGATACCCGTGCCAAAGCCAAAGCCGACGGCTATGTCGAGACGGTCTTCGGTCGCCGGCTTTACCTGAATGAAATCAACGGCCGTAACGCCGCTCAGCGGGCCGGTGCCGAGCGTGCCGCCATCAATGCCCCGATGCAGGGCACCGCCGCCGACATCATCAAACGCGCAATGATCGACGTCGCCGGCTGGATCAACGGCCACCGCCGGCAGGCGCTGATGCTGATGCAGGTCCATGATGAACTGGTGTTCGAGGCCGATGCGGATTTCGTGCCGACCATGCTGGCGGAGGTCAAGACGCGCATGGAGGCGGCGGCTGAGCTGAAGGTGCCGCTGCTGGTCGAGGCGGGCACCGGGGCCAACTGGAATGAGTCACATTAACCGGTGACGGCAAAGTTCACAAAGATTTTACAGTTCCGGGCCCCTGATTCACCGGACATTAACCATTTTTGTGATTAACTACACCTAACAAGCGCAAGGCTTGTTGGTTGTCTCTCCCCTGGGACATCCGAAGGAGATTGGCTTTCCCCGGCCACCTTCTTTAAACCCTGGCCCCGCATGCTTCCCCTGGCATGTGGGGCTTTTTTTCAGCTCTGTTTCAGGGCGCGCCGCAGGAACTCGGGCTGCAGCAGGGCGCCCTGATGGATGCCGGCATTGTAGTACTCGGTACTGAAGGTTTTGGCGGCGGCGTCATCGCTGCGGAATTTGGCGAGATTGCGACCATCCTTGGCGGCGATGGTGCAGCTCCACCAGCCGGTCGGGTAGGAGGGCTGCGGAAACGGCAGGGTCCGGAAGCCGTTAAAGCCAGCATCGGACATCGCACCAATCATGTCCCGGATCAGCTCCATCAGCGCCAGAGGCGATTCGCTCTGCTGGACCAGCAGGCCATCGGGGCGTAAGGCCTTGAAGCAGTTTTCATAGAAGGCGCGGTTGAACAGGCCTTCGGCCGGTCCGACCGGATCGGTCGAATCGACGATGATGATGTCGATGCTGCATGGCGCGGCGTTCTGCATGTAGGCGATGCCGTCGTCGAACATCACGGTGGCGCGCGGGTCGTTGTTGCTTTCGCACAGTTCCGGAAAATATTTCTCGGCCATGCGGGTGACCTGCTCATCGATGTCGCACTGCACGACGGTTTCGACATCGGCATGCTTGAGGCACTCGCGCAGGGTGCCGCAGTCGCCACCGCCGATGATGACGATGTTCTTCGGCGCCGCGTGCGTGTAGATCGGGGCATGCGACATCATTTCGTGATAGAAGAAATTCTCGCGCGTACTGACCATCATCGCGCCATCAATCACCATCAGATTCCCGAAATCGGTGGTTTCGAAAATTTCGATTTTCTGGAATGGCGACTGCACCTCGTCCAGCTTGCGTACGGTTCGGAAACCGATGGCGGATCCGGTGTGCTCGAAGTTCTCGTAAAACCAGGTGGAGTCTGCCATGGCGGGGTGTCCTGAAGGCGGTAAAAAGTGAGGCGCATTGTATCCGATAACCGGTGCCGGGGGGTACAATACGCGTCCCAAACGAGGATTCCTGCCCATGAACGCCTGGTCGGTCGACGACGCCAAACAGCTGTATTCCATGCCGTTCTGGTCGGAAGGTTATTTCGATGTCGACGAGCGCGGCCGCGTCTGCGCACAACCGCTCGGCCCGGAAGGACCGCGTCTGCCGATTTCCGAACTGATCGAGCAGGCCTGCGCCGACGGGGTCAAGCTGCCCCTGCTGCTCCGCTTTTCCGATATCCTTCCACATCGCCTGCAGGCCATGCAGCGCGCCTTCAATGCCGGCATGGGCCATTTGGGTTACAAGGGCGGCTACACCGCGGTGTATCCAATCAAAGTCAATCAGCATTACGGTGTGGCCGGCGTGCTGGCCATGGCCGGCAACGAGCAATTCGGCCTGGAGGCCGGCTCCAAGCCGGAGCTGATGGCGGTACTCGGGCTGGCCAAGCCCGGCAGCATCATCGTCTGCAACGGCTACAAAGACCGTGAGTTCATCCATCTGGCCCTCCTCGGCAAGCAGCTCGGCTTCGACACCACCATCGTGGTCGAGAAACCCTCGGAGCTCGACATGATCCTGCAGGAAGCGGCCAAGCTCGGCGTCATGCCGGGCATCGGCGTGCGTCTGCGTCTGTCCACGTTGGGCGCCGGCAAATGGCAGAATTCCGGCGGCGATAAAGCCAAGTTCGGCCTGTCGCCCCGCCAGGTGCTGGATCTGGTCGCGCGCCTGCGTGACGCCGGCCAGCTTGAATGCCTGCAACTCCTGCATTTCCACATGGGCTCGCAGATCTCCAATCTGCGCGACATCGCCGCTGGCATGCGCGAAGCCGTACGCTACTTCGTCGAACTCAGTAAGGCCGGCTGCATGATCCGTTTCATGGATTCCGGCGGCGGCCTCGGTGTCGATTACGAAGGCACACGTTCACGCGGCGCCTGCTCGATCAATTACCGTCTTGAACAGTTCGCCCAGACGCTCATCCAGCCCTTGCAGGAAGCCTGTGCCGAGCACGGCCTTGCCGAACCGCGCATGATCACCGAAGCCGGCCGCGCGATGACCGCCCACCACGCGATGATGGTGGTGAATGTCTCGGAAGTGGAGCAGGCGCCGGACGGCGCCGTGCCGGAGGCGCGTTCGAACGAGCCGCTGGTCATCAAGCATCTGCGTGATCTGGTGCGCAGCATCGACAGCCGCACCGCGCTCGA
The DNA here is from genome assembly GCF_044353605.1 of Arenimonas sp. Lineage (GTDB taxonomy): Bacteria > Pseudomonadota > Gammaproteobacteria > Xanthomonadales > Xanthomonadaceae > Arenimonas. The sequence goes on along the minus strand of NZ_JBILBO010000019.1, from coordinate 16,268 downwards.
AGTCTATCTCGAAGCCCAGCATTACCTCGCCGAAGGCCAGGCCCTGTTCGCGCACGGACAGCTCGGTCTGGACGACCGTGCCTTGCTCGACGATCTGTTCTATGCCATCGCGCATGCGGTGCGCCGCCAGTTGAATCCGGACGACAAGAGCCATCGCGAGGTGCTCGACGAGCTCGATGAGCGTTTGGTCGATAAGTACTTCGTCAATTTTTCGGTGTTCGAATCCATACCCGACGTCTGGGCCATCGATCAGGTGTTTCCGATCATGCCGATCGCGCGCCTGGACGAGCGCCCCGAACGGCACGGCGTCATCGCCGATCTGACCTGCGACTCCGATGGTCGGATCGATACCTATGTGCAGTCGCAGACGCTCGGTCATTCGCTGCCGGTACATGCCCTGAAACAGGGTGAGAGCTACCGTCTGGGCGTGTTCATGGTCGGGGCCTATCAGGAAACCCTGGGCGATATCCACAATCTGTTCGGCGACACCGACACCGCCAACGTCAGTCTGGATGCGCTCGGTGGCTACCGCATCGAACGTCAACGCAAAGGCGATACCACCGATGTCATGCTGGATTACGTCGGCTATCGGCTGGATGAATTGCGCGTACGCTATCGCCACCTGGTCGACCATGCCGGCCTCGATGCCGGTGCAGCAGCAGCGGCATTGGCGGCGCTGGAAGCGGGCCTGACCGGCTACACCTATCTTGAAGAAACCCTGCACGGAGTCTGATCATGAATCCCCTCGCCCGCGTCGGATTCATCGGTCTCGGTGCCATGGGCGCCTCCATGGCCGGCCATCTGCAGGCCAAGGGGCTGCTCACCGCAGTCGGCAACCGCACACCGCAGAAGGCTGAAGCATTGGCTGCCCAGCTCGGCGTCACGGCCGCGATTGCGCCTTCCGATTTCACCGGATGCGATGCGGTGGTGTTGTGCGTGTCGATGGATGCGGACGTGATGCAATGCTGCCGGGATCTTGCCGGTGTTCTGACGCCCGGATCCTTGGTCATCGACCATTCCACCGTGGCCCGCGAAACCGCATTGTCCGCTGCCGCACTATTGGCGGAGTCCGGCATTGCCTTTCTGGATGCGCCGGTGTCCGGCGGTGTCGAGGGTGCGCGTAACGGCAAGTTGTCGGTAATGGTTGGTGGCGATGCCGATGTCCTGATACATGCTCAGGAGTTGTTGTCGGCTTACGCGCTACGCGTCACCCACATGGGGCCGACCGGCGCCGGACAGGCCACCAAGGCCGTCAACCAGGTGCTGGTGGCTGGCATCGCACAGGCGGTCTGCGAAGGTTTGGCCTTCGGCGAAGCCTTGGGCCTCAAGCCCGAGTCGCTGGTGCCGACCCTGGCCGCGGGCGCTGCCGGCAACTGGTTCCTGGATAAGCGCGGTGCCACCATGATGGCCGGCAACTATAAGCCCGGATTCAAATCGGCGCTGCTGTTGAAAGATCTTCGCATCGTACAGGCCATGGCCGAGGCGCTCGGCCGTCAGTACAGCGTAGTCGAGCGGAGTCTGGACGATTACGCGAAACTGGTCGATGCCGGTTTCGGCGAAGAGGACACCTCGGCCCTGATCCGCCTCAAACGCGGCGGCTGATCCGGAGTTACTTGATTTTGATGCTGGCGGCAGCGATGCCGATGCCGGCCAGATTGGCCTTGGCGGCTTCTGCCGCCTTGGCATTGGGATAAGGGCCGAGCCGGACCCGATACATCGTTTTTCCATTGACTTCGGCGCTTTCCACGCGCGCGGTCTCACCGGCCATGGCAATCCGTGCCTTCAGGTCATCGGCATCGGCGTTGCGCTCGAAAGCGCCCGCCTGCAACAGATAACGCGCTTCCTCGGCAGGTTTTGCTGCTTCAGTCGCCGTTTTGGGTGCCGTGCTTTCCGGGTTCGACTCGACGCTGTCCGCTGCAGGCGTCGTCGGATCCAGTGCTTCGGCCGCAGGTACATCGACTGTTTCCTGTGTCGGCAGCACGTCGTAGAAGCTGTAATCGGTATCGAGTACGCCATCATCCGTACCGCTGGCCGGTGGCTCCACGCCGGGCTCGGCATCTGCTTCCGTGGCCTTTCCTGCCTGGGGTACCGGCACATCCCCCGGTGGGGGTGCGCTCAAAAGTTTGTATTGCTGATAGCCGAAATAAGCCAAGACGCCAATCAGTAATCCGGCCAACAACCACGCCCAGGCCGGCGTTCCCCTGCCGCCTTGGCGTCGGGCCTGTGTCTTCTTCGCCATTACATGCGCTCCGGTGCCGACACACCGAGCAGTTGCAGGCCGTTGCTCAGAACCTGTGCGGTCGCTTTGCACAGTCCCAGGCGGGCGCTGCGGATGGCTTCGTCTTCGCTCAGGATGTCGCAGTTCTCATAGAACGAATGGAATGCATTGGCGGTTTCGCGCAGATAATTCGCCAGAATCTGCGGGCCGCGGTTGACGGCCGCCGATTCGATGACTTCCGGAAAGCGCATCAGTTCGCCGAGCAGTACGGTTTCGGCATCGCTGTCCATCAATTCGCGGTTGGCGACGGCCGCGCTGTCGTTGTAGCTCCACTGCTTCTCGCGCAGTTTGCGGAACAGGCCGGCCGAGCGGGTGATCGCGTACTGGATGTAATACACCGGGTTCTCTTTCGAATGGCTTTTGGCCAGATCGAGATCGAAATCCAGATGCTGGTCGTTACTGCGCATCACGTAGAAGAAGCGCGCGGCATCGTTGCCGACTTCTTCGCGCAGTTCGCGCAGAGTCACGAAGCTGCCGGCTCGGGTCGACATCTGCACGCGCTCACCGCCGCGGTAAAGAATGGCGAATTGCACCAGCTGGATTTCGATTTTCGATTCATCCAGACCAAGCCCCTTGGCCGCGGCTTTCAGACGCACGATGTAGCCGTGGTGATCGGCGCCGAAGATGTAGAATGCACGTTCGAAGCCGCGCTCGAATTTCGACAGCAGATAGCCGATGTCGGAAGCGAAGTAGGTGGACACGCCATTGTCGCGGATGACCACGCGGTCCTTGTCGTCGCCGAAATCGGTGGCGCGGAACCAAAGCGCACCGTCCTGTTCGTAAAGGTGGCCGTTCGCGCGCAGGATGTCCACCGCGCGCCGGACGTAACCGTCGACGCTGAGCGAACGCTCGGAGAAGAAACTGTCGTGATCGACGCCGAAGCCGTGCAGGTCGTTGCGGATGTCGGTCAGGCAGAAATCCAAGCCGGCATTGAAAACCAGGCGGTAGTCGGTATCGCCGAGCAGCCGGCGGGCGTTGGCAATCAGCGCGTCGACGTGTTTTTCCTTGTCGCCGCCCTGACCTTCATCGTCCGGTACGCCATTGAAGATATCGATGGCGCCGAAACGCAGGCGGTCGCCTTCCTGGGCGCGCAGTGCGCGGGCGATGTCGATGACGTAATCGCCTTTATAACCGTTGTCGGGGAAGCGCACGGCCACGCCGCACAATTCGTGGTAACGCAGCCACACACTGATGGCCAGGATGTCCATCTGGCGGCCGGCGTCATTGACATAATATTCGCGTTGGACGCCGTGTCCGGCGGCTTCCAGCAGGTTGGCCAAGGTCGCGCCGTAGGCGGCGCCGCGGCCGTGCCCCACGTGCAGCGGTCCGTTTGGATTGGCCGAAACGAATTCCACGGTAATCGACTCGCGCGAACCGGCCGGCTGCCGGCCGAATTCGGCACCGGCTTCGAACACGCGACGGACGGTGGACAGCAGGCAGCGCCGTGAAATGGTGAAATTGATGAAGCCGGGCTTGGCCACTGCGACTTTCTCGATATGCTTGGATTCGTCATTGGCATCCATGCTTTCGATCAGGGTTTCGGCCAGTGCCATCGGGTTCATGCCGATGCGCTTGGCGAGCAGCAGCGCGATATTGGTCGCGTAATCGCCGTGTTCGCGAGATTTGGTGCGCTCGATGACGTACTCGGGCAGTTCCAGGTCGGCGGGGATTTTGCCCTCGCGGCGCAGGTCGAGGAGGGCTTGCGCCACCAGTTCACGGAGATGGTCTTTCACGGGCGGGGTTCGGATTCCATAGGAGACCGTTATTGTAGCCCGAACCGGCCGGCGGACGCATCCGGACGCGATTCAGAGCCAGCCGCGTTCAGCGAAGGAGGTCACCGTATTGCCGGCCACGATGAAATGATCGAGCACGCGGATGTCAATCAGTGCCAGCGCCTGTTTCAGCCGCACGGTCAGGGCGTGGTCGGCTGCGCTCGGCTCCGGGTGGCCGCTGGGGTGGTTGTGTACCAGCAGTACCGCCGCCGCCTGATGCCGGAGTGCCTGTTGGACGACAATCCGGGGATGCACCTCGGCGCCGTCGAGACCGCCGGCAAACAATTCTTCGTAGCGGATCAAGCGGTGACGCGCATCCAGGAACAGACAGCCGAAAATTTCCCGTTGCCTGTCGCGCAGTTCCGTCCGCAGCCAGTGCCGCACTTGCTGGGGGTCATTCAGCGCCTGTCCGGGCTGCAACGGCTGGCTCCAATAGCGCGTGCCAAGCTCGAGGCTCGCAGCCAATCTGCAGGCCGTTCCGATGCCAATCCGGTAATGCCGGCTGAATTCGCCGATGGCGCTTTGCTTCAGGGCCCGGAGTGCATCCGGACTGGAGACTGCATCCGGAAAAGCCAGTGCAGCACGCTGCGGCGCGCCGATCAGTTGCAGCAATTCCTGCTCACTGAGGGCGGCAATGCCATGGGCCAGTGCTTTGTTCTGCAGGGTAATCCATAAGGGGCGTGCGGGTTTGTCCATGTGTTTAGTGTGCCCCCGGGATTTGCCTCCATCTGTCGGAATCCGCTGGCTTTTCGGTTAAGCTAATGTGCAAGACCGTGTCGGGGAAACTGGGTGGCATCATTGGACGGAAAGCATCTTCTGTTGGGCGTCACCGGCGGCATTGCCGCCTACAAGTGCGCCGAGCTCGTGCGCGGCCTGCGCAAGGCCGGCGCCGAAGTGCGCGTGGTGATGACGGCTGCCGCCGAACGCTTCGTGACCCCGACCACCCTACAGGCCTTGTCCGGGCACCCGGTGCGCAGCAGCCTCTGGGACGAGGCCGCGGAAGCGGCCATGAGTCATATCGAGCTGGCGCGATGGGCCGATATCGTTCTGATTGCCCCGGCCAGTGCCGATGCCTTGGCCCGCTTCGCCGGCGGCCATGCCAATGACTTGCTGAGCACACTCTGTCTCTCTACCGAAGCGCCGGTGCATCTGGCGCCCGCGATGAACCGGGTGATGTGGGCCAATGCCGCCACGCAGGCCAATGTAGCGGCTTTGCGCGCACGCGGTTTCCGTATCCACGGGCCGGGCACTGGCGAGCAGGCTTGCGGTGAAACCGGAGAAGGACGCATGCTCGAACCCGCGCAGTTGATTGAGGCGCTGGCCGACATTCCGCAAGCATGGCGAGGTCGGCGACTGCTGATTACTGCCGGCCCGACTTACGAAGATCTCGATCCGGTCCGGTTTCTGGGCAACCGCAGCTCGGGAAAAATGGGTTTCGCGCTTGCCGAGGCAGTAGCAGCGCAGGGCGCGGAAGTGGTTCTGGTTGCCGGTCCTGTTGCCCTGACAACCCCGTCCGGCGTACGCCGGATTGATGTCCGCAGTGCGGCACACATGCATGATGCGGTCATGGCCGAGCTTTCCGGAGTCGATACCTTCATTGCCGCCGCTGCGGTGGCCGATTACCGTCCGAAGACCGTAAGTGCCGTCAAAATCAAGAAATCCGATTCCGACGCTGCGCTTGCCCTGGAGCGCACTCAGGATATTCTTGCGGCGGTTTCGGCCAGCCCCTTGCGCCCGAAGCGGGTGATTGGTTTTGCCGCAGAAACCGAGAACCTTGATGAATACGCACAGGAAAAAATGCGTAACAAGGGCCTCGATGCCATTGCCGCCAATGTGGTTGGCCTGTCCGATTCGGGATTTGAGAGCAGTCATAATGCTTTGACCGTATTCACCCGTTCCGGCCGTTACGCCATTCCACTCACTACCAAACGCCAGGCCGCTGATGTGCTCCTGGACATTCTGCAGGAGCACTTGCCATGAATCACGCTCTGAGCGTTGATTTCCGTATTCTGGATGCCCGTTTGGGGTCGGAATTTCCTCTACCGGAATATGCGACCGCGCATTCGGCGGGGCTGGATCTTCGCGCCATGCTCGATCAGGCCCTGACCCTGCAGGCTGGTGATTGCCAACTGATTCCGACCGGTATGGCCATTCATATCGGCGATGCCAGCGTTTGCGCACACATTCTGCCGCGTTCCGGACTCGGTCATAAGCAGGGATTGGTGCTCGGCAACAGTGTCGGTCTCATCGATGCCGACTACCAGGGTCCGCTCATGGTCAGCCTCTGGAACCGGGGCAATGCGCCGCAGACCATCCAGCCGGGCGATCGCATCGCGCAGCTGGTTTTCATGCCCGTGTTGCGGGCGCAATTCCGTCACGTCGAGCAGTTCGCCGAAAGCGCGCGCGGCGAAGGCGGATTCGGTCATACAGGAGTCGCTTGACTATGTCCGCATTGAATTTACGCATCGAACAAATGCGCGTCTGGGTGCGGCAGCATCCGTGGCGGACCGCCACTGTATTGTTTGCTCTTTTCGGGATCTGGTTCGCCTACAAAGGCGTCGACCTCTACGCACAGAACAAGGACGAACGCGACATCATCACCGCACGTGATGCTGCTACGGCGGCGGTGGCCGCACGCAGCAATGCGCTGATCAACCGGATGGTGCAGGCCCAGAAAAAAGTAGAGCCGGTGACAGCCTTTACGGGCGAAATCTTCATTATGCAGACGTTCAAGGACAGCTTTAAAGAGGCCGATGCGGTACAGGTTTATGCTCCTGGCTTGGCAACGGCCTATGACGATGTCGCCGGTTTCGGCGCCGGACGCTTGGCGCTGCTGGAGGCCGCCACCAACAATCAGCAGGTTGCCATCCGTGTCATCCAAGCCGGCGGCAGCCGTCGACTGGGCCTGGCCAAGTCGGTCGGTGCCGATGCCGACATGCGATTGGTTTATGTGCAATTGCCGATGAGCGCGCTTAATGGCGTGCTGGATGTCACCCAGGAAAAACACAGTTATCTCGGGCTGCGTCAAGGCCAGACCGATGTGTTGAACCACGGCGACGCGACCTTGGCCAGCACCGCGGAAATCAATGCGGTCGCCATTGCCAAAACCCCGTGGCGGGTGGTGGCATCCGCGCCATTGGCAGAAAAAGGGCTGTTCAGCGCCGGCGGCATCGCCGAACTGGTCCTCGGCGGGCTTTTTTTCCTGCTCGGCGCCGGTTGTTTGTTTGCACCCGGATACCTGCAGCGGCGCAATGGTCTGGAAAGCGCCACCGAGGACGGTGGTGATGGCGCTGACATGACCCTCGAGCAAATGCAGCAAGCCGGTGTGATTGCAGCACAGGCACCGCCTGCGCCCGAGTTCAACATCAAGGAATCGTTGCAGCCGAAAGTCCCGCTGGACCGCTCGATTTTCAGGGCTTATGACATCCGTGGCATCATCGGCGTCAATCTTGACGCCGGCATCGCCTGTAAAGTCGGTGAGGCCGTCGGTACGATTCTGGTCGAAAAAGGCCTGCGCGGCATCGTGGTCGGCTACGACGGCCGATTGTCTTCTCCGACGATGGCGGACGGCCTTTGCGAGGGCCTCGCTTCCACCGGCATCGAGGTCATCAACATCGGTCAGGTGCCCACGCCGGTAGTCTATTTTGCCGCCAATACCAGTGAATTCACCAGCGGCATCTCGGTGACCGGCTCGCACAATCCGCCGGATTACAACGGTCTGAAAATCGTCATTGACGGCCATACGCTTTCCGGCGATGCCATCATGGATATTTTTACCCGCATCATCGACAAGAAAATCATCCGTGCAGATAACCCCGGGCGAATCCGCCAACAGGACGTCATTCCGGAATACATCAACCGCATCGCCGAGGATGTTCACATCGAGCAGCCGCTGAAAGTGGTGGTCGATTGCGGCAACGGCGTCCCCGGTGCGGTCGCTCCCCAGGTCCTGCGTGCCATCGGCGCCGAGGTCGAGGAACTGTACTGCGAAGTCGATGGCAACTTTCCCAATCACCATCCCGATCCGAGCGATCCGGAAAACCTGCTCGATCTGATCGACTTGGTGAAGCGCAGCGGCGCCGATATCGGGCTGGCATTTGACGGCGACGGCGACCGTCTCGGAGTGGTCACCCGTTCAGGTGAAGTCATTTTCGCCGACCGCCTGCTGATGTTGTTTGCCGAGGATGTGCTCAGTCGCAACCCGGGCGCAGCCATCATCTATGACGTCAAGTGCACCGGTGCGCTACAGGGCCATATCCTGCGCAATGGCGGCAGTCCACTGATGTGGAAAACCGGCCACTCCTTGATCAAAGCCAAGATGAAGGAAACCCATGCCGAGCTGGCCGGCGAGATGAGCGGACACTTTTTCTTCAGCGAGCGTTGGTTCGGGTTCGATGACGGCATATATGCCGCCGCCCGTCTGCTTGAGATTCTTGCGGCCGCGCCGGAGGGTATTCAGGCCAAGTTCGACGAGTTGCCCAAGCTGGTATCGACACCGGAATTGAAGGCAGAAGTCGCCGAAGGCGAACAGCATGCATTCATCGCACGCTTCGTGGAACAGGCACGATTCGAAGGTGCGCGCATCAGTCTAATCGATGGCGTCCGTGCCGACTGGTCGGATGGCTGGGGGCTGGTGCGGGCGTCCAACACCACGCCCGTGCTGGTGTTTCGCTTTGAGGCGAATGATGATGCGGCTCTTGCGCGCATCAAAGAGGCTTTCCGAGAACAATTACTGGCACTGAAGCCGGATATGAGCTTGCCGTTCTGACTCAGGGCTGTGCTGGCGTGGCTCCGGCATCACCCGGCAATGCCGCGCGCCGGAGATCGGCTTCGGCTTTCATGCTGCGGTATTTATCCAAGGTCAGCGCGAACTCGGCCTGCAGGGTGCGATAGTTGACGTTGAGTCGGCCCATCTGTTCGGTCTGCTTCGCCACCAATGTTTGTGTTTCCGCCAGCGTCTTGAGTTTGCCGGCATCCAGGGCCTGGCCATTCATTTCGGCTTCACTCAGTTCATTCAATGTGCTGATCAGAACCACGCGCCGCGATTGGATGCTGGCTTTCAAGGAGATGATGGTTTGTTTGAGTAAGTCGGTGCGCTCATCGAAGAAGCGCTGCAGATCCTGTTCGGTTGCATAGTTGACCAGCATGCCCTGCTCGATGCGTTTGGCCTTATCGGCTTCCGCCATCGCGGCAGCTTCGGCCTTTGCCTGCTGGTCGACCGCCGCTTTCTCGGCGGGCGAGAGCTGTGTCTTCACATCATTCTTAAGCGAGCCGGTCTTGGCATTATATTCTTTACGCGCCTTATCGACGGCCTCCGGCGGAAGCTGGTCGCTGATCTGGACCTTGCCGTCTTTGTCAACCCAACGGTAGATCTTCTTTTCCTGCGCGGCAGCGCCGGCAATCAGTGCGGTACCCAGGAATGCTGACAGCAGCAGTTTGACATTCGACATTTCAGACCCCGTAGTGATTGCGGTAATTCTGCAATGCCTGACGGTATTGTGCAAGTTCGGGCTGATGCTCTACGAAGCCCAGCAGTTCGCCGAGGCCGACGATGCTGAACACCGGAAAACCGAACCGCTGCTGGATTTCCTGACTGGCCGAAAGCGCTGTGTCTTTGCCCTTTTCCTGGCGGTCCAGCGCAATGACGATACCCGCCACCTGCGCACCTTGGGCGTGGATGATATCGATGGATTCCCGGATGGCGGTGCCGGCGGTGATGACATCATCGATGATCAGGACGCGGCCCTTGAGCGGTGCGCCGATCAGGTTGCCACCCTCGCCATGGCTTTTGGCTTCCTTACGGTTGAACGCCACCGGAACATTGCGGCCGCGCCGCGCTAGCGCAATGGCGGCGCCGGTCGCCAGCGGAAGTCCCTTGTAGGCAGGTCCGAACAACATGTCGAAGTCCGTACCGCAGTCGAGGATGCGCGAGGCATAGGCCTCGCTGACCTGATTCAGGCTGTCGCCATCATCGAACAGGCCGGCATTGAAGAAATACGGACTGATGCGGCCGGATTTCAGGGTGAACTCGCCGAAGCGCAGCACCTGCCTGCGGACGGCCAACTCCAGAAACTGCTGCTGGTACGGGTACATTTTCCCCACTTCGCGCGTGCATTCGGCTAATCTTGTGAACAAGTTTATCAGCAGTTGACCGGCATGCGAATCATCAGTTTCAACGCCAATGGCATCCGCTCCGCGGCCAGCAAGGGTTTCTTCGACTGGTTTGCGGGTCAGGATGCCGATATCCTGTGCATTCAGGAAACCAAGGCCCAGGAGCACCAACTCGGTGACGGTCTTTTCCGGCCCGAGGGTTATCACGCTTTTTTCCGTGATGCCACGACCAAGAAAGGCTATTCCGGTGTCGCCATTTACTGCCGTAACAAACCGGATGCCATAGTTGCCGGTTTGGGCTGGGCGCCTTTTGATGAGGAGGGACGCTACATCGAGGCGCGCTTTGGCGACCTCTCGGTAGTTTCGCTCTACCTGCCTTCGGGCTCCTCCGCGGAAGAGCGCCAGCGTTTCAAATTCGAAGTGATGGACTGGATCCGCCCGAAGTTCAAGACGATGCTCGCCGACGGCCGCAAAATCGTCCTTTGCGGCGATTGGAACATCGCGCACACCGCGATGGATATCCGCAACGCAAAATCGAACGCTAAGAATTCCGGATTCCTGCCTGAGGAGCGTGAATGGATGACGGCATTGACCGTGCAGGACGGCTGGGTCGATAGTTACCGCCATCTCCGGCCGGAGGGCCAGGACTACACGTGGTGGAGCCAGCGCGGCGCGGCGCGCGCTAAGAACGTCGGTTGGCGCATTGATTACCAGATGGTCAGCCCGAACCTGAAACCGGCGCTGCACGCTTGTGCCATCGCCGCCGAACCGAGGTTCTCTGATCATGCGCCTTTTACCGTGGATTATGACTGATGAGTGAAACACAATCTTACAAAGGCTGGCAGGGCATCAAGCGTGCCTTCGGTACGCCCTCGGCGGCAACGCTGCTGTTCTTCGGATTCGGCTGCGGCCTGCCGTTCCTGTTGATCGTGGGCGGTACGCTGTCGACCTGGCTGCGCGATATCGGACTGGCGCTCAGCCTGATCGGTCTGCTCAGTTTCGCGAGTTTTTTCTATGTGCTCAAATTCCTTTGGGCGCCACTTCTCGACCGTTACGCCCTGCCGTTTCTCGGGCGCCGGCGCGGCTGGTTGTTGGCCTCGCAGTTGCTGCTGCTGTTGTCCCTGTTGGCCATGGCCTACACCAACCCTGCGGCGCACCTGTCAACACTGATCGCATTCGTGGCCTTGGCGGCATTTGCGGGAGCCACGCAGGACATCCTGGTGGATGCCTATCGCATTGAAATCGTCGAACCGCATGCGCAAGGCGCATTGGCCGCCACTTACACGCTGGGTTACCGCATCGGTTTGATTCTCGGCGGAGCCATGGCGCTTTATTTTGCCGAGCTGTTCGGGTGGCAAATCACATATTCCGTCATGGCGTTGCTGATGCTGTTGCCGGTTGCGGCGACTTTGCTCGCACGCGAGCCCGAAACCCGCGTTGCCATTCGAAAGGTCAATCTGGCGGAGGCATTCATCGAGCCGTTTCGCGAGTTTTTCTCGCGCAACGGGGTGCTGTTGGCGCTGGCGTTTCTGGTGTTCGTCGGGCTTTACAAATTTCCGGATCAGATGATCGGCGTGTTGGCCGGACCGTTCTACCTCGACTCGGGCTACACCAAAGCCGATATCGCGACGGTTTCGAAACTTTATGGCGTCTGGCTCGGCATCGGTGGCGCGTTTCTCGGTGGCGTGTGCGTGGCGGCATTCGATATGCGTAAATTGCTGGCAGTGGCCGCGGTCGGCGTGGCACTGTCGAACCTTGCCTTTCTGTTGATGGCGCAGAACCCGTCGGAAATTTGGGCATTTTTTGCGGCCATCACCGCCGACAATCTGGCACAGGGTTTCGCCGGGACCATATTGGTTGCTTTCATGTCCAGCCTCACCCACCAGAATTTTACCGCCACGCAATATGCGTTGTTGGTATCGTTGGCCAATCTGCCGGGTAAATTCGTCGGTGGTTTCTCCGGCTACATCGTCGAGCAGAGCAGTTATTCGGCGTTCTTCCTGATCAGTGCCGTATCAGTAATCCCCGCCCTGCTGCTGCTGGCCTGGCTCTGGAAGCGGATTGGCTCCGGAACCGATCAGGCTTGATAGATGGCTCCGAGAATGCGCGGCCCGGTCGCGCCGGTGACTTCCACGACATTGCCGGACCGGCCATCAAGACATTGTTTGGCCAGCCAGGCGAAGGCCATCGCTTCCACGTAATCCGGGTCAACGCCCAGCGCGGCCGTTGATTGCACCGGGTAGGGCAACAGTGACTGCAGGTTTTGCATCAGCAGGCTGTTGTGCACGCCACCGCCGCAGACATATACCGATTCCGTTGTGCCGCCATAAGCTTGAATCGCATCCGCGATGGCGCGTGCGGTAAACAGGTTGAGCGTGCACAGCACGCTTTCCGGCGACAGCTGCAGGCCCTGCAGATGATAGTCGAGCCAGTCGAGTTGGAAATAGTCGCGACCGGTGCTTTTCGGTGGCGGCAACTGCAGCCAGGGATCCGACAGCAGACGTTCAAACAGTTCGGAATCGGGCGCGCCAAGCGCCGCTTTGCGGCCTTCGGCGTCGAAAGCGATATTCCAGTGACGGCGGCACCAGGCATCCATCAGGCCGTTGCCCGGCCCGCAGTCGAAGCCGGTAATGCCGCCATCGGCCGGCAGCAGAGTGATGTTGGCGATGCCGCCGATATTGACCACCGCCCGGTCCTGTTCGCTATTTCCGAACAGTGCGGCATGGAAAGCAGGTACCAATGGCGCGCCTTGGCCGCCGCCGGCCACATCTCGGCGCCGGAAATCGGCCACGGTGGTGATGCCGGTGCGCTCGGCGATGATGTTGGCATCGCCGAATTGCAGGGTGTAGGGGATTTCAGCTTTCGGATCATGGCGCAGGGTCTGGCCGTGACTGCCGATGGCGCGGATGGAATCAGGGGCCAAGCGGTGTTCGCTGCAGAATGCCGTGACCGCTTCGGCAAACGCTTCGCCGAGCAGCGTTTCCAGTTGACCGACCTGTTCCAGGCTAACCGGCGCATTCGATTGCGAAAGCGCCAACAGGATATCGGTGAGTTCCGACGGTAGGTGTCGATGACCATGTGCAAGCAGGTGTGCGCCATTGTTGAAATCGACCAAGGCCACGTCGATGCCATCCAGGCTGGTGCCCGACATCAGGCCGATATACAAGGTAGACGGCATGATCAGCGCATCTCGGTGGTGGTGGATTGTTCCATCATGGCCACGACCGGCGCGGTATCGCGACGGAACGCTGCCAGCGCCGCGCCGCGCAACGGTTCCGGTTTCGGCATGGTCACCTTCAGCGGATTGACCTGTTTGCCGCCAACTCGGAACTCATAGTGTAGATGCGGACCGGTGGCTAGACCCGTGCTGCCAACGCGGCCGATGATGCTGCCCTGTGCGACCGACTGCCCCCGCTTGTATTTGCCGAAGGCCGACATATGTCCATACAGAGTCGTGCGACCCTGTCCGTGGTTGATGATGATGGTTTTGCCATAGCCGCTTTTCCAGCCGGCGAATTCGATCCGGCCATCACCGGCGGCCATGATCGGTGTTCCAGTGCGCGCTGCGTAGTCGACGCCTTTGTGAGCGCGCATGCGGCCGAGCACAGGATGTTTGCGCATCCCGAAGGTCGAGCTCAAGCGTGCGAATTCGATCGGAATCCGCATCAGCACTTTTTTCAAGGGCCGGCCGTTGGCATCGAAGTATTCTTCGCGGCCGTTGTGGTTGTAGCGGAATGCCGTGTATTCCTTGCCGCGGTTGATGAAACTTGCGGCACGGATATGGCCCTGACGGTAGGGCTTGCCTTCGAGAAAGCTCTGTTCATAGACGACTTGGAAGCGGTCACCGTCACGCAGATCGTCGACGAAATCGATGTCGTATTTGAAGACATTGGCGATCTGGTTGACGACATTGCCGTCCAGTCCGGCCCGTTTCGCATCGGCATATAAGGAGCTGGTGATGTCACCGCTGGCCACCATCAGCCGGTTTTCCAGAGGGCGTACGGTGATCTGTTCGCGGACCAATCCGTTTTCCAGTGTCAGGTTGACTTGCTCCAGATCGGTGCGGTCGAAACGCATGGCACGCAGCTGGTCGTAGCCATTGATTTCAAACTCCAGGATGTCGCCGTCGCGGATGCGGCGGAAACTGTCGCGGGCGGCCGTGCTGGCCATGACCTGTTGCAGCGTCTTGCCCGAGAGCCCCATGTGTTCAAAGATCTCGCTGACGGTCTGGCCCTTCTCGACCGTGATGCTTTGCCAGCGGAATGCGCCGAGATCCAGCGCTTTACGTGAGAAAGCAGGGCTGTGTACGAGCGCCGGCGCCAACGCCAGCGAATGCGGTGATTGCAGGGCCGGTATCAGCGATGCCACGAAAAGTCCGGTCAATAGCATCAGTCCGGCGGACTGCCAACGGGGTCGGTCCCAGCTGCGGAGTGTGTTCAGGTGTTTGATTAATCGCAATGGAAGTCCTTCGGGGACAGCGTTCGGGCAATGGGCTAAAATAACCAGTCTGGATGCCGCGCGTCAAACCCCCACGAACTGTATTCAGGCATAATTAACGCATTTAACGCGGTATTAACGCATGCACGCGCAAGCGACTGTTTTCCACCGCATTTTCGGAGCCTTGCCACCATGCAGATACAGGATGTACTTGAACTGATCGGGCGCGGCGCGCAGGAAATCCTCAAGCCCGAAGAGCTGGAAGCGCGTTTGAAGCTGGGGCGTCCGCTGCGGGTCAAGGCCGGTTTCGATCCCACCGCCCCGGATCTGCATCTGGGACATACCGTCTTGCTCAACAAGATGCGCCAGTTCCAGGATCTGGGCCACCAGGTGATATTCCTGATCGGCGACTTCACCGGCATGATCGGCGATCCGACCGGCAAGAACGTCACCCGCAAGCCGCTGTCGCGCGCCGATGTATTGGCCAATGCCGAAACCTATGCCGACCAAGTCTATAAGGTGCTGGACCGCGAAAAGACCGAGCTGCGTTTCAATTCCGAATGGTTCGATGCCATGAGCGCTGCCGACATGATCAAGCTGGCCGGGCAGATGACCGTGGCCCGCATGCTCGAGCGTGATGATTTTTCCAAGCGATTCGCGGGCCAACAGCCCATCGCCATCCATGAATTCCTGTATCCGCTGGTGCAAGGCTACGATTCGGTTGCGCTCAAGGCCGATATCGAACTCGGCGGCACCGACCAGAAGTTCAACCTGCTGATGGGCCGCGGCCTGCAGGAGCATTTCGGGCAGCCGCCGCAGATTGTGCTGACCATGCCCTTGCTGGAAGGTCTGGACGGCGTCAACAAAATGGGCAAGTCCTTGGGCAATTACATCGGCATCAACGAGCCGGCCATCGACATCGTCAACAAAACCATGAAAATCGGCGATGAGCTGATGTGGCGCTGGTTCGAGCTGCTCAGTTTCGAGGTGACTTTGGCCGAGCTGGCGCGTATGAAGGCTGATACCGAAGCCGGCCAGCTGCACCCCCGCGAAGCCAAGCTGCGGCTGGCCCGTGAGTTGGCCGCCCGCTTCCACAGCGCGGCCGATGCCGAAGCCGCCATTCAGGGCTGGCAAGCTGCTGTGCGCGGCGAAGCCGACAAGAATCTGTTAGAAATCAAGGTTCTTTCGGTTCCGACCGAGGGTGCCCGGTTAGCTACCGTCCTGCGCCTTGCCGGTCTGGCCGGCAGCAACACCGAAGCCACCCGCAAAATCCAGGAGCGTGCGGTCCGCATCGACAATCAGATTGTCGAGGATTCCCAGCTCTTGCTTATGCCCGGTTTCGAGGGCGTGTTGCAGGTCGGCAAGCGCAATTTCGCCCGGGTACAGCTGCAGCCGGAAGCCTGAGCGCTAGGCCAGGCACGGATTACAGGTAAAAGTCCGCGCAGGGCTTCCCAAAGCCGGGCGGGGCTTGCTATACTAGTCGACCGGATTGATGGCTCAGGCCTGAATCAGGGGCGTCGCGAACGCTTCGAATTGAACTTCGAATGTTGACGCGGCCCAAAAGGTCTGCCATACTGTGCGACCACTTTGAGACGAAATGTTTCAAAGGCTTCAGCCTTCGGGCGCGGAGCAAACCGTTCTTTGTAAATGTGCGCAGGAAATTTGTGCGG
>NZ_JBILBO010000018.1:0-21412 GCF_044353605.1 Arenimonas sp. | reverse complement strand
GACATAATCCTGAAATTCGATTTCACATGTGGCCGAAGCACGGATGCCGAGCTTGGGCTCGGTCTTGCCCCGGAAAAAGCCGGACTTGGCGGTATCGATCATGAACGCGGTGATGCCCTTGGCGCCCTTGTCCGGATCAGTCACGGCAAAGAGCACGATGTATTTGGCAACCGGTCCGGAGGTGATCCAGCTCTTCTTGCCGTTGATGACGAACCGTCCATCATCCTGCTTAACCGCACGGCAACGCATTGCAGTGGCATCCGAACCGGACTGCGGTTCGGTCAGGGCAAATGCCCCGATCTCACGTCCTTCAGCAATGGCGCGAACATAAAGCTGCTTCTGCTCTTCTGTACCGAACTTGAGAATGCCATTACAGAACAGCGAATTGTTGACCGAAACGATAGTGGAATGGGCACAGTCACCGGCGGCAATTTCGATCATGGCCAAAACATAGCTGATCGGGTCCATGCCGGCACCGCCGTAGGATTCGGGAACTTCGATACCCATCAGTCCGTTTTCACCCAGCAATTGGATGTTTTCCAGCGGGAATTCACCGGTCCGGTCGAAATGTTCGGCACTCGGGGCGATCTTCTCCTGTGCGATACGACGTGCCACGTCCCGGATCATCAATTGCTCATCGGTGAAGCCAAAATCCATATCATCCTCAGCAGGAAAAATTTGCGATTCGCTATTTTACCCCCTTAGCGCATACGTATGTATTGCCATGTCCGTCAAAAAAATATATCTTTATATCCTGATATAAGGATATATGCCATGAATCTCGAATCCTGGTCGCAATGCCTCAAAGTCCTCGCCGACCCAACGCGGGTCCGGCTACTTGCCCTTCTCGAGCATGAAGAGCTCACCGTGGCTGAACTTTCCGCCATTACGGGTTTGGCACAACCACGCGTTTCCACGCATCTGGCCAAACTCAAGGAATTCGATCTGGTCAGGGATCGACGTTCGGGCGTCAGCGCCTATTACCGATTCAACGACAAGGATCTGGATCCAGCTGAAATCGGACTGTGGCAATCGTTGCGGGCGGGTACCGATGACCCCTTGCTGCGTCAGGATTTCGACCGTCTGAGCGTCGTGCTTGCCCAACGCGCTGATGATGAAAACTGGCCGGATACGGTTGCCGGCGACATGGAGCGACATTACTCCCCAGGGCGCACCTGGGAAGCACTGGCACGCACCGCCTTGCCCTTGATCGACCCCGGCGAGGTGCTCGACATTGCCTCGGGAGACGGTGTTCTGGCCGAGCTGTTCGCCCCCTATGCGAGGCGCTATGTCTGCATCGATTCCAGTCCGAAAGTGGTTTTTGCAGCGGCCGAGCGCCTGAAAAAATGGCCTTCGGTGTCCGTACAGAACGCGGATATGCACGCGCTGCCGTTTGAAGGGCCGCAATTCGACCTGGTACTGATGATGCATGCCCTGAGCTATTCGAAGAAACCGGCGCTGGCGATCGAAGAAGCCGCGCGAGTGCTTCGTTCTGGCGGCGAGTTACTGCTCAGCTGCCTGCTCAAGCACGGCCATCGCAGCGCCGTCGAACCCTACGGCCATGAAAACCTCGGTTTCAGCCAGAAAGAATTGATCCGGTTCGCCGAAAAAGCTGGATTAAAGCTGAAACACTGTGAAATCGTCAGCCGGGAACGCCGGGCGCCGCATTTCGAAATCGTTATGCTGCTGGCGGTGAAACCCTGATGTTGCCCTGGAAAGACCCGGCGCGTGCCGCCGCACTTGAAAACGCACTGGCCCGGCGCATCCTGATTCTGGATGGCGCCATGGGCACCATGATTCAGACGCTCGGTCTGGAAGAGGCCGATTACCGCGGCGAACGCTTCAAGGACGGCCTCGATGCCCTGCATTCCGCAGACCACGACCACCATGCCGGCTGCGGGTGTGGAAAAGATCTGAAAGGCAACAATGACCTGCTGTCAATTACCCGTCCGGATGTGATATCAGGGATTCACCGGCAATACCTGCTCGCCGGTGCCGACCTGATCGAGACCAACACCTTCAATGCCACACAAAGCTCGCAGTCGGATTACCGTCTCGAACATCTTGCCTATGAATTGAACCGGGTCTCGGCACATCTGGCACGGGAAGCCTGCGATGCCATGACTGCAGAAACGCCGGACCGTCCCCGGTTTGTCATCGGCATCCTGGGCCCGACTTCGCGCACCGCATCCATCAGCCCGGATGTCAACGACCCTGCCTTCCGCAACACCGATTTCGACACCCTTTGCAGCCATTACCGGGAAGCCACCAACGGCCTGCTTGACGGGGGTGCCGATGTCCTTATGGTGGAAACGGTTTTCGACACCCTGAACGCCAAAGCTGCCGTTTATGCCATAGATGAGGTTTTTCTCGAACGTGGATGGCGTTTGCCGTTGATGATTTCGGGCACAATCACCGACAGATCAGGGCGTACCCTCTCCGGCCAGACCGCGGAGGCCTTCTGGTATTCGCTGCGGCATGCCAAACCGATGGCCATCGGTCTGAACTGTGCGCTCGGCGCCAAAGACCTGCGCGCCCATCTGGATGTGCTCAGCGAGTGTGCCGACACCTATATCTCCTGCCATCCCAATGCCGGTCTGCCAAACGCTTTTGGCGGCTACGACGAAAGCCCAGAGCAGATGGCGGAGCAATTGCGCGAGTTCGCGCATTCAGGCCTGCTCAACATCGTCGGCGGATGCTGCGGCACCACGCCTGACCACATCCGGGCCATCGCGGCTGCCGTTGCCGGCGCCAGTCCGCGCGCCATTCCCGTGCTTCCGGCACAGACCCGGCTTTCCGGTCTGCAACCCTTCGTCATCAGCCCCAACATCAATTTCGTCAATGTCGGGGAACGGACCAATGTCACCGGTTCAGCGCAATTCAAAAAACTGGTGGTGCAGCAGGATTACGACAAAGCCCTGTCGGTCGCCAAACAACAGGTCGACAACGGCGCGCAGATCATCGACATCAACATGGATGACGGCATGCTTGACTCGGAGGCGGCGATGAGCCATTTCCTGCGTCTGGTCGCATCCGAACCGGACATCGCCCGAGTTCCGGTAATGATCGACTCCTCGAAGTGGTCGGTCATCGAATCCGGTCTGAAATGGGTGCAGGGCAAGAGCGTTGTCAATTCAATTTCATTGAAAGAAGGGGAAGCGGAATTCCTCCGTCAGGCCGATTTGGTCCGCCGCCATGGCGCTGCCGTGGTCATCATGGCCTTTGATGAGGCCGGCCAGGCTGAAACCTTGGAACGAAAAGTCGCCATCTGCAGCCGTGCCTATGAGTTGCTGACCGGAAAGCTCGGCTTTCCTCCCGAAGACATCATCTTCGATCCGAATATCTTCGCCATCGGTACCGGTATTAGCGAGCATGACAGTTATGCCGCTGCTTTCATCGGCGCGGCTACCGAACTTCGGCGGCGGTTCCCGCTTTCGCACGTATCCGGCGGCGTATCCAATGTCAGCTTCAGTTTCCGCGGCAACACACCATTGCGTGAAGCGATACATGCCGTCTTCCTGTATCACGCCATCCGAGCCGGTCTCGACATGGGCATCGTCAATGCCGGTGCCATGCCACTCTATGACGACCTGGATCCGGAGTTGCGCTCTCTGGTGGAAGCATTGGTATTGAACAAGGACCCCGAGGCGACCGAAAAGGTCATGGCGCGTGCCGCTGCTTTTCAATCGACCCGCACCGAAGATGACCCTGCGTTGCTGGCATGGCGCAGTTGGCCAGTCGCGGACCGGTTGGCGCATGCACTGGTGCATGGTATCGATGCATTCGTCGGTATTGATACCGAGGAGGCCCGATTGGCCGCCTCACATCCTCTGGATGTGATCGAGCAGCACCTGATGCGCGGCATGAATACGGTCGGTGATCTTTTCGGTTCCGGAAAGATGTTTCTGCCCCAGGTCATAAAATCGGCACGGGTAATGAAGAAATCGGTCGCGTTACTGCTGCCGTACATCGAAGCACTCAAGGAAACCGGGGACACGAGCAGCTCCAATGGCCGTATCATCATGGCCACGGTCAAAGGGGACGTCCACGATATCGGCAAGAACATCGTCGGCGTGGTGCTCGCCTGCAATAATTTTGAAATCATCGATCTTGGCGTGATGGTACCGGCACAGACCATCATCGATGCCGCCATTGAGCACCAGGCGGTCGCCATCGGTCTGTCCGGCCTGATTACGCCATCTTTGGAAGAAATGACCCACATCGCCAAGGAAATGAAACGCCAGGGCATTGCCCTGCCCCTTCTCATCGGCGGCGCCACCACCTCGCGGGCGCATACTGCGCTTAAAATCGCACCCCACCATGATCAGCCTGTTGTCTGGGTCAAGGATGCCTCACGGGCCGTTGGCATCGCCGCTGCCGTCTGCGCACCTGAGCAGAACCAGGCGCAACTGCAGGAAGTCGCCGAGGATTATGCGCAGATCCGTCTAAGGCATTCCCAGAAATCGGATGCCAAGGCGCTCGTCACGCTCGAATCTGCACGGTCCAATGCCCTGCACATCGATTGGAACGCGCACAGATTCACAGCGCCGCAATTCATTGGCACCCACACGCTGAATGACATCCCGCTGGAGGCCTTGACGCCCTACTTTGATTGGACACCCTTCTTCCAGAGCTGGGAGCTATCGGGAAAATATCCCGCCATTCTGGACGATACCGTGGTCGGGACACAGGCTCGCGCGCTGTTTGCGGATGCACAGCATATGCTGGCGCAGATCGTGTCGGAAAAATGGCTACGCGCACGTGCTGTTGTAGGTTTCTGGCCTGCACACAGCCAGGGCGAAGACATCCTGCTGGAAACAGTTTCGGGCGAATGTCGTTTGCATTTCCTCCGCCAGCAGGCTCAGAAGCCGGAATCGCGGCCGAACCTGTGTCTCGCTGACTTCATCTCGCCATCTTTGGATTATCTGGGGGCATTCGCGGTCAACTGCGGCGAGGGAGTAGATGCACGCGCGCATGCCTTCGAGCAGGCACATGATGATTATTCCGCGATTCTGCTGAAAGCCCTGGCCGACCGATTTGCCGAGGCCTGCACCGAATGGTTGCACCGTAAGGTCCGCACCGAGTTCTGGCCATACGCCGGCGAGGAAGCATTGGACCATGAGGCACTCATTGAGGAACGCTATGAAGGCATCCGGCCAGCACCGGGATATCCGGCCTGTCCCGATCACAGTGAAAAACGCAGCCTGTTCAATCTGCTCGGCGCCGAAAACGCGATTGATCTTCACTTAACCGAAAACTTCGCCATGCATCCGGCATCCGCAGTCAGCGGGTATTATTTCGCACATCCAAGAAGCCAGTATTTCGTAGTCGGCAGGATCGGCCGTGACCAAATCGCCGATTACGCCATGCGTAGAGGAATAACTCTGGCTCAGGCAGAAAGATATCTTGCGGCAAATCTGGATTACGATCCGGACTGACTACCAGATCAGGTCGTCGGGAACCTGGAATTTCGGATCATCGTAACCGTCCGGAAGACTCTCCTCGTTGCCGTCACAATAAAGGGCGACCAATGACGGCAGCAAATCGCGAACTGCAAGGGTGATCTGGCATGATGTCAGGCAATAGCGGCCATTGAACTGCACCACGCCCAGCTCTCCGGCATTCAATGCCGCCAGTTGCGTGGCGGTGACGTAAATGCGTTTGATCTTGCCACCGTAGGAAAAATGACGGGCGATATCGGCCTCTTCAATGTTCAGAATGCCTCCTTCAAGGAGTTTTCCAACCTGCTCCTTGGAAATTTTCTTTTGAAGTGCTGCCGCCTGCTTTGCCTGTTCGGCCAGTTCACGCTCGCGTTTCTCATGCTGCGTTCGCAGTGCGAAGGCTTTGGCAAGATCAATTTCTTCCTGAGATTTTGCAGGCCTTGGCTTGGCCGTATGCTTAACACGACCTGATGCTTTGGGATGTACTGGCTTTGATGGCGATCGCGCCGGAGGATCAGGCTTGCGTTCAGGTTTCGGCACCGGCTTGAATCCGAGGCCAAGCAATTGGTCTTTGAGGGAGTGACTCATCAGCTCAGTAATGCGGAGGTGGCGGTTCGTTTCCGGAATCACCGGGTACCTGGCTACGCATGGCTTTGAGCTCATCCATTGCGCGCCGTAACTGCTCGGACTGCCGGTAAACTTCCATCCGCGATTGAGCAAGAGCATCGCTGAGCTCACCGAGCGCATGCTCCTGGAAACTGACACGCATTTCCAACTCGGCGATACGCTCTTCGGGACTACCGGACATGATCAGGAATTCCGGGTGATGCTGCGACCGCGGCCAATACCGTAATAGGCGACGCCGGCCTGCTCGACGGTTTCGGGATCATAGATGTTGCGTCCATCGAACACAACGGCCGCCGACAGCTGCTGTTTGAGCTGGGTGAAATCAGGACTGCGGAAATTCTTCCATTCGGTGACCACAACCAGCGCATCGGCATTCTGCAGAGCGGCATTGGCGGTTCCGACCAGAATGAGGTCATCGCGCAGACCGAAAATTCGTTCGGCTTCGTGCATTGCTTCCGGATCAAAGGCCTGGACTTTGGCGCCGGCATTCCACAGGCTGGCCAACAGGTTTCGACTGGACGCAGCACGCATGTCATCGGTGTTTGGTTTGAAGGACAATCCCCAGACCGCGAAGGTTTTGCCCTGCAGCTCACCCTCGAAGTGACGGCTGATCAGCTCGAACAGTTTATCTTTCTGACGGTCGTTGACGGATTCAACGGCTGACAGTATCTGGGCTTCGTATCCATACTGGCGGGCAGTACGTTCGAGCGCCTGCACATCCTTGGGAAAACAGGAACCGCCATAGCCGGCACCGGGATAGATGAAGCTGTAACCGATGCGGGGATCGGAACCGATGCCATGGCGCACCATTTCGATGTCGGCACCGACGCGTTCGGCGATATTGGCCATCTCATTCATGAAGCTGATCTTGGTGGCAAGTATGGCATTGGCCGCGTACTTAGTCAGTTCGGCCGAGCGCACATCCATGGCAACGATGCGATCATGATTGCGGTTGAACGGCGCGTAGAGTTTCTTGAGCAGATCGAGGGCCTTGACCGACTTGGATCCGATGACAATCCGATCTGGGCGCATGCAGTCCTTGACGGCATCACCCTCCTTCAGGAACTCCGGATTAGACACGACATCGTAGGGCATATCCGCGCTACGGGCAGTCAATGCGGCGGCGATAGTTGCCTCGACACGGTCTGCCGTACCGACAGGAACCGTCGATTTGTTGACGACAACAGCGTAACGCGTGAGATGCTGGCCGATGGTATCAGCTACAGCCAGGACGTACTGCAGATCGGCGCTGCCATCTTCATCCGGCGGCGTACCGACGGCAATGAAGATGATATCGCCATGAGCGACTGCGGTCGCGGCATCGGTGGTGAACTGCAGGCGTCCTTCCTGGTGGTTCTGCACCACCATCGGGGTCAGACCCGGTTCGAAAATCGGAATCTGGCCCTTATTGAGGCCCTCGACTTTGGCGCTGTCGATATCGACACAGACCACCTGATTGCCCATTTCGGCCAAACAGGTGCCCGTAACCAAACCGACATATCCGGTACCGAAGACAGTGACTTTCATGCAGACATCCTTGGCCTATACCGTCCCGGATTACTGGCCGGCTGGCATCTGCGGGGCTTCACCCGCCGGACGCGGTTTGGTTTCGAGAAGCTCGACTTCGAACACTACGGCGGCATTCGGACCGATGACGGGCGGACTTCCGGTTTCACCCCAACCCAATTCACTTGGAATCCAGAGTTTGTATTTGCTGCCGACCGACATCAGCTTGACGCCTTCCGCCCAACCCGGCACAACTTCGGCCAGCGAGAATTGCGCGGGCTCATTGCGCTCGTAGGAGCTGTCAAACGGCGTACCGTCAATCAAGGTTCCCTTGTAGTGCACTTTCACCATGGCATCGTCAGTGGCCGGTTTGGCACCGGAGCCCTGACGCAGCACCTGATACTGCAGTCCGCTGGCCGTGGTCAGCACGCCCGGAGCACCTTTGTTCTTGGCCAGGAAGGCCTTGCCGGCTTCAAGATTCTTCTTCGGCAGCTCAGCCGCGACCTTTTCGGCGTGCGCCTGCAGTTTGACGCTGAAGGCCTCGCGGATCTGCGTGTGCTGTGCTTCGCTGACCAAGGGCTTATCGGCCAGCTGGTCGCGCATGCCTTTGGTCAGCATGTCGACGTCGATTTCCTGTTCAATCTCTTTGAGCGACTTGGCGATGTCCATGCCGATCATGTAGCTGACCTGTTTGCGTTCGGTGTTCATTCCGGACAGGCCTTTCACGGTTTCGGAACCACTGGCGGTGCTGGTAATGGCGTCGGCGGACTTATCGGCACCTTCGGCCCCTTTTTCGTCTTTGCTGCATGCGGACAGGCTGACGCACATCAGGGCACCGGCCAGCGCAAGGGCTACGGGTTGCTTGAACTTCATCGGAAATCTACTCCACGTTGAGAAGCCACTATTGTCCTAGCAAAAGCGGCTCAGGGCAAACGAAACTTTCAGGGATTACTTGGCTGCCAGGGCCGCTTCGATTTTGGCAATGATCTGGGCATCGTCCGGCTTGACCTTGCTTGGGAAGCTTCCGATGACATTGCCTTTGCGGTCAATGAGGAATTTGTGGAAATTCCAGCCCGGTTCATCGCCTGTCACCGCTTTGAAATCACGGTAAATGCCGGTGGCGTTATTGCCTTTCACGTGCACTTTCTCGTACATCGGGAACTTGACGCCATAAGTGAGCGTACAGAATTCCTTGATTTCCTTTTCGCTGCCTGGATCCTGACCCATGAAATCATTGGATGGGAATCCCACTACCGCAAAACCCTTGCTTTGATATTTGGCATTCAGGGCTTCAAGCGCCTCGAACTGGGGGGTGTAGCCACATTTGCTGGCTGTATTCACGACCAGAAGCACCTTACCTGAGTAGGTTTTCTTGAAATTGACCTGCTCTTTCCCGGCTAAAGTCCGGTACTGATGGGATAAAACATCGGTTTTTGCAGCCGCTATGGATGACGTAAGGAATAACCCTAAAACAGCATATCTTATTGATTTCATTTTCATAATCGTACCCCATGATGTTATTCCTGAATGGAATATGAAGAGCCTAGCAAGCATCGGATGAATTTCTTGTTGACAGCAAAAAATATACTGTTATAGTTACCTACAACACCTAACGCATACACCACCGGAGTTCCCCATGGCACTTTCACTGAAAAACACAGCAATCAGCCTAACACTTTCGGGCCTGCTGTTGTCTGCGGGCTACCTGGGCGGTGAGGCCCCGGCCAACGCTGCCGCCACCACCGGCTTCGCCGCGACCACCACCAATACCACGGTTCAGGACAATGCCAACGCCGGCAAGAGCCCGAGTGCCAAGAAAGCCAAACGCGCTTTCAGCAGCCCGTATTTCTCATTCGGCAAATCCAAACTGCCGACAGGAGCCCGCTAATGAGCATTCAATGGAGCGACAACAGCCCGATCTACCGCCAACTGAAAGACAAACTGGTCGGCATGATGCTGGACGGCGACATCAAGCCCGGCGATGCCCTGCCCTCGGTCCGGCAGATTGCCGCCGAATACCAGCTCAATCCAATCACTGTATCCCGCGCGTTCCAGGAACTGGCCGATGAAAATGTGGTTGAAAAGCGCCGCGGCCTCGGCATGTATATGAGTGAGAACGCCAAAGACCAGCTGCTGTCGAGCGAAAAACAGCGCTTCCTGCAGCACGAATGGCCGCTGATCGTCGCCCGCATCCGTCGTCTAGGCCTGCAGCCCGAACATTTATTCGCATCCAACAAGGGAGAACAAGCATGAGCAGCGTCCTTCACGCTACCGCGCTGAGCAAACATTACGGCAAACAGGCCGCAGTCGACCGAGTCAACCTGGAAATCCAGCCCGGCCGCATCGTCGGCCTGATCGGCCCGAACGGTTCCGGCAAAACCACCACGCTGAAAGCCGCGCTCGGCCTGATTCCCTTCGAGGGCGAACTGAAGGTGCTCGGTTTCGATCCGCGGACCCAACGCGATGACCTGATGAAAGAAGTCTGCTTCATCGCCGACGTGGCTGTGCTTCCCCGCTGGATGCGCGTCCGCGATGCCCTCGATTTCGTGGCGGGAACCCATCCCAAATTCGACCGCAGCAAGGCCGATGCCTATCTGGCCAAAACCAAGCTGAAGCCGACCATGAAGGTCAAGGAAATGTCGAAAGGCATGATCGTACAGCTGCATCTGGCCATTGTCATGTCGATCGATGCCAAGCTGCTGGTGCTGGACGAGCCGACCTTGGGCCTGGACATCCTCTACCGCAAACAGTTCTACCAAAATCTTCTGGAAGAATACTTCGATGAAGGCAAGACCATCATCGTCACTACCCACCAGGTCGAGGAAATTGAACACATCCTCAGTGATCTGATCTTCATCCGCGAAGGCAAGATCACGCTGAACACCAGCATGGATGAAATCGCCGAACGCTTTACCGAAGTGATGGTCGGTTCTGAACATTACGCCGCTGCCAAGGCTCTGGGCCCGATTGATGAACGATCGGTGTTCGGCAAGACCGTTTTCCTGTTCGACGGCATCAACCGCTCCACCCTGGCGTCGCTGGGCGACATGAAAACGCCGGGTATCGCCGATCTGTTTGTCGCCACCATGAAAGGAACCTACGCATGAACACGATGAAATGGCTTTTGAAACGCGAGTACTGGGAACACAAAGGCGGCTTCTTCTGGGCGCCGGTGGTGGTTTCCGGGCTTCTGGCTCTGCTGACCATCGGTTCCATGTTGTTTGCAACCGTGGCAGGTAGCCAGGGCAGCTTCCATCTGGATGGCAACAATGCCGCCATCAACCTGCAGCAGGCCCTCAACGACATCTCCGATCCGCAGAAGATCGATTTCGCCAAAGGCCTGGCTGTCGGTTATCCGGCCGTGGCCATGCCGCTGATGTTCACCCTCGGCTTCGTGGTGTTCTTCTACTGCCTCGGCTGTCTGTATGACGAACGCAAGGACCGGAGCATCCTGTTCTGGAAATCGCTGCCGGTTTCCGACCGCGACACTGTGGTTTCCAAGGCTCTGACGGCTCTGGTGGTCGGTCCGATCATTGCCATTGCTTTCGCTCTGGCGCTGTCCCTGGTGGTCCTGTTCACCCTGATGGTGCTGGCGGCGTTTCACGGCCTGAATCTGTTCGGCCTGGTGCTGGGCGATGCCAACTTCTATCTGGTCATTGCGCAGATTGTCAGCTTCATCCCGGTTTATGTTCTGTGGGCCCTGCCGACCGTCGGCTACCTGATGTTCGTGTCCAGCTGGGCCAAGACCAAACCCTTCCTGTGGGCAGTCGGTGTCCCGGTGGTCGGTGGCGTCATCCTGACTTGGGTGAACGCCCTTGCCGGCTCTCCCTTCGTGCTGGAGAGCTACTGGAAAATCATTGTGGCCCGCGGTCTGGGCAGCGTGTTTCCCGGATCCTGGCTCGGCCATGTCGCGGAATACAATGCCGACATCAATCCGGACAATGCCGTCAGCGTGCTGCTCGCCAATACCTACAGCCTGCTGGGCACCTCGGATCTCTGGATCGGTGTCGTCGTCGGACTGGCTTTCCTGGCCGGAGCGATCAGAATGCGCCGGTACCGCGACGAAGGCTAAGATGTTATCTGCCGGTACGGATATTCCGTACCGGCTTTACCGGAACTTTAGAGGACAGACCCGACCATGAAACCCATCCGCTATATTCCTTTGGCACTGCTGACCGCATTGCTCGCCGCCTGCAATGCCGACAACACCGCGCAGACCGTCGAAAACATCAAAGCCGATGTCGCCAAAGACATCGAAACCGATATGAACAAGGCCATTGCCGATGCCAAAGCCGACCTGACCGATATCACCGTCATGATGCAGGACGGCAGCAAGGCGACCATCAACGCCAATGGCGATCTCAGCATTTCCGGGAAAGCGGTAACCTTGAGTGCGGAACAACGCGAACTCACCAAACAGTACTACGCCGCCACCAAGAAAATCGCGATGCAGGGCTTGGAAATCGGCAAGGAAAGCGCCAAACTCGCCACGCAGGCCATTGGTAGCGCTATCG
Source organism: Arenimonas sp. (assembly GCF_044353605.1). Lineage (GTDB taxonomy): Bacteria > Pseudomonadota > Gammaproteobacteria > Xanthomonadales > Xanthomonadaceae > Arenimonas. The sequence goes on along the minus strand of NZ_JBILBO010000018.1, from coordinate 9,324 downwards.
GCGGCATCATGAGCGGCAAGAACGAGGCTGAAATCGAAAAGTCGGTAGAAGCCAAGGCCGGCAATATCGAGGCTGCAGCCGCCCGGCTTTGCGACAGCGCGCTCGAACTCAAATCCGTCCAGGAAAAATTGGCTACGGCGGTACCGTTGTTCACACCTGAACCGATGACGGTCGAAAAACACAATGATGGTTGCCATGTGCACTCAGGCTCCGATACCAACCTGAGCGTGGGCAACCCGCCGCCACCGCCGCCGGAACCGCCACCAGCCCCGGCGGAACCGCCAGCACCACCGAAGAAATAATTCGTTCTAAAAAACCCCGGCTTGCCGGGGTTTTTCTTGCTTTGGAACGCCTATTGGCTGGTCAAACGTGTCGGATCGAGCAAGGCCTTCAATTCAGCCAAACTCAAATCCGTCATTTCGGCAGCGACATCGAGGACTGGGCGTTTTTCGGCGTAGGCGCGTTTGGCGATCTGGGCCGCTTTTTCATAGCCAATGACCGGATTCAGAGCAGTCGCCAGCATCGGGTTGCGGGCCAGACCTTCCTGCATACGCGTCTTGTTGAACTTCAAACCATCAATGGCTTTTTCGGCAAGATGGCCGCAGGCCGAGGCCAGAAGATTCAGATTCTGGATGCTGTTGTAGGCAATCACCGGCATCATGGTGTTGAGTTGGAAACTGCCACTTTGGCCGGCAATTGAAATCGTGGCATGATTTCCCATGACCTGCGCGCATACCATGGCCACCGCTTCCGGAATCACCGGATTGACCTTGCCCGGCATGATTGAGCTGCCTGCCTGCAAGGCCGGCAATTCCGCCTCCGCCAGCCCAGTCAACGGGCCGGAGTTCATCCAGCGCAGATCATTGGCGATTTTCATCAGAGTCACCGCCAGCGCATTGCACTGACCGGAGAGCTCGACCAAGTGATCCTGGGCGGCCATGGATTCGAATTTATTTCCGGCCGGACGGATGCTGAGACCGGTGGCCTTACTGAGATGTCGACAGGCTAAAACCGTCATTTTGGCATCCGCATTGACGCCAGTACCGACCGCCGTACCGCCCAGTGGCAAGGCCAACAGGCGCTTGCCGGTGTCCTGAAGGCGGGCCGTGGCTGAGTCCAGTTGAGCCAGCCACGCAGACCATTCCTGCTCCACGGTAATCGGCATCGCATCCATCAAATGGGTTCGACCGGTTTTGATCAGACCACGTCCTTGCCGTGCTTTTTTGGCGATACTTATCCGAAGCTGTTTCAAGGACGGCAATAACACCCGCTGCAACACCAGACACGAAGCCAGAAGGCTGCTGCTCGGCACCACATCGTTGGAACTTTGTCCGTGATTGACGTCATCGTTCGGATGCGCCGTCACTCCGGACTGCCGTTTGGCCAGGGCACTGATGACCTCATTGAGATTCATGTTGGTCGAGGTACCGGAGCCGGTCTGAAACACATCCACCGGAAACTGGTCGGCATATTCGCCGGAAGCGATGGCATTGGCGGCCCGGGCAATGGCTTTGGCTCGTTTTGCAGGAAGATGACCCAACGCGCTGTTCGCTTCAGCAGCGGCGGCCTTGATCAGTGCCATGGCCTGAATGAATTCGGGAGGCATGCGCAGACCTGAGATGGCGAAATTTTGCACTGCCCGCTGGGTCTGGACCCCGTAAAGCGCATGGAAGGGCACCAGCAGTTCGCCGAAACTGTCCAGCTCCACGCGGAATTTCAGGCTCATGAGCGCGCTCCTTATAGGTTCCAACCTCGATGATAACGCCTTTTCACGGTACAATTGACTTCAAACAGCGCCCGGCAGAGACCTCTTGCCCCGCCCGTTACATCCACCTTTTCTGGCTTTCCGATCATGACCGAACATACCCTGCTCGCCCTTTCCCCGACCGATGGCCGCTACGCGGGCAAGGTCGATGCCCTGCGTCCGGTCTTTTCCGAGTTCGGCCTCATCAAAACACGGGTTCATGTGGAAATCGAATGGCTGATTGCCCTGGCCGCCGAGCCGGGTATCGCCGAACTGCCTGAATTCAATACCGACCAGACCTTCTTCCTGCGCGGCATCGCCGCCGGTTTCAGCTTAGCCGATGCCGAACGCGTCAAGACCATTGAACGCACCACCAACCATGATGTCAAAGCCGTCGAGTATTTCATCAAGGAAAAACTGGAAAGCCGCCCGGATTTGGCCCAAGCCAAGGAATTCACCCATTTCGCCTGCACCTCGGAAGACATCAACAACCTCAGTTACAGCCTGATGCTGCAACAGGGGCGCGACGCCGTCCTGTTGCCGGCTCTTGGCCGTCTGCAGGATGCCCTGCTCGCGATTAGTCATGCCCAAGCCGCCCAACCGATGTTGTCGCGCACCCATGGCCAGACCGCCTCGCCGACCACGCTGGGCAAGGAAATAGCGAATGTATTGGCCCGGATCAACCGTCAGGTGGTGCAACTGCGGGATATCCGGATGCCCGGCAAGATCAACGGCGCGGTCGGCAATTACAATGCCCACGCCGTGGCTTATCCGGAAGTCGACTGGCCCGGATTCGCCGATCGTTTCGTGACGGACCTTGGTCTGGAGTTCAATCCTTACACCACACAAATCGAACCGCACGATGCCATTGCCGAGCTCTGCGATGCCATGCGTCGGATCAACACCATCGGCATCGATCTTTGCCGCGACATCTGGGGATACATCTCGTTAGGCTACTTCAAGCAACAACTGAAAGCCGGTGAAGTCGGCTCCTCGACCATGCCACACAAGGTCAATCCAATCGATTTCGAAAATGCCGAAGGTAATTTCGGCATCGCCAACAGTCTGCTCGGCCATTTCGCGGAAAAACTGCCAATCAGTCGCTGGCAGCGCGATTTGACCGATTCAACCGTCCTGCGAGCGCTCGGTACCGGCTTCGGGCATACCTTGATTGCGCTCGACTCCCTTGGCAAAGGACTCGGCAAACTGGAAACCAACCCGCAACGCCTTCAGGAAGACCTGGATAGCGCCTGGGAAGTGCTGGCGGAACCGGTACAGACCGTGATGCGCCGCTACGGTTTGCCGAATCCCTACGAGCAGTTAAAAGCGCTGACCCGCGGCCAAGGCATCACGGAAGCCAGCATGCATGATTTCATTGCATCGCTGGCTTTGCCGGACTCGGCCAAACAGGAGCTGCTCGCATTGACTCCCGGCAGCTATATCGGGCACGCCGAAACATTGGCCAAGGCCATCCGCAAGGTCTGATCATGATTGAAAGCACCGGATCTTTGCAGCACTTCCTGGGAATGCCGGTTGAGCGTTTTCTGGAAGAATACTGGCAGAAAAAACCCCTGCTGATCCGGCAGGCGTTTCCGGGCTTCACGCCGCCCTTGAGTCCGGAAGACTTGGCCGGCCTGGCCTGCGAAGACGGCCCTCTGGCGCGTGTGGTCACCTATCAGCGCAAAAAGGATACCTGGAGCCTCCGTACGGGACCCTTCGCGGAAAGCGATTTCCCCAAACTCGGCCACCACGATTGGACCTTGCTGGTTCAGGACATGGACAAATGGGATGCCGATGTCGCCGAACTGCTGGTGCCGTTTTCCTTTTTGCCCCGCTGGCGCGTGGACGATGTGATGATCAGCTTTGCCGTCGAAGGCGGCTCTGTGGGTCCCCACATCGACCAATACGACGTCTTTCTGGTTCAGGCCATGGGCCATCGTAACTGGCAGATTGAAGCCGAACCCCGCCACGAGCCGGCATTCCGCCCCGATTCGGAACTGAAGCTACTGCAGGAATTCAAGGCCGACCACAACTGGGACCTTGCCCCGGGCGATGTCTTGTATCTGCCACCGGGATATGCGCATCATGGCGTCGCCGTTGACCACTGCATGACCTTTTCCGTCGGTATGCGAGCTCCCTCCAGCGCGGAGATGCTGGTGGATTTCGCCGAAGATCTTGCACAGAAACTTCCGGAATACCAACGCTATGAGGATCCGGACTTGACGGTTCCCGAAGACCCTTACGAAATCGATGATCAGGCCTTTGCGCGCGTGGATGCCGCGTTGGCGGTCTGGCAGCAGGCCGATGCCGCCGAACGCCGGCGCTGGTTCGGCCAATTCATTACCCGCTATCGCGCATCCGGCGAGGTCCAGGCTGGGCCAAGCCAGACACCGTGGCCATCAGCCCTGGAGGCCATGGCGGCCGGTCATTGCCTGATCCGTCATCCCTTCGCCCGTTTTGCCTGGTGCCGGGATGGCAAGCAAGCCCTGCTTTACGTGACGGGTGAAAGTCACCCGATGGCTCCCAGCGAGGCAGCCGTGCTGTGTCGACAGCCGATGCTGGATATTGCCGATTTCAACCGCCTCGGAAAAATGGCGCAATGTGCCATCGAGGCACTTTACGGACAAGGCGTCTACCAGCTGGCCGAAGCGGAATGATCCAAAACGCGTTTCGAATCATCGATGCCGACTATGCACGGGATATCGCGAAGTTAAGGGCCGTTCGCGAACCGGTCTTTGTGCTTGAACAGCAGGTGCCGCTGGCGCTCGAGTGGGACGCACTCGACCCCGAATGCCGCCATGTATTGGCTCTGGATGCCAATGAAAGACCCATCGGTACCGGCCGACTGACCCCCATGCGCACCATCGGCCGCATGGCTGTTTTGGCCGAATGGCGAGGCAAAGGCGTTGGCGATGGCCTGCTACACCATTTAATTGGGCTAGCACAAGCAGCCGGCTGGCCGTCGGTGAGTCTGCACGCGCAGGTCGAAGCCATCGGGTTTTACCTCAAACATGGCTTCATGGCTGAGGGTGATATTTATAACGAGGCCGGCATTCCGCACCAGACCATGACTCTGGACTTAACAAGTCACGGCAACTGATTGAATGCCTGAAACAATTTGTTCAGATTGGGCAGACTCGGTTATAATTTGGGTCTGTAACCCGCGCGTGGCCGGACGGCCGACCCAAGCAACCTTCAATAAGGCGATTCCGTGGAAAGTTTGATCAAACAATTCCTCAAGTCCTCGCAGCTTTCCGGCGGCAATGCCGCATTCATCGAAGATCTCTACGAAAACTATTTGGTTGATCCGGCCAGCATTCCATCTCCCTGGAAGACTTATTTTGACGGCTTCCAAGGTGCTGGTGATGTGCCGCATTCCGCGGTACTTGCCTCGGTTCAAGCCCAAGCCCGCTCAGCACGCTACGCCACAGGCGGCGGCGACGAGGAAATGGCGCGCAAACAAACCGCTGTCGGCAAGCTGGTCACCGCTTTCCGTTCGCGCGGTCATCTGAATGCCGACCTCGATCCTCTGGCGATGATGGAAAAGCCGAGCGCACCCGATCTGGACATCGGCCATCACGGCCTGACCAACGCCGATTTACAAACAGAGTTTCCGGTCAAGACCTATTTCGGCCCGGAAAAAATGAAACTGGCCGATCTGTTGGATCGCCTGAAGAATACCTACTCCGGCCCGATCGGCGCCGAGTTCATGCACATCAGCGATGCCGACCAGCGCCAGTGGATCCAGCAGCGTCTGGAATCGGTTCAGAGCCGTCTGCAGGCGTCGCCCGAACAGCGCAAGCGCATCCTCGAACGCCTCACCGCCTCCGAAGGCCTGGAACGCTATCTGCACACCAAGTATGTCGGCCAGAAGCGCTTCTCACTGGAAGGCGGTGAATCACTCATCCCGTTGATGGATCAACTGATCCAGCACGGCGGCAAACACGGGATCAAGGACGCCATCATCGGCATGGCCCATCGCGGCCGCCTCAATGTACTGGTCAATACCCTCGGCAAGCCGCCGCAGAAGCTGTTCGCGGAATTCGAAGGCCGCTTCGATCATCCCGATACCCCGGAACACTCGGGAGACGTCAAGTACCACATGGGCTTCTCGGCCGATGTCAATTCACCGGGCGGCCCGGTCCATCTGGCCTTGGCATTCAATCCTTCGCATCTGGAAATCGTGGCGCCGGTTGTTGCCGGTAGCGTGCGTGCACGCCAGATGCGCCGTCAGGACGACAGCCGTGCGCAGGTGCTTCCCATCGTCATTCACGGCGATGCCGCCTTTGCCGGCCAGGGCGTGGTGATGGAACTGTTCCAGATGTCGCAGGCCCGCGGCTTTGCCGTGGGCGGCACCGTCCACATCGTCATCAATAACCAAGTCGGATTTACGACCTCGCGTCCCGATGATGCACGCTCGACCCTTTACTGCACCGACCCGGCAAAAATCGTCGGAGCGCCGGTATTCCACGTCAACGGTGACGACCCGGAAGCCGTGGTGTTCTGTGCGGAACTGGCCTTCGAATACCGCCGCAAATTCGGCCGTGACGTGGTCATTGACCTGGTCTGCTACCGCCGCCATGGCCACAATGAAGCCGATGAACCAGCGGCAACCCAGCCATTGATGTATCAGAACATCCGTTCCCGCAAAACCACCCGTGAGCTTTATGCCGAGCAACTGATCGGTTCCGGCGTGATCGCCGAAGCCGATGCAAAGGCCCTCGTGGACGGTTTCCGCGGAAAACTCGACAAAGGCGAAGTGACCACGGACGTTGCCGAATCCCGCAAGGACGAATTCGCCGTCGATTGGACGCCATGGCTGAATGGAAAATTGGCACAGCCGGTGAAAACAGGTCTTGCTCAGTTTTCACTTGAGAGCCTCGCGAAGAAAATCAGTGCGGTGCCGGATGGCTTCAAGCCACACGCCCGGGTAGCGAAGATCTACGAAGACCGCCGCAAGATGCTTGCCGGCGAGCTCGATATGGACTGGGGTTTTGCCGAAAATCTCGCGTACGCCACTCTGCTGACCGAGGGCTATCGCCTGCGTCTGGTCGGCCAGGATGCCGGCCGCGGCACCTTCTTCCACCGCCATGCGGTGCTTCACGACCAAAACAACGGCGATTCCTACATGCCGTTGCAGCAATTCGTGAAACACCCCAGTCATGCCGTCATCATCGATTCGCTGCTCTCGGAAGAAGCAGTCATGGCTTTCGAATACGGCTATTCAACCGCCGAGCCGATGACCCTGAATATCTGGGAAGGCCAGTTCGGTGATTTCGCCAACGGCGCGCAAGTCGTCATCGACCAGTTCATTACCTCCGGCGAAGCAAAATGGGATCGTCTGTGCGGCCTGGTACTGTTTCTGCCTCATGGCTATGAAGGCCAAGGGCCGGAGCACAGCTCGGCACGTCTGGAGCGCTTCCTTCAGCTATGCGCACTGAATAACATCCAGGTTTGCACCCCGACCACACCAGCGCAGATGTTCCATATGCTGCGCCGCCAGATGCTGCGTGCGACCCGCAAACCGCTGGTGGTTATGACGCCGAAATCAATGCTGCGCCACAAGCTTTCCGTATCGCGCATGGACGATCTGGTCAACGGATCGTTCCAGGAATTGATAGCGGACAGCACTGCCAAACAGCCCGACAAGGTGTCACGCGTCGTGGTCTGTGCCGGTAAAGTCTATTATGATCTGGTCGAATCGGCCGGCGAAAAGAAACTCGAAAACGTCGCCATCGTCCGTATCGAACAGGTCTATCCCTTCCCACGTGAAGCCTTGAAGACGGAACTGGCCCGATACAAGAACGCCAAAGATGTTTTCTGGTGTCAGGAAGAACCGCAGAACCAAGGCGCGTGGTATCAGATCCAGCATCACCTGCGCAGCTGTCTTGCGGATGGCAAACAACTGCACTATGCCGGACGTGCCCGTTCCGCCGCCCCGGCGTGCGGCCATGCCAACACCCACATCGCTGAACAAAACCAATTGATCGCCGACGCCCTGACCAATCCGGGCAAGAGCGATTTCACCCATGAGTAACCGAAAAGGCCACAGTCATGAGCATTGAAGTCAAAGTCCCCGTCCTGCCCGAATCCGTTTCCGATGCCATCATCGCCACTTGGCACAAGAAAGTTGGTGACACTGTGCGCCGTGATGAAAACCTGATCGACCTGGAGACCGACAAGGTCGTGCTGGAAGTGCCCTCACCGGTCGACGGCGTCCTTAAAGAGATCAAATTCGAAATCGGCGCCACCGTCACCAGTGCTCAGGTCATTGCCGTGATCGAAGAAGGCGCCGTTGCCGCTGCGCCGGCCCCGGCAGCAGCGATACCTGCCGCCGGAGCAACGCCGTCCGCAAAAGTCGATACAAGCGCACTGCCACCTGGCGCCGCCAATTACGCCGCGCGCAATGACGTCAATCCGGCCGATGTCGCCGGCACCGGCCGCGCAGGCCGTGTTACCAAGGAAGACCTGGTCAAGCACGTGACCTCCGGCGGCGGCGCACGCCCCGAACAGCGCGTGCCGATGACCCGCATCCGCCAGCGGATCGCCGAACGCATGATGCAGTCCAAGAACTCCATCGCCATGCTGACCTCGTTCAACGAAGTCAATCTGTCGAAAGTGATGGCCATGCGCAAGGAACTGGGCGAACCGTTCGAGAAGACCCACGGCATCAAGCTCGGCTTCATGAGCTTCTTCGCCAAGGCCGCCGCCAATGCGCTGGCCAAACACGGTATCGTCAACGCCTCGGTCGACGGCAATGACGTGATCTATCACGGCTACGCCGACATCTCGATCGCCGTGGCCACCGAAAAAGGCCTGGTCACCCCGGTCCTTCGCAATGTCGAAAACATGAGCTTCGCCGATATCGAAGCGGCCATCGCCGGATATGCAAAGCAAGCCCGCGAAGGCGGCCTGAAACTGGAAGATCTGCAGGGCGGAACGTTCACCATCACCAACGGCGGCACCTTCGGCTCGCTGATGTCGACCCCGATCGTCAATCCGCCGCAGTCGGCCATCCTTGGCATGCATGCCATCAAGGAACGTCCCATCGCTGAAAACGGCCAGGTGGTGATTGCCCCGATGATGTACATCGCGCTGAGCTACGATCACCGAATTATTGATGGGAAGGATGCGGTTCTGTTCCTGGTCGACATCAAGAACCAACTGGAAAACCCGCACCGCATGCTGCTTGGTCTGTAATTCCTCTCAAGGCGAATGAATCATGAGTAATGAATTTGATGTCGTGGTGATTGGTGCCGGTCCGGCCGGTTATCATGCGGCCATCCGTGCCGCGCAGCTCGGCCTGAAAACCGCCTGCATCGATGCAGCCTTGGGTAAGGACGGGCAGCCTGCTCTCGGCGGGACCTGTCTGCGCGTCGGTTGCATACCGTCCAAAGCTCTGCTGGATTCTTCACGCCAGTTCTGGAACATGCAGCACCTGTTCGGCGAACATGGCATCAGTGCCGACAACGCCAAAATCGACGTTGCCACCATGGTCGGCCGCAAGGACAAGATTGTTAAGCAGTTCACCGGCGGCATCGCTGCCCTGTTCAAAGCCAACAAAATCACGGCTTTCTACG
>NZ_JBILBO010000028.1:0-6844 GCF_044353605.1 Arenimonas sp. | reverse complement strand
CGAAGATCTTCTGCGCACGCTCGGCAATCCGGATATTGAACAGATAGATATAGGTTGCCAGGGCAAAACCCGACAGGGCCAGCCAGAATGCCGGCATCTGCATGCCGTGCAGGGTGAATGCAAACGGCCCGTGGAATTCCTCGCCCAGAAGCTTGATGACATCGTTCTGCGGCAGCACCTCGATGGCACCGGTAAAGAAGCCGCCGAACAACATCGGACCGATGGTGAAGTATCCGATGAAAATCGAAGGAATCGCCAGCAGTATCAACGGAACCGTGACCACCCAGGGCGATTCATGCGGCAGGCCGCCGTGGCCGTGATGCGCATCATATGCGTGATCATCATGCGCCGGATGCGCTTCATTGCCGTGGATTTCATGCGGTTCGGCATGATGCGACTCATCGGCATGGGTCTCGTACCGTTCCTTACCGTGGAAAGTCAGATAAAGCAGACGGAAACTGTAGAAGCTGGTCACGAATACGCCGAGCATGACCGCCCAGTAGGCGTAGGTATTGATCCAATGACCGCCATGTGCGGCATGTGCGGCCGCCTCGATGATGGTGTCTTTTGAATAGAAGCCCGAGAAGAACGGGGTGCCGACCAGTGCCAAGGTTCCGATCAGACTGGTCCAATAAGTGATCGGCATGTACTTCTTCAAGCCGCCCATCTTGCGCATATCCTGCTCGTGATGCATGCCGATGATGACCGAGCCGGCAGCCAGGAACAACAACGCCTTGAAGAAGGCATGCGTCATCAGATGGAAAACTGCCGCAGAGTAGGCGGAAACGCCGAGCGCAACGGTCATGTAGCCGAGCTGTGAGAGCGTGGAATAGGCAACTACGCGTTTGACGTCGTTCTGGATGATGCCGATCAGGCCGGTAAACAGAGCCGTAGTGGCGCCGATGAACAACACGAAATGCAATGCCGTCGGACTAAGCTCGAAAATCGGCGACATGCGTGCGACCATGAAAATACCGGCGGTCACCATGGTGGCCGCATGGATCAATGCCGAAATCGGGGTCGGGCCTTCCATCGAGTCGGGTAGCCAGACATGCAGCGGCACCTGTGCCGATTTACCCATGGCGCCGATGAACAGGCTGATGGCGATGAAGGTAATCGCTGAAACTTCCCATGCCGCGAAAGTATGTCCGAATACAGTGAAAGCGGGAATCAATTCGATGACGACCTGCGAAATACCGTTGATCTGCGTGAACGCCTGGGCGTAGTCGAGCGTACCGGTGAAATAGACCACGCCGCAGATACCGAGCAGAAATCCGAAGTCACCCACTCGGTTGACCAGGAACGCCTTCAGATTGGCGAAGATGGCCGTCGGGCGCTTGTACCAGAAACCGATGAGCAGATAGGAAACCAGACCCACCGCCTCCCACCCGAAGAACAGCTGCAGGAAGTTATTGCTCATCACCAGCATCAGCATCGAGAAGGTGAACAGCGAGATGTAGCTGAAGAAGCGCTGGTAACCCGGATCATCCTGCATGTAGCCGATGGTATAGACATGCACCAGCAGTGATACGAAAGTCACGACCACCATCATCATCGCGGTCAGGCGGTCAACCATGAATCCGATATGCGCGGAAAACCGACCTGTTTCGAAGAAGGTATAAAGATTTTGGTTGAATGGCAGCGCTGATTCGTACAGGAACTGTCCCAGAACAAAAATGGAAAGCCCGCAGCTGAGTGCGACCAGTGCGATGGTGACGCTGTGGGCGCCTTTGCGTCCGATCTGACGACCGAACAGGCCGGCCAAGACCGCACCGAGCAAGGGGGCCAGTGCAATGACGAGCAGAAGGGTCTGGGACAGCTGGGTGGGTTCAGTCAACATCGCATCAACCTTTCAGGGAATCCAGTTCGGCCACATTGATGGTGCGGCGGTTGCGGAACAGCGTGACCAGGATGGCCAGACCGATAGCGGCTTCGGCGGCGGCCACGGTCAGAATGAAGAACACGAAAACCTGACCATCGACATTGCCGAGGAATCGCGAAAAAGCCACGAAGTTGACGTTGACCGAGAGCAGCATCAGTTCGATGCACATCAGCAGAAGAATCACGTTCTTGCGATTGATGATGATGCCGGCAATGCTCAGGCTGAAAAGGGCCGCGGCGAAAACGAGGTAATGTTCGAGTGTAATCATTTTGCCTCCGGTGCGCCGTCGTCGGACTTGGCAGTGGCCACCATTTTGACCAGACGCACTCGGTCATCGCGGCGCACCAGCACCTGTTCCGACGGGTTCTGGGTTTTTGTGCCGGCACGCCGGCGCAGAGTCAGGGGAACCGCCACGACGATTGCTACGGTCAGGATTACCGCAGCGGTTTCAAAGGGCAGCATGTAGCGCGTGAACAGGGCCTGTGCAATCCAGTGCAGGTTGCTGGGGTGCGATACAAGCGCAGGATCCGCAGCCGGCATGACCTGGGAGGCACCGTTCCCTATTCCGAGAAGGAGCAGGATTTGGGCGAACATCACCGCGGCGACCGCGATGGCGACCGGGAAATGCTTGATGAAGCCCTCGCGTTGCGGAGCGGTATGGACATCCAGCATCATCACCACGAACAGGAACAGGATCATCACCGCGCCGATATAGACCAGCACTAGCACGATGCCGAGGAACTCGGCCTGCAGCAGCAGCCACAGACAGGCGGTGGAAAAGAAAGTCAACACCAGGCTGAGCACCGAGTGCACCGGGTTGCGGAAACTGATGACCGCGACCGCGGACGACAGGGCCACGGCGGCGAACAGGTAAAACGCGATTAGTTCGAAATTCAAGCGCCCTCTCCTATCGGTAAGCCGCGTCGGCCTGGCGGCGTTCGGCGATTTCCGCTTCGAAACGGTCGCCGATGGCGAGCAGCTGCGGTTTGGTCACGATGTTCTCGCCGCGGTTTTCGAAGTGGTATTCATGGATGTGAGTCTCGACGATGGAGTCGACCGGACAGCTCTCTTCGCAGAAACCGCAGAAGATGCACTTGAACAGGTCGATGTCGTAACGCGTGGTACGGCGCTGGCCGTCCTCGCGCGGTGCCGAGTCGATGGTGATGGCGAGTGCCGGGCAGACCGCCTCGCAGAGCTTGCAGGCGATGCAGCGCTCTTCGCCGTTCGGATACCGGCGCAGCGCATGCAAGCCCCGGAAACGCGCGGACTGCGGGAATTTCTCGAACGGATAGTTGACGTTGTACTTGGGCTTGAACATGTAGGTCAAGGTCAGCCAGAGTCCCTGCAGGAACTCCACCAGCATCAGGCTTTTGAGGTAGTTGAACAGTCGGATCATGTTGGCCTCAGGCTCCCAGGACAAACCAGTTGTTGTAAGCCGCTACCGCTGCCACGAAAATCCAGACAATGGTGATCGGAATGAACACTTTCCAGCCCAATCGCATGATCTGGTCATACCGGTAGCGCGGGAAACTGGCGCGGAACCAGACGAAGCAGAACGCGAAGAACAGGGCTTTCAGGAACAGCCAATGAATACCCGGTGCGGCAAGCATGCCGGCAACTCCATCGGTGCCGAACCAGCCCTGGAACGGCGACAGCCAGCCACCCAGAAAAAGCAGCGCGGTCAGGAAGCTGATCAGGATCATGTTGGCGTATTCGGCCAAGAAGAAGATGGCAAAAGCGGAACCCGAGTATTCGACATGGAAACCGGCCACGATTTCCGACTCACCTTCGGCAACGTCGAATGGGGCACGGTTGGTTTCGGCGGTACCGGAAATGAAGTACACCAGGAACAGCGGGAACAGCGGGACGAAGAACCACTCCAGGAACCCGCTGTTGCCGGCCTGGGCATTCACGATTTCGGTCAGGTTCATGCTGCCGGCGGCGACCAGCACACCGACCAAGGCGAAGCCCATGGCGATCTCGTAGCTGATGACCTGCGAAGCGGCGCGCAAGGCGCCCATCACGGCATATTTGGAGTTGGAAGCCCAGCCGCCGAGGATGATGCCATAAACACCCATCGAGGTCAGCGCCAGCAACATCAGGACGCCAGCATTGATGTCAGACAGCACCAACGGACCGGTGTCGTTCTCACCGAACGGAATCAGGGCCCAGGCTGCCAGAGCCGGAGCCAGTGCAATCAACGGCGCCAAGCGGTAAAGGAACGGGCTGGCCTTGTCGGGCGTGATCAATTCCTTGAACAGCATTTTGAACACGTCGGCAAAGGCCTGGATCACGCCGATGCCGAACACGCCGCCGATGTACTGCGGCCCTTGACGTACATGCATCCAACCGATGATTTTACGTTCGAACAAGGTGTAGAACGCAACGGCGATAATGACCGGAAGCATGATGACCAGGATTTTCACCAGCATCCATGCCAAGCTGCCGATCAAGCCGAACTGCACAAAGAATTCGCGGATGAGATCGATCACGGGGCGGCCCTCACGATGGCCAGCGACGCCGTCTGCGACAGCGGTGCAGTGGCGGCATGATTCGTTTCAATCCAGACGCAGGACTCCGGGATCATGCGGCTCAGAACGACCGGCAACGCGGCACTTCCGGAGCCGTCACCGACTTTGGCAATCTGACCTTCCTGCAAGCCGATTTTGTCGGCGGCAGCGGGATGCATGACGAGACGGGGGCCTGTGTTCAAAGGATGGGCCTGCAGGGAGACGGCACGACGCGTCACGGCATCGCCGCGGTAAATCGGACTGGTGCTGATGCGTTCGAAGCCATCGGTACTGGCATTCTTGACCGAAAGGCCGGTGCCTGATGCAACGGTCTTTTTAACGAGACCATCACGTAACCCTTCGATGTCGGTGAATGCCATCACAGGCAGTGATGCAGCATCATAAAGCGCGCGCAGCACGCGCCAGCCACTTTGCGCGGAACCGGGCAGCTTGCCGGCGGCTTCGGCGTGTTGGTCACGGCCATCGACATTGGTCAGCGTAGCCTGGATTTCGGGCAGAAGCCCGATCGGCAGGATGACATCCGCCAGATCTTTCAGCGATTCGGTGACATAGGCGCTGCAGGCGATGACCTTGGCGCCGATCAGGGCTTTGACGGCGCGCGTGGTGTCGCTGAAATCAAACTGCGGCTCAATGCCGAACAACAGGATTGATTTCAGGGAACCATCGAGCATGGCACCGGCGTTGCGGCCACCCTCGCCCGGCAACACGCCCTGCCCGGCCAGACCGATGGCGTTGGCACCCTGCGGCAGACGGCAGAGCTTGGCCTTTCCGGATTGCTGCAACGCCTTGGCGGCAGCGCGGATATGCGATGCGTCACCAAGGTTTTCAGCGATTTCACCGAGGATGAGAACCGCTCCCTCATCCAGCGTAGCGCCGAATGCCTTAAGCGCATCGGCAATCTTGGACGGCGGCACAATGGCTTTGGTCGCCGTATCGAAGGTGAATTCGAAATCGACCGGATTGATGACATGCACTTTGGCGCCACGTTTGACGGCCTGATGGATGCGTTGGTGCAACAGGGGCATTTCGTGGCGGATATTGCACCCGACCAGAACGATGCTGCCCGCCTTTTCAATTTCGGCAACTGTTGCGTCGAAAACTTCGGCCACGGCTTCGTCGGCGAAATCGAGTTGTTTGATGCGGTGATCAAGGTTCCGGACACCCAGCGCATTAGCCAAGGACGCCAGCATGAACCCTTCTTCATTGCTGCTGGCTGGATGCGCCAAGATGCCGGTTTCGGCAGCAGGCGCCGATTTCAGCACGGCAGCGGCGGCAGCCAGGGCTTCATCCCATGCGGCAACGCGCCAATGACCGTTTTCCTTGACCATCGGCTGCGTGGCGCGGTCGTTGCTGTACAAGCCTTCATGCGAATAGCGGTCACGGTCCGAGAGCCAGCATTCATTCACCGCCTCGTTGTCGCGCGGCACGGCGCGCAGGACTTCGCCGCGGCGGCTGTGCAGGTACATATTCGAACCGAGGGCATCGTGATAGCCGAGGGATTCTTTCGCGGTCAGTTCCCAGGCACGGGCCTTGTAGCGGAATACTTTGTTGGTGAGTGCGCCGACCGGACAGACATCGATGACGTTGCCGGAGATTTCACTCATCAAGGGCTTGCCGTCGAAGGTACCGATTTGGAGATTTTCGCCACGGTAGATGCCGCCGAGCTCATACGTGCCGGCGATTTCTGCTGAAAAACGCACACAACGGGTGCACTGGATGCAGCGGGTCATGTCGGTGGCGACCAGCGGACCCATGTCTTCATCGGGTACTACGCGTTTGCGATCAACGTAACGGCTGACCGAACGGCCATAGCCCATGGACACGTCCTGCAGCTCGCATTCGCCGCCTTGGTCGCAGATCGGGCAATCCAGCGGATGGTTGACCAGCAGGAATTCCATCACGTTGCGCTGTGCATCGAGCGCACGCTTGCTCTGGGTGAATACCTTCATGCCTTCCATCACTGGCGTGGCACACGCCGGCATCGGTTTCGGCGTCTTCTCAACATCGACCAGACACATGCGGCAGTTAGCCGCAATCGGCAGTTTCTCGTGATAGCAGAAACGCGGAATCGGGATGCAGGCGGCATCGGATGCCTGAATGATCATCGAACCCTTGGCAATCTGCACGGTTTCGCCGTTGATTTCCAAGGTGACCAGATCGGCAGCGACCTGCGGTTTGTCGGCGGTGGTGCTCATGCCGCGTTCTCCAGTTGCGCGTCCACCCAGAAGCGTTTGTTCTGGATGGCGTATTCGAATTCATGCCAGTAGTGGCGCAGGAAGCCCTGCACCGGCCAGGCCGCAGCCTCGCCGAAAGCACAGATGGTGTGGCCTTCGATCTGACCGGCAGCGGCTTTCAGCATGGTCAAATCCTCCATGGTCGCTTCATGGGCAACGATGCGCGACAGTACCCGGTACATCCAGCCGGTGCCTTC
>NZ_JBILBO010000027.1:0-7070 GCF_044353605.1 Arenimonas sp. | reverse complement strand
GCCAGCCAAGCCGGCGAAACTGGCGGTGCTGACCACATGGCCGGAACCGCGCTCGAGCATCGCCGGCAAAAACAGTTTGGTGCCGCGCACCACGCTCAGCACATTGACCTCCCACAAATGCCGCCATTCACTGATCGGTGCTTCCAGCACATCGCCGCCGGAGGCAATGCCGGCGTTGTTGATCAGCACATCGGGCACGCCCCAATTGGCCAAGACCGATTCGGCCAAGGCCTCCATCGCATCATCGCTGCCGACATCGGCGGCATAGGCGGCATGGCCTTCGCCGGTCAAGGTCGCCATCGTGGCCTGCACGCGGTCGAGGTGGATGTCGACGCAGGCGACCTGCGCGCCGGCGGCGGCGAAACGGTGTGCCAAGGCCTGACCCAGGCCGCTTCCGGCACCGGTAATGAGGACGCGTTGCGGAGACTTCACGGGCAACTCCTTCGGGTATGATAGTTTTCTATTGTATGCGCTTGGCATCCTGACGGAGTGAAAAACCATGGCTGATTTGTTCGATCTGACCGGCAAGACCGCGCTGATCACCGGCGCCTCGCGCGGCATCGGTGAAGCCATCGCCCATCTGCTGGCCCGCTACGGCGCCCACGTGATCTGCACCAGCCGCAAACTGGACGGCTGCCAGGCCGTAAGTGACGCCATCCGCGCCAAAGGCCTGCAGGCCGAAGCGGCCGCCATGCACATCGGCGATACCGCCGCCATCGATGCCGTGTTCGACGCGCTGGCCGCACAGGGCCGCACGGTCGATATTCTGGTCAACAACGCCGCCGCCAACCCGTATTACGGCCCGCTGCTGGACATGGATCTGCGCAGCTTCGAGAAAATCCTGGAAGTGAACCTGCGCGGCTATTTCTACAGCAGCCAACGCGCCGCACGGCAGATGGCAGGCGGCGGCGCCATCGTCAACATCGCCTCGGTCAATGCCGAGCGTCCGGCGCCGGGCCAGGCTGCGTATTCAATGACCAAAGCCGGCATCGTCAACCTGACCCAGGGCTTCGCCAAGGAACTGGCGCCGCGCGGCATCCGCGTCAATGCCGTGCTGCCGGGCCTGACCGACACCCATTTCGCCTCGGCCATCACCCAGGACGCCAAGCTGATGAAGCTGATGACCCAGTTGATTCCGATGGCGCGTGCCGGGCAGCCGGCCGAAATCGCCCCGGCGGTTTTGTTTTTAGCCAGCAACGCCGCCAGCTACGTAACCGGCACCACACTCACCGTCGACGGCGGCTATCTGGCCTGAGGATTGCATGCGTACTCTTTGTCTTGTTTTCGCCCTTCTTTCCGGCACCGCCATGGCCCAACAGCTCACCATCGACGCCCTGACCTCCGGCAAAAGCCTGTCCGGCAACGCCTTGACCCAGGCCAAATTCTCGCCCGACGGCAAACGCATCAGCTTTCTGAAAGGCAAGCCGGACAAAGCCGGACAGCTCGATCTGTGGACCTTCGATGTCGCCACCGGCGAGGCGCGCATGCTGGTCGATTCGGCCACGCTGGCCGGCAGCAGCAAGGAACTGTCCGATGAAGAAAAAGCGCGGCGCGAACGCCAGCGCATCGCGGCACTGACCGGCATCGTCGAATACCAGTGGGCTGCCGATGGCCAGCATCTGCTGTTCCCGATGGGCGGCGAACTGTTCTGGTTCGATCTGGCTGCCGCCACGCCGGAACGCGCCCTGCGCCAGCTCACCAGCGGCACCGGCGACGTGACCGATGCCAAAATTTCGCCGAAGGGCGGCTTCGTCAGTTTCATCCGCGGCCGCAACCTGTGGATCATCGACATTGCCAGCGGCAAAGAGCGCCAGCTGACGTTTGATGGCTCGGAAGTGATCGGCAATGGCGTGGCCGAGTTCGTGGCCGATGAGGAAATGGACCGCCACACCGGTTACTGGTGGGCACCGGATGATTCCGCCATCGCCTATGCGCGCATCGATGAAACCCCGGTGCCGATCAAGGAGCGTTTTGAAATCTATGCCGACCGCACCGAGGTGGTGAAGCAGCGCTACCCGGCCGCCGGCGATGCCAACGTGCTTATCCAGCTCGGTCTGCTCACGCTGGCGGACGGCAAAACCCGTTGGATGGATCTGGGCAAGGAAGCGGACATCTACCTGCCGCGCGTGCAATGGCAGGACGCCACGCGCCTGACCTGGCAGATCCAGGACCGCAAACAGCACCGCCTGGAACTGCACCGCTTCCAGCGCGACAGCGGCAAAGCCGAGCGCCTGCGCACCGAAACCAGCAGCAGCTGGGTACCGCTGCACAACAATCTGCGCTTCCTCGACGACGGCCGCATCTTGTGGTCGTCCGAGCAGTCCGGTTTCGAGCACCTGTATTGGCTGGGCGATAAAGGCACGCTGAAAGCCATCACCTCCGGCGAGTGGATGGTGGAAGATGTGCTGGCGATTGACAGCACCAACCGTTGGATTTATTTCAGCGGCACCAAAGACGGCCCGACCGAACGCCACCTGTACCGGGTCGGGTTCGACGGTGGTGCCATCACCCGCATCAGCACCGAAGCAGGCATGCACAGCGCGCAGTTCAATGCCGGCGCCAGCCACTACATCGGCACCTATGCCAACCCGGAAACGCCGCCGCAGACTCTGCTGCGCACCGCCGACGGCAACATCGTGCGCGCCTTGATTGACAACACCCTGGATGCCGACCATCCGTATACGCCGTACCTGAAAGCGCACCGCCTGCCGGAATTCGGCACGCTGAAGGCCATTGATGGCCAGGTGCTGCATTACAGCATGATCAAACCCGCCGGTTTTGATGCCAGCAAAAAATATCCGGTGGTGGTGATTGTGTACGGCGGCCCGGCGGCGCAGACCGTGACCCGCAACTGGGCCCCGGATTTCAATCAGGTGCTGGCGCAGCGCGGCTATCTGGTGTTCTCCCTCGACAACCGCGGCACGCCGCGGCGCGGCCAGCGTTTTGGCGCCAGCCTGTACCGCAAGCAAGGTACGGTGGAAGTGACCGACCAGGTACGCGGTGTGGACTTCCTGAAAACCCTGCCGTATGTCGATGCCAAACGCATTGGCGTGTACGGATGGTCGAACGGCGGCTACATGACCCTGATGCTGCTGGCCAAACATTCCGAGGTATACGCCTGCGGCGTGGCCGGCGCACCGGTGACCGACTGGGCGCTGTACGACACGCACTACACCGAACGCTACATGGATCTGCCGAAAGACAATATTGAAGGCTACCGCGAGGGCTCGGTGCTGACGCACGCCAAGGGCATTACTTCGAAGCTGCTGCTGATTCACGGCATGGCCGATGACAATGTGCTGTTCAGCCACTCCACGGCGCTGATGTCGGCACTGCAGAAACAGGGCACCCCGTTTGAACTGATGACCTACCCCGGCGCCAAGCATGGCCTGCGCGGTGCGGATTTGAAACACCGCCTGAACTTAACGCAGGATTTCTTTGAGCGGTGTTTGAAGCCGTAGTCGAAGTGCGAAATTAGCCGATCTCCACCCACACCGGTGCGTGATCACTCGGCCGTTCCCAAGTGCGCGGTTCGCGTTCAATGCCGGAAACGGCGGCGCGTGACTTCAAGGCCTCGCTGATCAGCACCAGATCGATGCGCAGACCGAGGTTGCGGCGGAAGCCAGCCATGCGGTAATCCCACCAGGAAAACACCCCGGCCTCGTCGCTGTGCAGGCGGAAGCTGTCATGCAGGCCCAGCGCCAGCAGTTTGTTCAGCGCGGCGCGCTCGGCGGTCGACGTTAGAATGCTGTCGTCGTTCCACACCACCGGGTCGTGCACGTCGCGGTCCTCGGGCGCGATGTTGAAATCGCCGAGCACCACCAGCTGCGGGTAACGCTGCATCTCCTCGCGCACCCAGTCGGTCATCGCTTCCAGCCAGCGCAGTTTGTACTCGTACTTCTCGCTGCCCACGGCCTGGCCGTTGACCACATACAGATCGATGATGCGCATGCCGTTCACGGTAGCGGCCAGTACGCGCTTTTGCTCATCGGCAAAGCCGGGAATGCCGCGCTGCACCTCGGTGATTTCGGTTTTGCTGAGAATGGCTACGCCGTTGTAGGTCTTCTGGCCGTCGAACACCACGTGGTAGCCGGCGGCCTCGATCTCGGCCTGCGGGAATTTGTGGTCTTCCAGCTTGGTTTCCTGCAGCACCAGCACATCCGGGTTGCCGATTTTGAGCCACTCCAGCAAATGTGGAAGGCGGACATTGAGCGAATTGACGTTCCAGCTGGCGATTTTCATGATCATGATCAAGTCGGGAAGCCTTATTATTCACATTTCAAGCCAATCGTGGGTACAATTCATCAAGTCGCCTCCGTGGAGTCCGGACATGTTCGAAAAAGCCCGCTATGCCGCCAGTCTGCGCAGCCTGCATTGGCTGATGGCCATTCTGGTCGCCTTGGCCTACCTCGCAATGGAACAACGCGATCTGTTCGAGCGCGGCACCCCCGGCCGCTTCGCCATGGTGCAATCGCACTTCTGGCTCGGTATCAGCATTTTCATTTTGGTCTGTGTCCGTCTGCAGCAGCGCCTGAAGTATGGCGCGCCGCGCATCACCCCGGCGCTGCCGTCCTGGCAGAACGCGCTGTCGCGTCTGTTCCACATCGCGCTGTATGCGTTCTTGATCGTGATGCCGATTCTGGGCTTTCTCACCGCCAACTTCGACGGCAAGATCATCTACATCCCGTTCACCGAAGTCGCCATCCCGGCCATCGTCGGTGAAAACGAAGCGCTGGCGAAGCAATTCGAAGGATGGCACCACGACATCGGCGAAGCCTTCTACTGGGTGTTCGGCTTGCATATCGTGGCAGCGCTGTACCACCACTTCGTACGCAAGGACGACACCCTGACCCGCATGCGTTAAGGCCGGGTCAGGAAATCCACCAGTCGCGTGATGATCCGCCCGTACGGCGGATCGAACAAACTCATGCCGTTCAAGCGCGCCTGGTGCATCACCGGCATCGCCTTGCTGAACGTCAAAAAGCCGTCGCGGCCGTGATAGTGGCCCATGCCGGAAGCGCCGACGCCGCCGATCGGCAGATCGTCCTGGCCAAACTGCACCAGCACATCATTGATGCACACCGAACCGGCGCAGATGCGGCCGAGCACGGCGTCCACGCGCGCCGATTCGCGGTCGAACAGATAGAAGGCCAGCGGTTTGTCGCGGGCCAACACGAAACCGAGCGCCTGCTCGAGACCTTCATAGGTGATGACCGGCAACAGCGGTCCGAAGATTTCCTGCTGCATCACCGTCAGGTTGTCCGGCGGATTCACCAATACTGTCGGCGGCATTAGCCGCAGATTTTCGCTGTCGGGCAATTGCTCCGGCCCACAGGCCACGGTGCGCACGCCGGCGGCCTTGGCTTCGTCCAGCCAAGCCTGCAGACGCGTGGATTGGCGGGTGTTGATGATGCCGGTGTACTCGGCGTTGCCGGCCATGTCCGGATAGCGGCGCGCGATGCTGTCGGCAAAGGCGGTGATGAAGGCTTCCAGCTGCGCTTCCGGCAACAGCACGTAATCCGGCGCCACGCAGGTCTGTCCGGCATTGAAGCATTTGCCGAAGGCGATGCGCTCGGCCGCCTGCGCCACCGGGTAATCGGGGGCGATCAAGGCCGGCGACTTGCCGCCGAGCTCAAGCGTGACCGGGGTCAGGTTGGCGGCGGCGGCGGCCATCACATGCCGGCCGACGGCGGTCGAGCCGGTGAAAATCAGATGGTCGAACGGCAGTTTGGTGAACTCGGCGCCCACCGTGGCATCGCCCTGCACCACGGTCACTTCGTCATCGGAAAACACTTCGCCGACCAGCCGTTCAATCAATGCACTGACCGACGGCGTGAACTCGGACGGCTTGATCATCACCCGGTTGCCGGCGGCAATGGCGTTGGCCAAAGGAATGATGGCGAGCTGGAACGGGTAGTTCCAGGGCGCGACCACGCCAACCACGCCCAGCGGCGTGTAGCGGATCTCGCCGCGTGCCGGCTTGAAGGTCAGGTTGATGGCGCGGCGCTGCGGGCGCATCCAGCGGCGCAGATGCTTGCGCGCATGTTTAATTTCATCGAGCGTGACCATGACATCGGCGGCCAGGGTTTCAATGCGGGCGCGGCGGCCGAAATCCTGGCTGCAGGCCTCGACCACGGCTTCCCGGTTCCGGCGCACGGCGGCGTCCAGTCGGCTGAGCAGCTCGATGCGCTGTTCGTAGGAGAACGCGCCGCGCAGATGCGCCTGTTTCAAACGGTCGAAGTCGGTGCGAAGGGTCATGGCTGTCGGGTAGAATGAGGGGGAATAAGCGGATTGTACCCAGTTTCCGTCAGCAAAAGGTCAAGATATGCCGGCTCTACGCCCCTTCAATGGCATCACCCCCCGCCTCGGCGAACGCGTGTTCATCGACCCGGCCTGCACCGTCATCGGCGATGTGCACATCGGCGACGACAGCTCGATCTGGCCGGGCACCATCATCCGCGGCGACGTCAACCATATCCGCATCGGTGCACGCACCAACATTCAGGATGGCACGATCATCCATGTCAGTCACGACGGACCCAGCGGCAAACCGGTCGGCTACCCGACCCTGATTGGCGATGACGTCACCATCGGTCATGGCGCCATCATTCACGCCTGCCGCATCGGCAACGCCTGCCTGATCGGCATGGGCGCGACGGTGTTGGATGGTGCGGTGATCGAAGACCACGGCTTCGTCGGCGCCGGTGCGGTCATTCCGCCGGGCAAAACCGTGCGCAGCGGCGAACTCTGGCTGGGCAATCCGGCCAAATGCGTACGCACGCTCAGCGAACAGGACATCGCGCAACTGTATTATTCGGCGAAGCATTACGTGCGCCTGAAGGATATGTATCTGGCCGAACCTTAAACCGGCCAGTGCAGCACGCGCTCGATGCATTGCAGCGGAATGGGCGTGGTGATGTGCGGAAACAGTTCACCGCTGACCGGATGCGGATCCCAGCGCAGATAATCGACCAAAGCCGCTTCGTCCAGTTTCAACAGGACCACCTGCGGCACATCGCTAAAGCGCCGCGCGAAAACACCCGGCACCTGCTCATGGCTGGCGGCATGGA
>NZ_JBILBO010000009.1:0-70125 GCF_044353605.1 Arenimonas sp. | reverse complement strand
GCCGATCGCCCAGCCGAAGGCGCGGTTGGTGATGGCGCTGCTGGAACCGCAGGCACCCGATTCCTATCTGTCCTGGGGCCTGTTCAACAACCACTTCGAGCGTAAGGAATACATGGAAGATTACGTGGCCGAAGCGGTGGCGCGTGACATGCTGAAAGATCCGGCCATCAAGGCCGCATTCGACAAGCGTCTGGCCGAGGACAAGGCCTTTGCCGAATCCCCGCAGCAGCGTCTGGATTTCTTCGCGCAGCGGCACGCCTCCTGGGATACCCGCTACCGGCTGTATCCGGTGCGGCGGACCGAGACCGTCATTCGTCCGTGATATCGGCCAAGTGTGGCCAGGGTTCGGTGCGCAGGATCTGGTGATAGGCGTGCCAGGCCGAGAACGCCAGCCACGGCATGATGACAATGAAGCCGACATAGCCTGTGGCGAAACCCAATCCGGTCAGGGCTACGATGCAGACGGCCCAGACCGCCATTGCCGGCTTGTTACGCAGCACCGCATGCACGCTCGACAGGCAGGCGGTGACCATGTCGGTCTCTTTATCGACAATCATCGGCAGGGACAGCGCAGCGGTGGCGAAGATCAGCGCCGCGAAGCCGGTGCCGATCAGCGAGCCGACGGCGAGAAACTCCATCAGCACCGTGCGGTTGCCCTCTTCCACCGGAAAGAAGGCGTACAGCATCATGCCGGAGCGCGACCAGATGAACAGCACCACCAGCAGGATCAGCGCATACACCGCGCCCTGCCCGAGCACGCGGGCCATGTGTTTCGAGGAGCGCCGGAAACTGACACGGCGACCGCTTTCCAGATCCTTGCTGACCGAATGCAGACCGATGGCCAGCATCGGTGCGATGTAGATGAAGCCGGACAGCAGCGCCGCCAAGAGGGCGAAACGCCCGAGCCACCAGGCAAACAGCGACACTGCCCAGCTGACCGCAAAAATGATCAGGCCGTAGCTCAAGGTCAGTCGCGGCGTGCGCTTCAGATCCTGCCAGCCGGCGGACAGCCAAGCAAAGGGCGCGTTCCACGGCACCTCATTGCACTCGGCAACGAAGGGCAATTCGCTACGGTCTTCAGCCATCACTCCCCCGTGAACAGGACACTGCAACAGGTTACCGCGCCCTCGGCTTTCTGCAACTCGGACACGTCCACGGCAGTGACGGCATAACCGGCCGTCGCGATGAAGGCTAGCGTTTTCGGAAACGCTGACGGCATCAGAATGGCGCTGCCGATGCGCACCACATTGGCGGCATGCGGCTCGTGTTCATCCACACGGATCTGCCGGTATTCAGTGAAATACGCGGCATCCACCCATTCCGGATTGATCAGTACGGTGTCATCTGACAATGCGGTCACCGCCGATTTCAGGTGCAGACAGTCCTGCATCGGCACGGCTGTCACCGTGTAAGCGTAGGGCTTCAGGATGGCAGCGAGCTGATCGATGGCGACTTGATTGCTGCGCTGGGACAGCCCAACGAACACGCGCTTGCCGATGCGCAGCACGTCACCGCCGTCAATCGTTCCCGGCGCGCTGATGCGTTCCACCTGTTTGCGTACCGCCTGCACGGCTGGCGCAATGGCGTCCACTTCCGCGCGCCGGCTCTCGGCACCCGGACGGGTGAGCACGGCCAGCTCATCGAACAATAAAACGGTGTCTTCAACGAACACCGAATCGGGCAAGGCCGGTTCGGCTGGCAGCTCGATGACTGTAGCGCCCAGTTTTCCAAGGTACGCGACATATTCCATGTGCTGCAGATGCGCCAGCGCCACGTTGATCGGTTCGCGGCCGATAAAATTCAGCTCGCAATCGGCGATGGCGGGGCTGACGGCGCGGCAGAGGGCGTGCAGGTTCATGCCGCTTTCCCAACGGCACGGTCTTTACGCTTCTTGGCGAACCACGCGAACAGCGGCAGCAGCAGCGTGCTCCAGGCCCATTTGCCGTGTTCACTCAGCAGATTGCCAGCCGCCTGCGCGGTGGTGACCTCGACCTCGATCGGCTTGCGGTAGGTGCGCAGGGTTTTCGGCACCACTTCGCCGTTGACGGTAATCAGCGCATCCATGCTCAGCGTCAGCTGGTGTTTGCCTTCTTTCAGCGGCGTCACATCCCACAGCCACTCGGTGATGCCGGACGATACCGCTTGCTTCTCCGGCGTGACCGCAACGATCTTGAAGCCTTCGCCGGTCAGTCGGGCCTGCATCAGGTTCGAGACCTGCAGGGTTTCGGCGATACGCTTGCCCGGCTCTTCAATGCGGGCACTGACCGCGGCCGCGCCTTGGTCCGGACTGAGCGCGACACGGATGGACACCGTGTCTTCGATGTTGATTTTTTCCGGGGCATTGAAGGCGACATCGCCCAACACCAATTGCGAAAGAATCTGATCCACAGCGGTGGTCGAGGTGTCGGGCGGCGGCGCTTCGGTTTCAGGCTGGGCCGGGGCCGCGGCTACCGATGGCAACTCGGCTCGGGCAGCGGCCGTGGTCTGCTTGCGTTCGGCCTGCCGGGCGGCGGCCATGCGGGCCTTGTCTGGTGCCTGCCGTTGTGCGTCTTGGTTCGCCCACGCCACGGGCATGGGTGGTGGCGGTGGGGGTGGGGGCGGCAGCGGTGCCATCGGCGCAGGCGGTGGTGGTGGTGGCGAAAGACTGGCACAACCCGCCAAACCGGCGACCGCAAGCATGAAGATCAGCATCAAGCGCATAGGTATCCTCTGAATCAGTCCGCACTGGGCACCGCATTGGTGTGCCCTACCCTGAAATCATAGCATCCGTGAGCCGTGGTTTCGGGCTTAGCGGGCCTGCAAGGCAAACGCGATGGCCGCCCGCACCGCCGCCACCTGCGCGGCGTTGCAGATTTCCGGCGTGGCCCTCGGGCTGTCCGGGTACACTTCGGTGGTGGTGGTGAAGCGCGCATCGGTCATGCCGGCGCATAGGCCGAGGGCTTTGTAGTCATACAGAATCACGCCCGGTGCCAGCGCCGTTGTTCCGATGATCTCGCCCTTGGCATCGCTCGGGGCGATGTGGGTGACTTCGGCCACCGCTGAATTGACCGCGTTCTGGAACGCCAGCTGCGGGTTCTTTTCATCGCCGCACAGGTAGAAGCCGTCCGGAATCTCGCCGGGCACAAACACTTCGCCATCGCGGGCGGCTTTGGCCGGGCGGAATTCAGTTTCGTCCGAGTCGGTGGTTTCGTGCAGGTCGATGTGCAGCAGCACCCTGCCCTGAAGCGGTGCCAGCAAGCGCATCAGCGCGGCCGCTTCCTGCGTTGTGCCCTCGCCGGTAAACGAACGGTTCGGGTCGAGCGCTTCGGCATTCCAGCGCTGCACGCGCTCGTAGGCCCAGGGGCTCACGCACGGGGCCAGCAGAATGTTGATTTTGCCGGCGCAGTCGCCGCCATGGGCATCCATGAACGCCAAGGCGCCCTGCACACCGCTGGTTTCGTAGCCGTGCACGCCGCCGGTCACCAGCGCCACGGGCAGATCATCGCGCCAGTCGCGTGTTTTCAGGGCCAGTAGCGGGTAGCGTTCGCCGCCGTAGTCAATCTGGCCGTATTCGGCCACATCAAAGCGCTCGCGCAAGGCGTCAATTTTGCTCAGCACCTCAACGGCGTAGCTGCGTGATTTAACACGGGAGGCGAGCCAGGCGGCTCTGTCGGCAGAACTACAGGCTACAAGAGGTTTTTCATGTGTATAAACAATCTGATCTTTTGACATGGCTTACATATTCCGCCGATATTCGCCACCGACATCGTACAAGGCATGACTAATCTGCCCCAGAGAATGCGTTTTCACCGCTTCAAGCAAGCCGGCAAAGATATTCCGGCGCTCGCGGGCTATGGATTGCAAGGGCTTCAGACCATCGGCGGCTAGTTGATTGCGTAATTGCTGGAAACGCGCCACTTGGGCAATCTGCATGCCCTTCTCGGCTTCGGTACTGCGGATCAGCTCCAGCTTGCCGATGGCGTTCTTGTCCGGATTCTTGGGCAGGTAGGTGTTCACGCCCACCAGCGGCAGGCTGCCGTCGTGCTTCTTGTGCTCGTAGTACATGGACTCTTCCTGGATCTTGCCACGCTGGTACATGGTGTCCATGGCGCCCAGAACGCCGCCGCGCTCGGATAGCGCATCGAATTCCTTGTACACCGCCTCTTCCACCAGGTCGGTCAGCTCATCCACGATGAAACTGCCCTGCCAGGGGTTCTCGTTGAAGTTCAGGCCCAGTTCCTTGTTGATGATCATCTGGATGGCCACCGCGCGCCGCACCGATTCCTCGGTGGGGGTGGTGATGGCTTCGTCGTAGGCGTTGGTGTGCAGGCTGTTGCAGTTGTCGAACAGCGCGTACAGGGCCTGCAGCGTAGTGCGGATGTCGTTGAACTGGATTTCCTGCGCGTGCAGCGAGCGCCCGGAGGTCTGGATGTGGTATTTCATCATCTGGCTGCGTTCGTTGGCGCCATAACGCTCGCGCATGGCGCGCGCCCAGATGCGCCGGGCCACGCGGCCGATCACGGTGTATTCCGGGTCCATGCCGTTCGAGAAAAAGAAGCTCAGGTTCGGCGCGAAATCGTCGATGTGCATTCCGCGCGCCAGGTAATACTCGACGATGGTGAAACCGTTGCTGAGCGTAAACGCCAGCTGCGAAACCGGATTGGCTCCGGCTTCGGCGATGTGATAGCCGGAGATGGACACCGAATAGAAATTGCGGACCTTATTCTCCACGAAGAACTGCTGGATGTCGCCCATCATGCGCAGGGCGAATTCGGTGCTGAAGATGCAGGTGTTCTGCGCCTGGTCTTCCTTCAAAATATCGGCCTGCACCGTGCCGCGCACTGTGGCCAGGGTTTCGGTGCGGATGCGGGTATAAGTCTCGGCATCCAGCAGCTGGTCGCCGGTCAGGCCCAGCAGCGCCAAGCCCAGGCCTTTATTGGTCGGCGGCAAGTCACCGTCGTATTTCGGCTGTTCGCCGTTCGGGAACAAGGCGGCGATTTTCTTCTGCGCCAGCAGCCAACGGGCTTCGTCGGCACGCAGGTATTTTTCCACTTGTTGATCAATGGCAGTGTTCATGAACATGGCCAGTATCATCGGAGCGGGCCCATTGATGGTCATGCTCACGCTGGTGTTCGGTGCGCACAGGTCGAAACCGGAATACAGCTTCTTCATGTCGTCCAGGCTGGCGATGGACACGCCGGAGTTGCCGATCTTGCCGTAGATGTCCGGGCGGATGGCCGGATCTTCACCGTACAGCGTTACGGAGTCGAACGCCGTTGATAAGCGAATCGCTGGCTGGCCGACAGAGAGGTAATGGAAACGGCGATTGGTGCGCTCAGGCGTGCCTTCACCGGCGAACATGCGGATCGGGTCTTCGCCGCTGCGGCGGTACGGATAAACCCCGCCGGTGTACGGGTAATGGCCGGGCAGGTTTTCCTTGCTCAGGAACACCAGCAACTCGCCCCAACCGGTGAATTTCGGCGCGGCGATTTTCGGAATCTTCTGCTGCGACAGCGACTCGCGGTAGTTATCAACGCGGATCACTTTGTCGCGCACGCGGTATTCGTTGAACTCGTCGGTCACCGACTTCATTTTCTGCGGCCACTCGCGCAGCAGATGCACGGCTTCGGCCGAAAGTGCCTTGACCGATTCCTGGTAACGCTGGCGCAGCAGACGCATCGAGCCGTCCACCGCCGTATCGTTCAGATTGGCCGGTTCGAACAGAGCCAGTGCCGCCGGTAGCTTGCCATCGCCAATGGCCTGCAGGGCTTGCCAATAGGATTGCGCCAAATCGGCCTGCGCGGCCTGATGGGCAATCGAACGGTTAATGCCACGGCCCTGCTCGGCGATTTCCGACAGATAGCGCGTGCGATTGCCGGGAATAAGCACGGTGGCGCGCGGTTCCTTCAGGGCGGTGTCCACATTCGGCCGCCAGTCGCACTGCGGGCTGACCGGATGGAGTTTGTCGTTCAGCAAACGGCACAGATTGCTGAACATCCAGCTCACGCCCGGATCGTTGAACTGCGAGGCGATGGTCGGATACACCGGCACGTCCTCGTCCTTCATCTGGAACGCCACGCGGTTGCGCTTCCACTGCTTGCGAACATCGCGCAGGGCGTCTTCCGCGCCGCGCCGGTCGAATTTATTGAGCACCACCAGCTCGGCATAATCGAGCATGTCGATTTTTTCCAGTTGGCTGGGCGCACCGAAATCTGAGGTCATCACATACACCGGGAAATCGACCAGATCGACGATTTCGGAATCGCTCTGACCGATACCGGCAGTTTCCACGATGACCAGATCGAAGCCCTGCCCCTTCAAGCAGGCGATGGCGTCTTTCAGCACAACATTGGTGGCCATGTGCTGGCGGCGGGTGGCCATCGAGCGCATGAACAGGTTCGGTGAGCGCAGGCTGTTCATCCGGATGCGGTCGCCCAGCAGAGCGCCGCCGCTGCGCCGGCGGGTCGGATCAACCGAAATCACCGCGATGCGCATGCTCGGGAAATGCTGCAGGAAGCGGTTCAGCAGCTCATCGGTGACCGAGCTCTTGCCGGCGCCGCCGGTGCCGGTCAGGCCGATCACCGGGGTTTTGCCGCCGGCCAGCTGCCATTGCCGGCGCAGGTTCTGCAGTTCGGTTTCGCTGAAGCCTTCCTGCTCGATGGCGGTCAGCAGGCGGCCGATGGCATATTCATCAGCGGCGCCATCACTGCGCCCGGGTTTGGCATCACTGGCACGCTGGGTGCGGGCCACCAGATCTTCGATCATCGCCACCAAGCCCATCTGCATGCCGTCGTCCGGGTGGTAGATGCGCTCCACGCCGTAGGCTTCCAGTTCGGCGATTTCATCCGGCGTGATGGTGCCGCCACCACCGCCGAACACGCGGATGTGCGACGCCCCGGCTTCGTTCAGGCGGTCGATGATGTATTTGAAGTACTCGACATGGCCGCCCTGGTAGCTCGACAGCGCAATGCCGTCGGCATCTTCCTGCAGGGCCGCGCGCACCACGTCATCCACCGAACGGTTATGGCCCAAATGCACCACTTCGGCGCCCTGGGCCTGGATCAGCCGGCGCATGATGTTGATGGCGGCGTCGTGGCCATCGAACAGTGAGGCGGCGGTGACGAAACGCAGGGGGGCTTTATCCGTCAAGGGCTGACGGGTCGGCGCGGGAGAAGTGGACGACATGGGGCACCTGCTGCACGGAGACGAACGATGACAATTGTACCGCGATAGGCAATAATTGCGCGAAAGGCTAACAAATCACTTATGTCCGAATCCCCTGCTCTCGCCGAACTGCAACAGGCCCGCGCGCTTCTGCAGGCCAATCAGATTGATGCCGGCATTGAACGCTTGACGGTATTAGCAAATCAAAAGATTCCCGAGGCGATGTTTGAATTAGCCTCGGTTCTGTTAATGCTGGCGACCGGTACAGACAAAATCACTGCCGGCATGCGCCTCCTGCGTGATGCCGAGCATCTTGGCTTTGCTCCGGCGACTTACCGTCTCGCCACCGCCAGCCTGATTGAATCCGCCGAAGCCTTGGACTGGGTGCAGCTGACATCGCGTTGGCAGAGCTGCTGCCGGCAGGGGCATGCCCTGGCCTTGTGCGATGCAGCAGTCTATTTCGGACGCTTCGGCACCCCCGAACAGCAGGCGCGCAGTAACGCAATGCTGGAAGTGGCTGCCATGAACGGCAGTCTGGTGGCCATGGCCCTGCTGGGGGAACGTCTTGCCGAGGGTCGCCTGTGCAAGGCCGATCCGGCCCGCGCCAACAGCATCCGCAAACTCGCGGCCGAAGTGGGCATGCCGGTGAACGCCCCTGATCCGGCCCATGGCTTTGCCAATCCCGAGCCAACCGCACCTGCCGATGCCGGCAACGACTGGGATTTTGGCGATATCCAGCAGGCCATGCTGGCAACCGAAGGGGACTGTCTGGACATGAGCATCACTCTGCACCGGCATGCCGGTCTGCTGAGCGACGAGGAGTGTCTTTACATCCAGTGTCTGGGCGGACCGGACCTGGGGCCGTCCATTTCCGTGGACAGCCAAGGCGGGCGGCATCAGAACGAAATCCGTACCAGCTGGGATTTCGTTTTTCTTCCCGAACACGAACAGCTGTATCTGAATCTCTTGCAACGGCGCATGGCGCGGGCTGCAGGCTTGCCGATCAACCAGGCAGAGCCTTTGATTCTGCTGCGTTATCTGCCCGGCCAGGAATACAAACTGCACCGCGACTTCCTGCCCCCATCCCTGTTCATTCCGGTCAGTGCCGGCGGTTCGGGGCAACGTCTGCGAACCGTGGTCACCTACCTGAACACCCCAGACGCAGGCGGAGAAACGGCATTCCCGTTGTTGAATGTCGAAATCCCGGCGATACAAGGCCAGATTTCACGCTTCGACAACCTGCTTCCCGATGGGCAAATTACGCGCACCAGCCTGCATGCCGGCCTTCCTGTAAAACAAGGAGTTAAGTGGATTTGCACGCTCTGGTTCCGTGAGCGTGCGCATCGTCTGCTGTAAGCCCCAGCTCGGACGCTAGAGCAATTGCTTTATAATGCGCGCACCCTTTCTGCCGCATGCCGGAGCCCCCATGATTTTTGAAAGCATCAGCAAAACCGAACACGAAGAAGTGGTGTTCTGCCATAACAAGGATGCCGGCCTGAAAGCCATCATCGCCATCCACAATACGGTGCTCGGCCCGGCGCTTGGCGGTACCCGCATGTGGAACTACGCCAGCGAACAGGACGCCCTGAACGACGTGTTGCGCCTGAGCCGCGGGATGACCTACAAAGCAGCAGTGTCCGGCCTGAATTTGGGTGGTGGCAAGGCCGTGATCTGGGGCGATCCGAACAAAGATAAATCCGAAGCGCTGTTCCGCGCCTTCGGCCGATTCGTGAACTCCCTGAACGGCCGTTACATTACCGCCGAAGACGTCGGCATTGACGTCAACGACATGGAATATGTTTACCGCGAAACTGAATTCGTTACCGGCGTGCACCAGGTGCACGGCGGTTCGGGCGATCCCTCGCCATTCACCGCCTTCGGCACCCTGCAGGGCCTGATGTCGTCATTGCAGGTCAAATTCGGCAATGAAGACGTGGGCAAATACAGCTACGCCGTGCAGGGCGTGGGCCATGTCGGCATGGAATTCGTCAAGCTGCTGCATGAACGCGGCGCCAAGATCTTCGTCACTGACATCAACAAACAGGCCGTGCAGCGCGCGGTGGACGAGTACGGTTGCGAGGCGGTGGGACTGGACGACATCTACGACGTCGATGCCGATGTATATTCTCCGACCGCGCTCGGCGGCACGGTCAACGAAGCCACGATCGAACGTCTGAAATGCAAGATTATCTGCGGCGCGGCCAACAATCAGCTGGCCACCAATGAAATCGGCGATGAAGTGCAGCGCCGCGGCATTCTGTATGCCCCGGACTATGCTGTTAACGCCGGCGGCCTGATGAATGTGTCGCTGGAAATCGACGGCTACAACCGCGAACGCGCCATGCGCATGCTACGCACCATCTACTTCAACCTCGGCCGCATTTTCGAAATTAGCGCCCGCGATGGCATTCCGACCTATATGGCAGCCGACCGCATGGCCGAAGAACGCATTACCGCCATCGGCAAACTGCGTCTGCCGCATCTGGGCCAGCACGCGCCGCGCTTCCACGGCCGCCGCGCCGGTTGATGCGATGGCACTGACCGGACTCGGCGAAGACCTGGACGCCCTGCGCGACAGCGTGCGGCGTTTTGCGGAAACCGAAATCGCGCCGCGTGCGGCCGATATCGACCGCGACAACCTGTTTCCGGCCGATCTCTGGTGCAAAATGGGCGATATGGGTCTGCTCGGCATTACCGTGGCCGAGGAATTCGGCGGATCGGGCATGAGCTACCTCGCGCATCTGGTGGCGATGGAAGAGATTTCCCGTGCCTCAGGCTCGGTCGGCCTGAGTTACGGCGCGCATTCCAATCTGTGCGTGCAGAATCTTTACCTGAATGGTACCGATGCACAGCGCTCCAAATATCTGCCGAAACTCTGCAGCGGTGAATGGGTCGGCGCCCTGGCGATGAGTGAGCCCGGAGCCGGTTCGGATGTGGTCGGAGCCATGGCCTGCCGCGCCGAGATGAAAGACGGCGTCTGGATTGCCAACGGCAACAAGATGTGGATTACCAACGGCCCCGATGCCGATGTCCTGATTGTGTACATGCGCACCGCCGGCAAAGATGCCGGCAGTCGTTGCATGACCGCCTTTCTGGTCGAAAAAGGTATGCCGGGCTTCAGCACCGCGCAGAAACTCGACAAACTCGGCATGCGCGGCTCCAACACCTGTGAGCTGGTCTTCGAAAACTGTGTGATTCCCGCCGAGAACGTCCTTGGCAGCGTCCATGACGGCGTCAAGGTGCTGATGAGCGGCTTGAACACCGAACGTCTGGTGCTGTCGGGCGGCCCCATCGGCCTGATGCAAGCCGCGCTCGACCTGACACTGCCCTATGTGCGTGAACGCCGCCAGTTCGATGCCGCTATCGGCAGTTTCGGCATCATGCAAGCCAAAATCGCCGATATGTATACCGCCCTGCAATCCTCGCGCGCCTTTGCCTATGCCGTGGCCCGCGCCTACGACGCCGGCGAACGCTCCCGCGTGGATGCCGCCAGTTGCCTGCTGCACGCCAGTGAAGCGGCGGTGCAGGTCGCTCTGGAATGCATCCAGTCGCTCGGTGGCAATGGCTACATCAATGACTACGATGCCGGTCGCATCCTGCGCGATGCCAAGCTGTATGCCATCGGTGCCGGTACCAACGAAATCCGCCGCATGCTGATCGGACGTGAACTGTTCGACGGCCGGCAATAACCCCGAAAAGGAAACCCCATGAGCTCCTCCATCGTCATTCTAGGCGCCAAACGTACCGCCCTCGGCGCCTTGCTCGGCCAATTCACCGGCGTGCCCAGCACCCAACTTGGCGCCACCGCCATTAAGGCCGCTTTGGAACAGGCCGGTGTCAGCGGCGACGCGGTTGATGAAGTGCTGATGGGATGCGTGCTTCCGGCAGGATTGGGGCAGGCCCCGGCGCGCCAAGCCGCCATCGGCGCCGGTGTGGCCATGAAGGCAGGCGCCACCACCCTCAATAAAGTCTGCGGTTCGGGCATGAAAGCCGTGATGTTCGGTCACGATCTGATCAAGGCCGGTTCGGCGGAAGTGGTCGTGGCCGGCGGCATGGAATCGATGACCAACGCCCCGCATCTGCTGATGGGTTCGCGTACCGGCATCCGCTACGGCAGCGCCGAAATGCTCGATCACATGGCCTGGGACGGCCTGACCAATCCTTATGACAAGCAATCCATGGGCGTATTCGGCGAGCTGTGCGTGGCCAAATACGGCTTCACCCGCGAGCAGCAGGACTCCTTTGCCGCCGAATCGGTCCGCCGTGCCCTGCAGGCCCAGCAAAGCGGCGCCTTCGATGCCGAAATCGCAGCGGTCACCGTGACCGGTCGCAAAGGCGAGGTGCAGATTGCCAGTGACGAACAACCCGGCAAATGCAATATCGAGAAAATCCCGACTCTGCGCGCCGCATTCAAGAAAGACGGCACCATCACGGCAGCCAGCTCGTCCAGCATCAATGACGGCGCAGCCGCCTTGGTTCTGAGCTCGGAAACCTACGCCGCCGCCCACAGCCTGAAACCGATTGCGCGCATCGTTGCCCAAGCCTCGTTTGCCCAAGCGCCGGAATGGTTCACCACCGCGCCGGTCGGTGCCATCCAGGCCGTTCTGGCCAAAGCCGGCTGGTCAGCCTCGGACGTCGATCTGTTTGAGATCAACGAGGCCTTCGCGACCGTAGCCATGGCGCCGATTCATGAACTGGGAATTCCCCACGAGAAGGTCAACGTCAATGGCGGTGCCTGCGCACTTGGCCATCCCATCGGGGCTTCGGGGGCCCGGATTCTGGTGACCCTGATTTATGCGCTGCAGGCCCGCGGCTCGCGCAAAGGTGTTGCAAGCCTTTGTATTGGCGGGGGTGAGGCAACGGCCGTGGCCATCGAGCTGGCGTAACTGAACAATTATTTTACTTTTTACTCACAAATACTTGACTATTTGAAAAATACTGGCATGATTAGTTCTACGTGCGTGATAACGCACGTTTTTTTAATCAAATTCAATATTGAAACTTTGAGGAAATACCCATGTCCCTGAACAAAACCATCATCGCTCTGGCTTTCGCGCTGGCCCTGACCGCCTGCTCGAAGCAAGAAGAAGCCACCGACGCCGCTGCTGACGCCACCGCCGAAGCCGCTGCCGCCACTGAAGCTGCTGCTGACGCCACCGCCGCTGCTGCTGAAGTTGCTGTTGACGCCGCTGCTCCGGTCGTTGACGCTGCTGCTGACGCCACCGCTGCTGACGCCACCGCCGCTGCTGCTGACGCCACCGAAGCTGCTGCTGAAGAAGTCAAGAAGTAATAGTCGCTCTGCGATTAATGAAAAAACCGCCGGCAACGGCGGTTTTTTTTTGAGTACACTATGTAAAAAAGGCGCACACTTTTCCATGCCGAAACTGACCAGCACCATCGATACCGGCTCCGATGAATATGCCGCTAACCGCGTTGCCATGTTGGAGCAGCGCGATGCCTTGAATGCACGCTTGGCTACCGTGGCTTTGGGCGGCGGCGAAGCGGCCTGCGCCAAACACACCGCGCGTGGCAAGTTGCTGCCGAGGGATCGCGTGGACGCATTGCTCGATCCAGGCAGCCCTTTCCTCGAATTTTCCGCATTGGCCGCCGATGGCCAGTACGATGGCCAAGCGCCATCGGCAGGCATCATCACCGGTATCGGACGCGTTCACGGCCTGGAAGTGGTCATCGTCGCCAATGATGCGACGGTCAAGGGGGGTACCTATTTTCCGATGACCGTGAAGAAGCATCTGCGTGCCCAGGAAATCGCCTTGGAAAACCAACTTCCGTGCATCTATCTGGTGGACTCCGGTGGCGCCTTTTTACCGTTGCAGGATGAAGTATTCCCCGACCGCGAACACTTCGGTCGTATTTTCTACAATCAGGCGCGCATGAGCGCGCGCAACATCCCGCAAATCGCCGTGGTCATGGGATCGTGCACAGCCGGCGGTGCCTATGTGCCCGCCATGTGCGATGAAAGCATCATCGTGCGCGGACAAGGCACCATCTTTCTCGGCGGACCGCCACTGGTGAAAGCCGCTACCGGGGAAATCGTCGATGCTGAAAGTCTTGGCGGAGCCGAGGTACACACCGGCATTTCCGGCGTGGCCGATCACCTTGCCGAAAACGACGAGCATGCGCTGGCGATTGCCCGCAGTATCGTCGCCAATTTCAATCGACGCAAACCCGAGACGCTGGCAATGAAAGCGCCGGTCGAACCGGCCTACCCCGCCGAACAGCTGTATGGCATCGTTCCCAAAGACGCGAGACGCCCATTCGACGTCCGTGAAATCATCGCTCGACTGGTCGATGGCTCCGAGTTCCAGGAGTTCAAAGCACGTTATGGTAAAACCCTGATTACCGGCTTCGCTCATCTGCACGGATTTCCGGTCGGCATCATCGCCAACAACGGCATTCTGTTTCCGGAAAGCGCACTCAAGGGCGCGCATTTCATTGAGCTTTGCAACCAACGCAATATCCCTCTGGTCTTCCTGCAAAACATCACCGGCTTCATGGTCGGCCGGAAATACGAACAGGCCGGAATCGCCAAAGACGGCGCCAAGATGGTGACCGCCGTAGCCTGTTCGCACGTGCCCAAATTCACCGTACTGATCGGCGGCAGTTTCGGCGCCGGCAATTACGCCATGTGCGGACGTGCCTACGGCGCACGTTTCCTCTGGTCCTGGCCGAATGCGCGCATTTCGGTGATGGGCGGAGAACAGGCCGCCTCGGTGCTGGCAACGGTCAAGCGTGATGGCATCGAGGCCAAGGGTGAGAATTGGAGTGCGGAAGACGAAACCGCCTTCAAGGATCCCATCCGCGAACAATACGAGCGCCAGGGACACCCGTTCTATGCCAGCAGCCGGCTTTGGGATGACGGCGTCATTGATCCCGCGGATACCCGTCGCGTGCTGGGACTGGCCCTCTCGGCTTCGTTGAATGCTCCAATTGAACGCGGGCCGGCCGCCGTCTATCGGATGTAGAATAAAAATATGGGGATGCAACTTCAGGGGTTGGATGTCGGCACGCTTCTGGTCGTGCACCAGATGCTGGCCATCGTCTCGGCAGTGATCATTTTCGCCGGCGCCATTCATGCCAAAGGGCGTTTCGGCCTCTGGTTCTGGTTCGGCAGTTTCGCCGCCACGGCGGTTTTCCAGCTGTTGCGGGACTATGGCCCCACTGAAACCTCCACACTGATGGGCCAGCTCGGTGTCCTGCTCAATGCCGCTTTCATCGCTCTGGCGGTAAAATCCTATCTCGGGCGACCATTGCTTAGGATTCCAATCGCCATGGTTAGCGGTCTGGCCGTGATCGCGCTGTGGCTGCTCGGACGCACCGTGATTGCGGACTGGGCGACCTTGGCTCTCACGCTGACCGTTGCCGCCGTTCTGACCGGTGTGGCCCTGACGGATCTGCTGCATGCCTTCCGTCGTGAACGCGGCTTCGCACTCGGTTTCGGAACTTTCCTGATCGGCCTGCTGCTGGCAAGGCTATTGCTGCGCGGCCTGATTGCGGTTTCCCCGGCAGGCGTGGGCGCCGGACCGGCATTGGCGGTCAATTCGACCGCGCTTCTGATTTTCATCACCGCGCTGGTGATGCAAGGCTTCGCCATACTGATGTTGGTCAACGATGATCTGCAAAAGAAAATGATGGCCTTGGCGGAATTCGATGAGCTGACCGGGTTGCTCAACCGCAGGGGCATGGCTAACCGCTTCAAGCGGCTTCTGGATCGGGCACGCCGGGATGGCGTGCCTGAGGTCAATCTGGCCGTCATCGACATCGATCATTTCAAATCCATCAATGACCGCTTCGGGCATGCCGCGGGCGATCAGGTTCTGTTTGAAGTAGCACGGCGACTGGAGACCCTCGTTCGCCCCAACGATTTGTGCGTGCGACTTGGTGGAGAGGAGTTCGCGGTATTCTGGACCGGGGCGCCCGCTGATATGGCCGCGGCCATGGCTGAACGCATTCGCCTGGCCATCAGTATCCGGCCGTTTCAGACCCGCGAAGGCCTGCTTCACTGTACCGTCAGCATCGGACTTTGCCGGATGAAACCGGATGAAAGCCTTGATGATTTCATCGATCGTGCGGATCAGGCCCTGTATGTGGCAAAAGAAGGCGGCCGTAACAAGGTGGTGGTATTGCCGACCTGAACCTCAGGCGCAGTTCCGGCAGGAACTGCAATGGCTTTGGCATCCCTGCGGAATCGCTACGGCAGGACGCAGGAATCGACCCAAACGATGACTCCATGACGCCTGCCGCGTTTCGAAGAAATAGCTGACCTTGGCCTGCCACTGCCAAATCGCCTGGGCTGCGTACTTGTGCATCAAGCGCAGCAGACACCACAGTACCACCGCATATACCAACAGCCACTGCAGAATGTCGTTCATGCCAATGCCGCCGCCGTCTGATACACCAGGAAGGCAAACAGGTAAGCCAAGCCAAACAGATAAAACACGGCAAAGCCGGTATGTTTCCAGGAATTGGTTTCACGCTTGATGGTGGCGATGGTTGAAATGCACTGCGGTGCGAATACATACCAGGTCAGCACCGAAAGTGCGGTCGCCAGACTCCACTGTGAGGCCAATATGCTCCCGAGCTGGCTGATGCCCGCCTCGTCGCTGGACACGGCATACACGGTTGCCAGCCCGGAAACCGCCACCTCGCGTGCGGCCATGCCGGGGATCAAGGCAAGCACGATCTGCCAATTGAATCCGATCGGGGCGAATAACGGGGCCAGTGCATGCCCGATGCGGCCGGCAAAGCTGTAATCGATGGCCGGCCCTGTGAATCCCTCGGGCGGGCTTGGGAAGCTGGACAGGAACCACAGGAGCACGGTCAGGCTGAGGATGATGCCGCCGACACGGCGCAGGAAAATGCGCATGCGGTCCCACAGACCAATCGCCAGATCACGCAGATTGGGCATCCGATAGGACGGCAGTTCCAACAGCAAGGCATGATCGGATTTGCGCAGACTGAGCATTTTCATCACCCAGGCCACCGCGAACACGCTGATGATACCGAACAGGTAGAGCGCGAACAGCACCAGCCCCTGCAGATTGAACAAGCCGGCAACCTCAGTTTCAGGAATGAAGGCGCCAATCAGCAGTGTGTAGACCGGTAGCCGCGCCGAACAGGTGGTCAAGGGCGCCACCATGATCGTCGCCAACCGGTCACGCGGATCCTGGATGGAACGCGTGGCCATGATGCCCGGGATGGCACAGGCATAACTCGACAGGAGCGGGATGAAGGAACGGCCTGTCAAGCCACTGAGGAACATGACGCGGTCAAGAAGGAATGCGGCGCGCGGCAGGTAGCCGGTTTCTTCCAAGGCCAGAATGAAAGCGAACAGAATCAAAATCTGGGGCAGGAATTCCAGCACCGTGCCGAGGCCGGCGAAAATGCCATCCTGGATGAGGCTAAGGAGTATACCCGGCGGCATAAGATTTCCGACAGCACCCGACATCCAAGCCACGATGGATGAAATGCCGTCTTGAAAAGGGCCAGCCCAGGCATACACGGCCTGGAACATGAAAAACAGCAGCGTGAAAAGCACGATGGGACCGAGCACGGGATGCAGCAACCAGCGGTCCAAGCGGTCATCGGTCTGTGAAGTGACGCGGGGCATGCTGACGCAGTCGGCCAATATCCGTCGCACCTGTTGATGGCTATCACCATCGGATGCGCTGTTCCATTCCACAGGCGGCAATCCGAAAGTATCCCCGGCCAGCGCCGCTTTAAGGGCATCGGCACCGTGCGAGGCAACCGCGACCGTAGGCACCACCGGCACGCCGAGCGCGGACGCCAATGCCGGCACGTCAATCGTGATGCCACGCTTTTCAGCGGCGTCCATCATGTTCAATGCCACCAGCATCGGCTTGCCGAGGGCCTTCAGTTCCAGAACGAAGCGCAGATGCAGGCGCAGGTTGGTGGCATCGACGACACAGACCAGCACATCGGGGTGGAACCCGAAATGACTGGTGCCCATGCAGATGTCCCGGGTGATTTGCTCATCGGGGCTGGCCGCATTCAGGCTATATGCGCCCGGAAGATCAAGAATACGGACCTGTCGTTGGTCCAGTACGAATTGACCTTCCTTGCGCTCGACGGTGACACCGGCGTAATTGGCCACCTTCTGACGGCTTCCGGTCAGAAGATTGAAAAGTGCGGTTTTGCCACAGTTCGGGTTACCGACCAAAGCGACATTGAGGGTATTCATGCAGCCACCGTGATTTGAATGCGAGCCGCTTCCGAGGCGCGAAGCGCAAACCGGGTGAAACCGACCTGGACCAAAATGGGATCGCCGCCAAACGGCGCCAAAGCGATGCAGCGAACGGCTTCGCCCGGGACAAACCCGAGGTCCAGAAGACGCATGGCAATGGCATCACCCTCGCCATGGGGCGTCACCGCCTGCACATGGGCTTCCTGTCCGACGGCCAATTGGCTCAAATTCATGCCAGTTTTCCAAATGGGAATTATTCTCATTATAGCGCTAAGTTGTGAAAATGCTGTTGATTCCAGTCAAGTCCACCGTAAGATTCAGCCGGTCTTCACAAGGCGCGTCGGCACAGGTACGCTGAACCAACCCCGTTACTGAAGCCTGCCGCCCATGCACCCCACTCGCCGTCATTTCCTGCAATCCGGTGCCGTCCTCGCTGCCGGGCTGTTCATCGCCCCTGAGCAGCTCGCTGCCAAGACCCGTAACAAGGTCCGTATCGGCCTGATCGGCGTCGGCCTGCGTGGCCAGAACCATCTGGAGCTGGCCCTGGCCCGGGACGACGTACAGGTGGTTGCGCTGTGTGATACCGATGCCGGCATGCTGCGTGACAGCATCGCCATGGTGACCGACGCCGGAAAGAAAATGCCGGAAATCGTCACGGGCGACCCGTACGCGTACCGGAAGCTTCTCGACCGCCGGAATCTGGATGCCGTGGTCATTTCCACGCCTTGGGAATGGCATAAGCCGATGATTCTCGATGCCTTGGATCGCGGCATCCGGTACGTCGGCACCGAAGTGGTGCTCGGCCTGACCCTGCAGGACCACTGGGATGTGGTCCGGGCCGCTGAAAAGCATGGTGCACAGGTCATGATGCTGGAAAACGTCTGTTACCGGCGCGACGTCATCGCCGTGATGAACATGGTCCGGCAAGGCCTGTTCGGCGATTTGCTGCATCTGCAGGGCGGCTACCAACACGATCTGCGTGGCGTCAAATTCAACGACGGCAAAACGCCCTACGACAGCGGCGTGGAGTTCGGCGATAAGGGCTATTCGGAGGCACGTTGGAGAACGCAGCATTCGATCGAACGCAACGGCGACCTTTACCCGACCCACGGCATCGGGCCGATTGCGATGATGACCGACATCAACCGCGGTAACCGATTCACGCGCCTGAGTGCCTATGCCACACGCGCCCAAGGACTGCACGATTACGTTCTTGCCAAGGGTGGCAAAGACCATCCCAATGCTGCAGTCCGCTTCAAACTCGGTGACGTCGTGACGACCCAGATCGCCTGCGCCAACGGCGAGACGGTGCTGCTGCAGCACGACACCTCCCTGCCCCGTCCGTATTCCCTCGGGTTCCGCGTGCAGGGCAGCAAAGGCTTGTGGATGGACATCAACCAGTCCCTGCACATTGAAGGCATCAGTCCGCGTCATAAATGGGAGCCGGCCGCGCCCTGGCTGGAGAAATACGACCATCCGTTGTGGAAGAAATACGCCGCCGATGCCGATGGCACCGGCCATGGCGGTATGGATTTCTTCGTATTGCACGCTTTCATCGAAAGTGCCAAACGCGGCATTGCGACGCCGCAGGACGTCTATGATGCCGCGGCCTGGAGCGCGATCACGCCGCTAAGCGAGCTGTCCATCGCGGAAGGGAACCGGGCTGTGGATTTTCCGGATTTCACCAATGGCGCTTGGCGGACGCGTAAAAACACCTTCGCGCGTACCGATGCATTTTAAGCCGTACGCATTGCCACCGGTCCGGTGGGATATCCGTTATCATTTCCCTTTTGGAATCCATTGGCCATGTCCGATACCGTCCTGCTCGAACGTCGCGGCACGCTCGCGACCCTGACCCTGAATAGGCCCGCCAGTCACAATGCCTTCGATGCCAGTCTGATTTGCGACCTTGATGAAGCCTTGGCCGAAGTCGAAGCGACCCGGGCACGCTGTCTGGTGGTGACCGGGGCTGGCAGCACCTTCTCGGCAGGCGCCGATCTGAACTGGATGCGCGATATGGCGCAGGCTTCGGAAAACGAGAATTTCGAAGACGCGATGGCACTGGCACGCTGTCTGCGTCGTCTCGACAATCTGCCGATACCGGTGCTGGCGCGTGTCAATGGTTCCGCCTACGGCGGCGGTGTCGGCCTGCTGGCCTGCTGTGATATCGCCGTTGGCGTCGATACCGCCAAGTTCACCCTCAGCGAAGTCAAACTCGGACTGGTGCCTGCTGTGATTTCACCGTATGTCATCGCCGCCATCGGCACCCGTCATGCCCGCCGCTATTTCCTGTCAGCGGAAATCTTCGATGCCGCGCAGGCCCTGCACATCGGACTGCTGCATGAAGCGGTTCCGGCAGCGCAGCTGGATGCCAGCATTGATCGTATCGTGCACTGGATCGGCAAAGCTGGACCGAAAGCGGTTACTGCCGCCAAACAGCTGATCCGGGAGTACAGCCCGGCCGGAACCACGCTGCAAATGGAGAACCAGGATAAGGATAATGCCGAACTGATTGCGCACCTGCGGGTCAGTGCCGAGGGTCAGGAAGGGCTCAGTGCTTTTCTTGAAAAGCGCCCAAGCGGCTGGATCGAACAATGAAAGCACCGGTCATCAATCTGGATCAACTCCAACCGGTTCCCATTTCCGAACGTGTTCCCGGTTCGCCAGACGCCTACCTTGGGTCGGCCATCGCACCGATTTCCTTGGCCCTGGGCGCCGAAAAACTCGGCTACAACCTGACCGTGGTGCCGCCCGGAAAATCGGCGTTTCCTTTCCATAATCATTTCGGCAATGAGGAGATGTTTTATGTCCTCGAAGGCTCCGGCGAGCTGCGATATGGTACGGACCGGTTTCCGTTGCGGGCCGGTGACATCATCGCCTGCCCCTGCGGCGGCCATGAACGCGCACATCAAATCATCAACACCTCTGAATCCGATACCCTGCGCTATCTTGCGGTAAGCACCACCATCAGTCCCGAC
Organism: Arenimonas sp.; assembly: GCF_044353605.1. Taxonomy (GTDB): domain Bacteria; phylum Pseudomonadota; class Gammaproteobacteria; order Xanthomonadales; family Xanthomonadaceae; genus Arenimonas. Next base: position 49,782 of record NZ_JBILBO010000009.1, on the reverse strand, counting down.
ATGTTCCAATATCCGGACTCCGGCAAAACCGGAGCATCGCATTATGCCGGCGCCGATGTGGCCGGATTTCCCCAAGCCGTGCGCCTGCGCAATCGAATCGATGACAACCTCGACTACTGGGACGGCGAATGAGCCTGTTTGAAAAAATCCTCATTGCCAACCGTGGCGAAATCGCGTGCCGGGTCATGCGGACCTGCAAGCAGCTGGGCATCGCCACCGTAGCCGTTTATTCGGAGGCTGACCGCCATGCCGAACATGTACGTGCGGCCGATGAGTCCGTAGCCATCGGCCCACCGGAGGCCTCGGCCAGTTATCTCAACAAGCAGGCGGTGCTCGATGCCGCCTTGAATACCGGCTGCAATGCCATCCATCCGGGCTACGGATTTCTTTCCGAGAACGCCGAATTCGCGGAAATGGTCGAGGCCGCCGGCCTGGTCTTCATCGGTCCGAAAGCCAGCAGCATGCGGGCAATGGGATCGAAAGCCGGCGCCAAGGCTATGATGGCCGCCCATGGCGTTCCGGTAGTCCCCGGTTATGGTGGCGAGCTTCAGGATCCGGCGCACCTGCAACGTGAAGCCGATGCCATCGGCTATCCGCTGATGATCAAGGCCGCACACAGCGGCGGCGGCAAGGGCATGCGCATCGTGAACGAGCCGGCGGCTTTTGCCGGCGCACTTGAATCCTGCCAACGCGAGGCGCGTAACGCCTTCGGTAAGGACCGTGTTCTGCTCGAGCGCTATATCGAAAAACCGCGTCATATCGAATTCCAGATCTTCGCCGACAGCCAGGGCAATACCATCCACCTCGGCGAGCGCGAGTGCTCGGCGCAGCGACGTTTCCAGAAAGTCCTCGAAGAATCCCCCTCGCCCTTTCTCGATGCTGCCGGGCGCGCCCGCATGGCGGAAGCGGCCGTGGCCGCCGCGCGTGCCGTGGATTACCGCAATGCCGGTACCGTCGAGTTCATCGTGGCGCAGAATGGTGACTTCTTCTTCATGGAAATCAACTCCCGCCTACAGGTCGAGCACCCGGTTACGGAAATGGTTACCGGGCTTGATCTGGTCCAGTGGCAGATTGAAGTCGCTGCCGGTCGCCCGCTTCCCCTGCCGCAGGACGCCATCCGGCATCAAGGCCATGCCATTGAGGTCCGCCTGTATGCGGAAAACCCGGATCTGAATTTCATGCCCGGCAGCGGCACTATCCGTCAGATGCGTCTGCCCGAAACCGGCGCATCGGTTCGCATCGATTCCGGATTCCGCGAGGGTGACCATATCGGAGTGTTCTATGATCCGATGCTGGCCAAGTTGATCGTCTATGCCGACAGCCGCGAAGCCGCGCTAAAGGGTCTGCAGGATGCCTTGGCCGGCTGTCAGATTTTCGGGTTGCCGAGCAACATCGGATTTCTCGAAGACCTGGTCGCCCATCCAGCGGTCCAGCGCGGTGATATCGATACTGGATTCTTGGACCGGCATCTCGATACCGTGTTGAAACATCCGGAACAACTGCCGGCCTGGCATCTTGCAGCGGCAGCCTATTTCAGCCTGAAGGCGGCCGAGCATAGAGAGCCGTCCGATGCGGACGACCCTTGGTCGCAACGCGACTTCTGGCGACCGCACGGCCATGGCGCGTTCCGTATTGCATTGAAACACCATGCCGATTTCGCGCTTTACCGAACCCGTCTTGTCGATGGTAACCTGATCATCACCGGCAATGAGGTAGTACTGCAAGCCAAGGTGCTGGCCGGAAGCAATGAATCGCTCACGCTGGACATGGATGACCGGCACCATACCCTGCACTGCTTCCGTTTTGACAACACTTTGGTGGTTCACGACGGCCGACGACGCTCACACTGGCAGATCCGTATTCCCGGAAGCGATGTCAGCGATGCAACAAGCCGATCCGACGGATTCATCCGGGCACCGATGCCTGGAAAGCTGGTGCTGGTGAAGGTGCAATCCGGCCAAACGGTTCAGGCCGGCGATGAACTGGCGGTCATGGAAGCCATGAAAATGGAACTCAGCATCAAAGCTCCCAGTAACGGCAACATTACTGCAGTGCTTGCCGAAGCCGGTCGCGTGCTTGATGCCGAAGCCGGTATTTTCAGCTGGGAACCCGCACATGACTGACCACGTCCGCATCGTCGAAGTCGCCGCGCGCGACGGCCTGCAGAATGAGCCGGGATTCGTGGCCACCGCCGACAAAATCGAGCTGATCCGTCGTCTGGCCGATAGTGGTTTGCGTACCATCGAGGCCACCAGCTTCGTCAGCCCGAAGTGGGTACCGCAGCTGGCCGATGCCGAAGCCCTGTTTGCGCAGCTTCCCATAGACGATGGCCTTCGCTATCCGGTACTGGTTCCGAACCTGAAAGGCTATGAGCGCGCCGTTGCCTGCGGTGTCCGCGAAGTCGCAGTGTTCGCAGCCGCCTCGGAAGCGTTCAGTATGCGCAACATCAATGCCAGCATTGATGAAAGCATCGCGCGTTTCCAGCCTGTGCTCGAGCGTGCCATGGAAGATGGCATCGCCGTTCGCGGTTACATCTCGACCGTGCTGGGCTGCCCTTATCAAGGCGCAGTCGACACCGCCGATGTGGTCCGTCTGGCCAAAACCCTCAAGGATATGGGCTGTTACGAAATCTCGCTGGGCGACACCATCGGAGTGGGAACGGCCCATGCTGCCCACGCGCTGGTCAAGGCCGTGGCCTCCGAAATACCGATGGAGGCCATCGCGGTGCATTTCCACGACACCTATGGGCAGGCACTGGCCAATGTCTATGCGTGTTTGGAAACCGGAGTACGAACTGTCGACGCCTCGGTTTCCGGGGCCGGCGGATGCCCCTATGCCAAGGGGGCCAGCGGCAACCTCGCTACCGAAGATCTGGTATACGCATTGCATGGCATGGGCTTTGCCACTGGCGTGGATTTAGCTAGACTGGTCGAAACCGGCGTTTGGCTGAGCCGCCTGCTCGGCCGACCCAGTGCCAGCAAAGTCAACCGGGCCATGCACCATGAAAAACCGTAACTGGAAAATCCGTCCGATCACCCCACACGATGACTCACGCGTGGCGTATATCATCCGTAGCGTGATGCCGGAATTCGGTGCAGACGGCGAAGGATTCGCCATCCATGATGCGGAAGTGGACTGGATGAGCAGAGCTTACAATGCCCCCCGAAGCGCCTACTTCGTGGTCGAACTGGAAGGCCAGGTCATGGGCGGTGGTGGCATTGCGCCGCTGGAAGGGGCGACCAATCCACGCATCTGCGAACTGCGTAAGATGTATTTCCTACCGGCACTGCGCGGACTGGGTGCCGGTCAGGCGCTGATGGATGCCTGCCTTGCCAAGGCCCGTGATTTAGGGTTCGAGCTGTGCTATCTCGAAACCCTCGCCGGCATGGACAGCGCCATGGCGCTGTATCACAAAGCCGGATTCCGATCCTTGGAAAAACACATGGGTAACACCGGCCACGGCGGTTGCAACCGGTTTTTTTCGAAAAGCCTGTAAAAAATCAGCGCGTCCTGCCGAGCTCGATGAAGAAATTGCTATCCCCCTCGTTGCTGTGGCCATAACCCATCATCAGCAATCCGATCCAGGAATCGAACCCGAAATAGATGCTGCCATGCGTCTGATAGTCATCGAAAACAATGGCGCTGTCATACCAGATCTTGCCACGTTCAATTGAACCGCCCAGTACCAGGGATCTACCGAGAAGCTTGCCCAGTTCGTAGTTATATCCGGCGAAAACGAGAGCATAGTTCTCGGCGAACTGCTGTTCGGCCTGGTATCCGGCAAAACGGGTGACGCCGCCCAGGCTGTAGTAGTTCTGGAAGCCGGCATCCCCACTGAACGTATTGTGGTAGCGCAGTCCGGCGAATCCGGAATGCTTGCCTAGGGCGCGGGCATGCATTAAATCGAAATTGAACTGACGATAATCGTCGTCACTGCCCCAGGCATCCACGGAACTGACCACGGAGGCTTCCAGGACATTTCCGTTGCGAGGCAGGTACAGCGAATCGACAGTATCGATGGTAAAGCCGAGCGCAAGCTCACGGCGCTGGTAGTCGTACTCGGGAAACATGGTCGAACCGATGTTGCGCTCGAGCCGGCCATTGGCAATGTTCGCCTGCAGACTCAGCTCACCCCAATTGCCATAAGAGCGGCCGAGCTTGGCGCTCATGAATACGGTCGGCGCGGCATATTCCACCAACACGTTTTCATTGCCATCCACCAGTGACAACAGGGGCTTTTCGTAACCGACACGGATATCGGTGAAGAACGGTGATGCTGGTGCGAGCGGTTGATACCACTCACTGGTCAGGCTGGGCTCGTCACCCAAGGTCAGAAGAGTACGCAATTCGCCGCCGGAAGGATTCATCGGAGCAATGGTGACGCCGGCGGTGATGTTGAACAGGAACTGGCCTTTCGAACTGCTGCTGAAGTTCAATCCGTACTCACCGAAATATTTGCCGACGACCGGCGGGGTCACAGTCACCTTCAGGCCGGTCTCGCCCTGCTTTTCGACCACCTCATAGCTCACCAGTTCCAGCGGATACTGGCCGTATATGGCATGGATTTGTTTATCGATTTCGTCACGATTGATGGTTTCACCCTTCAATGTATTCAGATGGCGTGAAAAGACACGGTCATCGTATTCACTGCGGTTATCCAATTCGATGAACGCGATTCGCGTCTGTGCATCGCGGTTTGGCGAAGGGCGGCGTGCCGGCAATTCCGGTCTGGCCAATGCGGCCAGTCGCGGTGCCGTAGCGGCTGCGGCCTTGTCACCGATTTCGAGCGCCAATGCGGCCTTATCAAAAGACGCGGTGGTGACCTCTTTGCCCAGATCCGGCTGGATCAGGATATCCTTCGGTCCGAGCGTGGCAAGCTGGGCCTGGGTATTGCCCACGGTCAGCAGACCCATGACCTGATCACCGATGGCCAACGCACTGCTTTCAGAATTGATTTCCTGGAGCGGTGTACCGACATCGACGGCAATGACGATATCCGCACCCATTGCCCGCACGACATCAACTGGCACCTGATTGACCAAGCCGCCATCGACCAGAATGCGTCCATCAATCGTGACGGGATTGAAAGCACCCGGAATCGACATGCTGGCACGCATGGCTTTGGCCAGACTGCCAGAATCGAGAACCACGGCTTTGCCGGTGTTGATGTCGGTCGCCACTGCACGGTAGGGAATCGGCAGGCGGTTGAAATCGGTCACCCCGGCCGATGCTGCAATCTGGCGCTCCAAAAAGAGTTGGATGTTCTCACCCGCAAGCAAGCCCGAAGAGATCCGAAGACCATCCTTGCCAATGCCCGGCTTGGCTGGAGCCAGAGACTCCAGATCATCCTGTTTGCGCCGGAAGCTGCGATCTTTGCGGGCCACGGTATCCTTCATCACGGTATCCCAATCCATGGTCCGCAACATGGTTTCCATGTCCGCCGTGCTCATGCCTGAAGCATATAAGCCGCCGACCAATGAGCCCATCGAGGTGCCGGCGATGCAGTCAACCGGTATTCCCTGACGTTCGATTTCCTTGAGCACACTCAAATGGGCAATACCCCGGGCACCGCCGCCGCCGAGTACCAGACCGATGCGTGGGCGTGGGTTGTCCGGATCTGCGGCGCGGCAGGGCAAGGGGGCATCGGCGGCAACCGCTTGGCCAGCGGCAAGCAGCACACACAAGGCGAGTTTGATTTTCATGGAGGGTCCCCGGTGGAATATGCCGCCATTTTACGAGGATTTCGGCGGATTTTTGCTAAAATATGCCATTCCACCGAGGGTTTACCATGAATCTTTCCGATACCCGTGCCATCATCACCGGCGGCGTTTCCGGCCTCGGCTTCGCCGTCGCCCAGCACATCGTCGCCCATGGCGGCAAAGTCGCGCTGTTTGACATCAATAGCCTGAAAGCCGCTGAGGCCATCACTACCCTCGGGGCCGCCAACGCCGCTTACTTCAGCACCGATGTGTCCGACGAAGCGCAGGTCGCCGAGAATACCGCCAAGGCCGCCGAATTCATGGGCAGCCTGAACGCCGCCATCAACTGTGCCGGCATCATCGGGGCCGGCCGCGTCCTGGGCCGCGAGGCCTGTATGCCCCTGGCGCAGTTTGCCACTACCATCCGCGTCAATCTGATCGGCAGCTTCAATGTCGCCAAGGCGGCTGCCGACGTGATGCAGCATAATGCTCCGGGCGAAGACGGTGAGCGTGGCGTCATCATCAATACTGCCTCGGTCGCTGCCTTTGACGGACAAATCGGACAAGCCGCGTACTCCGCCTCGAAGGGCGGCGTGGTCGGCATGACCTTGCCGATGGCCCGCGAACTGGCCCGCTTCGGCATCCGCGTGATGACCATCGCCCCCGGCATTTTCTGGACGCCGATGGTGGATGGCATGCCACCGGCCGTGCAGGAGTCGCTCTCGGCATCGATTCCCTTCCCGGCCCGCCTGGGCAAACCGGAGGAGTTCGCCGCGACCGCCGCATTTATTCTGCAAAACCGCTACCTCAATGGCGAAACCATCCGCCTTGATGGCTCGGTCCGTCTTGCCGCCAAATAAAACCAACCGGAATTTCCCATGAAAGCTTGTGATGTCAAAAAAGGCAATGTCGTCGAATACAACAACACCGTGTACCAGATCCGCGATATCGAGCGCTCCGCACCGCAGGGCCGCGGCGGCAATGTCACCTTCCGCTTCACCATGTATTCGGTTCCCGCCGGCAACAAATACGATCTGAGCCTGCGCGCCGACGATGATCTGAAAGAGCTGGACCTGGTGCGCCGGGAAGCCAGTTTTTCATACATGGACGGCGATGCCTTCGTTTTCCTCGACAGCGAGGACTTCACCCCCTACCAGCTGGATGCCAACATCATCGGCGACATGGCCGGCTACATCACGGAAGGCCTTGAAGGCGTCTATGTGCAGCTGATCGATGATGCGCCGGTCGCCATCCAAATGCCGCCGAGCGTGGTATTGGAAGTGATCGACACGCCACCCGAGCTCAAGGGCGGCACCGCCACCAAACGCCCGAAACCGGCCAAGCTCAGCACCGGCATCGAAATCCAGGTGCCCGAATACATCAGTAATGGCGAAAAGATCCTGGTGTCCACGGTCACTGGCGAATTTGGTGGTCGCGCCTGATGCGCTCCGATTATGGTGTTCGGCTGGAGCCGCTGGCACTGCATCATGCCGAAGGCCGCAAGCGGCTTCTAGCGGGTTGAATCATCCCCGTTGCAGCCATCGGTGCGCCATTCGCCGGATGGATTCATCCAACTCGTCATTCTGCGCAAGATGATGGACGTCGAACCAACGCAGTTGCCAAGACTCGGTATTGCCGGAAAACTCCTGAGATCCTGTGGCCCGAACCACGAAACGCACATCATAATGCCAATGCTCCGGTTCACTGCCTCGGGCCGGAATTCGGTGCTTGTCCAGATCAAAAATGGCCGGCTCCACGTGTAGGTTCGGCAATCCAGTTTCCTCCATGGCTTCGCGCAGGGCGACGGCAGCCAGATCCCAGTCCCCATCCGCATGCCCGCCCGGCTGCAGCCAACGGTCCAGCTTGCGATGGTGCATCAATAGTGCTTTTCGCCCATCGGCGGAAACCACCCAGGCTGAACCGGTCAAATGACCCTCAAGACGTCCGCGCTGGCAGGCGTGCTCATCTGAGGCAATCAAGCCCGTAAACTCCTGGCGGCGTGCGATATCGGCCTGCCCGGAAACCGGATAATTCGCCAGTAATTCCAGCAAGCTGTGTCGAATATCTGTCATGGTGGTGAATATTTCCCCGAATCGACCGGAAAGGGCTTTACCCCTGCGTTCATCTAGCTTATGGTAAACGGGTTCGCCCGGATTGCCCGGGTCGTTCATATTTCAAAATAAAAACCTACTTAGAGGGCAGATTAATGGCCAATACTCCAACAAGCGGACTTCTTTCGCGTATGCTCATGCGCAAAAGCGTTGAACAGGTCCAAAGAGAAAGCGAAACCAGTACGCTGAAACGCACATTGGGCAGGTGGAATCTCGTTTTCCTTGGCGTCGGTTGCATCATCGGTGCCGGCATTTTCGTCAGAACCGGTAACGCGGCGGCCTTACATGCCGGTCCGGCGGTTTTATTGTCATTCCTGGTCGCCGGCGTGGTTTGCGCACTGGCCGGCCTGTGTTACGCAGAATTGTCTTCAACCCTGCCCGTTTCCGGCTCGGCCTACACCTATAGCTATACCACGGTCGGTGAATTCGCCGCCTGGATTATGGGTGGCTTGCTGCTGCTCGAGTATGGTCTGGCCGCTTCGGTGGTCGCTGTCGGCTGGTCCGGTTACGTGGTCAGCCTGCTGGGTGATTACGGTCTGGTGATTCCACCCGAACTGACCGGCCCCTTCGGACACGCGCTGATGCGTGACGGGGCTGCCGTGATCGGACCGGATGGCAATGCGGTCACCACCCTGTTCAATCTTCCGGCCTTCCTGATCTGCCTTGCCCTCGCCGGCCTGCTGATCATCGGTGTTTCCGAAAGCGCCAAAGTGAACAATGTCATCGTCGCCATCAAGGCCTCGGTCATCATCGCCTTCATCATCATCGTCGGCTGGTTCGTTATTCAGCACTTCGATACCCTGAAAGCCAACTGGGACCCGTTTATTCCCGAAGCGACCGGTAAAGATGGCGAATTCGGTTGGGGCGGAATTTTCCGCGCCGCATCGATTGTTTTCTTTGCATACATCGGCTTTGAAGCCGTCTCGACGGCAGGACAGGAAGCCAAAGACCCGAAACGCGATATGCCGTTCGGCATCATCGGTTCCCTGTTGATCTGCACCGTCCTCTACATCCTGGTCGCGATCGTGATGACCCTGATGGTCAACTACAAGATGTTGAACGTGCCCGATCCGGTTGCCGTTGCCGTGGATGCCATGGGTCCGGCCTGGGGCTGGTTTGCCAAGACCATCAAGATCGGCGCCATCATCGGCCTGACTTCGGTCATTCTGGTGCTGATGTACGGCCAAACCCGCATCTTCTACACCATGGCCCGCGACGGTCTGCTGCCGAAAGTGTTCTCGAGAGTGCATTCGAAGTTCAAGACCCCGTGGATCAACACCATCCTGGTCGGCTTCCTGACCGCCTCTTCGGCCGCGTTCTTCGACATCAACACCCTCGGCGACATGACCTCGGTCGGTACGCTGGCGGCGTTCGGCATCGTCTGCCTGTCGGTCATCTGGCTGCGCACCACCCACCCTGAAATTCCGCGCGGCTTCAAGGTACCGCTGTATCCGGTGCTGCCGGCTTTCGGAATCGTGGCCTGCTTTGCGCTAATCTTCACGGTTGAAACCCGCGTTCTGGTGTTCTTCGGCTGGTATTTGCTGGCCGCGATCATCCTGTATTTTGTGTACGGCATGCGCAATTCACAGCTGCAGAAAGGCCTGCAACAGCACGATTAAGCCTTTTTATGCGTAATTGAAAACGGCGCCCTCGGGCGCCGTTTTTTATTCCGGATCGGACGCTGAAGCATCCGGTAGTAAAGGCAAATCGTCTTCGGTCAGCGCGAATGGAACCGACTTGGTCGTTTTAGCACCTAATGCTTTGAGCTGCTCAGTCTGTCGGACCAGATTGCCTTTACCTGACGACAAACGTTTGAGTGCAGAGTCCTGCGCCTCATTGGCCGCCATCAGAGCCTTACTGACTTTTGTCATATCACTACTAAACGCCACGAATTGATCATAGAGTTTGCCGGCCTGATCCGCGATCTTCATGGCGTTGATGCTGCGCTTGTCGAGTTTCTGCAGATGCGCCACGGTACGGCAGGTGGCCAGCAACGTACTCGGAGCAGCTAAGACAATGTTCTTGTCGAGGGCATAGGTATAAAGGGAATCATCCAATCGCAGGGCATCGATGAACGCCGACTCGACCGGTATGAAGATCAGCACGAAATCAAGATTGCGCTTGCCGGGAAGCTCTTCATAGGCTTTTGCGGACAGGCCATCAATATGGCTTTTCAAGGAGCGTACATGCTCTTTCAGGGCGGCATCGCGTTCGAGGGCAGTTTCTGAATTGATGTAACGGTCGTAGGCGACGAGCGAAACCTTAGAATCGACAATGATGGCTTTATTTTCCGGCAGGAAAATCACGCAGTCAGGTTGCTTACGTGCATTCTGTTCATCCACATAGGAAAACTGCGCGTGGTAATCACGCCCCTCGGTGAGGCCGGACGCATCAAGAATGCGGCCCAAAACCTGTTCGCCCCAGCCCCCCTGGGTCTTGTTATCGCCTTTGAGTGCACGGGTGAGATTTGTCGCCTCCTCGGCCATGCGCAAATTGAGTTCTTTTAGAGTGTGGATACCTTGGTTGGTCTGATGCACGGTATTCCTGAATTCACCGATCTGGGTTTTGAGCGGGTCAAGCATGGCCTCAAGATGTTCTTTGCTTTGGCTCTTGAAAGTGGTCGATTTTTCTTCGAAAATCCGGTTGGCGAGATTTTCAAAGTTCTCTTTCAACCGGTTTTCGGCCGAAATGAGCTGATTGAGCTGTTCGCTGGCCGCCGCCTCACGAGCAGCAGCACCGGACTCCAAGGCAGCATACTTCTCGCGAATAATCGCCAGTTCAGCGGTCTGCCCGGCAAGCCTGCGATTTTCCTCGTTCAGATACTCCAATTGCACGGACAAGGCTGCTTTCTTCATCATGACGACAAGCGCGCCTACGACTGCAAGGATGAACAGCAGCAACAAAACAATATGAATGGAATCAAAGGACATAAAAAAGCCAAGTTCTAGGGGAACTTGGCTATCTTACGACATGGCGGTCTCGTATTCCGAGACCGCCGTTTATTGACAGGGTATTAGGCTTTCTTGGCCCAAGCCGAGCACCAGCCGGCCGGAGCGACCGCAAATCCCGGGAAAATGCTACAACCCTTGGTGGCAGGCAGAAACAACGAGCAGTTGGCACAGTTACTGCCTGGTTTCACACCCACGCCTTTCTTGGCGTCGGCGACGTATTTCAAGGCGACCGCCTGAGGATTGGTGGCCGGAAGTGGCTTAAGAGCCTGTGCCGATGCGGTGGCAGAGAGCATGGCCCCAGCGAAAGGGATGGCCGCAACGGACACTAGACCGCGGATCAGGAATTGACGGCGGCTGTTTTCTTGGGATTTCATGGTAAGGCTCCTATAATCATGAGAAAATGAACTTGCGCTAATGATACCTTCGTGGAATGTATCCTGACTTAACCCAAGTCAATGAAATGGCAATTTTTTTGTATTGATATCAACCAATTGAGAATGAATCTTATTCATGACCGGCTTTGACCCCACCGCTGAACTTGAACGCCTGATTGCGTGTACGGCAAAACTGGCCGCCGCAGGCCTGACGCCGGCGACCAGCAGTAATTTCTCCATCCGGGCGGATGCAAATTGCTGCCTGATTACTGCAAGTGGACGCGACAAAGGCCGACTGGCTGCCGATGACTTCATGCGCGTAGACAGTCATGGCAATACAATAGATCCAGGCCGAACCGCATCCGCGGAAACCCTGCTGCATACTCAGATTTATCGAGAACGGCCTGATGCCGGCGCCGTATTGCATACGCACTCCTTGGCGCAAACCTTGCTCTCCATGCGCCACGCACAGGATGGCTTCATCGAAATCAAGGGCTACGAACTGCTGAAAGCATTCCACGGCATCAAAACACACGACACCGCCATCCGTATTCCAATTGTCGCCAATTCCCAGGACATGACCGCACTGTGTGACGCTATCGCGCCCGCCTTTGCAGAAAAGGCATTCTGGGGCTATCTGATTGAAGGCCACGGCCTGTACACCTGGGGCCGGGATGTCGAAGAAGCGCACAGACATCTGGATGCCTTTGAATTTCTTTTAACCGCCGAAATGACCAAACTGGGGTTCCGTGCATGAGCCGTTTACGTGTTTTTTCCGATTCCGCCCCTGATACCGTCCTGTTCGAAAGCGACGATGCCACCGTCATTGCCGCGCAGCTGGCACCGCTGGGTGTCGGTTTCGAGCGCTGGCCGATTCGACCGATTGCCGATGATGCCAGCAATGAATCGATTCTTGCATCCTACAAGCCCGAAATCGACCAGCTGGTGGCGGAAAACGGTTTCCGTGCCGTCGATATGGTCAGCATCAACCCGGACCATCCGGATCGCGAGGCCATGCGTGCGAAGTTCCTGAGCGAACACAGCCACAAAGAGGACGAAGTGCGTTTCTTCGTCCGTGGCAGCGGCCTTTTCACCCTGCATATCGACGAGCGGGTTTACGAGGTGCTTTGCCAAGCACAGGATTTGATCCGTGTTCCGGATGGCACCAAGCATTGGTTCGACATGGGGCCTGCGCCCCGCTTCACCGCCATCCGCTTTTTTACCGAGGTCGATGGCTGGGTCGGATATTTCACTGACTCCGGGCTTGCCGAACGTTTTCCACGCTATGAAGGCCGTGCATGAACGGGGTCAAGGCCATCGTTACCGACATCGAAGGCACCACCAGTTCCATTGCATTCGTTCGGGACGTGCTGTTTCCATATGCACGCGCGGCCTTGCCCCGATTCCTGCAGGAAAAACATGGCCGGGCGGATGTCATCCATTGGGTTAAAGCAGTTGCCGAAGAAAACGGCCTTGCCGCTGAAGATCTCGATGGCGTCATCGAAATCCTCCTGCAATGGATTGATCAGGACCGCAAACATACCGCACTGAAAGCGCTGCAAGGCATGATCTGGGTGGATGGCTACGCCAATGCGACCTACAAGGCACCGGTCTACCCGGATGCTGATGCCAGTCTACGTCGCTGGCATGCCGCGGGAATCCCGCTTTACGTCTACAGCTCCGGCTCGGTACCCGCCCAGAAACTATTCTTCGCACACACCGATCATGGCGATTTGTGCCCGCTTTTTTCGGGATACTTCGATACTGAAATCGGTGGCAAGCGCGAGACTGGAAGCTATGTGCGCATCGCCGGAGCGATCGGCATACCGCCGGAAAATCTGCTGTTTCTTTCCGACATCGTTGAAGAACTGGATGCCGCGCGCGATGCCGGCTGGCAGACGGCTCTGATCGACCGCCGCGAGGATTACCCGCAGCCCCGTACCGGCGATGCCGCCCACGGAAACCTTCGATTCGAACGATTCAGTGATATCGACGCGATTTAAGGGCTGACGGCTTCCAGCCGGTAAATGGCCTCCTCTGACACCTCGCCCAGCCACGCATCAATGGCCCGGACGCGGATGCGATGTTCACCCAGAGCCAGATTGGTAGGAAGTGAGAAACGCCAGAGATGGCTCGATATCGTGGCCTCGGGTGTTCGGTCATAACCCGTCAATGCCGGCGAAGCATCATCCTGCAGATTCAGTGCCAACACCCGCGGATCGGCCCGGTTAACCCGTTGCATCGGTAGCCAGGAGCCATCGTCGATACGGACGTCCACGCGGGTGTCAGGCCGTGCCATAAACACGTTGGCGTAGAGACCAACACCGGGATAGGCGCCGTGTCTCAGCACAAGCGGAAGATGCAGAGCCATGGCGGCATTGGGGCGATTGCGGGCATTGAACCACTGCAGACGGTAATCCCGGGGTGAGATATGCAGACGGGCATAGCCGTTGGGAGTGCCATCGCTCATGGTGGCATCGGGCAATCCGTCTTTATCCTTCAAACCGGCCCAATAGCCGCCGCAGCTTGCGCCGGCATTGTATTCGAAAAGCCGTCCGATGCCATGCCAGTCGCTGTCGGGGCCATGCTGTACGATATTCTGTGCATGCGAATGCGCTGTAAGCAACAAGACATCCCGGAACGGTGCAAGCAGTTTGAACAGTCGCCGGCGGTCGGCACTGCGGAAGGTTTCGGCATCGTCCTTGGTCTGGAAAAAGGGAATATGTGCGGAAATCACCAGCAGTTTGTTTTTGTCGGCACCGGCCAGATAGCGCGCCAGAAAATGGAACTGCGATTCGCGCAGGCCGCCGATGTAGGCAGGCTTTCCACCTGGCTGGTAGATCACATCATCGAGCACGATGAAGTTGGCGTGCCGCTCTTCCCAGGCGAAGGTATCCGGACCGAACTGGGCGCGGAAGCTTTCCAGTGAACCCGCATCACCGGCCGCATCGAAATCGATGTCATGGTTTCCAGCGGCATACAGGCGGGGAATACCGAGCAGACTGTCGGCTTTTTTAATCTCCGGCAACAGCGTCAAATCATCATGCACGATATCCCCGAGCGTGATGCCGAGGGTCGCCGCCGGATTGCCGCGCAGCGGCGCGATGATGTCACGGAGGTAGTAATCGACATCGACGGCCGACTTCGGCTGCGGATCGCCGAACAGCAGAACCGAAAGCGGTAGCTCCGGATTCTGTGCTTCTGGATTCAGGGCGAATGATTTGCACGCGGCATCGGATTGCACGACGCCGCAGTACCTCAGTTTCGCGCCGGTTCCGGCCTGGTTGGCGAAAAAGTCCGGAAGACCGTCCGCGCGCTTCGGCAATGAATAACCGGAAGGTTTAATCACGAACAAGGTTTTTCCGGGCATGGCAGCGAGGCGGTAACGGCCATCGCGGTCAGTGCGCACGATATGCACGCCATCGGATACCGCGACACCCGACAATCCGCGTTCGCCGGCATCAAAAACGCCATTACGGTTGGCATCGATGAATACCCGACTATCGCAGACCGCAGGCAATAGCGTCGGAAATAGCGCCAGCGCCCCTGCCAGAACGATAGTGGCGCGCATCATTACTGTGCGGCCCTGGCGGCCATCAGCAATTCGCCATGCTCGACCAGATCGACCATACGCTGGACTTCGCCATCCATGGCACGGTCGCCCGGCATGAAGGCGATATGCCGACGCAGCGCCGACAGTGCCGCCGCCACCGGACGCCCTGGCGTGAATTCACCAGCGGTGGCAAGCTCAGCGCGCAGGGCTTCGACTTCCGCCATGAAAGCAGCATATTCGGCATCATCGGGATCCGGAGCGCCGTTTATTTTCGAAGCCAAAACGGCATTATCGTGGGTTGCGGCAAGTTGGCGGGCGGCGTTGATCATATCCTTACGGAACTCCAGTGCCTGCGCCGCGGTATAGATTTCCAGGGCGATGACTTTTCCAAGATCATGCGCCATGTCCAACACGTGCCGGGCCTCATTGGCACCCATCGAGACGTGATCTTCGGCATTGGCACTGGTCGGTATCGAATACACCGAAGCCGGATGCGCCCGCGTAGCCAGATCGTTGACGATGGCCGCTGCCGTGTACTGGACGATCATGAATCCGCTTTCTGTGCCGTCCTCGTTGCCGATCAGGAATGCCGGCAAACCGTCATTGGTGGCCGGATCGACCAGCTTGTTGAGGCGGCGCTCGGAGATCGAGGCCAAAACCGGGATCGCGGCTTTGACGTAACTCATCACCAGCGCCAATGGCATGCCATGAAAATGGCCGGCGGAAACGATCTGGTCCTCGATATTGCGGGCACCTTCCAGTTCCGGAAATATCAGTGGATTGTCGGTGACCGCATTGAGCTCGATTTCAAGAACCCGCCGTGCCTGTGCCACCGCATCACGGACGGCGCCATGAACCTGCGGAATGCAGCGCAGCGAGTAGCTGTCCTGTGGCTGGTGTTTCTTGCCACCCCGGAACGGCTTGAAGCGTTGATAAAACTTTTCGCGGCCATGGCGTTGGTTGAACGGCACCCAGTCCCAGGAAATGTCGAAGTTGAGCGCATCCAGTGAAGGGTCCGGCCAACATTCCGGCAGCCAGGACTTGAAGCGTGGTACGAGATGGTAGGCAATATCGGTCAATTTCGATCCGGCCAGGAACTGTTTGAGGTGCTTGGCGGCATGCACCTGGCCGGGATGTGGCCTTAAAGCATGAACGTGATCATCGAAAGCACGCATGCGTCCGGCAAAGGCATCGAGGGTCATGGCGGCGGCCAGATCGGCGGTGTCACACAACTCCTCGAGCTTGGCGACGGCCAAGACGCCGGTGGCGAGCATCTGCGCGGTGCCGTTATTCAGCGCCAGCCCTTCCTTATGCGAAAGCACGATGGGCTGCAATCCCGCCTTGGCCAGTGCGTCCGCACCAATCAGGCGCTCGCCATCGAAAAACGCTTCACCGCCCCCGAGCAGGACAATCGCAAGATGCGACAGCGGCGCCAGATCGCCACTGGCACCGACCGAGCCGAGTTTGGGTACCACCGGTACCACGCCGGCGTTGAGCATTGCGGTCAGCGCCTGCAGGGTTTCCACCCGGATGCCGGAATGGCCGCGCATCAGGGTGTTGATACGGATGACCATCATCGCCCGCACCACTTCCGGCGCGAAGGGTTCACCCACGCACACGGCGTGGGTAATGATCAGATTCCGCTGAAGTTCCTGCAAGAGGGTTTCGCCGCTACGCCGGCTGTTGCGGATGGGATGCGCGCCGAGCAGCTTGTCGGCATTGGATCCGAATCCGGTGGAAATGCCGTACAGGGGCTGCTGCTGAGTGACCTGTTCGGCCAGAAACTCGGCAGTCGCCGCGACTTTGGGCAGCTGTGCCGGGTCCAGAACGACGCTGGCGCCATAGGCCACCGCGACCACCTGCTCATGACTGAGGGTGGTGCCGGTCAGGGTAATCGATTTCATAGCCCCCACTCCTTGGCCTGACTCAGGCAGCGCAGCAGATCGGCGCGGGCGATCTCGACCTGCTTGCCGGTCGCCAGATTCTTCAGGCTGACCACGCCCTTGGCGCGTTCGCTTTCGCCGAGCAGGAGCATGTAACTGAAACCGACTTTGTCGGCGTATTGGAATTGCTTGGCCAGCTTCTTGGCTTCCAGTTGCACTTCACAGGCGATCCCTGCCGCACGCAGTTCGCCTGCGATGGCCAGAGATTCGGGAAGGTCGTCATCACTCATCAGGCCGATCAGCACCATATGGCTGTGCGGATCGGGGGCCATCAGTCCGGACTCACGCAACTGCCAGAACAAACGGCTGGCGCCGATGGAAATCCCGACGCCGGGAAGTTTCGATTTGCTGTAGTGGCTGGCCAGATTGTCATAGCGTCCGCCGGAACAGATGGATCCGATCTGCGGATAATCGTCCAAGGTGGTCTCGTAGACCGTGCCGGTGTAGTAATCGAGACCTCGGGCGATTGAAAAATTCAGGGCGTAATTCTTCTCGGGCACGCCGAGATCCTTGAGCATGGTCAATACCATCGACATTTCGGCAACGCCTTCGGCGGTCTGCGGGTAGCGCGTACCGATATCGGACAGGATGGCCAAGGCGGAGGCGTGGCTGCTGGAACGCATGAGAACGAAGCCCAGGATCTGCTCGATGATGGCATGCGCCAAACCGAAGCCCTCGCCTTTCAGGGTCTGCGCCACCGCTTCGGCACCACGCTTGTCGATCTTGTCGATTTCACGCAGCACGGCGGCCTGGCCGTCACCGTCGCCGATGCCGATGGCTTCAAAGAAGCCACGGAGTATTTTTCGGTTATTGAGCGAAATGGTGAACGGGCCGATGGCCAGTTCCGAAAAAACGGCATGGATGACCGCCGGGATTTCAGCATCGTAGCGCACCGACAGCGCATCCTTTCCGACCACATCGATGTCGCACTGATAGAACTCGCGGAAGCGTCCTTTCTGCGCACGCTCACCGCGGTAAACCCGCTGGATCTGGTAACGGCGAAATGGAAATGCCAGTTGGTGTTCGTGCTCGGCCACATAGCGGGCCAAAGGCACGGTCAAATCGAAACGCAGGGCAAGTTCCGGAGCGCCGCCCTGTTCCAGAGCACCGGTCGACTGCACGAAGTAGACCTGTCGCTCGGTTTCGCCCCCGGTTTTGGTCAGCAGCACATCACTCAATTCGAACACCGGTGTTTCAATCGGCAGAAAGCCGAAGCGCTCGTAATTGCGACGGATGACCTCGAGCATGTGGTTGAAGGTGCGTTGCTCGCTGGGCAACAGTTCAAGGGTGCCGGCGGGGGTACGGGGCTTGATCACGATCGACTCCTACATTCAAGCCTTTATTTTAACGGGTTGCCGGCGGTTTCGGAGATTCCATGCGAAATAGCTGCGGAGGGCCCTAAAACAGGGCTTTAAGCGACATCGCTTGGATATTTTTGATGCCAAGTCTTTTCCTGACCTGCCAAAATACGGTAAAATAGCGGAATCGGGGTGTAGCTCAGTCTGGTAGAGCGCTACGTTCGGGACGTAGAGGTCGCAGGTTCGAATCCTGTCTCCCCGACCAACTTTTATAGCGCCGCAAGGCGCTGTTTCAGTTTCTCAAGCCCGAGATTCGCTCCGGCCCCCTCGGAAGTGCTTGCGGCCAGGCTTTCCTCGGGCGTCCGGGACCGCTACCATCAGTATCGGTCCGATTGCGAACTGCCGGGACATGGGCCAATCTGCAGGCCAAAGCTTGCTAAAATAAACCCATGAGCCTTCATTTCTACAACAATCTCCACCGCCGGCTGGAAGCCTTTACACCCGCCGATCCGTCCAACATCACCGTCTACCTTTGCGGCCCGACGGTCTATAACTACGTGCATATCGGCAATGCCCGCGGCCCGGTGGTGTTCGATGTTTTGATCAAACTGCTGCGCCGTCATTTTCCGAAAGTGACTTACGCACGCAATATCACCGATGTCGATGACAAGATCAACGCCGCTGCCAAAGCACTGGATGTTCCGATCTCGACCATTACCGACAAGTACACCGCCATTTACCGCGAGGACATGGCCGCGCTCGGCATCCAGCCGCCCGACATCGAACCGCACGCCACCGACCATATCCCGCATATCATCGCCATGATTGAACGCCTGATTGCGGCCGGACATGCCTATGCCGCCGAAGGCCATGTGCTGTTTGCCGTCGACAGCTACGCCGACTACGGGCAGCTGTCACGCCGTAGCCTCGATGAAATGATTGCCGGCGCACGCGTGGAAGTCGCCCCCTATAAGCGTCATCCGGGTGACTTCGTGCTCTGGAAGCCGTCCACACCGGATTTGCCCGGCTGGGATTCGCCCTGGGGCGTCGGCCGTCCGGGCTGGCATATCGAATGCTCGGCAATGAGTGAAGCCCACCTGGGCGAAACCATCGACATCCATGCCGGCGGCGTCGATCTGCAATTCCCGCACCACGAGAACGAAATCGCCCAGAGCACCTGCGCCCATGGCGGCAAGGTATTTGCCCGCTTCTGGCTTCATAACGGCATGCTCAATTTCGGCGGCAGCAAGATGTCGAAATCGGTCGGCAATGTCAGCATTCTGCATGAGCTATTGGCCAAACATCCTCCCGAGGCGCTGCGCTATGCGCTGCTGTCGGCACATTACCGCCAGCCCTTGGACTGGTCTGACGCGTTGATCGAACAAAGCATCAGAACTCTGGACCGCCTCTACGGCACCCTGCGTGACCTTTCCGATGTACAGACACCGGACACATCGATTCCCGAATCCATCGAGGCCGCACTGTGCGACGACCTCAACACACCGCAAGTGCTTGCGGAAATCGCAAATTTGGCCGGTCAGGCACGCCGTAGCGAAGATGCAGCCGAACGCGCCTTGCTGAAAGCCCAGTTACTGGGTGCAGCATCCGCACTCGGACTATTGCAGCAGACACCGGCAGCCTGGTTCGCCAAAGGTGCCGATGGCAGTGACGATGCCCGTATCCAGGGATTGGTCGACGAGCGCATCGCTGCCAAGGCCGGCAGGGATTTCACCCGTGCCGATGCCATCCGCAAGCAGCTGGCCGATGAAGGCATCCTGCTGGAAGACACGCCGCAGGGCGTGCGTTGGAAACGCGCCTGATGCTGTTGCCTACGGAATCCAGCGCCGCCCAAGCCCAGGAAGCCATCATCGAAGAGTTTGCGTTTTTCGGGGACTGGTCGGAACGCTATCAATATCTGATTGATCTCGGGAAACGTCTGCCGGATTTTCCCGAGGAATGGAAAACCGAAAGCAATCGCCTGCAGGGCTGTCAGTCGAAAGTCTGGATCGTGCCGCATGTCCAGGATCAGCGGCTTTATTTTTCGGCTGCCTCGGACTCCAGCATCGTTTCCGGGCTGGTCTATCTGGCACTGCGGGTCTACTCCGGGCGGACCTCAGAGGAAATCCAGGCAAATCCCGCGGATTTCGTGCAGGCCATCGGTTTAAGCAAACATCTGTCACCGACACGCAGCAATGGCTTTTCCGCATTGCTGGCCTTCATCCAAAAGACTGCGGAGTCCATATGAATCATCGCCCTGCCCTGCTCAGCGCCACCATAGCCGCCCTGCTGGCCACGACATCGCTCGATGCCGCCAGTCCGATGGGACCGGTCAATATTCCGCAACGCTCGGAAATCCCGACATCCCAACACGCCCTGGCATTCTTCATCCAACGTTTCCAGAATGATCTGGAAAGCACCGAACATACCTATGACATAACGGCCGGTGTCGCCCGTGAGAATGCGCTCCGCAATCTTTATCTCGGCTGGCAGACCCGGCTGGGTGAGTTCGATACGGCGTCACTCGGCCCAGAAGACCGGATTGATGCCGCCCTGCTTCGGCGCGAGCTGAACTACCGGCTCAAGCAATTGGATTTTGAACGTGCGCGCAATGCCCAGGCTTTGGCGCTTTTGCCGGAAGTCGAACCGCTGATTGCGATGGCTGAACAGCGTCGCGCCTTGAAACCCATTGATGCGGAAAAATCCAAACGTCTCATTGAACGGGCTGCCGGCGCACTGCAGGCAAACGAAGCGCGTTTACGCAATAATCCGGCTTCGCCGGTCATTACCCTGCGTGCGTCAAAACTGCTTTCTGCATTCCGCGAAGATTTAAAGCAATGGCATACCTTCTATAATGGCTACAACCCGGCCTACTCCAAACAGGTCGCGAAGCCCTACGAAATCCTCGACAAGCAGTTCGAAGCCACTGCGAAATTCCTGCGCAACGACATCGCCAAAGCATCCGACCCGGAAACCATCATCGGCGATCCCATCGGCCGGGATGCCGTCGAGGCCGCGCTTCGCTATGAAATGATTCCATATACACCGGAACAGATCGTGCAACTGGCCGAACGCGAATTGAGCTGGTGCCAGGAGGAAATGCGCAAGGCCGCCGCCGAAATGGGTTACGCCGACTGGCATGATGCTCTGGAACATATCAAGAAGGACGGTCCGGCCGTCGGCGAGCAGCCGCAATATGTGCTTAAGCTGGCGGACGAAGCCATCGATTTCATTGAAAGCAGGCAGCTGGTGACCATTCCCGGACTGGCCAAGCGCGATTGGCGCATGACCATGCTGACTCCGGAATACCAGTTGCAGGCGCCGTTCTTTCTTGGCGGTGAAGATGTCTGGGTCGCCTATCCGCACGACAGCATGCCGGCCGACAAGCAGGCCATGGCCTTGCGTGGCAACAATCGCTATTTCTCACGTGCTGTCGTTCATCATGAGTTGATTCCCGGGCATCATCTGCAGCATTTCTACAACAGCCGTTACAACAGCCATCGCGAGCTGTTCGGCACGCCGTTCTGGAGTGAAGGCTGGGCCTTGTACTGGGAATTCCTGCTTTACCAGAAAGGCTTTGCAAAAACCCCCGAACAGAAACTGGGCATGCTGTTCTGGCGCAGCCACCGCGCCGCCCGCATCCTGTTCTCCCTGTCGTTCCACATGGGCACCATGACCCCGCAACAGTCCATTGACATGCTGGTTGAACGGGTCGGCCATGAACGCGCCAACGCTGCAGCGGAGGTGCGTCGGAGCTTTGCCGGCGATTACGGTCCCATTTACCAAGCGGCCTATATGCTTGGTGGCCTCCAATTCTGGGAGCTTCGCCGGGAACTGGTCGAATCGGGCAAGATGACCGATCGGGAATTCCACGACGCGATCCTTAAGGGCGGTCCGATGCCGGTATCGGTTGTGCGTAGCCGTCTGATGAAAGTCGATCCGGATCCGGATTCGAAGCCGGTCTGGCGCTTCTATCCGGCGCTGGAAGCGAAATAAAAAAAGCCCCGGTAACGGGGCTTTTTCACGGCAAGGGCGTATTAGTCGCCGAGCTGTTTCTTTTTGTGTTCCCAGCGCTCTTGGGCATCGACCGTGCGTTCGGCCATCGGGCGTCCTTCAAGGCGCTTGATACCGATTTCCTCACCGGTATCCACGCAGTACCCGTAGGTGCCGTCGTCGATGGTGGCGATGATTTTATCGATCTTGTAGAGCAGTTTGCGGTAACGGTCTCGGGTACGTAGTTCGAAGAAATTTTCGGTTTCACGGGATGCGCGTTCGGCCTCATCGCCGACATCACGCGCTTCTTCCTTCAACTCGTTGATGGTTTCCTGGGTGGCCGTCAGAAGATTGTCGCGCTCGGAAAGCAGTTTCTGGCGGAAATATTCGAGCTGATAGTCATTCATGTATTCTTCTTTGTCACTCGGCTTGTAGCCGGATGGCAATTGGACACGACGAACGGATTTCTGCTTCAGGGCTTTTTCAACAACCACATCGCGCTTCACATAACCGGCGCGGGCGCCTTTTCGAACGGGTTTGGCAACGGGTGCGGGTGCAATTTGTTTTTCAGGGACTTTGACGGCTACAGGCACGGATTTATTCGCTTCAGGCTTCTTGACTTCGGGTTTCTTGCTGACAGGGGCCTTGGCGATCGGTTTGCTGGGCGCGACGGCGGCTTTTTTAACAGGTTTTGGTGCGGGCTTTTTAGCGACCGGCTTGTTGACGGGCGCCTTGGCTTTGGCAACAGGCTTTTTGGCTATCGGCTTCTTGGCCGGCTTAATCGGCTTTTTGGCGGGCGCCTTGGCTTTGGCAACAGGCTTTTTGGCAACAGGCTTTTTGGCAACAGGCTTTTTGGCAACAGGCTTTTTGGCAATCGGCTTTTTCGCCGGCTTCAACGGCTTTTTGGCAGGCGCCTTGGCCTTGGCTTTGGCAACGGGTTTCTTGGCGACCGACTTTTTGGCGACGGGTTTCTTTACCGGTTTGGTCGGCTTTTTTGCGGCCGCCTTGGCTTTGGCAACGGGCTTCTTGGCTTTCGCGGGCTTGGCGGCGGCTTTTTTTACCGTCTTCTTCGCGGGCTTGGCGGCCTTGGCGGCCGGCTTGCGGGCGACCGGTTTTTTACCGGGTTTTACCGTTTTTTTGCTAGCCACGTGGGGAGTTCCTCATTGGTTTAGGCTCAAGACATCTTTTATAGCCTACACTATAGACCTTCGCAAGATGTTGCGGTGATATTTTATGCTGAAAACGCTGGCTCTGTGGCTACTACGCGGTTACCAGGTGATGATCAGCCCTCTGCTGGGCCAAACCTGCCGTTTCAGCCCGTCCTGCTCGAATTATTCCATGCAGGCCATTGAACGCTTCGGGTTTTTCAAGGGCGTCTATCTGACTGCCGCCCGACTCCTGCGCTGCCATCCCTTCCATCCCGGTGGTTATGACCCCGTACCGGAAAAATGCAGCCGCCACTCCCACTCCTGAACCCATGGAAGCAGCATGACCGATACCCTGACCCTGATTCGCCCGGATGACTGGCATATCCATTTCCGGGATGGCGCCGACATGCGCAGCGTCATTACAGATACCGCCCGCGTGTTCGGGCGCGCCATCGTGATGCCGAACCTGAAACCACCGGTAGTTACTGTGGCCGACGCTGAAGCTTATCGGCAACGGCTGACCGATGCGACGGCCGGCAGTCGCTTCCAGCCCCTGATGACCCTGTACCTCACGGACAATACCCGCGCCGATGAAATACTGCGTGCCAAAGCCAGCGGCTTCGTGCATGCCGTGAAATACTACCCTGCCGGCGCCACCACCAATTCCGACTCCGGCGTGACCGACCTGGCTAAGGCCGCGGAGGCGATCGCAGCGATGGAAGCCTGCGGCATGCCGTTGCTATTGCACGGGGAAGTCACTCACTCCGAAGTCGATATATTCGACCGGGAAGCGGTGTTCATCGAACAGCATTTGGTGCCGCTGTTGCGCGACTACCCGCGGCTGAAAGTGGTCCTGGAACACATCACCACGCGCCAAGCAGCCGAATTCGTGGCAGCAGCTCCGGCCAATGTCGCGGCCACCATTACCGCGCACCATCTGCTGTACAACCGCAACGCAATGTTTCAAGGCGGCATCCGGCCGCACATGTATTGCCTGCCGGTGCTCAAGCGTGAACCGCACCGGTTGGCGCTGGTGTCGGCCGCGGTTTCGGGCAGTCCGAAGTTCTTCCTGGGTACCGACAGCGCACCGCATGCCACCGGCACCAAAGAATCGTCCTGCGGTTGCGCCGGAATCTATACCGCACACGCGGCCATCGAGCTGTATGCGGAAGCCTTCGAGGACGCCGGTGCACTGGACCGGCTGGAAGCATTTGCCAGCATTCATGGCGCCGACTTCTACGGGCTGCCGCGCAACACCGACACCATCACGCTGAAGCGCGAAGCATGGACGGTTCCGCAGCAGCTGCCCATGGGCGATGCCATGTTGACGCCGCTACGGGCGGGCGAAAGTCTGCGCTGGAAAGTCGTTTAAACCCGATCAACGGAACTGGCCTACAGCCCGCCATGCGTCCCAGGCGTACGCCGGTGTCAATGACGGTGATTTTCCGGAACGCAGGGCGCGCAGCCGACGGCGTATGAAACGCCGCTGCGCCTCCCGGTAAGGATTTCCGGCATGGCATTCCGGCAATAGCGTCAGCAATTCCGTGAGCCAATCATCCCGCAATGCATCGGTGGGGGCGTCGAGCGCCTGATGCCGCGCAAGCAGATGCATCGGCACCATGGCACGATCGAAGGCCTGAAAACCGCCGGGCAGCCGCATCAGCAACAGCTGGATGTTGATGACGGCAGCATCGGTTTCGGATGTCCTGCCGAAAAGCGCCGATTCACACGCAGCCACCGCTTCCGAGTACGGCTGCAGTTGCTGCATCAGCTGCTTACTTGTGCCTGATCGCAGCGGAACCTGCGTCGCCAAGGCCAGCATCGGTTCGGCAATGCCTGCGAAAGGCGCGGCGTGTTCCTGAAGTGACATCGTCAGCGGATGACGCGCCTGCCCGCGGGACATCCGTTGCAGTTCATCCGCCCACCACAGGGATTTCGGGCCGCGCACAGCCTCCTGTTCGAGGGCAAACACACATTCCTGCAGCTCACAGAACAAGGCATTCCAAGCTGCGGCTTGCGGCCGTTGGTCAGCGGGCAGGAATGTCTGCAACAGCATCTGCTCCGGCCACATGGCCTGCCATTTAGCAGTGAAGCTGCGCAGGGACTCGGAATCGGACATCAGCGGCTGCGCAGCAATCCACGGCCGATCAAATCCAGCGGCAGTTCTGCCAGATCATCGGCCTGCCAGCGCTCCGGATCGTCGTCATCGGGACGGTAGCCCCACAGGGCGCCGATGGAGCGCATACCGGCGGCATTGGCGGCCTGAACGTCACGCTCGTCATCGCCGACATACACCACCTGCTCCGGCCTTACCCCGAGTACCGCACAGGCGTGCAGCAGCTGATCCGGATCGGGCTTCTTGCGTGGCAGACTATCGCCGCCGAGCAGGATCGCGCTGCGCTGGGACCAGCCGAGTTTCTCAACCAGGGGTTCAGCCAGATAAAACGGTTTATTGGTGACGATGCCCCAACGCGAAGGCTGCGCTTCAATCTGCGACAGCACTTCGGCGACGCCATCGAACAGGCGACTGTGTGCGGCGAGCGCGCTTTCGTAGTACGCGAGGAATTCCGGCAGCAGCGCCTCGCGCTGCTGCTCGTCGGCACCGGCAAAACTGCGTTTCAGCATGGCGCGGGCGCCTTTGGAAACCACCGGCCGGAACATCGCAAAGTCGACCGACGGTTCGCCTTTTTCCGCCAACAGCATCTCCATGGCCGCATGCAGGTCGCGGGCACTGTCCAGCAGTGTGCCGTCCAAATCGAACAATACAAGCGGTGCAATCATCTCAGACATCGGGCTTGCGTGCCGTCATCAGGTAATTGACGGAGGTATTGCTTCCGACACGGGCCGTTCGGGTCAGCGGATTGTAGAGCAGGCCGCTGACGTCTTCGAGCTGGAATCCGCTTTGACGCAGGGCTGCCGCCAATTCAGAGGGCTTGATGAAACTGCGGTAATCGTGGGTGCCTTTCGGAAGCAGCCGCGCCAGGTATTCAGCGCCGACCACGGCCAGCGCGAATGCCGGCGGCGTGCGGTTGATGGTGGACAGAAACAGGCGGCCGCCCGGCTTCAGGGCATCGAAACAGGCCTGAATGATTGCCTGCGGATCGGGAACGTGTTCGAGCATCTCCATGCAGGTCACCACATCGAAGGCCGCCGGCTGCTCTGCGGCAATGGCTTCGGCGGAGATCACGCGGTAATCGGCCTGCAGGCCCGACTCAAGCAGATGCAAGCGGGCGATGTCGATCAGCTGCTCGGACAGATCGATGCCGGTCGCCAGGGCGCCTTCGGCGGCCATGGCTTCGGTCAGCAATCCGCCGCCGCAGCCAACATCAAGCACGCGCTGCTGCTTCAGGGGCTGAACCCCCCGTACGTAGGCGAGACGAACCGGATTGAGTTCATGCAGCGGCCGTTGCGGACCATTGGCATCCCACCAGCGGCTGGCAAGTGCACCGAATTTTTCAATTTCATGGGGATGGACATTGCCGTTCATGTGCGTGGTATCTCCCGGATAGTTTGTTGCCAGCGGCGGGTACCGGCCAGCAGGCGCTCAAGATCGATATCCTGCAATTCGCGTTTCAGCATCTTGGCACGGCCGGCGATCCAGACATCACTGACCCAATGCCGTGCTCCGGCATAGACCAACTGGGAAACCACATCGTAAAGCGGAGCGGCTTCGAGCCGGTCAAGATCGATGGCGATGATGTCAGCCTGTTTACCCGGTTCCAGCGAACCGATGGACTGCTCTAGCCCCATCGCGCGTGCGCCGGCAAAAGTGGCGGCATGCAGGGCCTCGCTGGCCTTGAATACGGTGGCATCGCCGGCAACCGCCTTGGCCAGAAGCGCAGCGGTGCGCAGTTCATCGAACATGTCCAAATCGTTATTGCTGGCACAGCCGTCGGTACCGATGGCCAGATTGACGCCGGCAGCCTGTAATGCACCGACCGGACAGAAGCCCGAAGCCAGTTTGAGGTTCGATTGCGGACAATGCACCACCGATACGCCGCGGGTGGCACACAAGGCGATTTCTTCGGGCGTCAGTTGGGTCATGTGCACGGCAGTCAGACGCTCATTGACCAGCCCGAGGCGGTCCAGGCGCGCCAACGGGCGCTGGCCGTATTGACGGATGGAATCGGTGATTTCCTGGGCAGTTTCATGGATGTGGCAATGCACAGGCAGATCCAACTGTTCGGCATAACGGCGGATCCGTTCGAAGCTGGCATCGCACACGGTATAGGGCGCATGCGGGGTCATGCTGAAGCTGAGCAAGGGATGTGAACGGTACTGGTCATGCACGGCCAGACCCTTGTCGAAATACTCGTCCTGGCTGCCCGCCCAGGCCGATGGGAAATCGATGACCGGAATGCTGATGGCGGCACGGAAACCCAGGCGGTCATAGGTGCGCGCCTGGGCATCGGGAAAGAAGTAGTTTTCGTTGCAGCAGGTGGTGCCGCCACGGATCATCTCGGCGACGGCCAATTCGATGCCGTCAGCGATGAAATCCGGTGTCATCACCGCGCGCTCGATCGGCCAGATGTGCTCGTTGAGCCAGGGCATCAGCGCCAGATCATCGGCCACGCCGCGCATCAGGCTCATCGGATTGTGGGTATGGGCATTGATCAGGCCCGGCATCAGCACCGAGCCGGGGCGTTGCACATGCGCATCCGGCGCATAGCGGGCACGGGCTTGGTCAATCGGCAGAATGGCGGTGATGCGGTCGCCATCGATGACCAGCGCATGCGCCTCCAGCACGAGGCCGGCCGGCTGCACGGGAATGATCCAGCCGGCTTCGATCAGCCAATCACAGGGCTGCCGTGCTTCGGACATCGCTTATTTCACGCGGCTGAAGTATTCGCCGGAGCGGGTATCGACCTTGATGATTTCATCCTGCGCCACGAACAGGGGCACGCGCACGGTCGCGCCGGTTTCCAGCTTGGCCGGCTTGCCACCGCCGCCGGAAGTATCACCGCGCACGCCCGGATCGGTTTCCACGATTTTGAGTTCGACGAAGTTCGGCGGCTGAACGGCAATCGGTTGGCCGTTCCAGAGCGTGACCACGCAGTCTTCCTCGCCTTTCAGCCATTTCCAGGAATCACCCATGGCGCTTTTTTCGGCCTGCACCTGCTCGAAGGTTTCCTGTTGCATGAAGTGCCAGTATTCGCCGTCGGCGTACAGGAACTGCATGTCGGTATCCATGACGTCGGCGGCCTCGAGGTTGTCGGTGGCTTTCATGGTCATTTCAACGACGCGGCCGGATTTGATGCTGCGGTATTTGACGCGGGTGAAGGCCTGGCCTTTGCCCGGTTTCACGTATTCGGTTTCGGTGATGACGCACGGATCGTTGTTGACCAGAATCTTCATGCCGTTTTTCACATCATTCATGCCGTAAGTGGCCATTGCCTGCTCCTGAAATTCACCGACGGCCCAGCCGCGGGTTACAATACCGTATTGAAAACACGGCCTTTCCGGCCGTTCCAGCTTGCTATGATACCCGTCAAACCCCTCCCCGCTCAAATCCCGAACTGGCAACAGCTGTGGCGCGACAGCCTGCGTGACCCGCTGGAACTGCTGGAAATGCTCGGTTTGACGGGCTTTTCGGACCGGATTTCGGCCGATGCCGGGAATGCTTTCACCTTCCGGGTTCCACGCGGATTCGCTGCCAAAATGCGCCATGGCGACATCCATGACCCGCTGTTGCGGCAGGTTCTGCCCCTCACCGAGGAAGAACGCCTGATGCCTGGCTTCAGCAGCGATGCCGTCGGTGATATGGCGGCCCGTGGCGCGACCGGTGTGTTGCACAAATACCGGGGTCGGGCCTTGCTGGTGGCGACCGGTTCCTGTGCCATCAACTGCCGTTACTGTTTCCGGAGACACTTCCCCTACGCCGAAGAAACGGCGGCGTCCGGCCAATGGCGCGAAGCCATCGACTACCTGCGCAATGACGCCAGTATCCATGAGGTGATTCTTTCCGGTGGCGACCCGCTGTCCTTGACGACCGCGAAACTGGTGCTACTGACCGAAGCCCTGAAAACCCTGCCACAGCTAAAACGCCTGCGTCTGCATACCCGTTTGCCGGTGGTCTTGCCGGAACGTGTCGATGCCGAGCTTCTGGATTGGCTGTCCGGACTGCCTTGGCCGGTGACCGTGGTCATCCATGCCAACCATGGCAATGAACTCGGACCGGATGTGGGGGCCGCACTGCGGCGCCTGCGTGAGGCCGAAACGACCCTGCTCAACCAATCCGTCTTGCTGGCCGGCGTCAATGACGATGCCGATACCCTGCAGAGGCTGTCGGAAGCATTGCACGACCTTGGTGTCCTTCCCTACTATCTGCATCAGCTGGATCGCGTCCAGGGCGCAGCGCATTTTTCCGTCCCGGATGCACGGGCGGTCGCTCTGCACCGGGAGTTGATGGCGGCCTTACCGGGCTATCTGGTGCCGAAACTGGTCCGGGAAATGGCCGGAGAGGCGAACAAATCCCCGCTTTACTAGCCCCTAACCGTCATTTTTTGCTATTGTTATCAAAAGCAAGGACGGACTTCTTATGTCAAAATCTGAACAAGCGCTACGCCTGTTGCTGGTCGAGGAGCAACTCGAGCAGGCGGAGTTCCTGATCAGTCACATCCGAAACGGCGGCATTGCCGTGCGCCCGGAACGTGCAGACGATGGCGATCGATTCGAACAGCTGCTGGACTCAAGCCGCATCGACCTGGTGATGGCCGACGCGGCGAGCACCGTCCTGCCCCTGCCGTCCGTGACCGATATCATCCAACGCCGTGGCAAGGATATTCCGGTAATCGCCATTCTGGATCACCTGGATGATGCATTGGTTCTTAAAGCCCTGTCCGATGGCGCAACCGATGCGGTCATCCGGGGTGAGCCGAAACAGATCCAACATGTCATCCGCCATCAGTTCCACGCCCTTCTGAACCGCCGCCTGGTCCGTCATTTCGAAGCCGATCTGCGCGAATCCGAACGGCGCTGCAACAACCTGATCGAATCCTCACGCGATCCCATTGCCTACATCCATGATGGCATGCACATCCACGCCAACGAATCCTATCTGCAGATGTTCGGTTATGCCAATTTCGATGAGCTTGAAGGCATGCCGATTCTCGACCTCATTGATGAGAGCCAGCAAAAGAATTTCAAAGCCATCCTGAAGGATTTCGCCAAAACCAAACAATCTCCGCCCTCAATTCGCGTGATCCTGCATCCCGAAAAAGCACCGCCATCCGAGGTCGAGCTTGAGCTCTCGCCGGCCAGCTACGATGGCGAATCCTGTCTGCAGTTGGTCGCCCGTCCGCAAATGACCGACAGCAAGCTCAGCGAACAGCTGAAAGAGCTCAAGGACCGTGATCCGAACACCATGCTGTTCAACCGCAAGTACTTCATGGGTCAGCTTGAGGCCATGGTCGCCAAGGTTTCCGCATCCGGCACCGGCAATCAGGCCATTCTGCTGGTGGAGGCCAATCAGTTCGAGATGCGCATCCGGAATCTGGACATGACGGTAGCCGATCAGGTGCTGGTGGAATTCTCCGCCCGCCTATCGACATTGACCATGAACAGCGGCATCTGCTGCCTTTATCGTGGCCAGACCCTGGCCGTGATCTGTTACGACAGCCGCTACGACCAGACTTTGGGGCTGTGCGAGAAAATCCATGCCGCTTTCGACAATCTTCTGGTGGAAGTGGGTGAAAACGCCATTACCTTCAGCGTCAGCGTGGCCGGCGTCCAGATTACCGAACAGAATGCCAGTGTTCCGGAAATCCTGAATCGCGCCAACCATCTATTGCAATCCATGGACGGCTTGGGCGGTAACCGCTTCGAGGTCTTCGACCCCGGTGCCGGCGAACGGGCCGATGTCGAGCTCGACAAAGCCTGGAAAGACCGCCTTGAAAAAGCACTGGCGGACGGCGAATTCCTCCTGAATTACCAGCCGATCATCAACCTCAGCCAGGAAGAGTTGATTGACAGCTATGAATTGCTGATCCGCTTGCAATCGGCCGATGGCGAAGCCATCCTGCCCGACCACTTCCTGCCGATCGCACAGCGTCACGGCCTGAGTGATGACATCGACCGCTGGGTGGTCAGCCAGGCCATCAGCCTTCTGGCCGAAAAGCAATCGCGTAACATCGACACCCAGATTTTCGTCAAGATTTCACCGGAATCGCTGCAGGACAATACCCTCATCGATCTGATTGCGAAGTCCCTGATGGCCAATGCCGTTGAAGGATGGCGCCTGATTCTGGAACTGCCCGAATCGCAGATGATTACCCGTCTCAAGCAGGCGCAGAGCTTCAAATCGGCGATCAGCGCACTCGGTGTCCGCATCTGCCTGACCCAGTTCGGCACCAGCGTGGATTCGGTCAAAATGTTGAGTCATTTCGATGCCGACCTGATCAAGATCGACCGCAGCTTCATCGAGGACCTCGATAAAAATCCCGAGCATCAGGCCAAAATCCGGGAATTCGTGCAGAATGCGCGCAATCTCGACAAAGCCACTGTGGCCGAATTCGTTTCCGATGCCAACACCGTCAGTCTGCTGTTCAGCGCCGGCGTGGACTGGATCCAGGGCAACTTCCTGTCACCGCCACTATCCCAGACGAATTTCGATTTCAGTACCTGAAAAAAAAACCGCCTTCCGGCGGTTTTTTCTGCAAACGGCATGCCTCTCAGCGCGTTACGGCAGAGCCGCTGTTGCGCAGGGCGTCGATACGGACTTCCAGCGGCGGATGGGTCATCATCAGGGCACCGATGCCCGACTTCAATCCACCGGAGATGCCGAAAGCGGCGATCTGGGTCGGCAGACTGCTCTGGCCGTGGTTCTGGGCCAGGCGTTGCAGGGCGGCAATCATCTTTTCCTTGCCGGCCAGACTGGCGCCACCGGCATCGGCACGGAATTCACGTTGACGGCTGAACCAGGCGGTGATGAAAGAAGCGAACAGACCGAACACCATATCGAGCACGAACACCACCATGTAATAGCCGAACCCAACTCCGTCTCGGTTGCCGAATACGACCGAATCGACCACACGGCCGACGATGCGCGACAGCACGATGACGAAGGTGTTCATCACGCCCTGCAACAGGGCCATGGTGACCATATCGCCGTTGGCGACGTGGCTGACTTCGTGCCCGAGCACGGCTTCGGCTTCATCGCGGCTCATCGAGCGCAGCAGACCGGTGGAAACCGCCACCAGCGAATTGTTGCGGCTCGGACCGGTGGCGAAGGCGTTGATTTCAGGGGCGTCGTAGATGCCGACTTCCGGCATCTTGATGCCGGCTTTTTCGGATTGGCGACGCACGGTGGATACCAGCCACTGTTCGAGCTCGTTTTGCGGATTCTCGATCAAGTGCATGCCGGTCATGCGTTTGGCCATCCACTTGGAAATCATCAGCGAGAACAGCGAACCACCAAAACCGAAGATGACAGCAAACACCAGCAGTGTGCCGTTGTTGCCAAGATTGATGCCAAAGCTCTGCAGAACGCTCAGGACGATGCTGAGCAGGGCCAGTACGGCCATATTGGTAGCGAGGAACAAGGCAATGCGTTTGAACATGGAAAACCCCTTTCAGCTTGGACAGTGTTGCGTGATAATGAATTGTAGCCAGTTTTCCGGATTTCAAGTGAATTTTCCGTGACCCCTCCCCCTCTCATCCGCGGCCGATTCGCGCCATCCCCGACCGGGCCGCTGCATCTGGGCTCGCTGACGGCGGCATTGGCCAGTTACCTGATGGCGAAAAGTCAGCACGGGCAATGGCTTATCCGTATTGAGGACATCGATCCACCGCGTGAAATCGCCGGCATGGCGGAAAAACAATTGCAGACCCTGGCCGGTTTCGGATTGCATTCGGATGAACCGGTGCTGTATCAGTCCTCGCGCAGCCGTGTCTACTTGGCCGCACTTGCAAAACTGCTTATGGAAAACAAGGCCTTTTACTGCAGCTGTTCACGCAACCAGCTTGCCGGGCAAGACGGTATCCACCGTCAATGTGTTGCGACAGCAGACCCGGAGCGTGCCGCCATCCGTCTCCGCGTCGATGATCGCAGCATGGAATTTACCGACGGCGTCTATGGCCGGCAGCACCAGAAGCTTGCCGATGTCATCGGCGACTTCGTGCTGAAACGTGCCGATGGCTATTTCGCCTACCAGCTGGCGGTAGTGGTGGATGATGCCGACCAGGGCATCAGCCAGGTGGTGCGCGGAGCCGATCTGCTGTCCTCCACACCTCGGCAGATTTTCCTGCAGCAACAGCTTGGCGTGCCGACACCTTCCTATTGCCACATCGGTCTGGTGCGGGATTCAGACGGCCGGAAATTGAGCAAATCGCAATGGGCCGCGGATCTCGATGACGAGGATCGCTTCACGGCCTTCAGCACGGCCTATCGGCACTTGGGGCAGGATGACCGGGTACTGCAACGGAATTGGAAGGCTGCGGCGAACCTTGAACGGGCTTTGCAGCATTTTGATGCCTCCCTGCTGCCGGTGCTTACAATTCCCGAACCAGCCGGAAGCCCAGACGCGGATTAGTGCGATCGCCAGCCATGCGCATGCGGAAGGAGCCCCGTGACTGATCGATGGAGCTCAACCAGGCACTGCCCCGGATGACACGATCACTGCAACCTGCATTGACCCATGCCTCGCCATTGGCCGGTGCACGACGGTAATTTTCATGCCAGCAATCGGCGACCCACTCGGAGACGTTACCCAGCATGTCGAAGGTGCCCCAGCCCTCGCTGGAATAGCGGCGGACCGGCGCAAGTGCCCAGTAGCCATCGCTATAACCCTGAATGGCGTTGCGCCAGTTTCGGCCATTCGGAAAAAGATCGCCGCTTCCGGTCAGGTTGCCTTTCCCGAGCTGTTTGGGTTTATCTCCCCAGGGAAACAGGGTTTCGGTCCCGGCCCGAAGGACGTATTCCCACTCCGCTTCACTGGGTAATCGGTAATGGTGGCCGGAGCGCCGGCTCAACCAAGCAGCGTAAGCCTCGGCATCGGCAAACGCCACATGCACCACCGGATAATCCCCCCGTGCCGGCTTTCCGATGTGGTCGAGACGCCAATTGACGCCCTGAGCACGAATGAGCCGACCGCTGGCAAGATCAAAAATTTCACTGCTGCCGGCCTTGTCGGCCTGGGTTTTGTAGCCGATGCTGCCGATGAATTCGGCAAAGTCATCCACCGTGATTTCTGTGCGGGTCAAGGCAAAAGTGCGCTGGAATACCACGGGGTGCGCGGGTTTTTCGGTAGCAGGCGCTTTCCGGTCTTTTCCGACAGCACCCAACATGAAACGCCCGGACGGAATGACAATCAACTCCGGGCCATACTGACCCCGGGCAAGCCGATCCGCAAAAATCTGACCCGGTTGCTTGCCCTCGGCGCCGTATTTTGCGGCAATCGGGGCCGTCGCAACGGGATTCTTTTCGCCACAGGCCGTCAATGCCAAAACGATTCCCAGCGGAATCAGGCACTTCATCGATGCGGGCAGGCGTGGACTCATGAAATGTCTGTGCAATCAGGGCAATGGCAAGTTAAGCTACCTTATCCCAAGAAGCAAGAAACCGCTATGATCTGGCTGGACAATCCGTCCGATTTAACCCGCTTTTTACAAACCCATGCCAATGCCCGCCTGATCGGCATGGACACCGAGTTCATCCGGGAACGCACCTATTATCCGCAACTGGCCCTGGTTCAAATCGTCATCGGCGACGATATCGCCTTGATCGATGCTAGCAAACCCAAGGTCGCCGCACTGCTCAAACCTTTGCTGGAAAATCCGGACGTCCTGAAAATCATGCACTCCTGCAGCGAAGACCTGCAGGCATTCAAAGCCGGCTGTAACGCGGTACCGATGCCGGTATTCGACACCCAGACTGCCGCCTCCCTCTGCGGACTGGGCGCCAGTCTGAGTTATCTGAAGCTGGTCGAACAGCTGTGCGGCGTGACGCTGGAAAAAGGGGAGACCCGCTCTGATTGGCTGCAACGGCCATTGACGGAGTCCCAGCAACATTATGCCGCCGATGACGTCCGTTATATCCTGCCCATGCACGCCCAGCTGGCCGAACGCCTGCAGCAGTTGCAACGCCGGGAGTGGCTGGATGCCGATTGTGCACGGGCAGTCGCAGCGGCAGCCGATGAGCAGCCGGAAACCAATCCGCATCTGGCGATCCGCAGCAACCAGCCACTGGATGCCGAGGCGCAATTGCGCCTGCGCCGCATTCTTCAATGGCGGGATGCCCGTGCCATCGAGCGTAACAAACCGAAACGCTGGATCATCGATAATGACGCCGCTTTTGCGTTGGCACGCACTGAATTGGCTTCAGTCGATGACATCGATGCGATCTTCGCGCGTTACCCCAAATCACCGAAAAGCGCACGCCAGCATCTGTTTGCCCTGCTCCAGAAACCCTTCGATGACGAGGAGCGCAGCGCGCCGCTGGCACGCGAACCCGATGCCGCCTCCAAGGCACGACTGAAAGCCCTGCAACAGGCGGTTTTGGCAAAGGCGCAGGAATTGGCCGTTCCTGAAGGTCTGCTGTGCTCGCGCAAGCATCTGGAATTCCTGCTGGAAACCGGAGAATGGCCGCCAGCACTGCAGGGCTGGCGCCAGACACTCTTGGCCGAATCGTTTAAACCCATCCTGGCTTCGGCTTGAAGCCCGGACCATGTTGGATTAGCATAGTCTTACGGGTCTGTAGCTCAGCTGGGAGAGCGCGTCGTTCGCAATGACGAGGTCAGGAGTTCGATCCTCCTCAGATCCACCAAACCCTAAAGCCGCCAACAGGCGGTTTTTCGTTTTCAGAACCCCGGCGTTTCGATCAAGGGATCCAAATTCGGACCCAAGGCGATGCGGTCATCGAATACGAAACAGCGGCCTTGATAATGCTTGCCGCCCATTTTTTCGAAATAACCGAGAATGCCGCCTTCCAGTTGGTAACAGTCCGGAAAGCCATCGGCCTGCATGCGCAATACCGATTTCTCGCAACGGATGCCACCGGTACAGAAACTGACCACGGTTTTTCCGGCCAAGGCCTCTTTTCGGGATTCGACAGCTTCCGGCAACTCGGTGAATTTGGTAATCGGAAACGTCAGCGCACCCTCGAAAGACCCGTAAATGACCTCTTCGGCATTGCGGGTATCGAGTAACACCACTTCACGCCCGGCATCATCGCAGCCCCTGTCCAGCCATTGCGCCAAGGTTTCCGGGCTCACACTGGGCGCACGTCCATTTTCGGGAAGCAATCGATTATCACGGTAAGTAATGATTTCGCGTTTGCGCTTGACCCGAAGCCGCTTGAACGGAACAAAACTGCTTCGGCTGAACTTCACCGCGATGCCGTCGAAACGGGGGTCGGACTGCAGCTCGGTCAGGAATCCGTGAATGCCCGGGCCGGTGCCGGCCAGAAAAATATTGATGCCTTCCGGCGAAACCAGCACGGTACCCTTGAGCTCATGGCGCTCGCACGACTCCTTGACCCGCACGGCCACGGCATCGACATCAGCGATGGCCACGAACCGGTAAGACGCGATATTGAGGATGTCTTGCATGCCCCTATTTTAACGCAGCACGGGGGTGCAGGAGCCACGCAAGCGCATAGGCGTGATTTAATAGTCAGACCCCCTTCATGCACCGGCTTCCTGATGGCGTCAATTGCAATCCTCTGCCACGAGCTCGACCAAGCCATCTGGCCGCGGCGCGATGGCAACGGCTACAACTGCCCCTATCTGATCGGGCAGATGGTTTTCAATCTGATCCAGCGCGGTCATGATGTCGAAATCGTCCATGGCCTGAAAGCTAAAAACCCCGACCCCGATCTGGCCATCCTGCATGTGGACCTGACCCGCGTGCCGGAGGATTACCTGGCTTACGCTGCGGGCTTTCGGAACTGCCTGAACCGGAAGATTGCCGATATCTCCAAAACAGTAATCAGCGGCGCCCTGCTCGCCGGGCGACCCGACTGGAACGGACCGGTCATCGTCAAGTCGAACCTGAATTGCCATGCCGGCGGTGAAAGCGCCAAGAACGCCCGCCGCAAAGGCAGTGCGCCGGAAGTCCGGGCCTTTCCGGAATATGCGGTGTTCAACAGCATCCAAGATGTGCCGGAGGAGCTGACCAGTGATGCCTCACTGGTCATCGACTGCTTCATGCCAGAGCGCGAAGGTGATATGTATGCCATCAGGCACTGGGTCTTCTGCGGCGACCAGGGTCACTGCAACCGTTTCATCAGTCCGAAAATGATCATTAAAGGTGCCAATGTCGTGCGCAAAGACCCCTGTGCCGTTCCCGAACAACTGCATGAAATCCGGAAATCTTTGGGCTTCGATTACGGAAAATTCGACTTCGTGATGCATGGCGATGATGTGTACTTGCTGGACGCGAATAAAACTCCGGGCAGCCCTCCCTTGCTTACCGCTGGCGACAAAGCCGGGGTTAGCCGGCTCGTCGATGGTTTCGAAGCCATGATGCACCGCCCTCAAAAGGACTCCACGCATGGATAGCACCGACGTACCTGGTCAATGGCCTCTTGTCGCTCGGCAATGGCTGCAGCTTGGCTCACCGCTTCGTCCGGACCCGATGGATATTTCCATCGTAAAAGCCATGATTGAACGATGGCATAACAGCGCCGAGGCACGTTATCTGATTTTGGGTGTCACACCCGAATACCACGCCCTGGCGCATACTGCCGGTGGCACCATCCAAGCCATCGACCGCACGCCTGAAATGATCCGTTACGTCTGGCCGGGACAGCCGTCGCAGGCCGAGACCGGCGACTGGCGCCAGATGCCTTGGCAGGAGCCATGCTTTGATTTAGCACTGTGTGACGGCGGTTTGCAGCTGGTGGGCTATCCTGACGGAATCACTGCGGTTGCCGGCGAATTGCATCGGATGTTGTCTCCGGATGGGCTGTTCATCGTGCGTTTGTTCACCCCGCCGAAAGCCAGAGAAAAACCTGAGCATGTCCTGCAGGATTTAAACAATGGCCACATCCCCAATCTGAATGTGCTGAAATTGAGGCTCGGAATGGCCATGCAAACCGATGCTGAACACGGAACCGCTCTGCGTGATGTCTGGACGCGACTGCATGATGCCGCAGGTCCATGGCCGGAATTTGCCCGAAAACTATCCTGGCCGCTTGACCATCTTCTGGCTATTGAGGCCTATCGGGACTCACCGGCGCGAATGCACTATTTCACAGCGGATCAGGCCATCGATGCATTCGAGGGCTCAGGTTTCATACATCTGGAAAGTGCGAGCGCCGACTATATCCTCGGCGATCAATGCCCGACCCTATGCTTCAGACGCCTCTGAGCTACGGGGTCGCCAGGGCCAACGTAATCCATACCAAAGCCGTCCTTTCAATCCGACCTTGACGACATGGTTGAAGCGGCTGACCGGCAATTGCATCAGAATGCCGCATGCCAGCGCCGGCTTGCTGCCTGGCCCGCGCAGACGGAACTGCGTGGCCTGTGTCGCGCCATACACGATGCGCAGCCAAAGCCGTGGGCGCAGCAGAAGCGTGGACCAGAAGGCCGGCATGCATCCGATCAGGCCTGCCAGATCATCCATGTAGCGGTGATAATCCACCAGATTGCGGATGCGACGTCCACTGTGACCGAGTTGCTGCAGATAGCCACCCGCATCGGAATTGGCAACCTCTTGCATGATTTCGGGTTTCGGCAGGCTTGCCAGGCCAGTGGCAATCATGCCGAAATAGCGCGCCTGCAGCTCCATGATCGGGAACTGGCTGCCGAATCCGGGCCGGGCGAAACCGATCCAGACCAGCGTATCGGCATATGAAGGATGGAACATGTGTTTGTAAAGCGCACGCGGATCCTGCGCACGCAGCGGTTCCGGAAGAAACGGAAGACGGCTTTGATAACCGGTGCAAAGCACGATGGCATCGATATCCTTTACAACCTCACCGTCGGTAAAAGTGATACTACGACCACCGTCTTCAATGGCGGAGATTCCTGAAACGATGCGGCAACCGTGATGCGCTACCGCCTCCGGCAAGGAGAAATTCTTGGTGCCGTAGGTCCCCCACACGCCGTAAGGCGCAGAAACGCGGGCATTGAGTTGGGCTGCCGCATCGTTGACCGGGTCGGCGCAGGCCGCTTCATGCCGGGAGATTTGCCGGCTGACCTCGATGCCGAATTCCCTTGGCAGTCCGTAAAGGCCGCGATGCGTGGCGATATCTGCAGCCATGGCACCGCGTTTACGTGGCAGAATCCAACCGGCCGACGTGCGCAGACTGACCGTGCAGCTGCGGGCAACACGCGAAATTTCCAAAGCGATATCCGCACCCGACTCGCCACCGCCGACAACTAGTACATTTTTTCCAGTAAAGCTTTCGGCGTTCCGATAATCCTTCGAGTGCAGGACCGAAACACCGCTCAAGCCTTCCGCCCAATCCGGAATATTCGGAAACCGGTTACCGCCGACGGCAAGCGCCAGCCGGCGACAGCGGATGTCACTGCCATCGGCCAGCGTCAGGCGCCACCCGCCCTGAAACGGCTCGGCCGTCAGCACCTCGGCACCGAAGCGGATTTTAGGCAATACCCCGAAATGACGGGCATAGGCTTGCCAGTAATCCAATACTTCCTGTTTGCTCCAGAAATGATGCTGACGGCCGTCGCCGATCCAGAAATCGGAAAACATGCTGAACGTGCACGAGGACGTCAGGGTCAGACTGTCATAGCTGTCGGCGAAGACGCCACCGATGGCGTCGGACTTTTCAAGACAAAGCACATCCGCGACGCCCTGCTCAATCAGTTCCTTGGTACAGACCAAGCCACCGGGGCCGGCACCGATGACCACACATTCATGCATCGCGTTCAAAACCGATGCCTCACACGTTTGAACGGTACTCCGTCACTATCACCGTTCTCACCCGCATCCGCTTCAAACTCACGGGCGAAGCGGTGACCGGCATAGACCGCGTGCACAATCAGTCCCGGTGCCAAGGCATCGCCGATGCATTGAACCTGGCCTATACCGGCGGCCGCCCATTCGCCTTGGCGTGCGAGCAGTTCCTGATGGAGACTGTCATTGGGCAGGCGCATGCTGACCGTCACCAATGATGTGGCCGGAAGCGCCAGAACGTCGTCGGACCAGACGCAATCGAGCCGGACCTGTTGACCGTCGAACCCGCCCAAAGTCTTACCGGTATGCAGGTGCACGCCCAGCTTGCGCAGGCGCTTCTGGATATGCCGATAATCGAGGGTGTTGGCGGTCCAACCGGCAATGGTGTCTTCGGTGCTGACGAAGTGAACGTCGAGCCCCTTGGCTACCAACACTTCGGCCAACACGCTGGCTAAATAGAAATTGTCATCGTCATATAGCACTACCGGACCACTTTCCGGGATGCGGCCGGCCATCAGATCGTCCGGCGTGAACACTCCCGGCAGATCATGACCACTAAAAGCCTCGGTGAGGCTACGACCGATACCATTGCGCACCCAATGCGCGCCGGTGGCCAGCACCACCGCATCGACACCGATATCCAACACATCCTGGGCACTCAAGGCATTGCCGCGGAATACCGACACGTTCGGCATGGGATCGATGCGGCCAACTCGCCAATCGCGTACGCGCCGCCATTCGGCCAAGCCCGGTAACGCCGATTCTTTCAAGACGCGCCCGCCGAGCTGCTCGGTGGCCTCGGCCAGCATGACTTCGTAACCGCGTTGCCCGAGCGCACGGGTGGCTTCCAGACCTGCCGGTCCGGCACCGACGACGAGAATCCGTTTTTCCGATTTCTTGGCCGGCATCGTTTCCGGATGCCAGCCTTTGCGCCACTCTTCGCCCATGGTCGGATTCTGGGTGCAGCGGATCGGCGTGATGGTCATGTCGCCGGACACGCAGATGTTGCAGCCGATGCATTCGCGGATGGCGTCGATGGCGCCGGTCTCGATTTTGCGCGGCAGGAATGGATCGGCGATGGACGGCCGGGCCGCACCGATCATATCGAGTGCGCCTTCGCAGATAAGTCGCACCATGGTGTCGGGCGAAGTGAAGCGCCCAACGCCGACCACCGGCTTGTTGGTGATCTGCTTGACCCAGGAAGTGAATGGCTGCTGATAACCTTCGGCACCGAAACGCGAGGTCAGCGAATCGTTGTACCAGGAGGCGACATTGACATCCCAGATGTCCGGCAGATCGGCCAGATGATGCACGATTTCCTTGGCTTCGGCGGTGTGTACGCCCTCCTCGCCCAGAAATTCTTCGGTAGCGAAACGCAATGCCACGGCGCAGGTATCGCCGACCGCGTCCTTGGTGTCCTGCAACACTTCGCGCAACAGCCGGATGCGGTTCTCCAGCGTGCCGCCGTAATTATCCGTGCGCTGGTTGCGCCGGCGCTGCAGGAAATGCATGGCCAATGAAAGATCATGGGCGGCGTAGACGTAGATGATGTCGAATCCGGCGCGCTTGGCGCGCAACGCGGCATTTTTATGCCAACGCCGGTACTCGCGGATATCGTGCAGGGTCATCGCGCGGGCCTGCAACGGGTAGCCGTACTTCAGGGGCGTGTGCATCGGTGAAATCGGTACTTCACGGCTGTACAGATTGGAGGCGGTATAGCCGTTATGGGTGAGTTCCACCGCCGACAGCGCGCCATGGGCCTTGACCTTCTCGCACATCAAAGCCAGGGTCGGAATATCGCCGTCGTCCCACAGCCGCGCTTCCACGTAAGGCGTGACGTCGCCGCTCGGATGGATTTCGCATTCCTCGGTACTGACTACCGCCCAGCCCCCCTGGGCTTTGATTTCACGCATGGCGGCATGCGCTTCCGGCATCTGGTGGCCCATACCATTGCAGTGCGGGACTTGGTAAAAGCGGTTGCGGGCAGTCACCGGTCCGATTTTCACCGGCTCGAACAGGATGTCATAACGGGGATCACGGGTCATAATCAATCTTTACATACGAAAATGGGTGATGACATGCCAAACAGGCACAATCGCCAATAAAGGCAAACTCAGCAAGGCTTGCCGAACTTGGCTACGACTGAAATAATACACCGGCAATGCGCTTGCCAGAAGGAAAAAACCCCACAACACCGCGTCTTTTCCGGCACCGAACAAGGCCCACAACGCGTAAACACAGGCACAGGCCGCCACCATCAGAAAGCCGGTCATCGGGCGCTGCAGTGACAATTCGCCACGTTTGTAGAGCAGCAAGGCGCCGGCCGCCGAGAGCAGATACATGACCAGTATCGCCGAGGTGGAAATCAGCAATAAAAATGTGAAAATTTCCACCATGCCTTTTTCCGCGTTCAACACCACCACCACGCTGACCAATACACCGGTCAGCAATAAGGCCGGTACCGGGGTATCACGTTGCGAGCGACGTGCCAGCCATGCCGGAAAGGCACCGGCACGCGCCATCTGCCCGGGTAATTCACCCTGCAGCAAAATCCAGCCGTTGAGCGCACCCAGGGCGCTGATGGCGGCAAACGCGGCAATCCAATCGCCCCAATCGGCACCCCAATAGCGGGCAATCAAATCGGCCAAGGGCGCACTGGATACCGCCAACGCTTTAGCCGGAATCAGCACAATCACCACCGTGCAGATCAGGATATACACCAGCGCTGTAATCAAGGTGCCCCAGAAGGTGGCCAGCGGTATGATGCGCTCCGGATCGCGGATCTTCTCGCTGGCCACGGCTGCCGATTCCAGACCCAAAAACGCCCACAAGGTAAGTATGGCACTGGCATTGACGGCATCCCAACTGAATGCCACGGCAGGCGCACCGGCATTGGCATCAATCATGCGGCCTTGCCCAAGTAGAATCAGACCCAGCACGATCACCGCCAGCAGCGGCAGCAGTTTCAGTACCGTAGTAATCACCTGCACGCTTCCGGATTCGCGCGCGCCGAGCATGTTGATGATGGTGAACAGCCAGATGAAGCCAAGGGTTACGCCAATCGAGGCGCCGGGCGTGGCGCTGATCCACGGCACCACGTAGGAGAGGTAACTGACAGCAGCAATGGCCACAGCGGCATTGCCCACCCAAACCGCCACCCAATAGCCCCATGCCACCACGAAGCCGGTTCGGTTGCCGAACGCCATTTGCACATAGGCATATGCGGGCTTGCCCGGAAAGGCGCGTGCAAGGCCGGCAAACACCGTGGCGAGCAACAGGCTGCCGGCGGCGGTGAGCAACCAGCCATACAGACTGTTCAAGCCATACGGAGCCAGCGATGCCGGCAACAGGAACACACCCGAGCCGATCATGTTGCCCATCACCAAGGCCAGACACATCCAGAATCCCAGTTGCCGGCCGCGGTTCATTTCGCTGCTCCCTCAAAACGAATGCCGTCTTTCATCACCCAGACCGGCTTGGCGGTACAGCTGATGTCGGCAATGGGGTTGCAAGCCAGTGCGACCAGGTCGGCCTGTTTACCTGGCGTAATTGAACCCAGCGTTTTTTCACGGCGCAGCAAACGCGCCGATTGGATGGTGGCCGATTGCAGGGCCTGCATCGGTGTCATGCCGTAGCGGACCATATACGGAAATTGTCTGGCGTTGTCACCATGCGGATAGACCCCCGCATCGGTGCCGTAGGCGATATTGACCCCGACAGCAACGGCTTTGCGAAAACCATCGCGTTGCACTTGCGTGGTGTCCAGATTTTTCTGAAGGGACTCCGCGCTCCAGCCCTGCTTGCGGCCGACGGTGTCGATGTAATCCCCGTTGTAGATGTCCATCACAAGCCAGGTTCCATGCTGCTTGGCCAAGGTAATACCTTCGTCATCGATCAGCGAAGCATGCTCGACCGAACGCGCACCGCCCCGGATGGTGTTCTTGATGCCTTGGGCGCCGTGCGCATGGCCGGTCACGTCGTGGCCGCGGGCGAAAGCGGTTTCCACCACAGCGCGCACCTCCGCTTCACTGTATTCGGATTGATTGACGTCGGTGCCGTCAGTAAGCACAGCGCCGGTGACAATCATCTTGATCCAATCGGCACCCTTATCGAGCACATGCCCGGTCTTCAGGCGGACTTCGGCCTCGCCCTGCGCCACAGCTTCCCGCATACGCGGTGGAATGCGGTCGGCATCGACCAATCCC
Organism: Arenimonas sp.; assembly: GCF_044353605.1. Taxonomy (GTDB): domain Bacteria; phylum Pseudomonadota; class Gammaproteobacteria; order Xanthomonadales; family Xanthomonadaceae; genus Arenimonas. The sequence goes on along the minus strand of NZ_JBILBO010000009.1, from coordinate 5,650 downwards.
GAGACCTCCCCGCCGCCGCCCGGAACCGTGACATAGGCTCCAGCCGTGAACATCCGCGGCCCCGGAACCCAACCCTTGGCAATAGCATCACGAAGCGACACATCGACAAAACCGTTGTAACTGCCGACATCCCGCACCGTGGTAAAGCCGGCCCGCAGGGTTTTTCGGGCATTGGCGGCGCCGGCCAGCACGTCGTCTTCCGGCGTCGCCTTCAGATAAGCCTCGACATTGTAATTCTGGATGTCACCAGCCAGATGGGTGTGCATGTCCATGAATCCCGGCGCCACGGTATAGGCAGTCCAGTCCAGTTCTCGCCGGCCACCGGCGATTCCGCTGCGGTAAGGCTGCACCGAAACGATGCGGTCGCCATCAACCAGAACGGCCTGGTCTCGCAATACCTGTCCGGCATCGACATCAATCAGTGTGCCGGCACGGATGAGTATGGCTTCAGCCTGGACGGTCTGATACGGCAACAGCCACAGGAGCGACGCGAGGACTCGGGTATAGGACATCAAGGGGATTGCTCCGGGATGAGATAGCGGCGGTACCAGTCAATGTTGCGTTGCAGACGATCGACCCAGTAGGACGGAATGGTCAGACCGTGGTTCTGGCCGGGATAGATCACCAATTGTGTCGGCACTTCCAAGGAGCGCAGGGCTTGATACATCTGCATGGCGCCGTGGCAGGGCACGTTATAGTCCAGCTCCGCACATTGAAACAGGGTTGGTGTGCTGATGCGATCGGCCTGCAGAAACGGATAGCTGACCCGCTCGTAGGCCTCGCGATTTTTCCAAGGCGTGCCCAGTTCGAGTTCGTATTCGCGCGCATATTGGTCGTAGCCGTAAGCGGCCAGTGAATTGGACACCCCTGCCCCGCTCACCGCCGCCTTGAAGCGCGGATCCGAGGCGATGACGTAGTTGGTGAGAATGGATCCGTAACTCCAGCCGCCCAGGCCCAATCGCTGCGGATCGGCCCAGCCCTGCACCACCACATGATCCACGCCGGCCAGTACATCCTGCACATCCTTGTTGCCCCAATCGGCATAAATGGCGCGGGCGAAATCAAAGCCGCGACCGGAACTGCCGCGCGGATTGACCGCCACCACCAAAAAGCCGGCATTGGCATAGGCCTGCCAGTCCGGCATGAACTCGCGGCTGAACTGATACACCGGGCCGCCATGGATACGCACAATGGTCGGGTAACGCCGGCCTTTGACATAGCCGCGCGGTTTCATCACCAGCCCTTCGATTTCCGCGCCGTCCCTGCTTTTGAACCAAATGCTTTCGGGTTTGACGAGCGTATGTTCACGCAACCAATCATTATGGTGGGTCAGCGCCGTGGTCTGGCCTTTGCCGATCGGCCGCTGCAGTTCGAAAGGCATCATCGGTGTGCTGCAGTTGACCACCACCTCATCACGACGGTTCACCGCGAGCCCGTAATCGAAGCGGTCGCCGATGGTCAGCAATTCACCGTAACCGGATTCGGTATCCACCTTTGCCGCGTACATGGCTTGCGGGTATTCGACCAATGTCACCAGATGCCGGCTGTCCTGCAGCCAGACCGGCTTGATGCTGAACTGATCCTTCAGTGCCGGCTGCCACTCGCGGCCGGAGTCCAGATCGACCACGGCCAGCTGCCAGGGCGCGTAGTAAATCCACTTGCCCCCAAGGCTACGCACATACGCGATTTTGCGGCCGTCCGGACTCCAGGCCGGTCGGGTTTCCCAATACGGGTCCAAATCGGTCCCGGGATCCTTGGTAATCTGCTTTTCGATGCCGCCGGCACGGGCCTCGACGGTGTAGATATCCCAGTTCAGATGACGGTCCGGATCTTTACCGCGCTTGGTCACGAACGCGATGGTTTTGCCATCGGGGGAGAAGGACGGTAAGTAATGATCATACGGACCGCGGGTCAGCGCGATGCTTTCACCGTTGTTACCATCCACCAGATACAGGTGCTTGCGGCGGTCATCCAGATAGCCGGTGATGTCTTCTTTGAACTGGAAACGAGTGGTGACAATCGGCCGCGGATGGACCGGCGGTTTGCCACCTACACCGGGCGCAGCATCGGTGACGATGACCGCCAGCTGTCCGTCGATCGGCGACACCGCAAAATCATCAACACCTTGGGGGAAACGGGTGACGGCACCTACCTTGCCATCGCCTAAGGACATCTGCCAGACCTGCGTCACCCCATCGGGACCAGCATCACAGAGAAAATACAGCGATGCTCCATCCGGCGCATACACCGGCTGCCATTCATTGTGTGCAGTCCGGGTCAGGCGCTGCGGAGTGCCTCCACTCAAGGGCACCGTCCAAAGATCACTGGACTCTTCATCCCGCTCCGGATCGATTTCACCCACGCTGTAGGCCAGACTATTGCCATCGGGAGCGAACACCGGATCGGACACATTCTGGATACGCAGGTAATCGGCGGGAGTGAAACCGGCGGCCAGCGCAGTTGGCAGCAACAACATTCCGGCCAGCAACAGACCGACGGTCCGGAAACATGGGCGTTGCATGAGGTGGCAATCAACGGACATCTGCGGGACTCTCTCAGCTTGGGTCGGAGGGCATATACGGCCAACACTTGAAATCTATGCTAACAGACCGACGCCATGCTTGGCCGGCGCTATAATAGCCACATGTCCTCGTAGCTCAGCTGGATAGAGCGCACCCCTCCTAAGGGTGAGGCCACTGGTTCGACTCCAGTCGAGGACGCCAAAATCTGATTTCAGAATCACCAATTTCTGATAAAGGGCTAGTCCCTTTAGCCCAACACCGGTTAACCCAGCCGCTGCGGCAGCGCCGAACTGCGCGCATTGCGGGCGGCCATTGTTGCCTGCAACACCGATTCACTGCACCAGAGCGCCAGCGAGGTGCGCGCACGAGTAGCGGCGGTGTACAGCAACTGCCGCGACAACACGGCATTTTCGGCATCCGGCGGCAGCAACACCGCCACATGGCCGTATTCCGAGCCCTGGCTTTTATGGACGGTGATGGCAAAAGCGCCTTCATGGGGAGGAAGCGCATCGGGTGCAAACCCGCGCGGCCCTTGATCCTCATCAGTTGCGGTAGCACCTTCAAACCAGACCTGTAAATGGCCCGTGCTGTCGCGCAAGCAGATACCGATATCGCCATTGAACAGACCGCTGGCGGCATCGTTATGCGTAATCATCACCGCCCGACCGGGATACCAGACGCCGGCCGCGCTGTCTCCGGCACCCTGACGGAACAAGGTCTCGAGACGGGTGTTGACCTGTTCGGCACCGAACGGTCCTTCGCGCAAGGTGCACAATAATTGCCGGCCACGCACCGCATGCAGGACTGTTGGTAGATCTTGTGGATGCACCGGCGCATAGATGCCGGCGTCGCGCCACTCGGCCAATAACTGCTGATGCCACTGCTGGACGCAGGCGTTCAGCTGCGGCAATGTGATGCAGGTCTGACGCTGCACGCGTGAGCCGGCCGCGTCACATGCCTGTACGAACGCCTCCAAATTGCCATCACGCAAGGCGGCATTGACCGGCACCAGTGCCTGATCGGCGCGGAAGCTGTGTTGCAAGCGGACTACGTCGCCGGCGGCGGAAGCTTCCAGGGCGCGGACCAGATCAAGAAAGACCGAACCGGTTCCGACCGGCGGGAGTTGCTCGGCATCACCGACAAATACCAGAACCGCTGATGGCGCCAGCGCATCCAACAAAACACGAAGCAATGGCAAATCCAGCATCGAGGCTTCATCAATCAGGACCACATCCGCCCCGATTGGATTGCCGGCATGATGCACGAAACCGCGTTGCTGGCCGCGGCTACCCAAGAGACGATGCACGGTCATGGCCTCAGCCTGCAGTGCCGGTGGCAGCCATTGTGGCCACGGGGAGCTCCTGAAATCGGCACGGTCCTGCAAGGCCTTGGCGCTATCGCGCAGGGCATCGCCCAGACGACGGGCCGCCTTACCGGTCGGTGCCGCCAGGCGGATGACCGGCAAGCTTGCGTGCTGCGCATGATGTTCGCGGATCAATGCCAACAACATCCGCAGGACCGTGGTGGTCTTTCCGGTACCGGGTCCACCGGTCAAGACAAAAAGACGGCGACCGAGCACCTGCATGACCGCTTGCGTTTGCGGGCGCACGGCTTCGGTATCGGCGGCCTCGAACAGGGCCTGCAGATCATTCGCTTCACAGGGCATGCGCGGCACTTCGACATGGCTTCGGCGTGCGCGCAGATCGGCCGCGACGGCGATTTCATGCATCGCATTTCGGCGCAGATAGAAGTGATTGAACTGCAGCACAAAGGGCGTGTCGGCCGCTTCATCACCGGCGAGCACCGTCACCATCGGTTCGGCCGCCAGTGCAGAGAGCTCTTCGACGCTCAAGGCGCGCAGGCCATGCCGCGAGGGGCTCTCCGGCTCGAGCAGCAAGGCGCTGTCGCCCTGGGCTTCGGCGTAACTGGCCCAGCCGGCGACTTCGGCCAATAGGCGTGAACCGCCATGGGAAAGCACCCATCGGGCCACCGCGGCATCCAGCGCACGCCAGGCCTCGGCACGGGGCGAATTCGGCAGGCTGCGGAAATTGAAATGGGTAGTGGTCGTCATACGCCCTGCCCCAACGTCACGCCGGATAGAACGCGCTGAATATCGGTCATCAATGCATCACTGAAGCGGTGTTGCCAGATGCCGGCGGTAGCGTCCAGTCCGACGGCACGGATGAATATGTAGTAACACGCGCCGAGATGCCGCGCCCGCGCATAATCGGCAATGCGCTGGGCGAGATAACGATCGACGGCTACGGCATACAAGAGCGCCTGGAATCGGTAGTGATGCGCGTCCATCGCTTGGTGCAGGGCTTGCGGGTCGTAATCGGACAGGCAGGGGCCGAGCCGGTTGCTCTTGTAATCGAGAATATGGAAGCGGCCGTCATGACGGAAAACCAAATCAATTTTTCCGTTCATTAGACCGGCTAAGCGTCGAGAGGGAATTGGCACCAGATTCGGTTCCCCATGGGCCATGCAGACCTCGCGCAGCTTGCCGATATCGGCATTGTCCAACACATAGTTGAACTCCATTTCGGCGCGCAGCTCGGAGGCCGGCAAAGCACCCAGCTGCGGGCCATCAGCGCCCAAGGGCGTATCGAGCACCGTCTGCAGGCGATCGGCCAGAAGGTGCATGATACGCTCCGGATTATCCTCGCGGGAATGCACATTGTTTTCGGCAAGACAGCGGGCAATCAACGCTTTTTGATCTTGCAGGTGCTGCAAGGGTTCGCGATGTTCGAAAATGGCATGCACGGCATTACCAAAATCGGTGCCGGCGACCGACATCAACGCTGCTAACTCCGGATGCGGCGGTTCGGGTATTGTCGGCGCCGTATCGGCGGCATAAGGCGCCTCCTCGTTAATCTCCATACGCTCATCGGATGCCGCCGCGTCCTCGATCAGCACAGACGCCCCGGTTTTGGTCAAGGTGCTGAAGCTGTGTTTGGAAGGCAGTGGTCCCAATGGTGAATCCGGAAGTGGGCGGGCACTACGCGACGCTGTGCCGATGCCGTCGTCAGGCATTGCCGCTAAGGCTTCCCGCGGTTGCCAATCATCATGCCAAGCGATATTGGCGGTGGCATTGATTACATCGCGCCAATCCGCGCGCTCCTGCAGAC
>NZ_JBILBO010000017.1:0-23905 GCF_044353605.1 Arenimonas sp. | reverse complement strand
TCTGCGCCTGCATACGTGCGGTGTAATCGGCACGCAGTTCGCGGCTGCGCTGTTCGATGCGCGCGGTAACCTGCGCGATGACCGGATGGATGCTCATGCGGGACTCCAGAAAATGTCGACCGGACTATCGTATCCGGCCAGAAAGCGGGCGACGGCGTACTGCGGCGCGCGGCCATCCAGGCTGCGTTCGAGCACATCGCGCTTGTCGGCACCGCTGATGCAGAACAGCACGCGCCGCGTCTGCAGCAAGGCCGGCAGGGTGAAGCTGAGGCGGTCGGTTTTGCCCTCTTCAGCACTGAACCGAATCGGCACTACGGCACGCTTGGCAGCGGCATCCATGGCCGCGTCGTAATCGGCGCTCTCCACGAACAGCGACGCGATGTGGCCATCGGCACCCATGCCGATTACGGTGATGTCCAGCGGCAATCCGAAGTCTCGGATGGCCGCATCGGCGGCGGCGGCCGGATCGGCGGTTTCGGTATACAAGCCCTGCCAAGCGCCCAGTTGTGCACGTACGCCGGCGAACGCAGCCGCGATGGCGCGCTCATTGCTCTGGGCATCACTCAATGGCACACAGCGTTCATCGATCAAGGCCAAACGCACTTGCGACCACGGCAACATGGCAGCGGCGAAATCGGCATAGGCCGCCATCGGCGTGCTGCCGCCAGCCAGACCGATACGGACACTGCCGTAATCGGCGATGGCAGCATGGCTGAGCTGCTGCAGATGCTGCGACAACGCAATGGCCATAGTGGCGGCATTGGCGTGCACATGCCAACGCGGACCCTGTTGCTGATTGCTCGGCTTCATTCGAAATCCGGTCCGTGGCAGCCGGCCGGATAATGCAGCAGCGGCGCCTGCGCGGCCTTGCGGGCGGCATGGATCCGATCAATCCAGGCCCAGGCCTGTTCGAGCTCATCACGGCGCACGAACAAGGTGCGATCACCCTTGATGGCATCGCGGATGAGACGCTCGTAGGCGATGTGGCGCACTTTACCGTTGCCGGCCTCATTGATTTCCAGATTGAGCGCGACCGGCTTCAGCACGAACTCATGCACGTCCGGGGTTTTGTTGAAGATTTCAAGCGTGATCGACTCATCCGGCTGCATCTGGATAACCAGACGGTTGCACAGATCGGCATCCGGTTTCTGACCGAACAGAAACTGCGGCACTTCCTTGAAGGTGATGATCACTTCGGTATGTTTCGATGCCAGGCGCTTGCCGGTTTTCAGGTAAAACGGCACGCCTTTCCAACGCCAGTTATCGACATACGCCTTGATGGCCACAAAGGTTTCGGTATCACTGACCTCGGCGGCATCGGCTTCCTCGTTGTATCCCGGCAGACGGCTATCGGCGGAAGCCGAGTATTGGCCGAAAATCACGCGGTCGGCGAAATTGGCTTCGGTGATCGGGTGCAAGGCCTGCAGCACTTTGATTTTTTCGTTGCGGATGGCCTCGGAACTGCCGTTCACCGGCGGTTCCATGGCAATCAGCGAAATCAACTGCAGCATGTGGTTCTGCACCATATCGCGCAGGGCGCCGCTTTTATCGTAGTAGCTCCAGCGCCCGCCGATGCCGAGCGACTCGGCGATGGTGATGTGCACGCTTTCGATGTGATGGCTGTTCCACAGCGGCTCGAAGATGGCGTTGCCGAAACGCAATGCCAGCAAGTTCTGCACCGCCTCCTTGCCCAGGTAGTGGTCGATGCGGTAGGTCTGCGACTCGGCCAGCGCGCCGGCGACGCCATCGGATATGGCACGGCTGCTGGCCAGATTCTTACCGATCGGTTTTTCCAGAATCACCCGCGTGCGCGGATCAATCAGCCCGGCGCTTTGCAGGTTGGCCACGATCGGCGTGAACAGATCCGGCGGCATTGACAGATAACTGATGGCGACATGGCGGTCGGCGCGTTGCAGGATATCGGCCAAGCCGACGTAATCGGCGGCATGTCCGGCATCGAGATTGACGAATTCGGTTTTGGCCAGGAATGCGTCAAGCCGGTGACGGTTGCCCTCGTTCAATTCATCGGCCAGCGCCTTGTGCAGATGGGCATGCAACTCGGCGGTGGCGCCGCTGCGGCTGACGCCGTACAGGGCCATTTCTTCCGGCAGCGAGCCGTCGCAATGCAGTCGGAACAGTGACGGCCACAGCATACGCAGGGCCAGATCGCCATGGGCGCCGAAAAGCAGGAATGCGGGAGCGGTCATTGTCGCCTGGGCCGGAGCCAGAATGAATTCATCGCCTAGCATAGCAAAACCGTGCGACCGAGCCGCATTTGACGGCCCTGCAAACGAATGTAATGGTCTATTCCGCCGGGGATGCCGGCGCGTTCCGGGCCTTGGCTTTCAGCAGCAGACGTGCCGCCACGATGCCGACTTCGTAGAGAGCCCACATCGGCAGTGCCAGCATGATCTGAGACAAACCGTCGGGCGGCGTGATGATGGCGGCGATGATGAAGATGGCGACGATGACGTAACCGCGCCATTCAACCAGTTGTTCGACCTTGACCCAGCCCAGCAACGCCGCAACCAGCACCGCGATGGGGACTTCAAAACTGACGCCACCGGCCAACAGCAAGACCAATACGAAATCAAGGTATTTGCCGATGTCGGTCATCATCGCCACGCCTTCCGGCGCGGTCGAGTTCAGGTAAGCGAACATCACCGGCAGCAAGGCGAAATAGGTGAAGGCGCAGCCCAGATAGAACAGCAAAGAGGCTGCGAACAACAGCGGGCGCGCCAGATTTTTCTCGCGCTCATACAGCGCCGGGGCCACAAAAGCCCAGATCTGAAACAGGATATATGGCGCGGCGATGAACAGAGACGCGAAAAACGCCAGCTTCATCGGTACGAAGAAGGTGGAGGCGACCTCGATGGCGACCAGCTGACTGCCCGGCGGCAGTGTTTCCTTGAGCGGAACGGCCAACCAGGCATACAAGGGGTTGGCGAACGGCAGCAGCACGAGGAACACCGCCAGCACCGCCACCACCGCGTACAACAGACGCTGGCGCAGCTCAAGCAGGTGCGACATCAGGGATTGTTCGTTGCCGGCAGTCACCAGAGCGCGCCCTGTTTGGGGTGGGTGTCATCCGGGCCGTCATCGGCCAGGCGTTCATCAACCGGTCCATCCGGCGCCGGCATGGCGTTTTCCGCCGGCACATCCATTTCCTCGGCACCGGCACCGCTTTCGCTGCGGTGTCCGGAGCCCACGGACTCGGCCGCTTCATCGATATTGCGGTTGAGTTCGGTTTCCGCCTGCTGCAGATTTTCGGACAGCGCCTGCACCGGCGCCTTGATGCTGTTTTCGGCCTCGTGCAGGTGCTTTTTCATTTCTTCCTGGGCCAGTTCCAGCTCCAGTTCCGACTTCACCGAATACCACTGCGCACGCGCCTTGCGGACCCACAGGCCGGCGAAACGTGCCGCTTTCGGCAAACGTTCCGGACCGAGCACGAGCAACGCGACCACCGCGATGATCAGCAGCTCGCTGAAACCGACGTCGAACATGTTTAGGCTTGCTTGTCGCTGTCGGGTTTTTTCTGGTCGAGGGTTTCAGGCTTGGCGTCTTCGTCTTTCATGCCTTTCTTGAAGCCCTTGATGGCGCCGCCCAGATCGCTGCCGATGTTGGCCAGACGCTTGGTGCCGAATATCAGCAACACGATGACCAGAATGATGATCAATTCCCGCATACCTACCATGACACTGCTCCTGAGATGAATTTACCGCGGATTATTTCTTGGCCTGACGGCTGCTGCCTTCTTCCAGCTGGTTGCGGAAGTCGATGATGGCCTGATTCTGGGTTTGCGTACGGCCGTCGAATATCGAGGCGGGCGAGGCCATGTCGCCGTACACGGTTTCGTTGGCCTTGCGGTCGATGCGGATGACGGTACCGTCAATGGCGACGCCGGCGAACAGGCCCTTGGAACGGGAATAGCTGTAAATTTCGGCTTTCAGGTTTTCATCGGTGCTGGCCTGCACGTTGCGGCCGACCGGTCCGGCCGCGACCGCGGCATCGGCGCCAAGCGTGAACTTGCCTTTGATGATGCCATCGACCCCACTCTTGCTGGTGAACACCAGAATCAGGTCGGATTTCTGCACGCCGGCCTGGAAGCCCCAGCTGCCGCCGCCGACATTGATGTAGTTCGGATTCGACCAGGCGCCGTCGGCGCCGCGCACCGAAATCACGCCCTTGCCGCCCCGGCCGCCGAACACCAACGCGGCTTTGGTCAGATCCGGCACCACGGCGATGGCATAGGCCTCGGCCAGAAGGCGTTCGGGAATCGAGTTCTCCGGAATCGCCGACATTTCCTTGAGAACGGTGGTGGCCGAACGGGTGCGCTCGTCCGGCGTGGTGTTGGCGGAAACACTGGCGGCGGCAAACAGCAGAATGGCGGTAAAGAGGGCACGCATAGCGGGTTCCTTTATAGTGGGAGGCAAGCCTCAGCGTATTGGATAATGATAACCCCTGACGCCGGGTTCACCTACAATTGTTTACCTTGGATTCATTTTAGCGCCGGAAGTTCAAACCATGTCGATGAAAAACCGCCAACGCCTGATTCTGCTGGTCAATCTGGGAACCCCGGACGCCCCGACCGCCGGCGCGGTGCGGCGTTATCTGGCCGAATTCCTACATGACTACCGCGTGGTCGATCTCAGCCGCTGGTTGTGGTGCATTCTGCTGCATTTCATCATTCTGCCGATTCGCTCGGGCCGTGTCGCCGGCAATTACGCCAAAATCTGGCTGCCGAAAGGCTCACCGCTGTTGGTGTACTCGCAGGGTCTGGCCGACAAACTGCAGCACCAGATGCCGAATACCGAGGTCCGGTTGGCCATGCGTTACGGCAATCCATCGGTGCCCGCGGTGCTGGCCGACTATCCGGATCTGCAGGAGCTGACCGTGCTGCCGCTGTACCCGCAGTATTCGGCCACCACCACCGCTTCGGTGTTCGATGCCGTCACCCGGTACTATCTGAAACAGGAACGCGTGCCGAATCTGCGTTTCATCCGCGAATACCACCGTCATCCGGCCTGGCTGGATGCCATGGAAGCACGCATCCGCAACCATTGGGATCTGCACGGACGCGGCGAGCGTCTGCTGTTTTCCTTCCACGGCATTCCACAGCGCTTCGCCGAGCGCGGCGATCCCTATCCACAGCAGTGCCGGGAAAGCGCGGAGGCCATCGCTAAACGGCTCGAACTGACGCCGGAGCAATGGCTGATGACTTACCAATCCCGCTTCGGGCGCGAGCCTTGGCTGCAGCCCTATACCGATAAAACCCTCGAACAGATGGGACGCGATGGATTCAAAACGCTCGATCTGGTCTGTCCCGGCTTCGCCGTGGACTGTCTGGAGACCTTGGAAGAAATCAGCGTGGAGAACGCCCACTTGTTCCAACAGGCCGGTGGTGAGGAGCTGCGTTACATCGGCGCCCTGAACGACGAACCGGGACATGTGGCGGCTCTGGCGCAGGTGCTGGAAAGCCAGGGATGAGCGGTCCGCAGGAATTCACACTGGACACTTCGCGCGGCCGCATCGCCGCCCTGCGAATGGGCAAGCCAAATGGCCCGAAGGTGCTGGCGTTGCACGGCTGGCTCGACAACGCCGCCAGTTTCCTTCCGATGGCGCCGTATCTGGCCGATGCCGATCTGGTCGCCATCGATATGCTCGGTCACGGTGCCAGCACGCATATTCCGGCCGGCTACGATTACGCCTTCGTGGATTGGCTGCACGACATCCTGGATGTCCTTGATGCGCTCGGCTGGACGCAGGCGCATCTGCTCGGGCATTCGCTCGGCGGCGCGCTGGCCACGGTGGTTGCCGCCGGTGCACCGGAACGTGTGCTGTCGCTGGCGCTGATCGAAGCGCTCGGCCCGCCACCCTGGCCCGGCGAACAGGCGGCGGAGCGCCTGCGCAAGGCCATCGCCGGACGCCGCAAGCCGGCCTCGGTGCCGCGCCTGATTCCCGACATCGCCACGGCCGTCAGGGCGCGCCTGCAAGCCACGGAAAAATCGGAAGCGGCCGCACGCCTGCTGGTGGAGCGCAATCTGAAGCCGGTGGAAGGCGGCTATCAATGGCGCAGCGACCCGCGCCTGATGTGGCCCTCGCACATGCGCGCCGAGGAGGCAACGGTACGCAATTGGCTGGTCGCCATCGAATGCCCGGTGCTGCTGCTGGCCGCAGATCCGGCGCCGGTGTATTTCCAACCGGAAATCCGCAATGAACGTTTCGCCTGCCTCAAAAAGGGCGAAATGCACGTGATTCCGGGCACGCACCATGTGCACATGGATAAACCGGCCGAGGTCGCGGCCTGGATTTCGGCGTTCTGGACATCCCACGCGAAAGTGCCATAATCCCTTACACGATGCGTGAAAGGGGAGAATCATGCGTACGAGTCTGTTCGTCGCCGCCACACTGTTGGTAGCCAGCGTCAATGCCGTCGCCCAGCTCAAAGACAGTTTCGAGGTGGTCAGCGCACGCACCAGCCTGCCCTCGCCGATTGAAAACGGCACGGCGGCCTCTGTAAAGCGGGTCAATCCCGAGCTGCTGATTGCCGAGCGCCGCTACCGCGAAGCCACTGCGGTATATACCACGCAGATCCAGCGGGCCCATGATCTGAACAACATGAAACAGCTTAACCAGGCCTGCTTGGGTCTGTTCCGGACGCTATCGCTGTCGAAATCATTGGACAGCAGTCCGGACGCCTTCTCGCTGTGCCGCAGCGAGGAACTGGATGCGCTGTTCGCACACGTGGATCGGAATCCGATGTTCCTGACCTATCCGGTGTTCGAGCCGTCCCTGAGTTGGATCAATACCGCCGATCCCGGCCGGACTTACAACGTGCAGGTCCGCTTCGACATCAACGAATACGGACGTGCGGAGAATTTCGATTTCATCCAGCACGAAGGCTATTACCTGTCCTACCCGGTGCTGTCCGCGCTGAAGCAGAGCAAATACCTGCCGGCGGTGAAGCAGGGTAAGCCGGTCCGCAGTTCCGGAAACTTCATCCAGGTCACGTTCTGTCTGGAACGCGGCGTGCGCTGTCAGGAACGTTCCGGCAACTAACCGAACAGCCGCCTTGCCTCGGCCTTGATGGTCGGTCCCTGCAGTCGCAGATAATCGCGGTGGTCTCGCCAGTCCGGGCAACGCGCTTCCACCTCGCGCCAGAACTTCGGCGAATGGTTGCGCTGCAGCAAATGGCAGAGCTCATGCACCAGCACATATTCAGCGACCGGCTCCGGTGCGAACAACAGTGCCACATCCAAGGTGATGGTGTCAGCGACATTGAGCGACCCCCACAAGGAGCGTAGCGGCTTCACGCGCACGGCGGCGGGAGGCTTCGGAAGCTCCGGCAGATAGCGTTGCGCACGCTGCAGAAACCAGCCCTGGCCGTACTGCCGATAGGCCTGCAACAAGGCCGCCTGCAATTGCCGGTCACTGCTGCGGGTGCTGGTGTGGATGCGCCAGTGCATGTCTTCACGCAGGATATGCAGGGCGCGGTCAGCATGCCACTGCACCGGCAGCCGTTGTCCGAACCAGGGCAGTTCAGCCACCGCGCCGATGCTCAGGGGTGATTGCTGGATATCGGCATGCCGCGCCCACTGCGACCACAGCCAATCGCAGTGTTCGGCCACGAAGGCACGTGCGGCTTTTTCCGAAACGCGCGGCGGCAGTGTCAGGCGCGGACCATTGCTGCCGACCAATAACTTCAGACGGCGGGCTCTGGCATGCTTCTTCCAGGGCAGCCAGAAGCGTTCGCCATCGCGCTCGAGCCATTGGCCTTCGGGCGCGGAAGCCGCTTTCCGGCCAAGGCCGAACATCAGGCCGCCTTGGCGCTCACGCCGAAGGCTTTGGCGAACACCGCATAAAAGCGGGCCAGTTCCGCACCGAACAACGCGAAACGCGCCATCAATTCATCTTCCACCGATTCGGTATTTGCGTTTTCCAGACCGTCGACCGCAGCTTCCAGCAGTTTGAATTTGCGCAACACCAGATCATCGCCGATGACGCAGGCGAGTTGGGCATCGGCCAGCACCGCCAAGCGGGTCACCTGTTTGCCGGCATGCAGATGCGCCAGTACTTCTTCGCTGGCCAGATCGGAACGCAGGCACTTCACCACCGCGCCTTTTTCGGCAGGATCCGTGAGCTCGCATTCCTCGCCGAGAAACCAGTGTTCCGGTAGCGCCTCGCCGAGCAGAAAGCGGGTCAGCATGGCGCGGGGCGATTGCGCGGTCTGCAGCGGCAATGCCGGAAAGCTGCCGAAAGCCTCGCGCAGCTTGCTGACCAAGGCTTCGGCCGCTTTCACGGACGAGGTATCGATGGCAATAATGCCGGCCTTCGGGTCGATGACGGCATGGGTGCGCGAGGGCTTGACGAAGGCGCGCGGCATCAGCTCGTCCAGGGTCTCCTGCTTGAGCTGGCTGCGGGCGCGTTTGCCGAGCGGATGGCCCTTGGTATCTTCCAGTTTGGCGATTTTCGCCTGCCACTCGCGCTGTACCACCGCCGACGGCAGAATACGGTCTTCGCCGCCGAGACTGAGCCACAGGCTGTGTCCGGCGCGCTGCACATAGGCACCGCTGCCGAGCGGCGGCACGAAGCCACGCGATTGCATGGCCAGCGGCCCGACCGGCTTGAGGGCGTGGGCGGACAGCACGTTTTCCAGGGTTTCGAGATCGAGGCGGTGGATTTCAGGCAGGGCGAACAGGACGATATTGCGGAAAAACATGCGGATTCCAAAAGAGATACGGCTTGGTTTATTCTACCTGTGTTGCCCCGTCCGCGGACTCCCGAATGCTCGATCCGTTCACCCAGCGCCGATACATCGCCATGCTGCTCGAGCTGCGCACCGAGCACCGCGATCTGGATGCCGCCATTGAAGTATTCATCCGCAACCGGCCCGATGACGAGCTCGGCATCAAGCGTCTGAAAAAACGCAAACTGAAGATCAAAGACCAGATTTCGGTTCTGGAAAACCTGCTGATTCCCGACTTAAACGCCTGATTCCGGCGCGTTGGTTTTCGGTGCCGCCGCATCCGGCGAAATCTTGTGGATGGTGTGCCGCAGTTCGCGGTTGAGCACCAGACGGGCATCCTGCTCCCAATCATTCAGGCGCTGGTCGAATTCCAGCTTTCCGGCTTCGTTGAGCCAAATCAGTTTCTGTTCGCGCATGTTGGCGATGAAGCCGCGGAACAGGGACTTGTCGAAGAACTCCGGCGCCGCCGGCGCGTACAGTAGCGACAGGCGCTGGGCGGTCAGATGGCAGAGGCTTTCCAGCTCGGAGGCACTGAGTGCACCGCTGCCGTTTTTGACCAAGGTGGTGATGGCGATGAAATAACGCTCGAAGGCCTGCTGCATGCTGTGCGCGATGGCGCGCAGATGGAACACCTCGTCAGTCTGGCCGGGCGCGCGGTACAGGGTTTCGCTGTCCTCGCCGTTGGTGGTCAAAAAGCCTTCGCGAATGAACAGATCAATAGTGCGATTCAGACGCTCGGCGAATTCAACATCGTTCCAGGGCAGGAACAATTCGCTCTTCATGAACGGATACACGTTCAAGCCGAGACTGACCAGGCCGTGGCGCGACAGCCGGCGGTTGTTCTGGAAACACAGCGCAATCCACGCCGCGGCGCTGAACAGGTGCAGGATGTTGTTCTTGAAATAGCTCTGCAGAACGGCGGTTTCGCCCGGCATCGACAGTACGTCGCCGAGCGGATGCTTGGTGCGGGTGACCGCGCCCATGTCTTCGCCGTAAGCGATGACGGCGCGCGCATCCATGGCGGTCACGGTCACGCGCGGGCCGTAGGGTTCGCAGCTGAGGATGCGTTTGGACAACTCGATCTGTTCAATCAGATCGTTTTCATCCATGGCGTGTTTGGGCGTGGACAGCAGCGCCAAGGCCAGCAGATTGATCGGGTTGACATCGGCCGCGCGGTTGATGTTGACATGGATGTTCTGCGCCAGTTCGTCGACCACGGTCGACAGCCACGGCAGCTTGCCGTCTTCGTTGTCGCGTTCGGCCCGCCAGTCCGGCGCGTGACGCGCCAGGCTCTGGTCCAGATACACCGGTTCGCCGAAATTGACGGTGACCTTGCCGTAATGTTCGCGCAGCACTTCGGATGCAGCTTTGATCAAGGCCCAGATGGTTTCTTTTTCCTTGGGCTGGCCGGACAGTTCGTCGAGATAGCTCTTGCCTTCAATCAGACGCTCGTAACCGATGTACACCGGCTGGAACACCACCGGCCGCTGCGGCGCGCGCAGGAAGGCTTTCACCGTCATCGCAATCATGCCGCCTTTCGGCGCCATCAGGCGTCCGGTGCGCGAGCGGCCGCCTTCGATGAAGTATTCCAGCGAATAGCCGCCGCCGACCAGCTGCGCCACATATTCCGAAAATACTGCCGAATACAGTGCGTTGGCCTTGAAGCTGCGGCGCAGAAAAAAGGCACCGCCACGGCGCAGGATCGGACCGATCACCGGCAGATTGAGATTGACCCCGGCCGCGATGTGCGGCGGCACCATGCCCTTGGTGTACAGCAGGTAGCTGAGCAGCAGGTAATCCATGTGACTGCGATGGCAGGGCACATAAACCACTTCATGCCCGGGCGCGGCTTCCTTGAGCAGCTCCATGTGATGGATGATGACGCCGTCATAGATGCGGTTCCAGAATCCGGTCAGCGCAAACGACAGCGAGCGCACCACCGGATGCGAATAATCGGCGGCGATTTCCCAAGCGCATTCGTGCGCCTTGTTCCAGGCCTGGGCGTAGCTGCTTTTGTCGCGGCGCGCCTGTTCGGCGATGGCTTTGCGTACCGGCTCGGCATCCAGCACGCGGTCGACCAGCAGGCGGCGGGTGGACAGATCGGGGCCGATGACGGCGGCGCGCACCTTGCGCAGGTGGGCGCGCAGCAGGCGCTGGGCCTTGCGCACTAGGCGCTCGTGCGGAATGTCCTCGGCGAGCATGTCGCGCACGCGGTAACTCGGCGAGAAGCGCACCAGCGTGTCTCGGCCGTTCAGCAACACCGACACGAAACGGCGGAAGCGGCCGACCAGCGCCCAGTTTTCCGAGAACAATACCGAGAACCAACCGGATTGGCGGGCCGGTGCGCGTCCGACGAAAATCGACACCGGCACCAACTGCACATCCTGCTCGGGATACAGACGGTGCGCCATGATCACCCGTGACAGCGCATCGGAATGCCGCTTGTTCTTGGCCGCATTGATGCCGCTGGAACCGCCGCGGCGCGACAGCGCGAAATACGAGCGTTTGCGGCCGAGCGGATTGCCGGGCAGCGAGGCCAGCGGCGAGGGCAGGCCGGCATCGCGACAGGCGCGGTCGAGGATCAGCAGATTGGTCAGCCCGTAATTTTCCAGCACATAGCAGACCGGACGGTCGACCTGAAACGGCGGCACCACCGGTTCGCGTGAAATCTCGATCCACGGGCGCAGGAACCAGGCAGCCAGCCGCAACCACAGGGGCGGCTTTTCGTAGTGGACGGGAAAGGGCAAGGTCGCTTGCTTGGCGTCTGGCATAGGGCGGATGCTCAGCGCGCGGCGAGCGTGCTTTGCAGCAGGGCGGCGGCCGAAGCGTCGTACCAATGGCCGTTGTGTTCAATCAAATCCATGGGGAATTCTACCCATTTTTGACCCAAGGGGTAGCGGATGCGGACCTGGGCGGTGTTGCCGGACTGGGCAATGACGGTGACCTGCAGGCGCTTTTGGCCGGCGTTCCAGTCCAGACCATAAATTAGGCCCAACTCCTTCAAACCGGCGAGAAAATGCGCCAATTTGCTGTGAAATTGCGTGTAATCGAGGGAATTGTAGTCTTGGTAACTCTGAATGCCGGAATCGCGGGCAATGGCCACCATTTGGTTGAACGCACGTTGGCGGAAGTCTTTGTCCTGCAACCATTCGGCCGGCATCTGCTCGATGATGGCCTTGACCAAGGCCTTGCCATGGGCCTTTTCGGAGACACTGAGCTGGCCATTGGTTTCAATCCAACCTTGCAGCAAAAGCGTCAAACTGCTCTGCATCAGCGGCCATTTGCTGTCAATTTCGCTTTTCAGCGGCTTAATCTTGGCGTTCAGATCGCGCTGCAGATGCGCTTCGGCGCGGGGCTCAATGAAGCGGGTCAGCAACTTATTGAAGGTTTCCTGCTCGCTGGCATCCAGTGCGACTTTCCGACGAATCGCGGTCCAATCCCGGGCCAGAGCCGCCTGCTGCTCGGGCGGCAGGGTCAAGCTGCGGTAGCGCAGCATGTCGGGGCCCTGCAGGCTGTGCATGACGGCCTCGGCATCGGCTTTGGCCTGTGCGGCCTTGCCGGCATCCCAAGGCGCACGACAACCGGCCAGCATCAGCAGGCCGAGCAGAGCGATCCGGGACAGGCGGTTCAGCAACACGGCAACTCCGTTGCAGGGGCAGGCTTCAAGCATAGCAAAGTTGCCGGAATCAGCTGTCAAAAAGGGCGGAAATTGCCTGTCGGTGGGCACTGGCACGCGCCTGCTTTTCTTCTTCCTGACCCTCCACCACCACACCATCGCGATGCAGATCGGCTTCCGGCAGTTCATCCAAAAACTGGCTGGGCAGCAGGTTGACCTGTTCGCCCCAGCGCTTGATCTCGGCACTGTGCGCCAGAATCAGACGCTCTTTGGCGCGGGTGATGCCGACATAGAACAGGCGGCGTTCTTCGGCCAGCTGACCTTCATCGAGACTGGCCTGATGCGGCAGGCTGCCTTGCTCGCAGCCGACGATGAACACGGTGCGGAATTCCAGACCTTTGGCCGAATGCAGGCTCATCAAGCGCGCCTGATTGCCCGGTTCGCCGCGGTCGGCGTTCGAGAGCAGTGCCAGCTGCGCGGCCAGATCACCGGCACCCGAGGAGCGTCGGTCGGAACCGAACCACTGCGCCAGCTCTTCGAGATTTTCCTTGCGGCGCAGGAACAGGGCTTCGTTTTTGGTTTCCACCCGCATCTGGTTGAGTATGCCGGAGTCGTTCACCACCGCACGCACGATGTCGGCGGCCGGGGCTTTCTTGGCGTGTTCGCGCAAACGCGCGAGCAGGCCGACGAACTCGGACAGGGCCGCGGCCGGGCGTGCAGACAGTGCGGTACGCATGCTGCTGTTCTGAGCCGCCAGCGCCATCGGGATATGCGCCTGCTGCGCCAGATGCGCCAGCTTTTCCAGACTGGTGGCACCGATTTCGCGCTTGGGCGAAGTGACCGCACGCAGGAACGCGGCATCGTCATCGGGATTGGCGATACAGCGCAGCCAGGCCATCACGTCCTTCACTTCACCGCGCTCGAGCAGAGCGGTGCCACCGGTGATGTGGTACGGAATCTTCAGCAGCTGCAGTTCCTTTTCCAGCGGCCGCGATTGATGGTTGCCGCGGAACAGGATGGCGAATTCGGAATACGGCAGGCTGTGCGCCTGCACCAGATACTGGATTTCGGCAGCGACGCGCTGCGCTTCATGTTCGTTGTTCTTGCACGACCAGACCCGAATGCGCGCGCCCTCGCCATGCTGGCACCAAAGCTGCTTCAGATGCGCGTGCGGATTGTTGGCGATGACGGTATTGGCGGCGCGCAGGATGCGTGCGCTGCAGCGGTAATTCTGTTCGAGCTTGATGACTTTCAGTGCGGGATAATCACGCCCGAGTTCATCCAGATTTTCCGGCTGGGCGCCGCGCCAGGCGTAAATGCTCTGGTCGTCGTCGCCGACGCAGGTGAACATGCCGCGGCTACCGGCCAGCGCTTTGATCATGCGGTACTGGGCGCCATTGGTGTCCTGGCATTCGTCGACCAGCAGATAGCGGATCTTGGCCTGCCAGCGTGTGCGTGCTTGGACATCGGCTTCCAGTACCTGCAGCGGCAGGCGGATCAGGTCGTCGAAGTCCACCGCGTTGAAGGCCCGTAGCCGCGCCTGATAACGCGCGTACAGTTCGGCAATCTGGCGTTCGCGCACGGTGGCTGCGGTTTCGGCGGCCTGCTCGGGCGACAGCGCCAGGTTCTTCACTTTCGAAATCCAGTTGTGTGCGGCGTACAGCGCGTCCTTGTCGGCGCCGGCCGGCAACAATTCCTTCAGAATGCCTTGCTGGTCGTCGGTATCGAAAATGGAAAAGCCGCGGCGCAATCCGGCCAACTTGGCTTCAGCCTGCAGGAACTGCAGCCCGAGCGAATGGAAGGTGGTGACGGTGACCGCTTCGGCCGCGGTTTTGGAAATGCGCTTGGCCACGCGCTCACGCATTTCGCGCGCGGCCTTGTTGGTGAAGGTGATGGCGGCGATCTGTTCGGGCGGGAAGGTCTTGCTGTGAATCAGGTGCGCGATCTTCTCGGTGATGACTTTGGTTTTGCCGCTGCCGGCGCCGGCCAGCACCAGCAAGGGACCCTCGACATACGCCACCGCCGCTTGCTGCGGCGCATTCAATCCGGACATAAGTCGTTTAGCTGCGTAGACCGGTGCCGCGTTTCAGCAGCCACAGGCCGAGTGCGCCGAGCGCGACCACGAAGAACAGCATGACCGCATACGAGATGCCGATGTTGATGTCGGTGGCGTTCTCGCCGAGCAGTCCGTAGCGGAAAGCGTTGACCATGTAGAAAATCGGGTTGGCCTGGGTCGCGGTCTGCGCCCATTCCGGCAACACGCGCACCGAATAGAACACGCCGCCCAGGTAGGTCAGCGGGGTCAGAATGAAGGTCGGCACGATGGCGATGTCGTCGAATTTCTTGGCATACACGGCGTTGACGAACCCGGCCAGCGAGAAAATGATGGCGCCGAGCAGGATGGTGCTGATCATGATCAGCGGATGCGGCACGCGCACATGGGTGAAGGCCATGCCGATGGCCAGCACGATCAGGCCGACCATGAGGCCGCGCAGTACGCCGCCGGCCACGTAACCGGCAAGGATGACGTGATTGGGCATCGGGCTGACCAGCAGTTCTTCCACATGCCGGCCGAATTTGGCGCCGAAGAAACTGGAGCTTATGTTGCCATAGGCGTTCTGGATGACCGACATCATCACCAGACCGGGCACGATGAAATCCATGTAATCGAAGCCGCCCATATCGCCGATGCGCGAACCGATCAGTTTGCCGAAGATCAGGAAGTACAGGGTCATGGTGATCGCCGGCGGCACCAGGGTCTGGCCCCAGATGCGCAGGATGCGCGCCACTTCGCGGCGGGCGATGGTTTTGAACGCGGTGAAGTTCGGATTGCTCATGCCGCGGGCTCCTTGGCGGTCAGGCGCACGAACAGTTCTTCCAGGCGGTTGGTCTGGTTGCGCATCGAGCGCACGGTGATGCCGGATTCGGCGAGCGCATCGAACAGAACATTCAAGGGCAGGTCGCGCGGTTTTTCCACCACCAAGGTGTGGCTGTCGGGAGATTGCAGGTCGACCTTTGGAATCTGCGGGAGTGTTTCAGGCAGTGCGCCGTTGATGTCGAGCACGAAGCCTTCCACATCCAGTTTGGCCAGCAGGGTTTTCATCGGGCCCTGCTCGATGATGGCGCCCTTGTCGATGATGGCCAGATTGCGGCACAGGCTTTCGGCTTCTTCCAGATAATGCGTGGTCAGAATCACCGTGGTACCGGCGGCGTTGACGTCCTGCAGGGTCTTCCACATGCCGCGGCGGATTTCGATATCGACGCCGGCGGTGGGTTCATCCAGGATCAGCAGCTTGGGTTCGGTCATCATGGCACGGGCGATCATCAGCCGGCGCTTCATGCCGCCCGACAGTGTACGGCTCATCACCTCGGCTTTTTCCCAGAGATGGGCGGCTTTGAGTTGCACTTCGGCGCGTTCCAGCGCCCGTGCGCGCGGCACCCCGTAAAAACCGGCGTAATTGACCAGGATGTCGATCGGTTTTTCGAACATGTTGAAGTTGATTTCCTGCGGCACCAGACCGATCTGGCGCATGGCCGCGGAACGGTCGGCCATCAGGTCGATGCCGAACACCGAGACGCTGCCGGAGGTGGCGTTGACCAGCGAGCTGACCACCCCGATCAGGGTCGATTTACCGGCTCCGTTCGGGCCGAGCAGGGCGAAGAAATCGCCGGGGGCCACATCCAGCGAGACCCCCTTGAGGGCCATCACTCCGTTATCATAGGTCTTGTGCAAGGATGTAATGCAGAGCGCGGGCTGGGTCATGCGATTTTCCGACGTGGCGGGTCTTTCACTTTCAGACGTCTAGTATATCGGGCTCGCCGCCCGCACTGAATCTTTCTTTTGATACCGAGGTCCCTGTGGCAGAACATTTCCCCTTGAAACTGGTTGACAGCCGCATGCTGGCGCCGAGTGTGCGCCATCTGGAATTCGCCCGCGATGATGGCCAAGCCCTTGATTTCATCGCCGGCCAGTTCATCCAGGTGCATTTCAACGCCCCAGACGGCAGCCCGACCAAACGCAGCTACTCGCTGGCAACCCAGCACGACCACGCCTTCGGGGTGAACGACACCGTTGAAATCGCGGTCAGCTTCGTGCCCGGCGGCGCCGCCTCGGCCCTGTTCACCGCGCTGGATGAAGGCCAGCAGATCCAATGCAGCGGCCCTTATGGCCGGTTCTGCCTGAACGAGAAAGACCAGAACGCCCGCTATCTGCTGATCGGCACCGGCACCGGGGTCACCCCCTACCGCGCCATGCTGCCGCAGCTCAAGCACATGATGGACACCCGTGGCGTGGACGTGGTGCTGCTGTTCGGCTCCCGCACCGAAGAAGATCTGATCTACCGCGAGGATTTCTACGCCTTCGCCGCGGAAAATCCGAAATTCCGCTTCATGCCCTGCTTTTCCCGCGAAGTGCCGGCCAACGCCACCGCCGATGCCCGGCGCGGCTATGTGCAGGAGCAACTGGCCGAACTGGTGCCGAACGGCGCGCACGATATCGCCTACCTGTGCGGCAACCCGAACATGGTCGATGCCAGTTTCGAAGCCCTGAAAGAATTCGGACTGTCGGTGCAGCACATCCGCCGCGAAAAGTACGTGTCCAGCAAATAATCTCTGTTCAATTGCTGTAGGGGAAATTCACGCATTGCGCAAAAATTTATGCGCGCTCCCGGGATTCCCAATCCATAGTTCCGTTGATCACCATCTGCGTCTTTCCACCAATCCACACCTCACCTTCATCATCCACCCGCACTTGCACCAAACCATCACGGCCCAGTTCGCGGCCCTGGCTGGCGGTGTACGGATTGCCAATTGGTGCCAGCGCGCCACATTGATGCAAATACGCCGCAATGGCGGCATTGGCGCTGCCGGTCACCGGATCTTCGGGAATATTGTCGGCCGGGCAGAACGCCCGCACCACCAATTGATACTCACCGGCATCGGCTTTGGCAAACACCGCAAAACCCACCGACTGCGTAGCGAAGTTCAGCGCGGCAATATCGGCCTGCGCCGGTTGCAAACTGCGTACCGCCGCTTCATCGGCCAATGGCACGCACCACCACAGCGGCCCGTTATTGATCAAGGCCGGCGGCAGTTCGCCCAGGCGCATGCCCTGCAAAGCGGCCGGCAACAACGCGATGGCGGTTTCGGAGCTGGGCAAGAGGTGGCCACGCGGCGCACGCACCGAGATCACCCGCGCGGCGCCCTCGCCGATAACGCGCAGCGGCAACAACCCGGCCGCGCATTCCTGAACCAGTTCGCCGTTGCGGGCCTGTGCCAATCCGGCTTCCAGCACGGCATGGGCACTGCCCACGCTCGGGTGGCCGGCAAACGGCAGCTCGGAGGCGGGCGTGAAAATGCGGATGCGGTAGCTGGCGCCCGCATGCGTGGGTGGCAGCACGAAGGTGGTTTCCGATTGGTTGATGTAGGCCGCGAAGGCCTGCATCTGTTCGGTCGAGAGATGGGTGCCGTCCAGCACCACGGCCAAGCCGTTGCCGGCGCCCAGGCGGGCGGCGAACACATCACACAGCAGGAACGGGCGGGGCGAACTCATGGTTCATCATACCGTGGCAACCGGCCCTGTGGGTGCGGGCGTTTGACAGATCACGGAGGCCGCCCTATCATTCAATTATATTGAATATTCAGTACATATAAATAAACGGATTATGGCCAAATCCATTCAAGAACAGTTAGTTATCGACCCGTTGACGCTGAAGGTGTTGGCGGACCCGAGTCGCTCCTATCTGGTCTACAGTCTAGCCGAAAGCGCCAAGCCGGCCAAGCAGCTGGCGGCGGAAATGGACTGCCCGATCACCCGCCTGTACTACCACCTGCAGCAGCTGGAAAAGCACGGGCTGATCTTCGTGGAGCGCACCCGCAAGGTCTCCGGCATCCAGGAAAAGCACTACCGGGCCAGCGCCCGCAGCTTTGTGGTCGACCGTGCGCCCGAGGGCGCCGCCGGCCAAAGTGACCAGGCCCGCAGTCAGGCCCTGCTCGGGTTCGTGTTCGACCAGACCCGGCTCGACATCAGCCACGGCCTGCTCAGCGGCCGCATCAATACCGGCAAACTGCCCACCGAGGCCGGCGCCCTGATGGCCTACCGGACCGTGATGAAGCTCAGCCCGGACCAGGCCCAGGACCTGTACAGCAAGCTCTTGGCCCTTTACCGCGAGTACGACGCCCTGGCCAAAGCGCCGGGCGAGACGGGCGATTTCTACGCGCTGGTGGCCTCGGTGTACCCGACCCAGCAGCAACATCCGCAGCCCGGTCTGAAGCCGCGGATGCGGGCGCGGACGGCCGGATAAGAAAAAATATGTAAAGCAGACTTGACAGACCATCAAGAATATAAGAGTATTTTGTCAAGCTAACTTGACACCACACTCATGCGCGCACCCCTGAAACGCTATTACCTGAAATCCATCCTGCCCTTCCTGCTGTTCATCGGGCTGATTGTCGTTGCCTATGTGCTAGAGCCGTCGGCACACAAGCCCGTCGCCAAAGCCGGGCTGGCGATGCTGCCGATGCTGCCCTTGCTGCGGCTTTTCTGGCTGCACCTCCGCTACCTCAGTGAATGCGACGAGCTGGAACGCAAGATCGAAATGGATGCGATGGCGGTGTCCTCAATGGCCGGCATGTTGGTAGGCTTCGGCCTTATGCTATTGCACGATTTTCAAGTGCTGAATCTGAGCACGCGCGAGATGCTGTCGGTGTTGGTGCTGGTCATCGCCGTGACATATATCGTCATCCGCGGCATCGGCATCTGGCGGTTCCGCGCATGAAAAGCCGCGTCCGGCAACTGCGCGAACAGTACGGTTGGTCACAGGCCGAGCTGGCCGAGCGCCTCGATGTCTCGCGTCAGACCGTAAACGCGATTGAAACCGAGAAGTACGATCCAAGCATCAAACTGGCATTCAAACTGGCGCGCCTGTTCGAATTGCCGATCGAAACGATTTTTCAAGAGGATTAAGCATGCAAGACAAGCATAAAAAATGGCTGAATGCCGCCGTGCTGGTTGCCGCCGGCGTGTTTCTGGCCAAACCTTATCTGTTCAAAGAAGAGAAAGGCACGGAAAAAGCCAAGCCGGTAGCCGCCGCGGCCAAAGTGAACTTGAGCCGCAAATTGGGCAGCCTGAGCTTCAAGCCCTGCACCTTGGCACAGGGCGCCGAAACGTTGATGGCGTTTTGCAGCACGCTGCAGGTACCGGAAGACCATGCCAACCCGAATGGACGCAAACTAAGCCTGGCCATTTCCTGGCTGCCGGCCACTGGCGAGGCTGAACCGGATCCGATTTTCATGCTGGCCGGTGGCCCGGGCCAGGCTGCACGCGGCAGTTTTCCGTCGTTAGCCGGCGCATTTGCTGAAGCACGCAAGAAGCGCCACATTATTCTGCTCGATCAGCGGGGTACCGGCGATTCCAGCCCGCTGAAGTGCGTCAATGAACAAGGCAACAGTGCTGTCGTCGATGATGAAGATTACACGCCCGAAGCCGCGGTTGATTTTGCCAAACGCTGCGCCGCGCAGTTTGAAGGCAAAGTGGCTGTGCAGCACTTCAGCAGTACCGATGCCATCCAGGATCTGGATGCCGCGCGCAAAGCCATTGGCGCTGCGCAGATCAACCTGATCGGTATTTCCTACGGCACGCGCATGGCACAGCTGTATGGCAAGCGCTATCCCAAACAAACCCGCACCATCACCATCGATGGCATTGCACCATTGGAAATCGTGTTGGGCCAAGATCATGCCAAAAATCTGGAAAGCTCGCTGGACATGCAATTTGCCCAGTGCAGCAAGGACAAGGTATGCCGGGAAAAACTCGGTGATCCACGCGCTCAGCTGAATACCCTGTTAGCCACCTTGGCTAAAGGTCCGGTGCCGGTACGTTACCGCGATGCGCTGACCGGCGAATGGAAAGACGGCCAGTTCAGTTCCGGGCATCTGGCCGTGCTGACCCGCTTGCTGGCCTATCAGCCGATTGCCGCCAGCCTGCTGCCCCTGCAATTTTCCGAGGCCAACAAAGGCAATGTCGATTCGTTGATGGCCTTGAGCGAAATGGTCAACCGCGATATCAGCGACATGATCATGCATGGCATGCAGCTGTCGGTCATGTGCGGCGAAGATGTTCCGGATCTTGTTGTGGATCCTGAAGACAGCAAACGGCTGCTCGGCACAGGCCTGGTGGAGCTGATGAAAGCACAATGTGCGGTCTGGCCGCATAAAGCACGCCCGGCCGATTACCGTACGCCGCTGAAAGGCGATTTGCCGGTCCTGATTTTATCCGGCGAATTCGATCCGGTCACCCCGCCGCGCTATGGCGATATGGTGGCCAAACACTTGCCGAATTCCAAACACATCATCGCCAAAGGCACTGGTCATAATGTGTTGCCGATTGGCTGCATGCCGAAAGTATTCGCTAGTTTCCTGGACACTGCGGACACCAAAAAACTGGACTCTGGCTGCATGGACAAACTCACTTACGCCTCGATGTTCACCGGCTATTACGGTTCTGAACCCTAATTGGCCTTCATATCGATATTCCCAGGCTCACCGCCAGGAACACAAAGGATTATTTATGATTGATGTTACTGATTTGCATAAAAGCTTTGCCGCCAAAACCGGTGCCGTGCATGCCGTACAGGGCGTCAGCTTCAGCGCTCGTGATGGTGAAATTACCGGCGTATTGGGCCCGAACGGCGCGGGCAAAACAACCACGCTGCGCATGCTGTATACCTTGATGAGTGCCGACAGTGGAACAATCACGGTTGACGGCTTTTCAACAACCGCGCAATCGTATGAAGTGCGCTCGCGCTTGGGGGTGCTGCCCGATGCGCGCGGTGTCTATAAGCGCCTGACCGCGCGTGAAAACATCGCCTACTTCGGGCGCCTGCATGGCATGAGCGAAGCGCTGATTGCCGAGCGCACGGAGCGCCTGGTAGCCACCCTGGGCATGAGTGAGTTCATCGACCGCCAATGCGAGGGTTTTTCGCAGGGGCAACGCACCAAAACCGCGATTGCACGTGCCTTGATTCATGATCCAAAGAACGTGATTCTCGACGAGCCGACCAATGGTCTGGACGTGATGACCACACGGGGCCTGCGCGAATTTCTGCTGCAGCTCAAAGCCGAAGGCCGCTGCGTGATTTTCTCCAGCCACATCATGCAGGAAGTGGCGGCGCTATGCGACCGCATCGTGGTCATCGCCCATGGCAAGGTGGTGGCCAATGGTACGCCGGACGAAATTCGACGGAATACCGGTGAATCCAATCTGGAAGAAGCATTCGTCAAAGTCATTGGCAGTGAAGAGGGCTTGCACGCATGAACGCATTGATTTCGGTCATCAGAAAAGAATTGCTGGATTTGTTCCGCGATAGAAAGACTTTTTATCTATCGCTGTTAATGGCGCCACTTTTGTTTCCCGTCTTGATTCTTGGCATGGGCAAACTGGCCAGCAACCGCATCGCCACCCAGGTGGAAAATCCCCTGGAATTGCCGGTGATTGGCGCAGAGCGCGCGCCCAATCTGATTAACTACCTGGCTGGACAGAACGTCATCATCAAACCGGCACCAAAAAATCCGGAAGGCGAAATCGCCGCCCAGAATGTCGATGTCATTCTATCGATTCCTGCAAATTATGCAGAGAAGTGGCGTAATAGCGAGCCGGCTGCCATCGAAATCTTGCACGACAGCTCGCGTAGCGACACGGAAATACCATTGAAGCGCTTGAAAATTCTGCTACAGAATTACAGCAACACTACCGGCTCCCTGCGCTTGCTTTCACGCGGCATCAGTCCGATGGCCAATCAAGCCGTCCGCTTGGATTACAAAGACCTGGCAACCCCCGAAAGCCGAATCGGGCAAGCCTTGGCTTTCTTGCCCTATCTACTGATTTTAACGGGCTTCCTGGGTGGCGCCGCATTGGTGATTGATGCTACTGCCGGTGAGCGCGAACGGCAATCGCTGGAGCCTTTACTGGCCACGCCGGCCGCGCGCGGCGTGATCATGAGCGGCAAGATTACCGCCGCCGCCTCGTTTGGCTTGCTCGGCCTGTTGCTGACTTTAGTGTCGTTTAAGTTCAGCTTTATGTTGGCGCCGAGCCTGGGCATCAAGCTCAGTTTGGATTGGTTGCAAGTGGCACAACTGCTGCTGGTACTGGTACCGATTGTGTTGATCGGCACCTGCCTGCTGACCGCGATTGCCGCCGGCTCCAAATCGGTGAAGGAAGCGCAGAGCTATATGTCGATCCTGATGATGCTGCCGATTCTGCCGACCATCATCCTGATGGTCAATCCGATGAAGAACGCGCTCTGGCAGTTTGCGGTGCCATTCCTGGCGCAGAACCAGATGATTCTGAAAATCGTGCGCAGCGAAACCATCAGTGCTGCCGAGTGGGGCGTGTATCTGGCCTGCGGTTTCGGACTGGGCGCGCTGCTGTGGTGGATCGCGGCACGCCGTTACCACAACGAAAAGCTGGCGGTTTCGGCTTGAGGCCGGCGGCATGAGCCGGGTTGATTTCCTGATCTGCGGTGCCCAGAAATGCGGCACCACCGCGCTGGATTTCTACCTGCGCCAGCATCCGCTGCTGTGCTTTCCCTCGAAAAAGGAACTGCACTACTTTGACGACGATGCCGCCTTCGCCGGCGGCATCCCGGATTACGCCGCTTATCATGCCTGGTTCGCGCCGGATGCGCGGCATCGATTGCTCGGTGAAACCACGCCAATGTATCTTTACAAGCCGGAAGTGATGCCGCGCATCCGCGCCTACAACCCGGATATGAAGCTGATTGCCGTGCTGCGTGATCCGGTCCGTCGTGCCTATTCGCACTGGAACATGTTCCGCGCGCGCGGAGAAAGCCGGGTCACGTTCCGGGAAGCCTTGGAGCGCGAGCTGGCCATCATGGCGGGCGCGCCGGATAGCGATGCATCCGGCTACACCTGTATCCGGCGCGGCCTGTATGCCCGGCAGCTAACACGCCTTTGGCAGCATTTTCCACGCGAGCAAACCCTGATTCTGCGCCATGAACGCCTGCAGGCCCAGCCGGAGGCCGTACTGGCAAAGATCTGCGATTTCCTCGGCGTACCGCACCTGCAGGGCATCACGCCACGTCAAGTGCATGCCTATCCGTATCCGGAACCAATGGCCGACAGCGACCGACAGTTACTGCTGACCTGCTTCAGGCAAGACACCGAACAGCTGCAGACACAGCTGGGCTGGGATTGCAGCGCATGGCTGTCCTGATTCTTGTGGATACCTATTTCTCCGATTGGCAATTCGAGCGCATATGTCATCGGTGCCGCATGCTCTGAGGCGCGTTGCGTTCAGACGATTCGAATTAGGACATCTTCGAGGGTGACCGTCTGACCGCTGCGGATCTTCGCGGTTTTGCGCAGCTCCGGCCGGCCATCGACCGATACGATGCCGCTAGCCACAATCTGCTTGCCGATGCCGCCGCTGTCGCACAGCCCGACCAGCTTCAGCAGCTGGTTGAGCTCGATGAATTCACCTTCCAACTCAAAGTGGACTTCGGGCATCAGTTGAATGCAAAAGTGCG
>NZ_JBILBO010000016.1:0-23954 GCF_044353605.1 Arenimonas sp. | reverse complement strand
TGTTTTACTTCGGATCCCCGAGCAGGGTTTTTTTGAACCACTCCCGGAGCATCTTGGTTTCATAATAGAACGATGTGCTGGTGGTAGCGCTTCGCGGTCCGGTCAGATAGGACATGTCCTTCAACTCCACGCCCTTCTGTTCGGAAACTACCGCACCGGACGCATCCAGCACGCGGTAATCGAATTGCAGACGCGGGAAGTAGACATCCTTCAACAAACGCAGCTGGTAGCCGCCCGGCATATCCACCGGATCGACTTCGCCGGCCAGGTCGATGTCGGTGAAGGTGACTTCCAGGGTCTGGCCGGCCGGCAGGGCCTTGGCCGACTTGCTCAGCTCCTCGGTGAACGCCCGCTCCAGGCCCTTGCGGAAGCTCTTGTCGGTGCCGTTGCCGGGCTTGATGTCGGTGAATTTATCGGGATTCATCAGGCTCATTTTGGCTTCGCCGGCCATTGCAGTGGCCGGAACCACCAAAACAAGGGCCAACACAGCGGTTTGTAGCGCAATCGGGGTTTTCATGGGTTTTTCCTCCGGAATCAGTCCAGTACACCCAATCCTACGCCCGTAAAGCCGGCTCAGGGTGAAAAACGGTTCAGTTTCAGTGGTCAAAAAATACCCGACTTCACCTGCCGTTCAGCAAAAAAACATCAAAATACATCCACTTATCGCAACGGCCGAACTGCCGCTACCCCAATTTCCGGTGCCACCCGCAACACGCGGCACCACCCGCCAGTACCGACCGGCCTCATTTGCCGGGTCTGGCTCCCCCCGTGAAAACCCAAAGACGTCAAGGAGCAAATCATGATTGATTTACCCCCCGCAGAAGTGCGCTGCCTCGAGGCCGCCATCCACCATGAAGCCAAAGGTGAAAGCCTGGCCGGCAAGCTGGCCGTGGGCAACGTGGTGCTGAACCGCGTGGCCGCCCCGGCCTTCCCGAAAAGCGTGTGCGCCGTGGTCAAGCAGAAGAAGCAGTTCTCCTGGTACAAAGGCAACGATGCCACCCTGCATACCCCGGTGAGCCAGGAAACCAAACTGGCCGCACGCAAAGCCATGGCCGCCGAACGCGACAATGTGCTGTTCTTCCACGCCACCTATGTGGCCCCGAAGTGGTCGAACCGACTCAGCCGGCGCTACACCATCGGCAACCACATCTTCTACGCGTTGAGCCACTAATCAAAAAAACCCCGCTTCGGCGGGGTTTTTTTATGGCGTCGCCGAGGCCCGGCTAAACGCGGCCCAGTCTTCGGGCGTGTTGAGGTTGGCTTGCTCATTGGCCGGCAGGGCCGGCAAGGCGCGGCTCTGCAGGCGCGCATGCAGCTGGCGGATGGACAGTTCGCGCGGCGCGGCGGCCAGCATGGTGGTAATGGCCGCTACCAAAACGTCGGTATCCGGAAACCAGGCCGGCAAGGGCGAGTCGCCATAAAACGCGGGCGCGGCCTGCTGGCGCAGTGCCTGCAGGCGTTCCGGACGCAGGCCGGGCATGTCCACCGGCAGCACCCACAGCGCGGCTTTCGGGAATCGCAGCGCGGCCGCATGCAAGCCGGCCAACGGGCCCAAGCCGGGCAGTACATCGGGCACGGCGACATGTTCGGGGTAATCGCCACTGACCACGATCCGATCGCAACACGCCGCCAAGCGCGCCACTTGCCAAGCCAGCAGATTGCCATGCGCCAGCGGCAGCCGGGCTTTATCTTCGCCCATGCGCCGTGAGCGGCCGCCGGCCAGAATCAGGCCGATGCAGGGCCGCATGGCCATTCCGAGAGCGCCGGCTGCAGCGGGTAGCAATCGAGTACGCGGCCTACTTCAAGCTCGGCATCGCTTTCCGGCAACACGGCCCAGGCATTGGCTTGCGCAAAGGGCTGAATGCGGAACGATTCCTGCCCGGCCAAGACCCGCAGCTGCAGTTGGGCGTCATCCGACACCGCCAGCGTGGCTTTCTGGATCAAGGTCCAGCCCGGTTTTTTGCGCACCGGCGCCTGCAACACGGCGCGCAGCGGCAGTTCCGGCGCCAGGCCCTGCATCTGGCGCAGCGCGGCCTGCACGAAAAAGCACGCGCCCACCGCGCAGGACATCGGGTTGCCCGGCAACCCGAACAGCAGCGCGCCCGAGGGCAGCACCGCGAACAGGGTCGGCTTGCCCGGCCGCATCTGTAGTTTGTGGAACACCACTTCCGCGCCCAGCGCGCGCAGGGCGTCCGGCACGAAATCGTGCACGCCCATCGAAACCGCGCCGGTGCTGAGGATGATCCGACAGCCGGCCTGTTCGGCCGTGCGCACCGCTTCGGCATAGGCCGCGGCAGAATCCGGCAGGCGGCGGTACAGCGCCACCGTGGCGCCCATGGCCGGCAACGCGGCCCGCAGATACGGCCCGTTGCTGTTACGGATCTGGCCATCGGCCAGCGCGGCGTGATCGTCCACCAGTTCGGCACCGGTGCACAGCACCGCGGCCAAGACCGGCGCGCGCACGCGCACTTCGCTCATGCCCAACGCGGCCAACAGCATCCGGTGTTGCGGCTGCAGGCGCGTACCGGCAGGCAGCACCCGTGTTCCGGCCTGCACGTCTTCCCCGGCGCGGCGGATGTGCATGCCGGCGCTGGCGGGCGCGGTCAACACCACCGTCTGCGAACCATCGGCGGCGGTGTGTACCGTAGCGTCCTCCACCGGCACTACGGTGGCGGTGCCCTCCGGCACTACGGCACCGGTCATGATCCGGCAGGCGGCAGCGCCCAGCGTAAAGCGCGCATCGCCGGCGGCCTGCACTTCATGCAGGGCCATCGGCGTTCCCGGCGGCAAGGCCAGATGCGCGTCGCTCAGCGCGAAGCCGTCCATGGCGGCGTTATCGAAACCGGGCAAGGATTCGGTGGCGATGCAGTCTTCGGCCAGCACATGGCCCAGCGCGGCATCGGCCGCAAGCATCACATCGGGCTGCAGGCCGGCGCGTTGGCGCACGGCCGCAAGGGCCTGCTCGAAGGAAATCACGGGGCTCCGGCATAAAGGGGCATCAGGGGCTTTAATGCTATGCTATCGGCGGTCATTTGAGCAGTCCGCCGCATGGAAATCTACAAGAAATTCCACATTGAAGCCGCCCACCGTCTGCCGAACGTGCCGGACGGGCACAAGTGCGCGCGACTGCACGGCCATTCCTTTCTGGTCGAACTGTTCGTGGCCGGCACCCCCGGCGAACACACCGGCTGGATCATGGATTTCACCGACATCAAATCGGCCTTCCAGCCGATCTATGCGCGGCTCGACCATCACTACTTGAACGACGTGCCCGGCCTGGAAAATCCGACCAGCGAAAATCTGGCGCGCTGGATCTGGAACGAACTGAAACCGGCCCTGCCGGCGCTTAGCGAAGTGTGGGTGCACGAAACCTGCACATCGGGCTGTCGTTACCGGGGCGATTGACTCACGCCTGCGCAACATCGCCCTCACCCCTGCGCCTCTCCCGCGCGTTCTTGCCCTCACCCCTGCCCCTCTCCCACAGGGAGAGGGGTGTAGTCGCGGATTGTTTCGAGGACGGCGGGAAGATTCGTTTCCACCTGGGTATTGCTGAAACGCAGCACGCGGATGCCGCAGCCGGCCAGAAAGCGTGTTCGCACCGCATCGTAGGCGCGCCGCTGCGGGCAGAAATGATGCCGGCCATCCACTTCAAGGGCCAGCCGCAGTTTCGCGCAATAGAAATCGAGAATGTAGCGCCCAAGCGGATGTTGGCGGCGGAACTTGTGGCCGTTCACGGCACGATTGCGCAAAGCGTTCCAGAGGATCTGTTCCGCCGGCGTTTGCCGCCGGCGCAAACCAATCGCCAAAACTCCGACATACACCGGCGATCTAAAACCTCCACAAAGCCCCTCTCCCTCCGGGAGAGGGGTTGGGGTGAGGGCCGGCGTGAGGGCATGCGTCATCCCCCCACCCTGCCACAACCCACCGCGTCAATCGTTCGGAATACGCCGAATGCGCTGTCGGATTTGTACCGCTGCAGGACGGTGATCGCGCGCCAGCAGTAAATACACCACCGGCACCACCAGCAGGGTGAACACGGTGCCAATGCTCAAACCGCCAACGATGACCCAGCCGATCTGGTGACGCGCTTCCGCACCGGCACCCGAGGCCAGCGCCAGCGGCACTGCACCCAGCACCATCGCGCCGGTGGTCATCAGAATCGGGCGCAGACGCAGCGTGGCGGAATCCACCACCGCTTCCAGTTTGCTCTTGCCCTGCTCCTGCAGTTGATTGGCGAACTCGACAATCATGATGCCGTGTTTGGAAATCAAACCGATGAGCGTGACCACGCCGATCTGGGTGTAGATGTTCCAGGACCCGGTGGCGTTCCACAGGCCCAGTCCGGCACCGGCATTGAGCAGCACCAGACACAGGAACGCACCGAATACCGCCAGCGGCACCGAAACCAGAATCACCAACGGATCGACGAAGCTCTCGAACTGCGCGGCCAGCACCAGATAGATGAACACCAGCGCCAACGCAAGCAACGCCACGGTGCTGGATCCGGATTCGCGGTACTCGCGCGATTGTCCGTTCAGATCATATTGCGAACCTGGCGCAACTTGTTGCAGGGCATTTTCCATCCAGCTCAGCGCTTCACCCTGCGAATAGCCGGGCGCCAGGCCGGCACTGATCACCGCCGAACGCATTTTGTTGAAGTGGTTGAGTTCCTTGGCCGCCACGGTTTCAGTCACGGTTGCCAGATTGCTCATCTGCACCAAGCCGTCGCTGCCGCGCACGTAGATGTTGGCCAGCGATTCCGGGGTGCGGCGCAAACCGTCATCGACCTGCACGATGACGTCGTACTGTTCGGAACCCTTCTTGAAGCGGGTCACGTTGCGGCCGCCGAGCATGGTTTCCAGGGTGCGACCGACCGTGCCGACATCGGTGCCGACCGACGCGATCTTGTCGCGATTCATCAGCACGCGCAGCTCGGGTTTGTTCAATTTCAGATCGGAATCCGGATTGGTCAACTGCGGATTTTCCTGCATCTTGGTCAGCAGTTTTTTGACCGTGCCATCCAGTTCTTCCCAGGTGCCGGTGGTCTGCACCACGAAGCTGACCGGCTGGCCGAAATCATTCTGGCCGAGCGGCGGCGGCGTGACCGGGAAGGCCATCAGCCCGGTAATGCCCATGAACTGCGGGAACAGACTGCCGGCGATCTGCTGCGCGGTGCGCGCGCGCTCGCCCCAGTCCTTCAGGCCGACGAAGCCGATGGCGGAAGTGACTTCACCGAAGCCGACGATGACGAAGGAACGGTCGCGCTCGGCCACATTCTCGAACACTTTTTCCATCTGCTTGGCGTAGCCATCGGTGTAGTCGATGGTGGCGCCTTCGGGTGCGTTGGCGAAACCGATGATCAGGCCCTGGTCTTCCTGCGGCGCCAGTTCCTTCGGCAACAAGGTGAACAGCAGCGCGGCAGCGGCGAATACCACTGCGGCACCGATGACCACCAATTTACGCAGCGATAGCACGCGCGCCAGTACGCGCCGGTAGCCGCTATCGAGCGATGCCAGCATGCGCTCGCCCCACAGATAGAATCGGCCGTGATCGGTTTCATGACGCAGCAGCTTCGAGCACATCATCGGCGACAGGGTCAGCGCGGTGAAGCCCGAAACCAGCACGGCGCCGGCCAGGGTCAGGGTGAATTCGACGAACAGCTTGCCGGTGCGTCCGGTCGAAAACGCGAAGGGCAGATACACCGCGGCCAGGGTCAGGGTCATGGCAATGATGGCGAAGCCGATTTCCTTGCTGCCTTTAAACGCCGCCTCCAAGGGTGGCATGCCTTCTTCGATATGCCGGTAGATGTTTTCGAGCATGACGATGGCATCGTCCACCACCAGACCAATGGCCAGCACCATGGCCAGCAGGCTGAGGATATTGATGGAGAAGCCGAGCATGTACATGATGGCGAACGCGCCGATCAGCGAGACCGGAATGGTCACGATCGGAATCAGCACCGCGCGCCAGTTGCGCAGGAACAGGAAGATCACCAGCACCACCAGCAGCATGGCCTCGAACACGGTGACGTACACTTCGCTGATCGATTTCTCGATGAAGATGGTGGAGTCGTAGGCGACTTCCACTTTCATGCCGGCCGGCAGCGCACGCGTGATCTGCGGCAGCATGGTCTTGATGGCTTTGGAAATTTCCAGCGGATTGGCCACGGCCTGCTTGACGATGCCGAGCGGGATGGCGTTCTTGCCGTTGAAGCGGGCCCGGAAGCGTGCCGAGTCGGCGCCGAGTTCAACCCGGGCGACATCGCCCAGACGTACCAGATAGCCGTTGCTGTTGCCGAGGATGATCTGCGCGAATTGCTCCGGGGTTTTCAGATCGGTTTCCGACAGCACGGTGAATTCGCGCTGCAGGCCCTCGACGCGGCCGGCCGGAATTTCCACGTTCTGCGCGCGCAGGGCCGACTCGACATCGGACGGTGCCAGGCCGTAACCGGCCAGGCGTTCGGGATCCAGCCAGACACGCATGGCGTAGCGGCTGCCGTACACCTGCGCCTGGGCCACGCCGGGAATGGTCTGCACCCGATCCTTGACGATGCGGTTGGCGTAATCAGCGATTTCCACCAGCGAGTGGCGGTCGGAGGAGAAGGCCAGATAGATGATCGGCTGGGCATCGGCTTCCTGCTTCTGCACGATCGAATCGCTGGCTTCTTCCGGCAAGGCGCCGCGGGCCTGGGCCACACGGTCACGCACGTCGGAGGCGGCGGCATCGGCATCGCGGTCGAGCTTGAAGCGCACGGTGACCTGCGAGGATTCGGCACGCGACACCGACTGGATGTAATCGATGCCTTCGATGCCGGACAAAGTGTCTTCAATCGGTTTGGTGATCTGCGATTCGATGACCTGCGCGTTGGCGCCCGGATAGCCAGTAGCCACAGTTACCACCGGCACGTCCACGTTCGGCAGCTGGCGAACGGCCAAGCGGTCGTAGCAGATCACGCCGATCAGCACGATGACCAGATTGACCACAATGGCCAAGACCGGCCGGCGGATGGAAAGATCGGAGAGCACCATGGCGGTCGTTTCCGGTTATTTGGCGGCGGTGGGTTTGCCGGTCATCACCGGGGCGCCGGGGAACAGCTTCTGCTGTCCGGCGGTGATTACTTCATCACCGACCGACAGACCGGCGGTGACCGCGACCCAACCCGGTTCCCGCAGTCCCAAAGTGACCGACACCAGTTCGGCCTTGCCGGCTTTGATGCGATACACCATCTTCTGATCGCCGCTCGGCCAGATGGCCTGCTCGGGCACCATCAGTACCGGCGCTGCGGCGGCCAAGGCCACCTGCACCAGCGCGAACTGGCCGGGCTTTAGTTTCTTTTCGGCATTGGCCAAGCGCGCACGCACGGCCACACTGCGGCCCGACACCTGCACGCTCGGCGCCACAGCGCTGATGCTGCCGGAGAAGGATTCGCCCGGGAAGGCATCGGTCTGCACACTGACGCTTTGACCGGCATTCAAACGCGCGGCTTGGGTTTCCGGAATCTGGAACTCCACTTCCAGCGGATCCAAGCGCACCAATTCCACCAAGGCCTGACCGGCGTTGACGTATTCGCCGACGCTGACCTGACGCAGACCGACCACGCCTTCGAACGGCGCACGGATTTCGGTTTTGGCCAAGCGCGCCTTGGCCGAAGCCAGCTTCGCGCTGTTGATTTCGGAGGTGGCCAAGGCCGCATCGGCATCGGATTTGGAAATCAGTTGCTTGGTAGCGAGCTCAACGATGCGGGGGCGGTTGCGTTCGCTGGCGCGCACAGAGGCCATGGCTTCGTTGACTTCGGCGCGTGCGATGTCGCCATCGAGCGCGAACAACAGCGTACCGGCGGCCACGGTTTGGCCTTCGGCGACCTGGATGCGCACCAGCTTGCCGGCCACTTCCGGACGCACGGTCACCGACTCCAGCGCGCGCAGACTGCCCACCGCCTCGATGTGATCGGACAGCGGCCGGGTTTCGGCTTTGACGGTTTCGACCATGGTCGGTGGCATGCCGCCGCCGGGCGGACCGCCTTGCGGGGCATTGTTGCCACAGGCGGACAGCAATAGCGCCATTAGGATGGCCAAAATCACACGCATGATGTTCTCCAGAATTCCCCCGCCGCAAGACCGCCATTATACGGCTTATGCGGCCTGCCTTATTGAAGCGGATTCGCCGCCGTCATGCATGGGTCGGAAGTCATGCGTTTTGGAACGGCAGGCGCCCGAGGCAAGGCGAGCGCATGCTGCGTTGCAGCGCTTCGAAATAGCGACCATCGGCATCGAAACCGGGCTCGACGACATTGCCCAACCAACCGAGCAGACGGCAGCCGCTGGCGCGGATGCTGTGCTCGCTCAGGCGCGCATGATTGATGCAGCCCAAGCGCAGGCCGACCACCAGGAGCACCGGAAGATCCAAGGCCTGCACCAGATCGGATTGGTCCAGATCATCGCTCAACGGCGCCAGCCAGCCGCCGACGCCTTCCACCAGCACCATATCGGCCTGTGCTGCCAGGTGTCGGTAGGCGGCGGTAATCACCGGCAAGGCGATGACCACGCCGGCTTCGGCCGCAGCCAGCTGCGGTGCGGTCGGTGTCGGCAAGGCATACGGATTGACCGACGCGTAATCGGCAGCGCTGCCGGCGGCGTCGATCAGCATCAGGGCGTCTTCGTTGCGCCAGGCGCCATCGATGCGCTCGCAACCGCTGGCGACCGGTTTCATGCCCTGCACGCGCCGGCCCGCGGCGCGACAGGCCCGCAACAGCGCGGCACTGGCATGGGTTTTACCGATACCGGTATCGGTGCCGGTCACGAATACGCCGGTTTCCGGCGACAGGAAGTTCACATCAAGGGTCTGCATATCGCCTAAAATACCGCAAAAGGAAACCGCCATGTTCACCGCCAGTCCGCTTTCCGGCAGCAAAGCCGAACAATACGAACAACTGATTGCCCAGTGCCAAGCCCTGCTGCACGGCGAGCGTCACCGCGTGGCTAATGCCGCCAACCTGAGTGCGCTGCTGTTCAATAACCTGTCGGAAGTGAACTGGCTCGGCTTTTATTTTCTCGAACAAGGCGAACTGATCGTCGGTCCATTCCAAGGCCTGCCGGCCTGCGTGCGCATCGCGCTCGGCAATGGCGTGTGCGGTACGGCGGCACAGACTCGTGAAACCCAGTTGGTTGCGGATGTGCACGCCTTCCCGGGCCACATCGCCTGCGATTCGGCCTCACAGTCGGAGATTGTGGTGCCGTTGATCAAAGACGGCGCACTCATCGGCGTACTGGACGTAGACAGCCCGGTGCTGAACCGCTTCGATGACACCGATAAAGCGGCGTTCGAAACCATCGCCGCGCTGTTCTGCGCCGGCAGCAACTAATTCAGCTTAGCGCACCACCGCGTAATCGCGGGCGTCTTCGCGCCATTTTGGCGTAGCCAGAATGCGCGGCAGCACATCGGCGGCGGAATCTTCCAGCGACCACATCGCGGTGTGTTCGGGATTCATGAATTTCTCGTCAATCACTTGATCCATGAACATCTGCACGGGCGCATAGAAATTGCGGGTATTGAGCAGCACGATTGGATTGAAATAGATGCCGAGTCGTTTCAGGGTGATGGCCTCGAACAATTCCTCGAGCGTGCCGCAGCCGCCGGGCAAGGCGATGACCGCATCGGCATCAGTCAGCAGCCGGTGTTTGCGTTCGCGCATGTCTTCCACCAGCTGCAATTGCGTCAAGCCCGGATGACCCCATTCCAGATCGGCCATGAATTTCGGCAGAATGCCGATGACTTCACCGCCATGCTTCAGCGCGCCATCGGCCACGGCGCCCATCAAACCGGTGGAACCGCCACCGTACACCAAGCTGTGCCCGGCCAAGGCGATTTCTTCGCCCATGGCGAATGCAGCGG
Source organism: Arenimonas sp. (assembly GCF_044353605.1). Taxonomy (GTDB): domain Bacteria; phylum Pseudomonadota; class Gammaproteobacteria; order Xanthomonadales; family Xanthomonadaceae; genus Arenimonas. Next base: position 14,063 of record NZ_JBILBO010000016.1, on the reverse strand, counting down.
ACTGGAATTCAGGATGGACTTGCGCGCTGGACGCGGCATAGACACAGATACGCATTGGAAGTGCCTCGCTTAAGCGGAAGCCTTATTATGCCTCGGAAGCGCGCGCGAGATAAGCGCCGTGAGCAGCAGAAAGCCGGCCGACACCCACAGACAGGCCGCCAGACCCTGGGTCTGGTAAATCCAACCGGACAATACCGTACCCAGCAGACGGCCCATGGCATTGGCCATGTAGTAGAAACCGACATCCAGCGACACGCCGTCCTCTTTGGCGTAGCTCAGAATCAAATAGCTGTGCAACGCGGAGTTAACCGCGAACAGCACACCGAACACGGCCAGACCCACAATCACCAGCATCGCCGGCGCGGTACCCTGCCCGAGCAGGAACGCCATCAAGGCCGGCACCGCAATCAAGGGAATCGCCCAATGCAGGGCGGTACGGCCATCGGGCACTACGCCTTTTCGCTTGCCGGTAACATACGGCGCCAAGGATTGCACAAATCCGTAGCCGATCACCCAGGCCGCCAGAAATCCGCCGACTTGCCAATAATCCCAACCCAATTGCGCGCCCAGAAACACCGGCAAGGCGACCACGAACCAGACATCGCGGGCGCCGAACAAAAACAGGCGCGCGGCCGAGAGAATGTTCACGGCGCGGCTTTTCGACAGCAACTCGGTGAATTTCGGTTTGGCCTTGGCCTTGCCCAGATCGCCGCGCAACAGAAACAGACTCACAACCCAGACCAGCAGCAGCGCGGCCGCCATGACGCCGACCGCGCCCTGGAATCCCAACACGCTGAGCAACAGGCCGCCCAGAAAAAACCCGACCCCTTTGAGCGCGTTCTTGGAACCGGTCAACAGGGCCACCCATCGGTAAAGCGTGTCCTGGGCGTTATCGGTCACCAGGAATTTCAGGCTGCTCTTCGCGCTCATCTTGTTCAGGTCTTTGGCGATACCCGAGAGCGCCTGCGCTGCCATCACCCAGACCACGCTTAACATTGGTGTCGGAACCAGCAGCATGGACAAGGCCGCAACTTGCAGCAGCAACCCGACATTCATGGTGCGATTCAGGCCCCAACGCGCACCCAACCAGCCACCAAGCAGATTGGTGATGATGCCGAAGATTTCATAAAACAGGAATAGCATGGCAATCTGCAACGGACTATAACCGAGTGCGTGGAAATGCAGCACCACCAGCATGCGCAGGGCGCCGTCGGTCAGCGTAAATGCCCAGTAATTGCCGGTGACGGTCAGATACTGCCGGAAGGCCGGATTGGCTTCGGACACAATCATGTCAGGCGGCGAGGTCACCGTGGCCGACCTTCAAGGCCAGCTCGAAGGTACGGTTGGCATAGCCCCATTCGTTGTCGTACCAGGCATACACCTTCACCTGCGTTCCATTAACCACCATGGTCGACAGTGCATCGATGATGCTTGAGCGCGGATCGGTTTTGTAATCGCTGGACACCAGCGGCCGCTGCTCATAACCGAGGATGCCTTTCAGCGGACCTTCCGCGGCGGCTTGTAGCAGCGCGTTCACTTCCTCGGCCGTGGTCGGCCGCGCCACTTCGAACACGCAGTCGGTCAGCGAGGCGTTGGCCAAGGGCACGCGCACGGCATGACCGTTGAGTTTGCCTTTCAGCTCGGGAAAGATGTGGGTGATGGCGGTGGCCGAACCGGTGGTGGTCGGAATCAGGTTCAGGCCACTGGCCCGCGCACGGCGCAGATCCTTGTGCGGCGTATCGAGAATGGATTGGGTGTTGGTCAGATCATGGATGGTAGTGATCGAGCCGTGTGTGATACCGAGCGCTTCATGGATGACCTTCACCACCGGGGCCAGACAGTTGGTGGTGCAGGACGCGGCGGTGACGATGCGGTGCAGGGCCGGATCGTAGGCGGCATCGTTGACGCCCATCACCACGTTGAGAACGCCCTCTTCTTTCACCGGCGCGGTGACCACCACGCGCTTTACGCCCTGATCCAGATAGGCCTGCAGCACGGCTTTGGTTTTCATCTTACCGGAGGCTTCGATCACCACATCGCAGCCCGACCAGTCGCTGTCGGCGATGGTTTTGTGATGACTGACCGCAATGCGCTGGCCGTCCAGCAGGATTGCGCCATCACTGGCCTGCGCTTCGCGGTTCCAGCGCCCGTGCACCGAGTCGAAGTTCAGCAGATGCGCCAGGGTTTCGGCATCCCCGGCCGGATCGTTGATGCGGATTACGCGGACATCGGGGTTGTCGGCGGCGATGCGCATCACCAACCGTCCGATGCGGCCGAAGCCGTTGATTCCGATATTCATTGGCATGGGGTTCATTGCAGTCATTTCCACGGGTTCGTTGATTGGTGATTCAGCAACAGGCTTTGGTCCGCACAGCTGCAGTTTTCGGCAGGCACTGCATACCTTGGCAGCAGTCTTCGACCAGATAGGCCAGCAAACCATCGGCCACTGTGAAGTCCACGGCGTAATACACAAATCGGCTTTCCTGACGGCTGCTGAGTAGGCCGGCGTGATGCAGACTGGCCAAGTGGAACGAAAGTGTGGCCGGCGGCAACTGCAGACGCTCTGCGATGATGCCAGCACTCAATCCGGCCGGTCCGGCCTGCACCAACAGGCGGAATACCGAGAGGCGCGAGGCATTGCCCAGAGCGGCGAGTTGTTCAACGGCAGCGTTCATTTCCATGATTCCATAATAGTCGAAATATATGACAGAAATGTTACCGAAGAATCAGTGCGGAGTCATGAGCTATAAAACCTGAAATAGCCAGTCTGTATCAAAAATATTTTCAGCCATGCCTAATCCAGCCCAGTAGACGGCCAATCGTTGATTTGTAATGAAACGCAAAAATATAGCCTGTGGAAATACAAGCGGCCCCACATAAAAGCAAATATTGGATGTATTTATATCTTTGGCTATCACTTTGTAGCACATCTATAAAGTCTAAATATGTGCTGGATGATAAAAACAGTATGTACGAACAAATACTTAGAGTGATTCCTGCAATAAAAACGATGAACCAAACCCTTGAGCCAGAGCTGTCAAGATTGTTGAATAATTTTTTACTTAATACGCTCTTCTCTTCGATACTTTTCTTTTCTGTAGGCACAAAAAATGAAATGATAATAGCTGAAAATGTAAATGGAACAAAAGCAGTTAGCCACCCTCTCAGCCATATGCTTTGTGTAATTTTTGAAATTTCAGAATAGACGGCCGATGAGACAATGTAAGTCAGAATAAAGAAAATAGAGATTATCAACTTACTTTTAGTTAAATTCAGTCTAGTTCTCAAAGAAGACCATACTAGCCAGAAAATTATGGCAGTTGGAATCAAGTTAGAGCTAAAAATAATCTTTTCTAACAAGCTAATATCCATTTTAGCTCCCTAATGCTGCTCAATTTATTCTTGGCTGAATCTACTCAACGGTCACCGATTTCGCCAGATTGCGCGGCTTGTCGACATCGGTGCCGCGCGCGATGGCGGTGTGGTAAGCCAGCAGCTGCACCGGAATCGAGTGCACGATCGGGCTGAGCAGACCGACATGGCGCGGGGTGCGGATCACATGCACACCGTCGGAATCGCTGAAGTGGCTGTCGGCATCGGCAAACACGAACATTTTGCCGCCGCGTGCGCGCACTTCCTGGATGTTGGATTTCACTTTTTCCAGCAGGCTGTCGTTCGGGGCAATCACCACCACCGGCATGTCGGCATCGACCAGTGCCAGGGGGCCGTGCTTGAGCTCGCCGGCCGGATAGGCTTCGGCGTGGATGTAGGAGATTTCCTTGAGCTTGAGCGCGCCTTCCAGCGCGATCGGATAATGCAGGCCACGGCCGAGGAACAGGGCATGATGCTTGGGCGCGAACAGTCCGGACCAGGCGATAATCTGCGGTTCGAGGTTGAGCGCGGCCTGCACGCTGCCCGGCAGCAGACGCAGATCGTCGAGCAGGGCTTTTTCATGTGCCGCATCCAAGCGTCCGTGCAGTTTGGCCAAGGTGCCGACCAACGCGAACAGCGCAATCAATTGCGTTGTGAAGGCTTTGGTCGAAGCCACACCGATTTCGGCGCCGGCACGGGTGTAGAACACCATGCGGCTGGCGCGCGGAATCGCGCTTTCCTGCACATTGCAGATGGACAGGGTTTTGTCTTGGCCGAGGCTCTTGGCGTACTTCAGGGCCTCCATGGTATCGAGCGTTTCGCCCGACTGCGAGATGGTGACAATCAACTGCTTTGGATCGGCGTAGGCATCGCGGTAGCGATATTCACTGGCGATTTCCACACTACAGGGAATGCCGGCGATGGCTTCCATCCAGTAGCGTGCAGTCAGGCCGGCGTAATAGCTGGTGCCGCAGGCGAGAATCTGTACCGAACGGACATCGGCCAACAGGGCTGCGGCCTCATTGCCGAACAGGGTCGGCGAGAAGCCTTCATCCATGACCGGCTCGATGGTATCGGCCAGCGCGCGCGGCTGTTCGTGTATTTCCTTCTGCATGAAATGGCTGTACGGGCCCAGTTCCATCGACGCCAGCGACACATCCGATCGGTGCACAGGCCGGGTAATCGTGTTGCCGTCAGCGTCATAAACCTGCACGCCGGCCAGGGTTACGTCAGCCACATCGCCCTCTTCCAGGAAGATGACGTCGCGGGTGGCCGACAGCACCGCCGACACATCGGAGGCGATGAAGTTTTCACCTTCGCCCAGACCGACCAGCAGGGGGCAACCCATGCGCGCGGCGACCAGGCGTTTGGGTTCGTTGCGGTGGATGACGGCGATGGCATAGGCGCCTTCCAGATCTTTGACCGCGCGCCGGGTGGCGGTCAGCAGATCGCCGCTTTCGGCGTAGTAATGATGCACCAGATGGCCAATGACTTCGGTATCGGTCTGCGATTCGAACACGTAGCCGAGCGCGCGCAGGCGTTCACGCTGCTGCTCGTGGTTTTCGATGATGCCGTTGTGCACCAGCGCAAGTTCGCCGGAGCTGATGTGCGGATGCGCATTGAGCTCGGTGACGCCGCCGTGCGTGGCCCAGCGCGTATGTCCGATGCCGACCTGGCCGGTCAGTGATTCGGCCTGTGCTGCCGCTTCCATTTCGGCCACGCGGCCAGTGCGGCGCACGCGTTTGATGGTATCGGACATGACCGCGATGCCGGCGGAATCATAGCCGCGGTACTCGAGGCGTTTGAGTCCGTCGACCAGGAAATGCACCACATCCCGTTCCGCTACCGCTCCGACAATGCCGCACATAAGGCTTCCTTAGGGTGATTTGGGTTTCTTGGCCGGTCGCTGCCAGCCGTTCAAACTCAGTTGTTTCGCGCGCGCCACGGTCAGGGTATCGGAAGGCGCGTCCTTGGTGATGACCGAACCGGCACCGATGGTGGCGCCCGCGCCGATGCTCACCGGTGCCACCAGCGAGGAATTGGAGCCGATGAAGGCGCCGTCGCCGATTTCAGTCAGCGATTTATTCACGCCGTCGTAGTTGCAGGTGATGGTGCCGGCACCGACATTGACCTTGGTACCGATCTCGGCATCGCCGAGATACGTGAGGTGGTTGGCTTTTGAATTCGCGCCGATCCGGGTTTTCTTGCTTTCGACAAAATTGCCCAGATGCACGCCCTCGGCCAGTTCGGTGCCCGGGCGCAGACGCGCGAACGGACCGAGCATGCAGCCGGGGCCGGCTTGCACGCCGTCGAAATCGCAATGCGCGTGCACCACGCTGCCGGCGCCGAGCTCGACATCCTTCAATCGGCAGAACGGCCCGATGCGTACGCCGTCATGCAACACCACGCGGCCTTCGAACACAGCATCGACATCGACTTCGACATCCATGCCGGCGCTGACCGAGCCGCGGATATCGACGCGGGACGGGTCGGCGAAACGCACGCCTTCGCGCATCAGGGCTTCGGCCTGCCGACGCTGGTAGCGACGTTCCAGTACCGCCAGTTGCAACGCATCATTGGCGCCGTCGGCTTCACCGGCACTGAGGCAGCCCACGGCCTTGGCCGGCCGGCCTTCGCCTGCGGCCATCGCGAAAATGTCGGTCAGGTAGTATTCACCCTGGGCGTTGGCATTGCCCAGCCCAGCGAGCCAGCGCCGCAGCGTGGCGGCATCGGCAGTGACCACGCCGGTATTAATCTGCCGCACCGCTTTCTGCGCGGCATCGGCATCCTTCTGTTCGACAATCGCCTGCACCCGGCCATCCTTGTCAGTCAACACACGGCCGTAGCCGGTGGGATCGTCCAGGGTTTCGGTCAATACGGCGGTGCCGCCATCGGCGGCGGCCAGCAACTGATGCAGAGTGCTTTCGGTAATCAGCGGCACATCGGCGTACAGCACCAACACCTGGGCGCCATCCGGAACGCCGGGCATGGCCTGCAGCACGGCATGGCCGGTGCCCAATTGCTGCGCCTGTTCGGCCCAATGCAGATCGGCATCCGCGGCGAACGCGGCCCGCACCTGATCGCCGCCATGGCCGTAAACCACATGGATGCCGTCGGCGGCGAGCGCGCGGGCGGTAGCGATGGTGTGGCCGAGCATGGGGCGCCCGGCAATCTGCTGCAGCACCTTCGGGCGCCGCGACTTCATGCGCTTGCCTTCGCCGGCGGCCAGAATGATGACATGTAAGGGCTTTTGCATAATGCCTCCCGCAAGCGTTTATTATGCCCGAGCCGATGCGTCCTGAATACAGGAATACGGCCTAGAAAAAAACCGGCCGAAGCCGGTTTTGTTCCAATCAGTGCTTGAGGTTCTTGCGCAGGCGCTCGAGGGCCTGCAACTGGGCCATGGCCTCGGCCAGTTTGGTCTGGGCTTCGGCGATTTCCATGGCTTCGGAACGGTTGGCGAGCACGCGCTCGGCCTCTTCCTTGGCCAGCTTGGCTTTGGCTTCATCCAGATCGGCTGCACGTACCGCGGTATCGGCAAGCACCGAAACCAGTTGCGGCTGCACTTCCAGAATGCCGCCGGAAACGTAGAACTCCTGCTGCGTGCCGCCTTCCAGCATGACGCGCACGTAACCGGGCTTGATCCGGGTGATCAGCGGCGCGTGCTGCGGCGCGATGCCGAGCTCGCCCATTTCACCGGTCACCACCACCATCTGCACGGAACCGCTGAAAAGCTCCTGCTCGGCACTGACGATGTCGCATCGAATGGTAGTCATGTCTTGCTCCGGTGGATTACGCGGCGGCGCTCATTTTTTTGGCTTTCTCGATGGCTTCATCGATGCCGCCAACCATGTAGAAGGCCTGTTCCGGCAGATGGTCGCATTCGCCGTCACAGATCATCTTGAAGCCACGGATGGTTTCTTTCAGGGTGACGTATTTGCCCGGCGAGCCGGTGAACACTTCGGCCACGTGGAACGGCTGCGAGAAGAAGCGTTCGATTTTACGGGCGCGCGACACGGCCTGCTTGTCTTCTTCCGAAAGCTCATCCATACCCAGAATGGCGATGATGTCCTTCAGTTCCTTGTACTTCTGCAGGGTCGACTGCACGCGGCGGGCGGTGTCGTAGTGTTCGTTGCCGATCACGTTCGGGTCCAGCTGGCGCGAGGTCGAGTCGAGCGGATCCACGGCCGGATAGATACCGAGCGAGGCGATGTTACGCGACAGCACGACGGTGGCATCCAAGTGGGCGAAGGTGGTCGCCGGCGACGGATCGGTCAGGTCGTCCGCGGGCACGTACACGGCCTGGATCGAGGTGATCGAACCGGTCTTGGTCGAGGTGATGCGTTCCTGCAGAACGCCCATTTCCTCGGCGAGGGTCGGCTGGTAACCCACGGCCGACGGCATGCGGCCGAGCAGCGCCGACACTTCGGTACCGGCCAGGGTGTAGCGGTAGATGTTGTCGACGAACAGGAGCACGTCACGGCCTTTGCCGGTGGTCGGGTCTTTGTCGTCACGGAAGAATTCAGCCATGGTCAGGCCGGTCAGCGCAACGCGCAGACGGTTGCCCGGCGGCTCGTTCATCTGGCCGTACACCATCGCCACTTTGTCGAGGACGTTGGAGTCCTTCATTTCGTGGTAGAAGTCGTTGCCTTCGCGGGTACGCTCGCCCACGCCGGCGAACACCGACAGGCCGCTGTGCTGCTTGGCGATGTTGTTGATCAGTTCCATCATGTTGACGGTCTTGCCGACGCCGGCGCCGCCGAACAGACCGACTTTACCGCCCTTGGCGAACGGACACATCAGGTCGATCACCTTGATGCCGGTTTCCAGCAGTTCGTTGGTCGAGCTCTGCTCTTCATACGACGGGGCCGCGCGGTGGATTTCCCAGTGCGCCTTGGCATCGACCGGACCGGCTTCGTCAATCGGATTGCCGAGCACGTCCATGATGCGGCCGAGGGTACCGGTACCGACCGGAACCGAAATCGCGTGACCGGTGTTGGTCGCGACCAGGTTGCGTTTCAGGCCATCGGTGGAACCGAGCGCGATGCAGCGCACGATGCCGTCGCCCAGCTGCTGCTGGACTTCGAGGGTGATTTCGGTGTTCTCGACCTTCAGCGCGTCATACACTTTGGGCACTTCGTTGCGGTTGAACTCGACGTCCACCACCGCGCCGATGATCTGTACAATCTTGCCTTGGCTCATTTCGGTATCCTCAAAAAGTCAAATCTGTAATTCGTGAATGGGTGCGCCAGGCGCGTTATACAGCGGCGGCGCCGCCGACGATTTCGGAAATTTCCTGGGTAATCGCCGCTTGACGCGCCTTGTTGTAAATCAATTGCAGGGTTTCGATCAGCTTGTTTGCATTGTCGGAAGCCGACTTCATGGCGACCATGCGCGCGGCATGTTCCGAAGCCAGGTTTTCCAGCACCGCCTGGTACACCAGCGACTCGACGTAACGGGTCACCACGTGGTTGAGCACGGTCTTGGCATCCGGCTCGTACAGGTAATCCCAGCTGTGTTTGGAATCGAGCGCTTCATCAGCCGGCAGCGGCAGCAGCTGGTCCTGAACCGGACGCTGTGCCATGGTGTTGATGAAGTCGTTATAGCACAGGAACACGCGGTCGATGTTGCCGGCTTCGAAACCGTCGAGCATGACCTTGATCACGCCGATCAGTTGTTCGACATGCGGCTGTTCGCCCAGATGGGTGACCGAGGCCAGCATGTTGACTTTCAGACGGCGGAAGAAGGTGGCGGCTTTCTGACCGACGCAGACCAGATCGATTTCGACACCCTTTTCCTGCCACACGCGCATGTCGGCCAGGATGCGGCGGAACATCTGCGAGTTCAGGCCGCCGCAAAGGCCGCGGTCGGTCGATACGATGATGTAGCCGACGCGCTTGACGTCTTTGCGTTCGACCATGAACGGATGCACATAATCGGTATTCGCTTTGGCCACATGACCGACGATCTGACGCATCATGCGCGCGTACGGGCGCGATGCCTTCATGCGGTCCTGGGCCTTGCGGATTTTAGAGGCTGAGACCATTTCGAGCGCACGCGTCACCTTGCGGGTATTCTGCACGCTCTTTATTTTGGTCTTGATTTCGCGTCCGCCTGCCATGTCTTTCTCGCTATCGCTTGTGGGGTTGCGGGTGCCGGAGGGCGCCCGGTCGCATTACCAGCTGCCGGTGGCCTTGAATTCGGAAATCATCTGCTTGAACTGCGCTTCGATGTCCTTGTCCCAAGCGCCGGTGGCGACGATGTTCTTTTCCAGTTCACCGTAGCTGTTGGCCATATGCGCATGCAGGCCGGCTTCGAAAGCCAGAATCTGCGGCAACGCCACGTCATCGAGGTAACCTTCGTTGGCGGCGTAAATCGACAGCGCCATTTGCGCGATCGACATCGGTGCATACTGCTTCTGCTTCATCAGTTCGGTCACGCGCTGGCCGCGTTCAAGCTGCTTGCGGGTGGCTTCGTCGAGATCGGAAGCGAACTGCGCGAACGCCGCCAGCTCACGGTACTGGGCGAGCGAAATACGGATACCGCCCGACAGCTTCTTCATGATGGTGGTCTGTGCGGCGCCGCCGACGCGGGACACCGAGATACCGGCGTTTACCGCAGGACGGATACCGGCGTTGAACAGATCGGTTTCCAGGAAGATCTGACCATCGGTGATCGAAATCACGTTGGTCGGCACGAACGCCGAGACGTCACCGGCTTGGGTTTCGATGATCGGCAGCGCGGTCAGCGAGCCGGTCTTGCCCTTGACGGCGCCGTTGGTGAATTTCTCGACGTACTCTTCGTTGACGCGGGCAGCGCGTTCGAGCAGACGGGAGTGCAGATAGAACACGTCGCCCGGATAGGCTTCACGGCCCGGCGGACGGCGCAGCAGCAGGGAGATCTGGCGGTAGGCCACGGCCTGCTTGGACAGATCGTCATACACGATCAGGGCGTCTTCGCCGCGGTCGCGGAAGTATTCACCCATGGTGCAGCCGGAGTAGGGCGAAATGTATTGCATGGCGGCCGACTCGGACGCAGTGGCGGCGACCACGATGGTGTGGGCGAGCGCGCCGTTTTCTTCCAAGCGGCGCACGACGTTGGCGATCGAGCTGGCTTTCTGGCCGATCGCGACGTAGATGCACTTCACGCCGGTGCCTTTCTGGTTAATGATGGCGTCGATGGCCAGCGCGGTCTTGCCGGTCTGACGGTCACCGATGACCAGCTCGCGTTGGCCGCGGCCTACCGGAATCATGGCGTCGACCGACTTGTAACCGGTCTGCACCGGCTGCGACACCGATTTGCGCCAGATCACGCCCGGGGCCACTTTTTCGACCGGAGCGGTCAGCGAAGTGGTGATCGGACCTTTGCCGTCGATCGGCTCGCCCAGCGCGTTCACGACGCGGCCGAGCAGTTCCGGACCGACCGGCACTTCAAGGATGCGGCCGGTGGTCTTGGCCACGTTGCCTTCCAGAAGATGCTCGTAATCGCCCAGGACCACGGCGCCGACCGAGTCGCGCTCCAGGTTCAAGGCCAGCGCGAAGGTGTTGTTCGGTAGTTCGATCATTTCACCCTGCATCACGTCGGCCAGGCCGTGGATGCGCACGATGCCGTCGGAAACGGAGGTCACGGTGCCTTCGTTGCGGGCTTCGGAGGCCAGGTTCACTTTGTCGATTCGACTCTTGATCAGTTCACTGATTTCGGACGGATTGAGCGTCTTCATGGGAATTCCTAGGTTTCTGGCCGTAGCCAGCGGTTAATTGAAATTAATTGGCAAGACTTGCGTTGAGGCGAACCAGTTTGTTGCGCACCGAGCCGTCGATCACGACATCGCCGGCATCGATCACGGCACCGCCGATCAAGGACGCATCGACCGCGGTCTGCACCTCGACATCACCACCGAAACGCTTTTTCAGTGCATCGGTCAGCGACTTCAGGCTTTCAGCGGACAAGGGCTCTGCGGACGTGATGGTGGCCTTGACCACATGCTCGCTTTCGGCTCGCAGGGCTTCGAACAGTGCGTAGATTTCCGGCAGTAACGACAGACGACCGTTCTCGGACAGCACCGAGAAGAATCCGCGAACGGATTCGGGCGCTTCCGGATGACTGATCAAATCCAGCAACTGTGCGACGGAAACCCGCGGATCGCCGAGCATGTCAGCAACACGGGGAACGCCGACGGCCTGCGCGGAAAACGCAAGCGCTTCCGAGACATCCTTCAGTGAGCCGGCTTCTTTGGCCAGCATGAAAATGGCGCGGGCGTAAGGCCGGGCGAGCGTGGTGGCTTGACTCATGATCGGTTGCCTCAGATTTCCGAAGCCAGCTCGTCAAGCAGCGCTTTATGGGCGTTGCCGTCGATTTCGCGGCGGATCAGTTTTTCGGCACCGGCCAGAGCCAGTGTGGAGACCTGCTTGCGCAGTTCCTCGCGGGCCTTGTTGGCGGACTGTTCGATTTCGGCGTCGGCGCTGGCCTTCACGCGCTGCGCTTCGGCAACGGCTTCGTCCTTGGCGGCATCGATAATCTGCAAGCGACGGGCTTCGGCCTGGGCGATGATTTCATTCGCTTTGACACGGGCTTCGCGCAGGACTTCGTTGACCTTTTCTTCGGCCTGGGCGAGATCCTTCTTGCTGCGGTCGGCGGCGGCGAGGCCGTCGGCAATCTTGGCCTGACGCTCTTCGATCGCGGCCATGATGTTCGGCCAACCGAATTTCATCACGACCCAAGCCACCGCGAAGAACGCGAGGCCCTGGATGATGAGCGTTAAATTGATATCCATGATCTAACTCCTATGGGCCGGCGGCGGGACGCTGCCGGCTGCAAGACGATGCCTGAATTAGGCGCCGAGGGCGGAGATGAACGGATTGGCGAAGATCAGCAGCAGGGCGATGGCGACGCCGATCATCGGAATGGCGTCGAGCAGGCCGGCGACGATGAACAGCTTGGTCTGCAGCATCGGGGTGAGTTCCGGCTGACGTGAAGCGCCTTCCAGGAATTTGCCGCCGAGGATGGCGAAGCCGATGGCGGTACCGAGGGCGCCGAAACCGATCAGCAGGGCTGCGGCGATGACGGTCATGCCCATGACGTCGGCGATGAGGTTGATGTTTTCCATGATGCTCTCCGTGGTATTGCGGTTAAAGGTAATAACAGGTCAGTTTGAAACAAAGGGTAAAGCAAAAACGATTAGTGCTTCTCGGCGGCCATACTCAAATACACCACAGTCAGCATCATGAAGATGAAGGCCTGCAGGGTGATGACCAGAACGTGGAAGGCGGTCCAGATGAATCCGGAAATAAACTGCACCGGCATCATCGCGTAGGTCGACAGTGCATCCAGCGAAGAGCCGAGCGTCATCACCGCAATCAGAATGAAGATGAGTTCGCCGGCATACATGTTGCCGAACAATCGCAGGCTGAGCGAAACCGGGCGGACCAGCTCCTCGATCAGACGCAGCAGCAGATTGGCCGGAGCCAGCAGAATCGCCATCCACAGTTTATCGGCATGGAACGGGGCGGTGAACGCCTCTTTCACGAACAGACCGAGACCTTTGTGTTTGATGCCGAAATAGTGAATCAGGAAGAATACGCCCAAAGCCATGCCCAGGGTGGTATTCAGATCGGCCGTCGGCACAACGCGCAGATAATCCTTGAAGCCGAGCGCTGGACCGACGGTGTGCCAGGCACCGGGCAGCAAATCGACCGGAACCATGTCCATGAAGTTCATCAGGAAAACGAGACAGAAGATGGTCACCGCCAGCGGTGCGATGAATTTGCTTTGGCCGTGGAAGGTTTCGCGCACCAGGCCGTCGATGCCGGTCACGACCATTTCGAGCGCACATTGCAGCTTGCCCGGAACGCCGGAGGTAGCGCGGCGGGAAACGTATAGGAAGAAACCGACGAAAAGGGCACACATCAACAGCAGGAAGAACACGCTGTCGACGTTGATGGTCATGAACTTGCTGTCGCCGACATGCCACTGCAGATGCTGCAGATGGTGCTGAATGTATTCGGTTTGACCACCAGTTGATTCTTCAGCTGCCACGTTTCACCTTTGCATCGAAATAATTGAACAATTGGATGACCAACAACGAAAACACCAGACCGGCAAGTGCGGCTAACGGGACCGGTGCAATCCACTTCATGCCGGCAAGCATGATTGAAAACACCAACACCCACTTCAACAGCACACCTAACAGCAGGCGGCCGAACCAAGGCGCCGCTCCACGCAAACCGCCGGTAAATGCCACTACCGACTGGAGGAACTGCCCAAGCGCAACAGCCAGCGCGCCAATCATGAATGCCACACCCTGCGATGGGCTATCAATCAGGGACCACGCTAAAGCAATAATCACTGCCGACAGGGCCTGAAAAACCAGCAACTTAGCGCCTTGGTTCAGCTGATTTTGGAAATGTCTGAGCATATTCCGTCAACCGAACCGCCGCGTTACGGCCCAAAATAATCTGCCGTATTATAGCAAAATACGGCATGGAAGCAAGATAAAACAATGCGCGCAAACGGGGCTGTACGCAGCCGTTCATGGTTCATTATTTCTGAATAGACGTCTGTCCGGCCAATAAAAAACCCCCGATCCATTGGATCGGGGGTTTAGGGTAAAGACCCTGGCGATGACCTACTCTTGCATGACAGAATCACACTACCATCGGCGCGGTTGCGTTTCACTTCCGTGTTCGGGATGG
>NZ_JBILBO010000003.1:0-197780 GCF_044353605.1 Arenimonas sp. | reverse complement strand
CTGCATGCCGCCGGTGTGCGCGACTTCGAATCACACTTCATCGACGGTGATGCGCTGCTGGAAAGCCGTTATGGCGCCCGCGTTCCGGTTTTGAGTGATGGCAGCGGACGGGAGCTGGACTGGCCGTTTTCAGTGGATACGCTCAGGGCTTGGCTGCTGCCTTCGGAACCAACACCAACACAGTCTTAACCTTTACCGCATTCGGAAGTATGCCGGTGTCCGACCAATCGCCCGTGCCGACCTTGTAGTCGAGACGGTTGACCGTGGCTTCACCGGTCAGGATCGCACTTTGTCCGGGTTTCCAGCTGAACACCAAAGCCACCGGTTTATTGATGCCGCGCAGACTGAGTGTTCCGTTGGCCTGATAACGGCCTTTGCCCAGATCCTTGAAGGATGTGGCGGTGTAACGTGCGGTCGGCGTTTTGCGGACATCGAAGAAGTCCGAGGTTTTCAGCGTATCGTCGCGCTCGCTGTTGCGGGTATCGGCGCTGGCCAGATCAATGCTCACGTCGAAGCGTGCCTGTTCAAGACGCTTCGGATCGAAACGGATTTGCGGCGTGAAGCGACTGAAGCTGCCGCTGAAGGCCTCGCCCTGGAAGCTGGAGCTGAATCCCAGACTGGAGCCTTTGGCCATCTGCCAATCCTGGGCGGAAACGGGCGTGGCGGCGGCGAGCAGCGCTATGCCGAGCAGTCGTGCGTAAACGTTCATGGCATTTTCCCGGTCATGCGTTTGAGAGTGTCGTCTTTGATGACATAGTGATGGAACAGGGCGGCACCGGCATGCACCAGAAGAAGTGCCGCCAGCAGGGTGAATCCGGTCTCGTGCAGGTCATGCGCGAAATCTTTCAAAGCCGGGTTGTAGCCGGTGAAAAGTTTCGGCAGCTGCACCAGATTGAACCACCGCAACGGAAATCCGGCGGCCGAATTGAACAGCCATCCGCTCAGCGGCATGGCCAGAAGCAGGAAATACATCAGGCCGTGTACGGCTTTCGCCGCCAGCTGCTGTAAACGCGATCCGGGCAGATCATCCGGCGTACCGGCAATGAAGCGCCATGCCAGCCGAAGCAGGGTCAGCGCCAGCACGGTCAGTCCGAAGCTTTTATGCAGGGCGTAAACCTGCATCTTGAAAGCTGAGTTCGGAAGTTCGGTCATAATCAGGCCGACAATGGAAAGACCGATGATCAATAGTGCGGTGAGCCAGTGCAATCCGATGCTGATGCTGCCCCAACGCTGTGAGTTGTTGCGAATCATGGTGTGTTGTCCTCGGTGTTGCGGTCGGTAAGCACGGCTTCAATGGCAACATCCATATGCACGCGGTCACCGACCAAAGAAGGCCAGGCATCGATGCCAAGGGCTTTGCGGCTGAAGTCGGTACTGGCCTGCATGCCCAGCGTTTTTTTCAGTGTCAACGGATGCCGCTTGTGGGCATTCAGGATGACGGTAAAAGTGACCGGAGTAGTGCCGCCGGCAATCTCCAGATTGCCGGTGACCCGAAGCAGTGTCTCGGACACCGGCTCGACAGCGGTCGAGCGGAAGCTTGCCGTGGGGTATTCGCTGCTTTTGAGAAAATCCTTGAGAGTTTTCCGGTTCCAGTCCGCATCACCCATATCCAGTGTCGCCAGATTGATGTCGATGCTGACCTGCGATGCGGCCGGATTGTCTTCATCGTAGATCAGGGTTCCGGTCGGCCGTGACACGGTGCCGATGCTCGGAGAGAAACCGGCATGCATGACCCGGAAGGCCACCCGGGTATGTACCGGGTCGATGGCATACCGATCGGCTGCCGCTGCGGGAGCCCCGATAATCAGGGTGAGCAGCAAAGCACTCGTGGGCAGGAGGGGTCGCAGGATGTTCATGATTCCTATCATAGGGCAAAGCCCCCTCCCTGCAATGCATTCGGCAGGCAAATGACTGTTCCACCCCTGAAACGCACCGGTGGGAACAGAAAATGTCATATGATGCCTTAAAGGATGCTTCAGCTTGGGGGATTAGGGATGTCTCGTTCGCTACTCGTGTTTTTTCTGTTACTGATGCAGGCTACGCTGCCCGTTCCCGCATCAACTGGGCAATCGCAGTTTCTCCCGCTTGAAGTCCGCGATGGTCTGCCCAGTCGTCAAGTGATGTCGCTGGCGCAGGATCTCGAGGGCTATATCTGGATTGGCACGCAGGATGGCCTGGCCCGCTATGACGGGGGTAAGTTCAAGGTATACCGGCATGTGCCCGGCGACAACCGCTCGCTTCCCGGAAACTACGTGCAGACCCTCCATGTCGATTCCGCCAACCGGATTTGGCTGGCCGTCGAAGGGCATGGCCTGCAGCAGATGGATGCCAGCCATACCGGTTTCAGTCCGATGCCGCTCGGGAGAGCGGCGGGGGTTGCGGATGTCTGGGCCATCGCTTCGAACGGTGACGGTTCGGTCTGGTTCGGAACATTCGGAAACGGGCTGTTCCGCCTGCTCCCCGATGGACGTCTTCAGCATTACCTGCCGACTCCCGGCAAGCCCGGATTGCCGGATGAAAACGTGCTGGCGCTGGCCTTCGATGCCGGTGGCACGCTCTGGATTGCCACCACTACCGGCATCGTACAGTGGCGCAAGGAAAACTTCATCGCGTTCGACAATACCCGCCTGCAATCGCCGGTGGTACTCAGCCTCATGCCGGATAAAGATTTCGGCATGTGGCTCGGTACCCGTAGCGGCCTGAATCTGGTGGCAAAAGATGGCAGCATTCAGACGCCGGCCTGGGCCACCGAGCTGACCGACAACCGCATCATGGCGATGTTGGCCGACCAGGACGGTTCCCGCTTCTTCGTGGCCCGCAACGGGCTTAACCGCCTTGTTGACGGCCGTATTGAAAAAATGCGCAACGCCGAGCGTTTCATGACCGCATTGCAGGATCAAACCGGTGGTTACTGGTTCGGCGGTGAGAGCGGTCTGCTTCGGCAGCCGTCCTCCTGGCGTTATTTCCGAAGCATTGCCGGACCGGAAGATCCCGTGCCGCTGCGTGTCAGCCGACCCGAGGATTACCATGCCGCGGGTGATGGCAGTTTCCTGCTGGCCGGCAACTCCGGCGACATCGACCGGTACTGGCCCTCCACTGGCCGCATTGCACATTTGGATCTGCCGCCCGCGGCGGATGGCATCAACCAGATTACAGCCATCCGTCAGGATGCTGCGGGGATTATCTGGGCGGGTGCTGCACGCGCCGGCGATGCCGAATTGCTGCGTTTTGATCCGGTCAGCGGGCGACTTCGCATCTGGCGCCAGGACTCGCCCGAGGATCCGTTGCTCATCGGACCCATCAAACATATTCTGCAAACGCCCGACGGGCTGATTTGGATCAACGCTTATGGCGGCGGGTTGCAGGCGCGTGATGCCATGGATGGCCGGATTGTTCACGAAATTTCGCCGGATGGCGGGCACGGCTTGGAGTTTCCCGATCCGAACCAACTGTTTGTCGGGCCGGATGGCGCGCTCTGGGTAGCCGGCGGGGAAGGGCTGTTGCGATGGAATGCCGATGCCGGGAAGTTCATGAAGGTCGCCGGAGCGCCGGAACAGCGGGTCTTCAGCGCCTTGATGATGCCGCCGCAGACGCTCTGGCTCGGGCGGCTCGGATTACTGGAAGCGTATCGCTGGCAAGGCGGGAAGTTGGAGCGGATCCGAAGCATTGCCGGTGACGAGGGTCTGCCGGCGGTCGATGTGCTTGGCATCCGCGCCGACCGAAGCGGGGCGTTGTGGATGACTTCATTACGCGGACTGATGCGTTTTGATCCGATCCAGAACCGGGTCCGGGTTTATGGAATCAAGGATGGTTTACCGAGCCAGGAGTTCCTGAAGCGGCCGCCGGTCATCAGTGATGACGGCCAGGGTCTGGCGCTGAGCACCTTGGGCCCTGTGGCTTTCTCGCCGGACCGTATGGTGGCGACCAGCCAAAAGCCGCGATTGGTCATCGAGCAGGCAAGCGTCCGGCGCGGTGAGGATGTGCGAACGCTCGACTACCGCAAACCGATCGTGCTGGAACCGGATGACCGCGACTTCAGCGTCGACGCCCTGCTACTGACCTTCGATGATGCTTCCAGTCACCGGTTCCGGTCCCGGCTGTCCGGTTACGATCCCGACTGGGTTGAAATGGGCAGCCATGGCCAACGGCTCTTTTCGACATTGCCACCGGGATCCTACCGGCTCGAATTGGTTGCGGCCGGTGTCGACGGCCTCTGGTCGGAACCGTTGGTACTGGGGCTTGAGGTGTTGCCGCCCTGGTGGCGGAGCGACTGGGCATACGCACTGTTCTTAGCGGCTTTTGTGGCGCTGGTTGCCATCATCGTCATGGGCTACCGCAGTCGATTGAAGCAGCGCTACGCCCGGCAACTGGAGGCCCAGCAACAACAATTGCTGGTTCAGGGTTCGGAAGCAAAATCCCGTTTCCTTGCCAATCTCGGCCACGAAATCCGCACGCCGATGACCGGTGTGCTGGGCATGACCGAGCTATTGCTTGCCGGGGAATTGCCCGAGAAGCCACGCACCCAGGTGACTGCCATCAAAAAAGCCGGCGAACATCTGCTGCGGCTCATGAACGATGCACTGGACCTGTCAAAGATCGAAGCGGGGCAACTTGAGCTCGACCATCAGGCATTTTCGATTCGTGCTTTATTAAGCGATGTACAGGTCTTGTTGGAGCCGATGGCACAGCAGAAAGGACTTTACTTCAGGGTGCAGATCGATCCGGAAGTATCGCCCGGATTTCTCGGCGACATCGGACGCATCCGCCAGATTCTTCTGAATCTCGGCAACAATGCCGTTAAGTTCACCGCACAAGGTGGCGTAAACCTGAAAGTACAGCCGTTCTGGCCGAAAGGGCTCCAGTTCGTAGTGATGGATACCGGTCCGGGCATGACGGTCGACCAGCAAAGCCGACTGTTCCAGAGGTTCGTACAAGCCGATGGTGTTCTTACTGCGCAGCAATTCGGCGGCAGCGGATTGGGTCTGGCGATAAGCAAGGAGTTGGCCTTCTTGATGGGCGGGGATATTCAGCTCAGCAGCGAGCCCGGTAAAGGCTCGATGTTCACGCTCACCCTGCCGCTGCCCTCAGCACCGGTACCGGCAGTTGTTGCTGAGCCATCGCAGGCCGCTGTGATGGGAAATTTGCGCATCCTGCTGGTCGAAGATGACGACACTATCAGCCAGGTGGTCAGTCAGATGCTCTCGGCTGACGGTCATACCGTGACCGGCACGCGCAATGCGCTCGAAGCCATGACCCGTACAGCGCAGGAAGCCTTCGACATGGTTTTCTGTGACATCGATCTGCCGGGGATGGACGGGCTCGAGTTGACCCGGCTTTGGCGACAACAGGGCCTGACAGCGCCGATTGTCGCGCTGACGGCCCGGACGCAGACCGATGCCGAGCAGCAGGCTCTGGACGCGGGCATGAACGGATTCCTGCGCAAGCCAGTGACCGGTCTTCAGTTGCGAACGGCCATCGGCGCGGTGCGGCCTAGTTAAGACTGGTCTGTCCAGCGATGAACTGCCAAGTGCGTGTGATGTAGAGCATATTTGGGTTTTCCGCGGTTTCCGGCAGGGCCGCGAACGGTTCGGAGAGTCTCACGATGTCCACGGCCGCTTTGTCGAGAACCTTGTTGCCACTGGATTTGACCACGGTGATGCCTTCAATGCGGCCATCGCGGCGGATGGCGACTGTCAGGATCAATTGCCCGTTGAGCCGGTTGATCAGTGCCTGTTGCGGATTGTTGGTATTGCCGATGCGTTCAACCCGGCGCACCCAGTCGTTCATGTACTGGGCGTATGCGGATTCACGGGTACTGGCGGTGATGTATTTATGGCGGCTGCGGCGGGCCTGCAGGGTTTGCTTCTGGTTGTACTCATTGGCCAGCTTGGCCAAGACCAGGCTCTGTTCCACCAGCTCCTGCCCAGGCGACAACGGTTCGGTGCTGTTGGGGTTTGGTTCCTGGGCGCGCGATTGGCTCAGCGTGCTTGCGCTCTGGCTGGTAAGAACGCGTTGGACGGCCTCCGGTTCCGGCGGCGTCTGTTGGGCCTGCAAGGCCATGGGGGCGTCGCCGGACTGGGTCTGCGGCAATTGCGACAGTTGGTCGTCCTTCGGGCGCTGTGACGCCACGCTGTCGCCGCCGCCCTGATTATTGGCCTGCGCCAGAAAGTCCGCCTGTTCCGGCGGTGCCGGGCTTGCGGTCGGGCTGAGGATGACGTCCAGGGTCGGGTTGACCGGTGCGGCTTTATTCAATGTGAAACCAACGCCCAACACCACCACGCCATAGCCGATCAGGGACAGCAGGAAGGTGCCGGTCAGGCGATCGCGTGGCCCGACCTTCCGGGTCATGCCTTGTCCAGACGCGCTTCGATGGCATCGAACAGCAGGCCGGCGATATTTAGTCCGAACTGCTTGTCCAGTTCCCGCACGCAGGTCGGACTGGTCACATTGACTTCGGTCAGATAATCGCCGATGACATCCAAGCCGACGAACAGCATCCCGTGTTCACGCAGCCACGGACCCAGCTGGCCGGCAATCCAGAAGTCGCGTTCGCTCAGCGGCCGGCCTTCGCCCTTGCCGCCGGCAGCCAGATTGCCCCGGAATTCATCTCCTTGGGGAATGCGCGCCAGGGCATAGGGTACCGGTTCGCCGTCCACCAGAATAATGCGTTTGTCGCCGTCCCGGATTTCGGGCAGATAGCGCTGGAGCATGGTCAGTGACCCGTCAGCAGTCAGTGTTTCCAGAATCACATTCAGATTGCTGTCGCCCTGACGGATACGGAAGATCGATTTGCCTCCCATGCCATCGAGCGGTTTGGCCACGACATCGCCGTGTTCCCGGATGAATGCCTTGAGGTCGCCCATGCTGCGGCTGACCAGCGTCGGCGGACAGCATTGCGGAAACAGCAGTGCCGCCAGCTTCTCATTGAGGTCGCGCAGCCCCTGTGGTCGGTTCACCACCAATACCCCCTCATTTTCGACAATGCTGAGGATTTGAGTGTCATGAATAAACTGGTCGGTGACCGGCGGATCCTTGCGCATCAGCACGACCTGAACCTCGGCAAATGAGGATGTCTGCCAATCACTCATCGTAAAATATTGATATTTATCGTCTTTGAGCCGCAGTTCGGACATCGCAGCGATCGCTCTGCCGTCCCGGATCGCCAAACTACCGGGCTGAACATAGAGCACGCGGTAGCCGCGGCGCTGGGCTTCCAGCATCAGGGCGAAACTGGTATCTTTTTCAGTGTGGATGTCCTCGATCGGATCCATCACCACAGCTACGGCTTTGTGCATGCGGGGTCTCGCTCTCGAATTTCGGGGTTTATGTTGATTCGGAATACTGAAATACTTGGACAGGTAAAAGCGGGTTCATAAATATCATTATGGCAGAGTACTGCGATTCAGTGGACTTTGCGCACCAGTAAATTTTTTACTCAGTTCGATATGAGCCTTGTAGATAAATAATATGAAAACCTTGGCGATAGATAATTAAGACGATTATTTCTATTCAGAATACAGAGGCTGCCCCTGCTGCGGAACTGCAGGGCTATATTCAGCCTGCTGTAGCGTGTTCCTCGGCATCGGCTGAGCATAATGTTTCTCCGCCCATCATCGACCCGGCACTTCTTCAAATTCTGGATTCGGAAGTCTCTCTTCAGCTAAGTATTATTAATGAGTGGCTTGAGGGTTCAGTCGTTTCAGAATCCGCTGGGTATAATCAGAAGCTGTTTAATGCATTCCATGTGATAAACAGTGCTTTTTCCATTTCCGATGTGATGAATATGGCCAGTATTCTTGCATCAGCGGAAAATTTGATTCAGCGAGGCATTGTTCACGGCCTTATAGCCAATGTTGAAGCAATTGCATGTTTTTCGCAGATAGCAGATGCCATACAGGCTACTTTGGATGATTTAAGACAAGGTGTGGCGCCAGGTCGTTATCATGCGCTTGAGTTATGGGTCATTGAAAAACGAGATGAGCTTGCAGGTTTATCCGGCTCATTACCGGCTTCGTTTGATCTAGCTGAGGGCTCCGTTGAGCAATCGACTTCAGAAAAAATTCAAATTGATGGATATGAGCTAAGCTTAGATGAGCTTGAACGTCTAACTGATCCAAACTCTGTCTCTGAGGCATCCACTGCTGTTATTCGCCCAGACACTCCGTCAGCAACTTTTTCAGCGGTGTCCGAGACTGAATTGAGTCCATGCGGCGTGGGTCAGCCAAGCCTGGCTGACGTAAAACGAGAGACTTCCTTCGAGGCGAATAATATCAATGCACAGCTATTAAGTCAGCTCGTAAATTTTTGCGGTGATGTCGCCATTTATTGTGCTGTCATTGAAGAAAAACTTGAAGGGCTCAAAGCTAATTTGGCTGAGGTCAATAAGCGTGTCTCGCATCTTATTGAGAATCCAATTAGCTTGGATGCCGAAAGCGAAACCGAAACCGG
Organism: Arenimonas sp.; assembly: GCF_044353605.1. Classification (GTDB taxonomy): domain Bacteria; phylum Pseudomonadota; class Gammaproteobacteria; order Xanthomonadales; family Xanthomonadaceae; genus Arenimonas. The sequence goes on along the minus strand of NZ_JBILBO010000003.1, from coordinate 189,332 downwards.
AACACGAATTAACTCAATAAAAAACAATCCAGATATCCCATGATTACCAGTCGCCGTAATGCGATTGAAGCGCAGCGGTAACGGCAATTCCCGCGGTTTCAGTGCGAAGAATCCGTGGTCCGATCCGCAACCCCTTGAATCCTGCCGTATGCAGCAGGTGGATGTCGCGTTCGGTGAAACCTCCTTCGGGCCCGATGGCCAGGATGAGGTTACCGTCATCGGGAATCCCTAATCCTGCAATGTCGTCTGCGGCATCCGGTTGCAGATAGTAAGCGCCAGCGATGCCCCGGGCATCGATGCGATGGATGGCAATCGGCGGATTTACCATTGGCACCATCGCACGTCCGGATTGCTCGCAGGCCGAACGCACGACACCCTGCCAGTGTGCAAGTTTCTTATCACCGCGTTCGCCGTCGAGTTTGACTTCGGTTCGGTCCGATACGATCGGCGTGAATTCGGCAACGCCGAGTTCTGTCGACTTCTGCAGGATCCAGTCCATTTTCTCGCCGCGTGCGATGCTTTGGTAGAGATGGATCCGCAGCGGCGATTCATTCAGCACGGCGATTTTGTCCAGAACGCGGACACGTGCTCCGCGCTTTTCAAGACTGAGGATGTGGCACGGATAGTCGTAACCGTCACCGTTGAATAGATTGAAAACATCATCGATTTCCAGGCGGAGCACGCGTATGACATGGTTGCTGACCATTTCCGGTAGCACCAGCTCGCATTCCGGTTGCAGCGGCATTTCGATGAAACTACGGATGGTTCTCATGTGAAGGCCTCCGTGAGTGCCGTGGCGGTGACGTCAGCCAGGAGCCTTAGTTCCTCCTCCCCGACGCAATAGGGGGGCATCCAGTACAGCACGTCCCCGAGAGGCCTTAGCAGAACGCCGCGCGCGATGGCGTGCCGGTAGGCGCGCAGGCCCATGCCGCCAGCGATTTCGACTGCGGTGCCGTTGCCCCCGCTGGCGGCCCGGGTTTCAATGGCCAGAATCATGCCGGTCTGCCGGACTTCCGCCACGTTCGGATGGTTCGCCAATGGCGCGGCCAGTGCAGTCATGCGCGCGGCGATGCCGCGGTTGCGCACCAGCACATCGTCTTCGTCGAAGATGGCTAGCGAGGCCACTGCCGCGGCACAGGCCAGCGGGTTGCCACTATAGCTGTGCGAGTGCAGGAAGGCACGTTCGCGCGAATCATCCAGGAAAGCCTCGTAAACATGCTCGGTGGTCAATACCGCTGACAGTGGCATGAAACCGCCGGTCAGGCCTTTCGACAGGCACAGGAAGTCCGGCGCGATGGCGGCCTGTTCACAGGCGAACAGGGTGCCGGTGCGGCCGAAGCCGACCGCAATCTCGTCGGCGATAAGGTGCGCGCCATGCGCGTCGCAGATTGCGCGCGCACGCTGCAGATAGGCTGGATGATGCATGCGCATGCCACCGGCGCATTGCACCAACGGCTCCAGAATCAGCGCGCTGATTTCGCCGGGATGCGCCGCGAAAATATCGGCCAAGGCATCGGCTCGCCGCAATGCGCAGGCTTCAGCCGATTCGCCGGGCTCGGCGGTGAAGGCGTCCGGCGATGGTGCGAACAGCGGTTGCAGCAGCAACGGTGCGTAAGTCCGGCGGTAGAGCGGGATGTCGCCCATGGACAACGCCCCCAGGGTCTCGCCGTGATAGCTGTTGCTGAGCGCCACGAAGCGTGTGCGGCGTTCGTCACCGCGGTTGCGGTGGCTGTGGAAGCTCATTTTCAGCGCCACCTCGATCGCCGCCGATCCGTTGTCGGCATAAAACACGCGTGCAAGTGGTGCGCGTCCGGTCTGGCGCGGCGCGACCGCCAGCAGTGATTCGGCCAGTCGCAGTCCGGGCTCGTGTGAGAAGCCGGCAAAGATCACGTGCTCAAGCTCGCGGGCCTGAGAAGCCACCGCCTCGGCGATACGGGGTTCAGCATGGCCGAACAGGTTGGTCCACCAGCTGCTGATGGCATCCAGGTAGCGGGTGCCGTCCACGCCTTCCAGCCAGGCGCCGCGCCCGCGGCGGATCGGGATCAGGGGCAGGCTGTTGGGGTGTTCGCGCATCTGCGTACAGGGATGCCACAGGACGGCGAGGTCGCGTCGGTGCCATTCCGCCAGATCCTGCGGCGTGATGAATGTGGACATAATTCGCTTTCCTCTCTAGCCAGTCCTGCCGAAACGCGCGACAATGAAACCATGAATTCCCTGCCTATTATCCATTCCCGCGAGCTGATTGAAAACAGCCACGGCAGGCGCGAGCGCATCGATTTGGAATTCTCCAACGGCGAACGTCGCCGTTATGAACGGGCATTGCATCAGGGGCATGGCGCCGTGATGATTGCCGCCATGCCCGATAAGCATACCGTGTTGCTGATCAAGGAGTATGCGGCCGGCACCCACCGTTACGAGCTGTGCCTGCCGAAAGGGCGGATTGATCCGGGCGAAACGGTGCTGGAAGCCGCCAATCGCGAACTCAAGGAGGAAGCCGGCTTCGGAGCCCGTAGCCTGCGCATCCTGCGTTCCATTACCCTGGCACCGACCTACATGACCCATGCCATCGACTTGGTTCTTGCTGAAGACCTGTATCCCGAGCGCTTGGTCGGAGACGAGCCGGAAGTGCTGGAAGTGGTGCCATGGCGCCTCGACCGCCTGCATGAACTGGTGCTGCGCGAGGACTGCTCGGAGGGCCGCAGCCTTGCCGCCTTGCTCGTCATCAAGGAATTGGTGCAATCAGGCACATGAGGAACTGGGCCGATCGACTTGCGGATATCGCCCGCCGTGCCGGTGATGAAATCATGACGGTGTACGCACAGGACTTTGCCGTCACCGAAAAAGCCGATGCCTCGCCCCTGACCCAGGCCGATCTGGCGGCCCACCGCTGCATCGTGTCCCTGCTCCCCGCGCTTGATGGCGGCCTGCCGATTCTTTCGGAAGAATCCTCCCATATTGAATGGCCCGCACGCCGGGCCTGGTCGCGTTATTGGTTGGTCGATCCGCTGGATGGCACCCGTGAGTTCATCAAGAAAAACGGCGAATTCACCGTCAACATTGCATTGATTGACGACGGCGTGCCGGTGCTGGGTGCAGTCTATGCACCGGCCATGGATTGGTTACTGGTCGGCGGCCAGGGCATAGGTGCCCGTTGGCAACAGGGGACGCAATCCGGCATTGCCCGCGTCGCCGGTGCGCCGAATCCGTTACGTGTTGCCGCGAGCCGGTCGCACCGCGATGAAACCACCCAAGCCTATCTTGATCGGATCGGATCGGTCGACACTGTCGGTCTTGGGTCTTCCCTTAAATTCTGCAAAATCGCGACCGGCGAAGTCGACCTGTATCCGCGCTTCGGACCGACCTCGGAGTGGGATACAGCTGCCGCACAGGCCGTGCTTGAAGCCGCCGGTGGCGGTGTTTTTACGCTGGATGGCGCGCCGCTGCGTTACAACAGCAAGGACTCCCTGCTCAATCCCCATTTCATCGCAGTCGGCGATTTGTCCATCGGTTGGCGGGATTGGCTGTGAGCACTCCGATTCAGGAACTTCTCGCCATCATGCGCACCCTGCGAGATCCGGACAAGGGCTGTCCGTGGGATCTGCAGCAGGATTTCCGCTCGTTGGCACCGTATGCCATCGAAGAAGCCTATGAAGTCGCTGATGCCATAGAGCGCGGGGATCCGGGCGACTTGCGCGATGAACTGGGTGATTTATTGTTCCAGGTGGTGTTCCACGCCCAGCTGGCCCAGGAGCAAGGGCTGTTCGCATTCGATGATGTGGTTTCGGCGATCAATCGGAAAATGACCGATCGGCACCCGCATGTGTTCGGGGATGTCACCATCGCCGATGCCGCCGCCCAGACCGAAGCCTGGGAGCGCATGAAGCGCGAAGAGCGTAAGCAACGCCAAGGTTCGGACAACAGCATTCTGGCGGGAATAACAGCCGGGTTGCCGGAGTGGCAGCGTGCTACCAAATTGCAGAAGCGCGCGGCAACGGTCGGTTTCGATTGGCCCGACGTTTCCCTCGTGTTCGAAAAATTGCAGGAAGAAATGGCCGAAGCACGGGTTGAGTTCGACAAGGGCCGCGGCCACGATGCGCTGGAAGATGAAATCGGCGATATCCTGTTCGTGTGCGTGAATCTGGCTCGCCATGCCGAGGTCGATTTCGGCGCTGCCCTGCGCCGGGCCAATACCAAGTTCGAGCGCCGATTCCGGGCCATTGAAGCTTTGGCCCAGCAGTCCGGAAAAGCCCTGTCCGATTTGGATTTGTCGGCGCAGGAAACCCTATGGCAACAGGCAAAAACCCAGGAGGCCGCCAATGACCCAATTTAATACCCTCGCCGAGTTCTATCCCTATTATCTGGGCGAACACCAGAATCGGGTTTGCCGCCGTCTGCATTTCATCGGCAGCTCGCTGGTGCTCGGTTGTCTCGCCGCCCTGGTGTTTACCGGCCAATGGTTCTGGCTCCCGGCGGCCTTCGTGTGCGGTTACGGCTTCGCCTGGGTCGGCCATTTCGCCTTCGAAAAGAACAAGCCGGCGACTTTCCGCTATCCGTTCTATTCGTTCGTGTCCGATTGGCTGATGTACCGCGATATCCTGACCGGAAAAATACCCTTCTAAGGCCGGTTCACACGGCAATCACCCCCGAGGGGGCATTCTTCACAAAGCTGAAGCCCAGATAGGAGAAGCCCATGAAGCGTGATACCCAAGCCGGTTTGATTCTGCTCGTCGAAGACAACCGCAGTCTGTCCGAGGTGGTCGGTGAGTACTTTGAAAGCAAAGGCTTCGGCGTCGACTATGCCGGTGACGGCGTGGATGGCTACCGTTTGGCCACCAAGAACAGTTACGACGTGATTGTGCTCGATCTGAACCTGCCGCGCATGGACGGCCTGCAGGTCTGCCGCAAGCTACGCGAGGAAGGCAAGATTGCCACACCGGTACTGATGCTGACCGCCCGCGACGCCGTGTCCGACAAAGTACTCGGACTTGAAGCCGGCGCCGATGACTACCTGATCAAACCCTTCGCCATCCAGGAACTGGAAGCGCGTATCCGTGCCTTGATCCGCCGCGAGCGTCGGCAGGTGAGCACGGAAGTCTACAAAGTCGCCGATCTGGTGCTGGACACCGGCAGCCTGCGGGCGACCCGTGGCGGCCGCGATCTGACCCTGTCGCCTATCGCCCTGCGACTGCTCGGCATTTTGATGCGGGAGTCGCCGCGCGTCGTGACGCGTCGCGACATCGAGCGCGAAATCTGGGGCGATGAACTGCCTGAATCCGATACCCTGCGCAGCCACCTCTACAATCTGCGCAAGGCGGTCGACCGCGGTTTTGAAAAACAGCTGCTGCATACCGTGCAGACTGCCGGCTACCGCATCGTCGATCTGGACGAACAGCCCAAAATATGAGTGACCGGCATGGACTCCGGAAGAAATTCTGGACGGCATTCGTATTGCAGACGGCGGCCATCTGCTTTGCTGCCGTTATCGGCGTCTATGGGGCATCGGTGGTCATCAAAGACATCCTGATCAAGCAGGCGCTGCAGGACGAAGCACGCCATTTCTGGAGCCTTCACCAGAACAATCCCAATGCTCAGGTGCCGGATACCTTCAACATGAAAGGCTTCCTGTTGCCTCTGGAACAGGTCGGTGCCATGCCGGTGACCTACCGCGATCTCGGCAATGGCTATCACAGCCTCGATAAACAGCGTGGTGGTGAGTTGATCTGGGTGGAAACCCGTGACAACCGCCGCCTGTTCCTGATTTTCAAGCAGGAGCAGGTCGATGCGCTGGCATTCTGGTTCGGTGTGGTGCCTTTGGCGTTGCTGTTGGTGGTGGTGTACGCCATGGTTCTTTTCAGTTACCGGACCTCGAAGAAGCTGGTATCGCCGGTTATCTGGCTGTCGAACCAGGTCCGCAGCTGGGATCCGAAAAAGCCGGATGTGTCCGTGCTGGCGGCCCAGAAACTGCCCGATGACATGGACAACGAGGCCAAGGTTCTGGCGGAGGCTTTGCATGATTTCGGCCAACGCATCGGCCAGTTCGTCGAGCGCGAGCAGAACTTTACCGCGAATGCGTCGCACGAGCTTCGAACACCGCTGACGGTCATCCGTGTTGCCAGTGACATGGTCGCCGGAGAAAGCTGTCTATCGCCGATGGCGCAGCGTTCCATCACCCGCATCCAGAAAGCCAGTCAGGAGATGGAATCGCTCATCGAGGGCTTTTTGCTGTTGGCGCGCGAAGATGATTTCGGGCACAGCGAGCAAGCTTACTGGATATCCGAAGCCGTTGCCGAGGAGGTCGAGAAGGCGAAGCTGTTGTTGAATGGCAAGCCGGTCGAACTGACGCTCGAAATCGTTGCCGATTTCCGCATCGACGTTCCTTATTATGTGGTGTCCACGGTCATCGGCAATCTGGTCCGTAATGCCTGCCATTACACCGATCGCGGCCATATCGATATATCAATCAATACGGGTAAACTGGTGGTCCGTGATACCGGCATCGGCATGAGTGCCCAGCAGCTGGAGCGTGTATTCGATCTGTTCTATCGTGGTGAAACCACCAACGCCGGCGGCAAGGGCATCGGCATGTCGCTGGTCAAACGCTTCTGCGACCGATTCGGCTGGCGTATCGAGCTGGCCAGTACGCCTGACCAGGGAACCGTTGCGACCCTTTTGATACCCGAAGCATCCTCTTCCGAATTGACATGAAACAGGTTGTAAACCCATGAGTATGAAACCGTCCGGACGTTCCATCGGCAAAATCGCCATCGCCTCTATCGCTGTGCTGGCAATTTGGTTCGGCTACCGCAGCCTCAGTGGTGGCGATGAAGCTTCTGAAAGCCAATACCGCACGGAACCCGCGCAAGTCGGTGATCTGTCCTCCAGCATTTCGGCGACAGGTACCCTCGGCGCCACGGCTACGGTCGAGGTCGGCACCCAGGTTTCCGGGACCTTGCAGACGGTCGAGGTCGATTTCAATGATCAAGTCGAGCCTGGACAGGTCATTGCCCGCATCGATCCATCCACGTTCCAGGCCCGCGTCGCGCAGGCCAGCGCCGCTTTGGCCAGTGCCCAGGCCGGTTTGGCCGAAGCCCGTGCCGCCGCCATCAATGCTTCCCGCGATTTTGAGCGAAAATCCCAACTGGCAGCCAAACAGCTGATTTCGAAAACCGACCGTGACATCGCGCTGGCCCAGAATGCCCAGGCGCAGGCCCGCGTCCAATCGGCCCAGGCTCAGGTCAGCCAACAGCAGGCCAATCTCAATAGCACGCAACTGGATTTGGCCAAAACCATCATCCGTTCGCCGGTCAAAGGTACCGTACTCGCCCGCAATGTCGAACCCGGTCAGACCGTTGCCGCCAGCCTGCAGACGCCGGTACTGTTCAAGATTGCCGGCGATCTGAGCGAAATGGAAATCGTACTGACCATCGACGAGGCCGATATCGGTCAATTGCAGGTCGGCCAGGAGGCCACCTTCACCGTGGATGCCTTCCCCGACCGGAATTTCCGCGGCAAGGTCAAGCAGATCCGGCTGGCGGCCAACAATGTTTCCAATGTGGTGACTTTTCCGGTTGTCATTGAAGTCAACAATGCCGATCAGGTGCTGCTTCCGGGCCTGACCGCCACCGCCCAGATCATCACCAGCCGCAAGGCCCAGGTGTTGACTGTTCCCAATGCCGCCCTGCGATTCCGTCCGGCCAGCGCGGCCGCGACCAATGCGGGCCCCTCGTTCGGTGCCCCGACGCAGGCCACACCGCCGTCGATGGAAGAGCGCAGTAAGCGCATGCAGGCACAGTTGGATGCCATGCGTCAGTTTCTGGTGCAGAGTAAAGCCGAACCGGCGGTGCTGGCGAGTTTCGATGCCTCGGCTGAGGCCTACAAACAACAGGCTGCTCGCATGATGCAACGCTTTGCCCAGGGAGGTAATGCCGGTGCAACGAGTGGTTTGTCCGGTGGCGCGGCTCCGCAGGGCATGACCGGTGGCGGCAATGGCACTCGCCGATTCGCCGACCGCTTCGCCAAGGCCTTTGAAAGCGTGCGTGCGCAGCTTTCTCCGGAACTGCAGACGCAGTGGGACCAGCAGATCCAGGCCTTGTTCAATGCCAAACGCGCCACCGTCTATGTGCTTGAAAAGGGCGAGCCGGTAGCCGTTGAAGTCCGTCTTGGCGTTTCCGACGGCAGTCGCAGCGAGGTCATCGGGGGCCTGAAGAACGGTCAACAGGTCATCGTCGGAAGTGCGCGCAGTAAGCCATGACGACGCCGGTCATCGATATCCGCAGTTTGAGCAAGGTCTACGCGCAGGGTACCGAAGCGCAGGTCGATGCACTCAAGCAAATTGACCTTCGCATCCTGCCGGGCGAGTTCGTGGCCATCATGGGTGCCTCCGGTTCCGGAAAATCCACACTGATGAACGTTCTGGGCTGTCTGGATGCCGACTACACCGGCAGCTACCGCTGCGATGGCATCGATGTGCGCAGCCTCGATAAAGAGGCATTAGCCAAGCTGCGGCTCGGAAAAATCGGGTTCGTGTTCCAGAGCTTCAATCTGCTCAGTCGCATGGATGCCTTGCACAATGTGATGATGCCGCTGACCTATGCCGGCATTCCCTTGTCTGAGCGCCAACCGATGGCCGAAACCGCCCTGCAGTCCGTTGGTCTGGGCGGGCGCATGCACCATAAACCGGGTGAGCTTTCCGGCGGCCAGCAGCAGCGCATCGCAATCGCACGCGCCTTGGTCAACCGGCCACCGATGATTCTTGCCGACGAGCCGACCGGAGCGCTGGACTCAAAAACCGGGGCTGAAATTCTGGCCCTGTTCGAATCCCTCAAGCAGCAGGGCCACACCATCATCCTGATTACCCACGATGAACATGTCGCGGCCCATGCCGACCGCATCTGCCACATGCTCGATGGTGTGCTCACCGAGGAGTCCGCCCATGTGGCTTGATACCTTCCGAACCGCCGTATCTTCCCTGCGCGGCAACTGGCTGCGCAGCGCGTTGACCTCGCTTGGCGTCATCATCGGGATTGCGGCCGTCATCGTCATGGTCTCGGTCGGGCAGGGTACCCAGAATGAAATCGAAAAGATGGTGTCCGGACTCGGCGCTAACCGGCTCGACATCAGCTCCGGATCCTCGCGGTCCGGCGGTGTCCGCCTGGGTTCGGGCTCACGGATGACGCTGACACAGTCCGATGCCGAGGCTATCCGCCAGCAGATTCCCGAGGTGGCCTATGTCACCTCCAGTCTGCGTGGCGGCACCCAGGTGGTCTATGCCGAAAACAACTGGTCGACCAGCTGGCAGGGTATCGAGCCGGATTATTTCGCTATCAACGAATGGCAGGTGGCCAGCGGTAGTTCATTACAGGATTCCGACTACAAGTCCGGCGGCAAGGTCGTACTGATCGGGGAAACCATACGTCGCGAACTGTTCGGCGAATCCGAGGCCATCGGCGAGAGCATCCGCATCGGTAAAACGCCGTTTCAAGTAGTCGGCGTGCTCGAATCCAAAGGTCAGGGCGGTTTCGGCCAGGATCAGGACGATGTGCTGTTGGTGCCGCTGGAAACCGCGCGTCGGCGTCTGGCCAGTAACAACACCCTTCCCGGTGGTGTGCAGCAGATTACGCTCGGCGTCGCGCGTGCCGAAGATCTGCCCTATGTGCAGGAGCAGGTGGAAGTGCTGATGCGTCAACTGCATAAGATCCAGCCCGGTGCCGAGGACGACTTCAGTGTCCGCAACATCGCCGAAATCATCGCCACACGGACCGAAACCACCCGCATCATGTCCTTGCTGCTTGGTGCTGTGGCCAGCATCTCGCTGATTGTCGGTGGTATCGGCATCATGAACATCATGCTGGTATCGGTCACCGAACGAATCCGGGAAATTGGACTGCGCATGGCGGTCGGCGCCGGTCCGAAGGAAATCCAGCGCCAATTCCTGACCGAAGCCATGTTGATTTCGGTCGGCGGTGGCTTGATCGGAATATTCATCGGGGTCGGCTTTTCGCTGTTGGTCGAGAAAATGGGCGCGCTGCCAGTGGCTTTGAACTGGAAGGTGATTACGCTTGCGGCGGTCTGCTCCATGGCCACCGGATTGTTTTTCGGGATTTATCCCGCCCGCAAGGCCTCGCAGCTCGATCCGATCGAGGCGCTACGGCATCAGGGCTGAGCACGGCCGGATTGGGTATGATGGAAGCCTGCCAGTCGGGGTAAAATCCATGAAATCCACCGTATTTGCCGGAATCCTGCTTATGTCGTCCATTGTTGCCGCCGAATCACCGAAAACCGCACTGGTCATCCATGGCGGTGCCGGGGTCATCACCCGGGCCCAGCTTTCTGCTGAAGACCAGGCGGGTTATGAAAAAGCACTGAATGCCGCTCTTGATGCCGGCAATGCCATTTTGCAACGTGGTGGCAGCGCCCGAGAGGCGGTCATCGCCAGCGTCACCGTGCTGGAAGATTCCCCGTTGTTCAATGCCGGCAAAGGCGCGGTCTACAACGCCGAAGGCGGCCACGAACTGGATGCCTCGATTATGGAAGGGCATACCAGCAAAGCCGGCGCCGTGGCCGGAGTACGCACCATCAAGAATCCCATTCTGCTGGCCGAAGCGGTCATGCAGCATTCGCCGCATGTGCTGTTGGCGGGCGAGGGCGCCGAGCATTTCGCCGACACCCGCAAAGAGATCGTGCGCGTCGCCCCCGAGTATTTCGATACCGAACATCGTCACAAACAGCTGTTGAAGGCACAGGCGGAAGAGCGGCAGACCGCTTCAAACGACCTGAAAGGCAAATATTTCGGTACGGTCGGCGCTGTGGCATTGGATCGCAATGGCCATATCGCCGCCGCGACATCTACCGGCGGCATGACCAACAAACGCTGGAGCCGCATCGGTGATTCGCCGATCATCGGTGCCGGCACCTATGCCAACGAACAATGCGGTGTGTCCGGCACCGGCTGGGGCGAGTTCTTCATCCGTGCCGCAGTGGCGCACGACATCTGCGCGCGCATGAAATACCGGGGCGACTCCCTGGCTCAGGCCGCGGAAGAAGTGCTGCTGAAAGTCGTTCCTGAAATGGGTGGTGATGGAGGTGCGATTGCGCTCGACCGTGACGGCAATGTTTCCTTGCCGTTCAATACCGAAGGCATGTACCGCGGCTGGATCAAACCCAGTGGTGAACGCGGCGTGGCGATTTTCAAGGATTGATGCGTACTTTTCTGCTCATCATTTTGTTTGCCGGCATCGGCTATGTTGCCGGCCGTCAGCATGGCATGCAGGAACAGGCGCAGCGTGAAGCCGAATTGCGGGAAAGGGCCACGGCAATGCAGACGGCGCCTGCCCACCGGCCGGAAAACAATCCTGCAAACCAGGCACTACAGGTGGAAGGCATGCCTGCCAAACCCGAAAAAATCGTGTTCTATGGCCAGCAGTCGGTCAAACGCGCCGAGGACGGGCACTATTATCTCGATGGTTCCGTCAATGGCGTGGCAGTACGATTCATGATTGATACCGGCGCTTCGCTATCGGTCATATCCACCGATCTGGCGCGGCGCGCAGGTCTTGGCGAATGCCAGTCGGTAGAGTTCCGGACGGCCATGGGTGTGGACCGTGATGCCTGTGTTGCCGGGGCGGATAAACTGGATTTCGGACAATTTACCCATCATGATGTCTACATCGGCGTCAGTAAGAATTTCGAAGGCAATGCCCTGCTCGGCATGGATGTCCTGAAAACCCTCAACATCGAACAATCCGGGGACACCCTGGTTCTGGAGAACAATCCATGAGCGACATCCTGATCGGCAAAGGCGAACAGCAGGTTTCACTGCTTGCCAAATACGGCAACCGCCACGGCCTGGTGGCCGGCGCCACCGGTACTGGAAAATCGGTTTCGCTGATGGTGCTTGCCGAAGGCTTTTCACGAATGGGCGTACCGGTGTTTATGGCCGATGTCAAAGGCGACATCGCCGGGCTGGCCATCGCCGGAACGATGAATGAAAAAATCCAGTCCCGCGTCGCCGACATCGGCATTTCCGATTATGCCAATGAGGCCAGTCCGGTGGCATTCTGGGATTTGTTCGGCAAGAAAGGACATCCGGTGCGGACCGCGGTTTCCGAGTTCGGTCCCGATCTGTTCGCGCGTGTGCTGGAGTTGAATGAGACCCAGTCCGGCGTGCTCGATATCGCTTTCAAGCTGGCAGACGATGATGGTCTGCTCCTGCTCGATCTGGAAGACCTGCGTGCAGTGCTCAATCATGTTTCCGAAAGCAAAACCGAGATGTCCGCCAAATACGGGCTGGTTTCACCGGCCTCGGTGGCGGCCATCCAGCGCGCCTTGCTGCGTCTTGAACAGCAGGGCGGTGAGCACTTCTTCGGCGAGCCGGCATTGCAGTTGTCGGACATCATGCAACGCCATGCCTCCGGTCGCGGCATGATCAACCTATTGACCGCCGATCAGCTGATTCTGCAGCCACGGCTGTATTCCAGTTTCCTGCTGTGGTTGCTCAGTGAACTGTTTGAAACCCTGCCGGAAGTAGGCGATTTGGAACAGCCGAAGCTGGTGTTCTTTTTCGACGAGGCACACCTGCTGTTCGGCGACATCCAGCCGGCGCTGTTGCAACGCGTCGAACAGGTGGTGCGTCTGGTGCGCTCGAAAGGCGTCGGTGTTTATTTCTGCTCGCAGAACCCGGACGATATCCCGGATAATGTTCTTGGCCAACTCGGCAACCGGATCCAGCATGCGCTGCGCGCCTATACGCCGCGCGACCAGAAAGCCGTGCGCACCGCGGCCGAAACCTTCGTGCCGAATCCGAAAATAGATGTCGCCAAGGTGATTTCCGAGTTGGCCGTCGGCGAGGCCCTGGTCTCCACGTTGCAGGACAAGGGCATTCCGATGCCGGTCGAGCGTGCCATCATTTGTCCGCCGCGATGCCGCATGGGCGCCATTACGGATGCCGAACGCCAGGCGGTTTTGGCGCAGAGTCTGTTGGGTGCCAAATACGATCAGGAAATTAACCGCGAATCGGCCCGTGAAAAGCTCAATGCACGGGTCCAGGAACAAGCCATTGAAGTTGAGCCCGCAGCCAAGGCCGCAAAGCCGGAGAAAGCCGCCAAGGAAGAACCCGGATTCCTGCAGGAAATCCTGTTCGGCAACGGCCGCCGACAGGGCGTCATCGAGCAGGAAGCCAAGTATCAGGCCCGCAAGTTCATGCGTGGCATTCTGGGTGGTCTGTTGGGCAAAAAGCGGTGAATCCGGACTGACCTCCTTCTTTATGGCAAAATGGGGATGATTCCGTTGGTCCGAGCGCCGTTCATGTTGATTTACACGTCTATGTCCATGTTTCCGGTACGGTCCCTTCCGTCTGTCACGAACGTCTGAATCCGCATGGCTGACAGTCACGATACGCACGCTCCGCGTTCGCCATTCCGAATCTGGCAGGCATTCCAATGGTCGATGAAAGGTCTCCGTGCCGCCTGGCAGGTCGAATCCTCCTTCCGGCTAGAGGTCTATCTTTGCGTCGTCTTGATACCGCTCGCCCTGGTTCTGGGGCAGAACGGGGTTGAACGGTTCCTATTAATCTCGGTGTTGTTGCTGGTGTTGATTGTCGAGGTGTTGAATTCAGCCATCGAGGCGGTGGTCGACCGTTGGGGTCCGGAGTTGCATGCATTGGCCGGTCGCGCAAAGGATATGGGATCGGCTGCGGTATTCCTTGCTGATGTCAATGTCGTGGTGTGCTGGCTACTGATTTTGTGGCCTTACTGGAGCAAGGATTCCTGATGGAATGGATTTTCAACGGCGAGATATGGGTCGCGCTGGCAACGCTGGCGATGCTCGAAATCGTGCTCGGCATCGACAACCTGGTCTTCATCTCGATTGCGGTCAGCAAACTGCCGCCGGAACGCCGCCCGGCCGCACGCAAGTTCGGATTGATGTTGGCCTGCGTCACCCGAATCATGCTGCTGCTGTCGCTGGCTTATCTGGCACGCATGCAGTCCAATCTTTTTTCACTGTTTGGTCAGAATTTCTCGATACGTGATCTGGTTCTGATTGGCGGTGGCCTGTTCCTGTTGGTGAAAGGCACCTTGGAGATCCACGACTCGGTCGAGGGTCGCGGCGAGGAAGAGGATATCGATACCAAACCTTCAGCGGTGTTCGGATATGTCATCGCCCAGATTGCGGTCATCGACATCGTGTTCTCGCTGGATTCGGTTATTACCGCGGTCGGCATGGTCGATAACCGGGCGGTGATGGTCGCCGCCATCATCATCGCGGTGGGCGTCATGATTTTCGCCGCCAATCCGATCGGCGACTTCATCGATCGGCATCCAACCGTCAAGATGTTGGCACTATCCTTCATCATCCTGGTGGGCGTCGCCCTGATTGCCGATGGTTTCGGCATCCACATCGAGCGCAGCCTGCTGTATTTCGCAATGGCATTTTCGGCGACTGTCGAAGTGCTGAACATTCTGTCGCGACGGCGGCAAAAACGCTGATTTTGGGTTAGGATAAGGCCATCCCGTCACGCGAGGTGTGCCATGCAACGATTCCGCCTGTTTTTCCTCATCGTCCTTGCCGCGATGCTGTCCGGTTGCGGTTACAACACCATCCAACAGCAGGATGAAGCCGTCAACGCGCAATGGTCTGAAGTGCTGAATCAATACCAACGCAGGGCCGATCTGGTCCCGAATCTGGTGGCCACCGTCAAGGGTTTCGCCGCGCAGGAAGAGCGCGTGCTGACGGAGGTCACCAATGCCCGTTCACGCGTTGGCCAGATGAATATCAGTGCCGACCAAGCTTCGGATCCGGAAACCCTGAAGAAATTCCAGGCCGCCCAAGGTGAACTCTCGGGTGCGCTGTCTCGACTGTTGGTGGTTTCGGAGAACTATCCCGAACTCAAATCGAATGAAAACTTCCGCGATCTGCAAGTGCAGCTGGAAGGTACCGAAAACCGCGTCACTGTTGCCCGCAACCGCTACATCCAATCGGTACAGGCCTACAACACGCACATCCGCCAGTTTCCGGTGAATATCACCGCCAAACTGTTCGGTTACCAGCCGAAAGCGAACTTCTCCGTGGAGAACGAAGCGGCCATTTCCAAGGCACCGACCGTGGAATTCGCACCGGCCGCGCCGGCACCCGCCCCCGGCGGCTGATTCCATGCTGCGCGCATTCGCGCTCTGCGGCGTGCTGCTTTTTTTCGGTTCCGCTGAAAGCCGGAGCCAAACATCTGCCGTTCCCGCAGAAGTACCGAAGCTGGCGCAGCATGTTACTGATACAACCGGCACGCTCAGTGCCGGCCAGATTACCGAGCTCGAGCAGCGTCTCGCAGAATTCGAGAAGCGCAAGGGCAGTCAGGTCGCGGTGTACATGATTCCGACCCTGGACGGACAATCACTTGAGGACGCCGCTCTGGCGGCCGCCGAAAAAAACAGATTGGGTCGCGCCAAAGTCGATGATGGCGTACTGCTGTTCATCGCCAAGGATGACCGGAAGGTACGAATCGAAGTCGGTTACGGTCTCGAGGGAGCGATTCCGGACGCAAAGGCCGGGCGCATCATCCGGGAATATCTTGCGCCTAATTTCCGCAAGGGAGATTACTACCAGGGCATCAACGAGGCCACCGGTGCCATCGTCCAACTCATCGATGGCGAGGAATTGCCGCAACCCCTGCAGGATGAGCAAACAGATCAGCCGCCATCCGGCGGGATGTTCGCACTCTTCATCGGCGTGTTCATCGGGCTCATGGCGGCCGGTACGCGGCTGAAACCGGTTTTCCTGCGACGCTTCGGGGCCGGCATTATCGCCGGCGGCATCGGGTTTATCGTACTTAGCACGCTTGGCTACGGCATTTTGGCCGCGCTGATTGCCTTTTTCATTGCCAGTTCCGGACCGGGTCGTTTCAGTTCCGGCGGCGGCAGCTGGGGTTCCTTTCCCGGCGGGGGTTCCGGCTGGGGCGGCGGTTCCGGGGGTTGGAGCGGCGGTGGTGGCGGCTTCGGCGGCGGCGGTGCATCGGGAGGATGGTGATGAATCGCATTCTAAAGAATCTCTTTTCCGGCTGGTTCCAGTTGAGTCGCTGGTTTCCGTCCGATCGCATGAAAGCCATCCGGGATGCCATTGCCGAAGGCGAGCGCGGCCATGCCGGCGAACTGTGTTTCGCTGTCGAGGCGCGCTATTCCCCGTTCGCGCTCATGGCCGGCATCCATACCCGCGGCCGTGCCGAGCAGGTGTTCTCGGCTTTACGCATTTGGGATACGGCCGAGAACAGCGGCGTCTTGGTCTATCTGCAATTGGCCGAGCGCCGCGTTGAAATCATTGCCGACCGCGGCATCGCCGCCAAGGTGCCGCAGGCTTGCTGGGACGCCCTCTGCGCTGATTTCGCTGAGGCCATGCGTCATGGTGAGCCGGACAGGGCGGTTTTGGATTGTCTTAGCAGAATCAATGCCTTGCTCACCCAGCATTTTCCGGCCTCGGCCGACAATCCAAAAGAGCTGCCTGACGAGCCCGTCATCCTCTGAATCGCTGAAATTCCGCTTACGCCGCCTCCCCGTTTTCAGGCACAATAGTGGCTGTACTCGCGGATTTTGCCATGACCATTCTGCACGATATCGACCCCGTTGCGCTGTCACTTCCGTTCTGGCCCCATGGCATTCATTGGTACGGCATCATGTATCTGCTCGGATTTGCAGCCGCGTTCCTGCTGGGCCGGCATCGCATCCGCGCGGGACGATTTTCCGGCATCGACGAAAACCGGTTCAGCGATCTTCTTTTCAATGGCATGCTCGGCGTCGTCATTGGCGGTCGTGTTGGTTATGTATTGTTCTACGGATGGTCCGACTTCGTTGCCGACCCGCTGTTTCTGCTCCGCATCAACGAAGGCGGCATGAGTTTCCACGGTGGCCTGCTCGGGGTGATGGTTGCAGTGGCGATCTGGTCTGCGCAGTCCAAAAAACACATGTTCGACACCCTCGATTTTCTGGTGCCTTTGGTTCCTCCGGGTCTGATGTTCGGACGCATCGGTAACTATATCGGCGGCGAGTTGTGGGGACGATATACCGGCAAGGACTGGGGCGTTATTTTTCCGCGCGCCGAAGCGGATCTGTACGGCCAGACCGCCGACCAACTCAGGGTCCTGCATGAATCGGGGCTGCTCGACCGATATGCCCGTTATCCATCACAACTCGTGCAGGCCGCGCTTGAAGGCTTGCTGCTGTTCCTCATCCTGTTCTGGTATTCACGCAAACCCCGGCCGCGCTACGCGGTATCCGGTCTGTTCGCGCTCGGCTATGGCGTGTTCCGATTCCTGGTCGAATTCATCCGCCAGCCTGATGCCGACATCGGCTATCTGGCCTGGAACTGGCTGACCATGGGTCAGCTGTTGTCCCTACCGCTCATTGCCCTTGGCCTTGCACTGTTGTGGCTGTCGCGCCGGCAGGAGCACAAGGTATGAAAACCTACCTCGACTTCCTGAGGCATGTGATGGCCAACGGCTTGGACAAAAATGACCGGACCGGAACCGGGACACGCTCGGTATTCGGTTACCAGATGCGTTTCGATCTTACCGAAGGGTTTCCGTTGGTGACTACCAAGAAACTGCATCTGCGCTCGATCATCCATGAGCTGCTGTGGTTCCTCAAAGGCGAAACCAATACCGCTTATCTGAAAGACAACAAAGTCAGTATCTGGGATGAGTGGGCCGATGCCAACGGCGATCTCGGGCCGGTATACGGCAAGCAGTGGCGCAGTTGGGAAGGAAAAGATGGCGGCGTGGTTGATCAGATCAGCTGGCTGGTCAGCGAAATACGCCGTAATCCCGATTCGAGACGCCTGATCGTGAGCGCCTGGAATGTGGGCGAGCTTCCGCAGATGGCTTTGATGCCCTGCCACTGCCTGTTCCAGTTCTATGTCGCGCCACCCAAACAGGCCGGCGGCCGCCCGCGCCTGAGCTGCCAGCTTTACCAACGCTCCGCCGACATCTTCCTCGGCGTTCCCTTCAATATCGCCAGCTATGCCCTGTTGACGCACATGATCGCCCAGGTCTGCGATCTGGACGTCGGCGATTTCGTGCATAGTTTCGGTGATGCCCACATTTACAGCAATCATTTCGATCAGGTGCACGAGCAGCTTTCCAGGGCGCCCGGTCCGCTGCCGCAGTTGCGCCTGAACCCGGAAGTGTCTGATCTGTTTGCCTTCACATTCGATGATATTGAAATCATCGGTTACGAGCCACAGGCGGCCATCAAGGCACCGGTTGCGGTATGAGTCGTATCACCCTGATTGCCGCACTCGACCGGAAGCGCGCCATCGGATTCGATAATGCACTGCCATGGCGGTTGCCGGATGATCTGAAGCGCTTCAAATCGCTGACCATTGGCAAAACCGTGCTGATGGGCCGCAAGACCGCCGAATCGCTCGGGCGCGCATTGCCTGAGCGTCGCAATCTGGTGCTGACCCGCAGCGGCAGGTTGCCGTTCGAGGGCATGCAGGCGGTAAGTAGCTTGGAAGAAGCGTTAGCCCTTTGCAACGATCAAGAGCTGATAGTCATCGGTGGTGGCGAGATTTACGCATTGGCATTGCCAAGAGCCCAGCAGATGCATTTGACCCATGTCGATACCGCGCTGCCGCAGGCGGATGCCTGGTTTCCGGTATTTGATGAAAACGAATGGCTGGAAACGGCAAGTGACGAGCACGGCGCGGATGAGCGTCATGCGCACGCATTTCGGTTTGCCGATTACTTCCGCCCGAGTCCGCTCTGAGACTCAGTCGCGGTTTTTGCTGAACCCGTCGCTGCGTCCTGGAACCTGATGGATGCGCAGTGCCGGTCCGAGTTCCAGTGCCGTCAGCGTGCCGCCCCAGACCGCCCCAGTGTCGATGGCATAAATGCCCAGACCCATGAATAGCCCGAGCGTCGACCAGTGGCCGCAGACAATCGGCAGCTCACGCTCGGCATGGCCCGGAGTCGAGAACCACGGATAGAAGCCGGGTTGCTGTGTGCCTGGCTTGCCTTTTTCCTCGAAGCCGATGCGGCCATTCGGCGTGCAGTAGCGCATGCGGGTGAAGATGTTGACGATGGCACGGAAGCGGTCGGTGCCGTTCAATTTCGGCGACCAGTTCGGCTGGTTGCCGTACATCGCTTTCAAATGCCGTGCCGCCTGATCACTCTGCAGGATCTTCTCGACTTCACGCGCGCGTGCCGAGGCCATATCCAGCGTCCATTTCGGTGAAAGTCCGGCATGCACCATGGCGAAACCGAGCTTGCGGTCGACATGGAACAGTTTCTGCTGGCTCAGCCACCCGATCAGCGCATCGCGCTCCGGTGCAAACAGCACCCGGTGCAGATCGGGATTGACCTTGTTCTGGTCGGCTTCACTGCGCTGTGCGATCGCCAGCAAGGACATGTCGTGGTTGCCGAGCACGACCGTACTGCGTTCGCGCAGGGAATGCACCAGTTTGAGCGTTTCCAGTGATTGCCCGCCGCGGTTGACCAAATCGCCGCAGAACCAGAGATGATCCTGGCTTGGGTCGAATTTGATATGGTCCAGCAGCCGGGCCAATACGTCGTAACAGCCCTGCAAGTCACCAATGGCATAGGTTGTCATTGAGTGGGTAATCCGAATTTTTCAGTCCCGGTCATTATAGCGCCGGTGTGACACGGAAGCCTGAATAGGCTGGCGCGGCACTCAGGCTGGCGCGTCGGACAGAAAATTGGCCAAATGCACGAAGGAGGAC
The DNA here is from genome assembly GCF_044353605.1 of Arenimonas sp. Taxonomy (GTDB): domain Bacteria; phylum Pseudomonadota; class Gammaproteobacteria; order Xanthomonadales; family Xanthomonadaceae; genus Arenimonas. Next base: position 169,616 of record NZ_JBILBO010000003.1, on the reverse strand, counting down.
ACCGGCAGCTGTTCGGCGCGGGTTTCCGGCTTGATTCCTGCCGCCTGCAATTGCTCACCGGTGCATAGACGTGACAGCGCGTTGCGCAGGGTTTTCCGGCGCTGGCCAAAGGCATCGCGCACGACGGCTGCGAACATTACCGCATCACGGATGCCGACCTGGGCCGGGTCGCGGGGGATCAGCCGGACCACGGCCGAATCGACTTTCGGTGGCGGATTGAAACTCTGCGGAGGAACATCGAACAGTGGTATCACCTCGCATACGGCCTGCAGCATCACGCTCAGCCGTCCGTAGATTTTGCTGCCCGGCTCAGCCGCCATGCGGTCGACCACTTCCTTCTGCAGCATGAAATGCATGTCACGGACCTGCGTGCAATGCTCGAGGACATGGAACAGGATCGGGGTCGAGATGTTGTAGGGTAGATTGCCAACCAGACGGATGTGGTTTTCGCCGGCCAGTTTGCCGAAATCGACCTGCAGCACGTCTTTGTGCACAATGGTCAATTCACCGATACCGTGTGCGGCCTCGCTCAACGGGGTAATCAGGTCGCGGTCGAATTCAATCACGGTCAGGCTGCCGTTTTTTTTCAGCAAGGGGAAGGTGATGGCGCCCTGGCCCGGTCCGATTTCCACCAGAATATCGCCCGGTTTCGGATCAACCGAATGCACGATGTGTTCGATGATGCTGCGGTCAGTCAGGAAGTGCTGCCCGAGGTTTTTTTTCGGTGGTGCCTTGAAATGGCTCATGCCACACATCCTTGAATCGCCAGTTTTCTGCATAAGCCGATGGCCTGCCACAGGCTCTCGTCGCTGGCGCGGCCGGTGCCGGCCAGATCCAATGCCGTGCCGTGATCGACGGCCACGCGCGGATAGGGCAGGCCAAGGGTGGTATTGATGGCATTCTCGAAACCGGAGAATTTGAGCACGGGCAGCCCCTGGTCGTGGTACATGGCGACGATGGCGTCGCATTGGGACAGGCGCGCGGGCAGAAAAGCGGTATCGGCCGGCAGCGGACCCTGAAGATGGAAGCCCTCGGCCCGGAGTTTTTCCATGACCGGAATCATGATGTCGATTTCTTCACGTCCGAGCACGCCGTCTTCCCCGGCATGGGGATTCAGGCCGAGCACGCCCAGACGGGGTTGGGCCAGACCGAAGCGTCGGCGCAGGTCGTCGTGGGTAATACGCAAGGTCCGTTCAAGCAGCGCGGGCGTGATGGCGTCAGGCACTTCCCGTAGCGGCAAATGCGTTGTGACCAGCGCAACCCGGAGGGATTCCGTAGCCAGCATCATCACGACCGGAACCCCGGCCTGTTCGGCCAACAGTTCGGTGGTGCCGACATAGGTGATACCGGCGGCATTGATTGCGGCCTTGTGGACCGGTCCTGTGACCATGCCATCGAATTCGCCCTCAAGGCATCCTAGGCCGGCGCGTTGCAACGCAGCGATGACCTGTGCCGAATTGAGCGGCTCAAGATGCCCTGGACGCATCGGCATCGGCGCAGGGAAGGGCAGAACGGCGAGTTCTCCGGCAACGCACTCCTCACCTGCCGACTTGCAACGTAACGGAAGTTCAAGTGCCCGTGCTGCGGCAAGCAGGTGCTCCGGATCGGCCAGAACAGTGAGACGGCAGCCGTGGTCCCGTTGTGCAATCCGGACACACAGTTCCGGACCAATGCCGCCTGGTTCACCGGGAACCAGTGCCAGATGCGGCCGGACGGCCATTAGATCGGGGCGAGGCGCGACTCGACGAAGGCTTCGGCACGCAACTGGCGCAGGAAGCGTTCGTATTCTTCCTCGGCCTTGCGTTGACCAATGGCTTCGCGGGCCTCGCGGCGTTTGTTTTCGGCATTGGCGTCCGATGAGCGCTTGCCCAGACGCTTCATCACCAGGAAGCCGGCATCGGTCTGGATGACCGGCGACAGTTCGCCGTCTTTCAGCATGACGATTTGCGCGCCGATTTGAGTTCCCCACTGGTTTTGGGTAAACCAGTCGAGAACACCGCCGTTTTCGGCATTGAGATCGGGGCTGGAGAATTCCTTGGCCAGCTTGCCCATGTCTTCACCCTTGCTGATCCGGGACAGCATTTCTTCCGCTTTCTGGCGCGCTACTTCGTTACCGCCTACGCGGATCGGATCAATCAGAATGGCCTGGGCGCGGTATTCTTCAACCTGCTTGACCTGGGAGGCATCGCGGGTTTCGGCCAGCTGAATCAGCTGGTAGCCGCTGGGGCCACGCACGGGCTGCGACACATCACCGGCTTTCATTTCCGAAATCATGGCGGTGAATTGCGGTGGAATGGAGTCGAAGGTCCGCCAGCCGATAATGCCGCCCTCAAGGGCGTTTTGAGCATCCGAGTAACGGATGGCAGCGGCTTTGAAATCCATCTTGCCGGTGGCGATGAGTTCGCGGATTCCATCGATTTTGCTTTTGGCGGTCGCCACCTGATCGGGGCTTGGGTTTTCAGGAAGCGCGACCAACAGATTGGCGAGCAGGACTTCCGGGCCGGCGGCCTTTTGGCTGGAGACGTATTGCTCCACTTCCGAATCACTGACCTGGACACGGCTTTGCACATAGCTCTGGCGCAGGCGCTGCTGCAGAAGCTCATCACTGAGATTGTTGCGGTAGTCTTCGAACGCGATGCCTTCCTGTTGAAGGCGCTGTGCGAACTGCTCCTGGGTCATTTTATTGGAGCCCGCGATGTTCTGGATGACCTGGTTGAGTTCGCCGTCGGAGACGCGGATACCGATATCCTTGGCCCGGTTGATCTGCAGACGTTGCAGAATCAGGCGTTCAAGCACCTGGCGTTCCAGGACGTTATCGGGCGGCAATTGGCCGGCCTGATTGGCATACTGGGCTTTGATATTGCCGATGGCGCGTTCAAGTTCGCTGCGCAGGATGACATCTTCATCGATGACGGCAACGATGCTGTCGATGGCGGTACTGGCTTGTGTACTCTGGGCTTCGGCGGCGCCTTGGGGTCCGAGGCCGAGAAGCAGGGCGAGCGCCAGGGTTTTGGGGATGACAGACATGCAACACTCCGGAATCGGTTTAAAGCGGAAAAAAGGGTCGGTACATCAATACGCTAGGATACCATTATCCTTGAACAATTCAGGCCTGCTGCCCATGCTGCCCAGACCGTTCAGCTCGAGTTCCAGGAATACGCCGGTATTCTCGCGGCTGTCGAAACTGCGGATATAGCGGCGTCCGAATACCCGGAATGCCATACAGCAGCTGCGCCATTCGAAACCCAGCAGACTGTCGAGGTTCTGATTGTCACGGAGCGAGTAACTCCAGCGCCCCATGATCCGCCAGTTGTCGTTGATGGGTAGGACCGCGGCGAAGTCGGTTTGTTCCGCAAAGTCCTTGCGGAAACGGTAGCCGGCATTGAATTGAAGTCCGTTCGGACGCGACCAATAGCCGCGGATCGAAGACAGCTCGGTATTGCGGTCGGCCGGGTTCCAATGCTGGGTCACGCCGATCTGCCATTCGTCGCTGAGCCGGATGTTGGCCTCGGCAACCCAGGCCGAACCATCGGCGGGTTGGGCCGGTTCGCCGGGCAGGGTCACCTTCGGTGTGCTGAAGTAGGTGATGCGACCTAAGCTGAAGTTCATGCGCTCCTTCCCGGAATCCGAGCTCAGGAAGCGGGTGGTCAGCGCGGTGGTCAGTTGGTTGGCATCGGTTTGTCGATCGGCCCCGCCATAACGGTTTTCCCGGAACAGGGAAGGCCACATGAAGGTCAGTGGCTGGGTGTCGAATGCCGGAATGTCGTTCTGGTCACGGTACGGCACATTCAGGTAGAACAGCCGGGGTTCGAGGGTCTGGATGAAATCCAGGCCGGCAAAGGTCGCTGGCCTTTCGAAATAAGCGCCGGCATCCAGACTGAAAATACCCAGCCCGCGGGTCAGTCGCGTGGGCGCGGTGACATCGAACGGATCCGGGTCAATCCAGTACTCGGTCTGCCGCCAGCTCAGGCTTGGGGTGGCGAACCAGTTACCGCCGCTTAGCGGGAATTTGATGAAAGGGGTGACATCGATCCGGCGGCCGTCGTTCAGCACGTCATGATCGAAAACCACGGCTTCCGCGTTCAAGCCGGCCTCCAGCCAGGGGCGTATCGGTTTGCTGCCACTCAAGGCCAGACGCGGCAAGCGCCGGTAGGGTTCCGAGCCCGGTGCCTGGGTCGGATTGGCGATTTCCCAGTTGGCAGCAGTCAGGTCGAGATTCCAGTATTTTCCGCGCCCGTGAAAGCCCAGCTCGCTTTTCAGCAGCGCTGTCGAGGTTTCGGTGATCGAACTTCCGAAATCGGAGAAGTAAAACACATCGCTGACCGTATTCAGGCTGCTCTGGAAATACCAGGCCCGGTTGATTGCCGTGAAGTGTTCCCAGCCGATCCGATAGCGGTCGCCGCCCCGGATATCATCGCCGGGAAGATAGCTGCCGTCGAAAATGCCGGCATTGTCCTGCGTTAAATATCGGAATTCAGCACCCAGCATCCAGCCCCGTTCGCTCAGATAGCGCGGGGTCAGGGTGGCATCGTAGTTCGGTGCCAGATTGAGGTACACCGGGACCGAGATGTCAAAGCCGTTCAGGCTGTCCTGACCGATTTTGGGAGAGAGCAAGCCTGATGCGCGCGCGCTATCCGTGGGGAAGCGCATTGCCGGCAACCAAAGAATGGGGACGCCACCCACTTCCAGTTTGACGTTTTTTGCCACCCCTTGGTGGGTTTTGTCGTTGACCTTGATTTCATCAGCAATGAATTGCCATTGCCGCTGATTGCTTGGACAGGTCGAGAAATTGGCGCCGGTGAGGCGACTGCCGTCATTTTGCACAAGGACTTTATCGGCACTGCCGTTGCCATTGCTTTCATGGAACTGGTAGTTCAGTCCGCTGAGTGCGATGTCACCGGTTTTCTGGTTGCCCTCGGCGGTCTTGGCGGTCATGCGCAGTGCGTTGTTTTGGAACTTTACCGGACCTTCGGTGCGGTAGGTCTGGCTGGCATGGTCGAAGCGCAAGGCATCTGTGGCGAGCCATTCACTGCCTCTGCGCAATTCGACATTGCCCTCGAAAAGGGATTGGTCACGCGTACCGATGTCCAGATTGTCCGAGCTGATGTCCGCGGGCTGGCTTGCAGGGTCGGTCGTGTCATCGGTCAGCGGTTGGAATAGTGGCAAATAATCGGGATTAGCGCACAATTGCCAATTGGTGCCGTCGGCTTCTTGATTCTGGGCCTGTGCATCCACAGTGGCAAGCAGGCTCAGACAGGCAAGGAATAAACGGGTTCGGCGCACGCATGACCCCAATCGGTAGTTATGATGTATTTTACCCTTTAATAGCTGGCTTAGGCGGCCCTGGATATGACTGAAAACACCAAAACCGATGCCGATTGGCGCGCACGGCTGAGCCCGGAGCAGTACGCGGTTTGCCGCTGTTCGGCAACCGAACCCCCGTTCAGCGGAAAATACTGGGATCACCATGCATCAGGCATGTATCACTGCGTGGCTTGTGAGGCTAAGCTGTTCGCCTCTGACAGTAAATTCGACTCCGGTAGCGGTTGGCCGAGTTATTTCCAGCCGGCGGATGCGAAGGCCTTAAAGCTCGAATTCGATGATTCCCATGGAATGCGCCGCACCGAAGTACAGTGTGCCGGGTGCGGTTCTCATTTGGGCCATGTCTTTACCGACGGCCCGAAGCCCACCGGCTTGCGCTACTGCATCAATTCAGCCGCACTGGAGTTCAAACCCGCGGATTAGGATTTTCGGCGCTCGTGGTTCCAGAGAACTTCGCCATGTCCACTGGCGCGGGCCAGAACGCGAGCCAGGACGAAGAGCAGATCCGACAGCCGGTTCAGGTAGCGGATCGCTTCCGGTCTTACCGCATCGTGGCGCGAAAGCGTCACCACTTCGCGTTCGGCGCGACGGCTGATGGTGCGGGCCAGATGGCAGTGGCTGGCCGCCATGCCGCCGCCCGGCAGGATGAAATCCTTCAGCGCAGGCAGATCGGCATTGAACGCATCCAGTTGTTGTTCGAGATGGTCGATGTCGGCATCAAAAATGGCCGCGTGTCCCGGTATGCAGAGTTCACCGCCGAGATCGAACAGATGATGCTGGACCGATACCAGCAGGTCGCGGACGTCTTGGGGTATTTCGCATGCCAGTATCAGGCCGATGGCCGAGTTGGCCTCATCCACGGTTCCGTAAGCCGCAACCCGTGCGGAATCCTTGGAGACGCGGCTACCATCGCCCAGACCGGTGGATCCATCATCACCGGTTTTGGTATAAATCTTGGTCAGTCGGTTACCCATCAGGCGGTTTGACGTATTTCCGGAAGACGCTGCTTCAGAAGCTCATAGCCGCCGAATAGGACGGTGGCATAGAACAGGGTACCCAGCAGGCCGTTCTGGAAGAAGGGCAGGCCGGCGGTGTAAGCGGCTGCCAATCCGGCGACGGTCTGCGGAAAGAAAGCAGACCCGTACCAGACGCCGAAATTGGTGACCAGAAAGAAAATCAGCGCGCCGGCAAGGCTGTAGCTGCCGACACGCAGAGCTGAGATCCGGTCGCGCAGGCCGAAACCGAGCACGCTCAGCGCCGCGATGGTGAGATAAACCAACCAGAAACCGGCCGAAACGAAATAGCTGAAATATTCGCCACCCATCATGAGGCCCAGGGCGAGGTCCGAAATGAACAGGGCGACCAGCGGAACGAGAATGGCCAGCGATTTACGGGCGAAATAGGCGCCACCGAACAATGCCATGGCTTCAACCGGCGAGAAATTCGGCGGATGCGGAATCAACCGTGTCAGTGCCACCGCCAGAATCATGCCGGTCAGCACGGTGAGATTGAGGGCAAGCGGACGGTTCGGCATACGGTTCTCGAAGCAGGAAAAAGTAATCGGTAATAGAATACCTTATTCAGCAGGATTTGAGAGAACTCGTGGCGCCCCAGGCTTCTGAAAATGTGGATATCGCCATTGTCGGTGGCGGGCTGGTCGGATCCAGTCTGGCCTGTGCATTGGAGCGCAGCGGTCTGACGGTGGCGCTCATTGAAGCGGCCGACACGCCGGAAGTGCCGCCGGGTTTTGACCAACGCAAGTTGGCTCTGGCGCAGCGCAGCATGGATGCCTTGGACCGCTTGGGCGTCCTGACGATGTTGTCGGCGCTACCAACGCCGATACGGCGTATCCATATCAGCCGGACCGGCGATTTCGGGCGCACGCTGCTGGAGGCCTCCGAATTCGGACATGTAGCATTCGGTGCCATCGTACTGGCTCAGGATTTGGGAGTGGCATTGGCCAAACGTGTCCAGACCCTGCAACAGACCCGTCGCATATGCCCGGCCCGGGTTTCGGCTTGCCGATTCGATGCCGATGGCGCACAGCTGACCTTGGCGGTTCCGGGCGGTGAGCAGGCCATTTCAGCCCGCTTGGTGGTCGCCGCCGATGGTACCGACTCCTTCATCCGTCATGCTGCCGGCATTGGAATCCGCAGTCACGATTACGGCCAAACGCTGTTTGTCTGTTCCTTGCGGGCTGATCAGGCCAACGACGGCACGGCTTATGAGCGATTCAGTGAACAGGGTCCGGTGGCGCTCCTGCCGATGGCCGACGGCGCTTACGGCGCCATCTGCGGGGTCGCCAGCGCCAAGGCTGCGGACATCGCCAGTCTGGATGATGTCCGCTATGCCGCCTATTTCCAGAGCCGTTTCGGTTGGCGTGTCGGGAAAATCCGTGAAACCGGAAAGCGGACTTTTTACACGCTGAAACAGGTTTTGGCCGAGCGCTTGCATGCTCCGGGCGCAGTTTTGATGGGCAATGCCGCACAAACCATCCACCCGATCGGTGCACAAGGTTTCAATTTGGGTCTGCGCGATGCGCTTTCGTTGGCGCGAATTCTGGTGACTGATGGGTTGAGCGGAACCACCGCCGAAACCTATGCCGCGTCACGTCAGGATGATCGCTCGCGTACCCTGGCATTCAGCGATGGCTTGGCCCGGATGACCGCCAATCCGGGACTGCCCGCGCATCTCATGCGGTCTTTGGCATTGGGCGCATTGGGTTCGGCTCCGGTGATGGCCGCAGAATTGGTCTCCGGCGCCATGGGTTACCGGGGTGCCACGAGTTTCGAGGACGTACTATGAAGCCCTTGGATGTCGTTGTGGTTGGCGGCGGCATGGTCGGCTTAAGTGCCGCCCTGATGGCGGCACGGCAGGGATTTCAGGTGGCGCTGGTGGAAGCGCATGCGCCGAAAGCCTGGCAAACGAACGAGCCCGATCTGCGCGTGGTGGCATTGGCGCTGGATAATCAGACACTGATTGAATCCTTCGGTCTCTGGCAGGATGTCATCGCCCGTCGTGCTTATCCGTATTCGGGGATGACCGTTTTCGATGCGGTGCATTCGACCCCGCTGCGGTTCAATGCCGGAGATCTCGGGCGCCCGTATCTGGGACACATTCTCGAGAATGACGCATTGGTTGAGGTGCTTTGGCAGGCAGTCATCCGCGAACCGAACATCCAGCGCTTTTGCCCCGATAAGATCAGCCAACTACAGCAAACGGAAACGGAAGTCTGCATCGAATTGCAGAGCGGTACGGAGTTGCGTGCACGGCTTGCCATCGGTGCCGATGGCGCCGCCTCCAAGGTTCGCGGGCTGCTCGGCATCGCAACCGATGACCACGATTACGGACAGAAAGGTGTGGTGGCATTCGTTCACACCGAACGCAATCATGAAAATACGGCATGGCAGCGCTTCCTGGACACCGGCCCTCTGGCTTTTCTGCCGTTCGGAGACCACTGTTGTTCGATTGTCTGGAGCTTGCCGCAGACCGAAGCGGACAGGCTTTTGCAGACCGGGCCCGAAAACTTCTGCCGCGCTCTCGATTCGGCCTTTGCCGGCACGCTCGGACAAACACGCCTGCTTTCGGTCCGTGCCGCCTTTCCACTGCGTCGCCGGCTGGCCAAGACCATGATCAAGGGCCGTACGCTGTTGCTTGGCGATGCTGCGCATGCCGTGCATCCTCTGGCGGGTCAGGGCGTGAATCTGGGGCTGCGCGATGTTTCCGCATTGCGCGATGCGTTCACGGCATCCGCACGCAAGACCGGTGACGCCCTCGATGGCGCTCAGCTGGCACGCTGGGCACGAACACGCTATTCGGAAAATTCCGTGGCCGCCTTGGCCTTTGAAAACATCAATCGTGTGTTTTCAAACGACAACATGGCGCTGTCCCTGCTGCGTGGCCGAGTCTTGGGTCTGGGTGATCGTATTGGCCCGATCAAGAACGCCATGGCACGCTACGCGGCAGGGCTTTGAGAGCGTTTTCTGCCTCGTGCCACGAGAGCCAAGCTATCACGTCCGAGCCGTTTCAGACTGCGGCTGACTTCGATCGGCGGGACATCCAGACGCTCAACCTGATTGCTGGTAAAAATCTGGAGACTGCCGGATTTGAAGTCGGGCGCACCAGGCACATAAACCGAACTGAGGCCATCGGATTCTTCAATCAGGAATCCGAACGCCAGTGATTCGCCCTGGGGCACCAATACCGGTTTGAAGGCATCGTCGTCTTTATAGTTAAGTTTATCGGCCACCATGTTGGTAACGAAGGTGTAACCCGGAATCGCCGACAGGAAATTGTCTTCCAGCTTCTCGATGAACGTCCTGAGTTTTCTTGAACGGAACAGAAGTCCGGACATAAAACAAATTATCACCAGAACCAAAACCGCCATGGTCTGAGGACCATCGAATCCCATCATGTCGTCAGGCAAGCGAGCCGCCACCGGCTTGAGGATCAGTATCAGTACTTCATGTATTTTTTTAAGTATGATCAGCACGACAGTGATGGGCAGTAAGAAGAACACGCCGCCGGTTAAGGTATTGATGATGAATTTGCGCAAGCTGTTCATGGCCGAATTCCGTTGATGGATACGGTCATTACATCGGATGCGGGTCATTGGGTCAATGCATGTACTTGCAATGTGATGGGCAATCCGATTTAATCGCAGAAAGCCACCAGTCCAGAGCCTCCATGAGCACCACGCAAAATCTGCTGCTGATTTCCCTTTTGGTCGGGTTCGTACTGCTCGAATATGTCCTCGGCAGGGTGAAAAATTTCAAGACCGGCAAGGGTGATAATGTCATCGACCTGCTCAGCATGGTGTTGTTGGCCGGGCTGACCCAGCCGTTCATTTTCTTTGTCGTCGGATCACTGGGCGACTACGCTTTTCCCGATTACCGCGACGCCCTGGCCGCGCTGCCCTGGTACGCCATGGCCGCCATGCTGTTGATCGGTGATGACATGACCCAGTACTGGTGGCACCGGATCTCGCATTCGCCGCTGCTCTGGCCCTTACATCGGGCGCACCATTCGCCGCAATACATGAGCGCACGCATCATCTACCGCAATAACTTCTTCTACTACCTGTGCATGCCGGGGCTCTGGATCTCAGGGATTTTGATTTTCCTTGGATTCGCCGAAGTCTATCTGGCATACATCGTGATCAAACTGGCGGTGATCACCGGTGCGCATTCAGCGGTCAAGTGGGATGCGCCGCTTTACCGGATCAAGGCTCTGAAGCCGCTGATGTGGCTGGTGCAACGCACGGTCTCGACCCCGAGCACGCATTATGCGCATCACGCCATGTACGACAACGACGGTATCGGCCATTACAAAGGCAATTTCGGCAATCTGCTGTTCTTCTGGGACGTTCTGTTCGGGACGGCGCATATTACCCAGCAATTCCCGGCCGAAGTCGGGCTGCGCGACGACCAGTTGTTCGGCCGTGAATCCTGGTGGGTGCAGCTGTTCTACCCACTGTTCCGTTCGCGCCGCGCGCATTCAGCGCTGATCCCCGGCGGCAAACCTTACGAGGAGCCGGCCGCGAGCTGACTACGGATCAGATTTCGACGCACCAGTTCAATTCGTCAGGTACGTCACCGTGCTTGATGCCATCCAGATAGGTTTTGATGCGTTTCGAAACCACGCGTTCCGCGACGTGTGGAAGATCGAAAATTTCTCCGCGGAAGCCGATGCGTGCAATCGGTGCGATGGTCGCGGCGGTGCCGGCGCCGAAAGCGTCTTCGATCCGGCCCTCACGGATTGCGTTAATCACTTCCTCGACTGAGATGCGGCGTTCCTCTACCGGAATGCCCCAATGTCTGGCCAGATCCACCACCGAGCGTTTGACCACGCTGCGCAGAATGGTGTCGGAGTCTTCTGAGGGCGTGATCAGGGTGCCGTCGATGACGAACACCACATTCATGGTGCCCGATTCCTCGATGTATTTGTGCTCCTTGCCGTCGGTCCAGATCAGCTGCTGGAAGCCTTCGTCATTGGCCAGTTTGGTCGGCAGCAGCGATGCGGCATAGTTGCCGGCGGTTTTCGCCCGACCCACGCCGCCTTCGGCCGCGCGCGTGTAGCGTTCCTCGATCTTCACCGACAGCGGTTCGGCGTAGTAGGCGCCGGCCGGGCAGGACAGAATCATGAATTTGTAGGTTTCCGAGGGTCTGACGCCGAGCGCCTCATCCGTGGCGAAGATGAACGGGCGCAGGTACAGCGCCGCATTGTCGTTTGCAGGAACCCAGTCGCGTTCGAAACGGGCATGCGCCTTGACCAGTTCGATGAAAGTGGCTTCGGGAATGCCGGGCATGCACAGGCGCTGGCAGGATTCATTGAAGCGCTTGGCATTGAGTTCGGGTCGGAACAGGGTTATGCGCCCGTCATGGCCACGGATGGCTTTCATGCCTTCGAATATGCTCTGACCGTAGTGCAGGGTGGCATTGCCCGGGTGCAGGCTGATTGGGCCGAATGGCACGATGGCCGGCTTCTGCCAGGCGCCGCCGCGGAAATCCATCATCATCATGTGGTCGCTGTAGATACGTCCAAACGGCAGGTGGTTCCAGTCGATTTCCGCGATGCGGGAGTGTTCGGTACGGCGGGTGTCGATATCGAGGGTCATGGCAGGATCATCATTTGAGGGCGTGCACGAATACGGTGATTTCTTCGCGGTCATGATACAGCTGCCGGGCCCGGATGAGGACGGGACGGCCGCATTGGCTCTGGAACAGATCCAGACACAGCGCGGTTTCCTCCCAGCGTTTTTTCATCGGCAGCTTCAGGTTGAAAATGGCATTGCGGCACCAGCCGTTGGCGAACCACTGCGCCATGCGTTTGGCGACTTTGCTGGGCGTTTCCACCATATCGCACACCATCCAGTCGATTGGGCGTTGCGGTTGCCAGTGGAAGCCATCGGCGCGGATGTGTTCGATCAGACCGGTGGCCAAGGCATCCGGACTCATGGGGCCGTTGTCGATGGCGCTCACATGCAGCTGGTTCTTGGCCAGTACCCAACTCCAGCCACCGGGCGCTGCGCCCAGATCGGCGGCCTGCATGCCGGCGGCAATAAGATTCAGGCGTTCCGCCGGTGTCATCAGGCACAGAATGGCCTCGTCCAGCTTCATCGCCGAGCGGCTCGGTGCCCGCGAGTCCTGCTTCAGGCGTGGAATGCCCATCGGCCAGGGGGATCGGTCATTTTCGGTCGAGCTGGCCAACAGCAGGTGGCGGTTGCTCAGGAAGATCACATGCAGTTGCGGTAATTTCGCATTCGGCTTATCGGTCAGCAATCCGCGTTTGCGCAGCGCCGGCCGCAGCGCATTGCCGAAGGACTTGGCAAGTCCCGCCAGCGGCCGCGCGGCGTCGGAGTCGGGAGTTTCCACCGACAGTTCACCATAGCGGCCCTTGCCCCCGAGGGCGTCGATCACCGGGCTCACGCGGTCGGCGATGTCGAGATCGGTCAGTTCATCGATCAGCGCATATTTCTGCCGCGCGAAAATGAGTTGTTCCAGGCGAATTGACTCAGCCAGTGTTTCCCGTGGTGCTCCAAGCAGCATGACGAATGCGCTGCCACGTTCGGTTTTGGCATAGACCGGCAATCCCAGCGCGCCGGCATGGTGCGAAAGCTCCGCCGCAAGGTCCGGTTCGAAACCGGGACGGCAATAGGCCAGTAGGCCTTCAGTAGACAAGGCCGGATTCCCCATAGGCTTTCAAGACCGCGCAGGCGTCTTCGCGCAGAATGTCCCGGCGCACATTGATGCCGCGTTTCTGCCATTCTCCAATCCAGTCGGCCGGTAACGGCCCTTCGTCGAAGCCAGCCAAGGACTGAACGTCATCGGCACGGGCGCCAATCAGGACGGCATCAATGCCCGCCCAGAACGAGGCGCCGTAACACATGGCGCAAGGCTGTGAAGAGGTGGCGAGCACAATTCGCTCACCGTTCTGATTCAGTCGGAACCGGTTCATTGCCTGCTGTGCCGTGGCAAAGGCCAGCATTTCGGCATGCGCCAGCGAGCAGTTCTGACTCACAACCCGGTTTACGCCGACACCCAAAAGCCGCCCCGTGTCGGTAAACAGCGCCGCACCGAATGGTCCACCGCTGGTTTCGCGAACGTTGCGTGACGACAGACGGACGGCCAAGGCCATTTTCGACAGGTCATCCGGATAAACGGTTTCGGTGCCGATTTCATCGGCAATCCATGCCGGCAGCGTCAGATGGACGTGGTCATGTGGCACGGGTTATTTCACGGCCCAGGTGTCGCGCAGGGTCACGCTGCGGTTGAATACCGGCTTGTCAGGACGGTGATCATGGCGGTCGGCAACGAAATAGCCCTGGCGTTCGAACTGGAAGCTCTGCTCCGGAATCGCGGCGGCGGCGGCCGGTTCCACGAAGCCGTTGGCGACCTGCGCCGAAAGTGGATTGAGGTAATCCTGATAACTTCCGCCTTCGTCGTTGTCCGGATTTTCGACCGTAAACAGGCGGTCGAACAGACGGAATTCGGCCGCAACCGCGTGCTTGACGCAGACCCAATGGATGGTGCCCTTTACTTTGCGTTTGGAGCCCTCCATGCCCGGACGCGATTCCAGATCGAGCCGGCATCGCAGTTCACTCACGGTACCATCGGTAATGATGACCTCATCGCAGGTCACGATACCGACGCCGCGCAGGCGGACATCGGCACCCTGGGTGAGACGGTGATATCCGGGTGTCGGGGTTTCCATGAAGTCTTCGGCGTCGATCCAGAGCACGTTGGAGAAAGGTACCTCGCGTCTGCCGCAATCATCGTTTTTCGGATGATTCGCCATCGACAGCATTTCGAGATGATCCGCCGACAGATTGGTGATGACCAGTTTGATCGGATGAACCACCGCCATGCGCCGCTCTGCACTTTCGTCCAGGGTTTCACGCACGCAGTTTTCCAGCACCGAGAAGTCGATTACGGAATTCTGCTTGCTGATGCCGATGCGGTCGGCGAACAGGCGCAGCGCTGCCGGCGGCGTGCCGCGGCGGCGCAAGCCGGACAGTGTCGGCATGCGCGGATCATCCCATCCCGACACCAGACCATCGTTGACCAATGCCAGCAACTTACGTTTGCTCATCACGGTGTAGTTGATGTTCAGGCGTGAAAACTCGATCTGCCGGGGCTTCGCCACCTGGCTATCGAAGCCGGCATCGACCAGCGGCTGCCAGAGCTGCGGATGATGGGGAAGATCGATGTTGTCCACGCACCAGTCATAAAGCGGGCGGTGGTCTTCGAATTCCAGCGTACACAGGGAATGGGTGATGCCCTCGAGCGCATCCGAGATGCAGTGGGCATAGTCGTACATCGGATAGATCGGCCAGGCATCGCCGGTATTTTGGTGCGGAATCTTACGGATACGATAGAGCGCCGGATCGCGCATGTTGATGTTGCCACTGGCCATGTCGATTTTCGCACGCAGGGTGCGCGAGCCGTCGGCGAATTCGCCCGAACGCATGCGTTCGAAGAGGTCGCGGTTTTCGGCCACGCTGCGATCACGGTAGGGGGAGTTGCGGCCGGCCTGGGTCAGGGTGCCGCGGTATTCGCGCACTTCGTCTGCATTCAAATCGCACACATAGGCCTTGCCATCGTCAATGAGCTTGAGCGCGCTGCGGTAGAACACTTCGAAATAATCGGAGGCATGCCTCAGCTCATTCCACTCGAAACCGAGCCAACGCACATCGTCCTGGATGGAAGCGACGAATTCCAGGTCCTCTTTGGAGGGGTTGGTGTCATCGAAGCGCAAATTCACCAATCCATCGAATTCACGGCCGATGCCGAAGTTCAGGCAGATGCTCTTGGCATGACCGATATGCAGGTAGCCATTCGGCTCCGGTGGAAACCGTGTGCGGATCCTGCTGTGCTTTCCCGAAGCCAGATCGTCACGGATGATCTGGCGGATGAAATCGTTCTTTTCGGGGGCTGTGTTCGGGTTCGTGCTGTTCATGTCCGCGTTCAGATGGCGAAAACGGCTATTTTACCCTGTTCGGAGCCCGCGCGCCCCTTTGGAAAGCGGGTCAGCCGGGCTTTCGGGGGCGCATTTCGAACAGCGATTTGGGCAGTTCGGAAACCTGCCGGCCGATGTCGGTCAGGAACTCGGCGCGAACTGAACTTTTACGCCAGTACAGTGAGATGCGACGTGTCGGTGCGGGGTCGCGGAACGGCATCAGACGAATGTGCGGCGATTCAGGGACCGGCGGTTGAACTGCCAGCATGGGCAGCAAGGTAATACCAACGCCGGCCGCCACCATCTGTCGCAGGGTTTCCAGACTGGTGGCCCGGAACCCCTCTTTTTCACCGGCACCGGACAGTGCACAGACATCCAGAGCCTGGTCCCGCAGGCAATGGCCGTCTTCCAGCAGCAGCAGATGTTGTTGTTCCAATTCGCCCATGCCAAGCGTGCGCTGCCGTGTGAGCGGATGTTTTTCCGGCAAAGCAAGCACGAAGGGTTCGGTGAAAAGGTGCATGGCTTCGAAGTGTTCATCGCTTACCGGCTCTGCCAGGATGGCGGCATCGATCATGCCACTGCGCAGCTGTTGAATCAGCGCTTCGGTTTTCTCTTCAATCAACAACAGTTCCAGATGCGGGAAGCGCTTCCGGAGTTTGGGTACCACATGCGGCAGGAGATACGGCGCCAATGTCGGAAAGATTCCCAAACGCACCGAAGCAGCCTCCGGATCTTTGATGTGTTTGGCGATTTCATGCATCTGGCTGACTTGGGCAAGCGCCTGTCGCGCATGTTTGAGAATCTGTTCGCCGGCGGGAGTCAGAAGGATGTTGCGCGGTGCGCGTTCGATCAGGGCAACGCCGAGCTCTTCCTCGAGCTTCTTGAGCTGCGTGGAAAGCGTAGGTTGGCTGACGAAACAGGATTCAGCGGCGCGGCCGAAGTGCCGGGTATCGGCAAGGGCTACGAAATAACGTAAATCGCGGAGATTCATGCGGTGCCCTTATTCATAAAACCTATGTCAAGTATAGAATTGATTGTTAGAGCATATCAATCTCATCCTGTTTCGGTCGCCCTGCGGTAAGCTAGTGGCATGACAACCATCGCTGCAGCCCTTCGGGAGGCCATCGAATCTCTGCCGGACGGCATGGATCGTACTGACGCCGAGTACTTGCTAGCGCATGTATTGGAGAAACCGCGTGTCTGGCTGTATGCCCATGCCGATGACGAACTAGCGCCGGCGCATCGGGAGGTGTTCAGGGGTCTGCAGGCCCGTCGCAAAGCCGGTGAGCCGGTGGCCTACCTGACCGGACAGCGCGGCTTTTGGTCGCTTGACCTGAAAGTCAATGCCGATACGCTGATTCCGCGGCCCGAAACCGAACGCTTGGTCGAGTTGGCATTGGCCTTCCTGCATCCCGGCCGTCCGGCCGCAGTACTCGATCTTGGAACCGGTTCCGGCGCTGTGGCCCTGGCCATTGCCAGCGAGCGGCCATTGAGTCAAGTCACGGCTGTCGACATCTCGCCGGCCGCGCTCGCCGTCGCTTCAGCCAATGGCCGGCAACTGCGGCTCGCAAATGTTTTTTTTGAACATAGCGATTGGTTCAGCGGCCTTGGCGGCCGCCGCTTCGATGTGATTGTGAGCAATCCGCCTTACATCGAGAACGATGATGTCCATCTGAGCCTGGGAGATCTGCGCTTCGAGCCGCGTTCAGCCTTGGCATCCGGTCCGGATGGCTTGGACGATATCCGCGTGATTGCGGCTCAGGCCGGTCAACATCTCCTGCCCGGCGGCTGGTTGTTGCTGGAGCACGGCTGGCAGCAGAGGGCTGCGGTGCGTGCGTTACTTGAAGCCGCCGGGTTCACCGAGGTGCAAACGGAACCCGATCTGGAAGGACGCGACCGCGTCAGTCTGGGGCGCCTTGGTTAAAGCCAGCGTGCCGTAATGGCGGCGAGTATGCCCTTGCTGTCGATACCCGCTTCAGCCAGTAATTCTTCTCGACTGGCGTGTTCCTGATAGTGATCGGGCAGGCCCAACTGCAGGAGGTCAGCAGCGACGCCCTCAGCCCTGAAGAATTCACTGACGGCGCTGCCGGCACCGCCCATGACGGCGTTGTCCTCGACGGTGACGAAACGGGCATGGCTTCCGGCCAATTCACGCAACAGGGCTTCATCCAAAGGTTTGACGAAACGCATGTCGACCAAGGTTGCATCGATGCTTTCGGCAATCTTCGCCGCTGCCGGCAGTACGCTGCCGAAAGCGAGTAGAGCCAGTGTGTTGCCGCGGCGCACGACGCGTGCCTTGCCGAGGGAGAGGGTGCCGAGATCGTTGCCGGCGGCGATGCCGGTGCCGGAGCCGCGCGGATAGCGCACGGCGGCCGGGCCGGGGTAGTGGAACCCGGTACTGAGCATCAACCGGCATTCGCGCTCATCCGAAGGCGTCATGATCACCATGTTCGGTATGCAACGCAGAAAGCTGATATCGAAGCTGCCGGAGTGGGTGGCGCCGTCCGGGCCGACCAGGCCGGCGCGGTCGATGGCGAACAGTACATCCAGATTCTGCAGCGCCACGTCATGGATCAATTGGTCATAGGCCCGTTGCAGGAAGCTCGAATAAATCGCCACCACCGGCTTCGCACCTTCGCAGGCTAGGCCGGCAGCAAAGGTCACGGCATGCTGTTCGGCGATGGCGGTGTCGAAATAACGCAGCGGGAACTCCTGTGAGAAACGCACCAATCCGGATCCTTCACGCATGGCCGGGGTGATGCCCATCAGTTTCGGATCGGCGACGGCCATGTCACACAGCCAGTCACCGAATATCGAGGTATAGGTCGGCTTGCCTGGCGCCTTCTTCTGCACGCCGATGCTGGGATCGAACGGAGAGACTGCGTGGTACTCGATCTGATCACCTTCGGCCGGGTTGTAGCCCTTGCCCTTGGTCGTCATGACATGCAGCAGCTGCGGGCCTTTCAATTCCTTGCAGGTTTTCAAGGCATTCAGCAGGGCCGGCAGGTCATGCCCGTCGATCGGGCCGTTGTAATGGAAGCCCATTTCCTCGAACAATGTGGAGGGAACGAACATGCCTTTCCAGTGTTCCTCCCAGCGCCGGACGAATTTTGCGGCCGGTTTGTTTTTATCACCGAGGATTTTCTTGCCGCTTTCGCGTACAGCGTTCAAGGTTCGGCTGGCCATCATCTTGCCGAGCATTTTGGTCATGCCACCGACGTTTTCGGAAATCGACATCTGGTTGTCGTTGAGGATCACCAGCACATCCGGTTCCGGATTCATGCCTCCGGCGTGATTGAGGGCTTCGAAAGCCATGCCGGCGGTCATTGCGCCGTCACCGATGACGGCAACGAAGCGGCGGTTTTCGCCGGTGCGTTGCGCGGCCACGGCCATGCCGAGCGCGGCGGAGATGGAGGTGGAGGAGTGTCCGACGCCGAAGGTGTCGTAAGGGCTTTCTTCGCGGCGCGGGAATGGTGCCACGCCGTCTTTTTTCTTCACGGTATGGATGGTTTCGGCGCGGCCGGTCAGGATTTTATGCGGATAACATTGATGGCCGACATCCCAGACCAGCTTGTCATCGGGAGTTTGGTAAAGGTAATGCAGGGCTACGGTGAGCTCGACTACGCCGAGACCGGCCCCGAAATGTCCGCCGACTTGGCTGACCGTTTCGATCAGGTAGGCCCGCAGTTCATCAGCCACAGCCGGCAAATCGCTTTCCGGAAGCTTGCGCAGGTGGTCGGGTGTGGGCAGCTGGGAAAGCAGTGGGTAGCGGTCGCGGTCCATCGTCTCGGCTCGAAGTCTGTGCGTTATTGTCTTGCACTTGGCCGTTGACGGCAAGGCTTGTCGGTTGTGATTGGGCCTAACTCATTGAATGGCGAAGGTCTCGCCACGGGGATGTTTCGGTAGATGCTGCTTTAAGAAGGCCATCTGGTCGGCCAGAATATTGCGATTGGACAGAATCAAGTGCTCGACCCAGCTCGGCCGGTACGGAATGGCCAGCAGTGGCATATTGGCTTGCTGGGGAGTACGGCCGCCTTTTTTGGAGTTGCAACGGAAACACGAACTGACCACATTTTCCCAGGTATCGCGTCCGCCTTGTGAAATCGGATGGACATGGTCGCGGGTCAGGATATGTTTGGAATATTCCTTGCCGCAGTAAAGGCAGAGTTGTTTGTCGCGCGCGAACAAGGCGGGGTTGGTCAGTGCCGGTGAGGGCAGGTAGCTTCGGAAGTTGGCATGCCCGCGTGCCGCGACGATGGGATGCAATTCAACGACACTCTGTTCGCCGGTCAGACGGTTGCGGCCACCATGTACGGTCATGCACGGTTCGCCCAGTGTCCAGGACACGGCGCCGCGCACATACAGGCAGACGGCATCCTGCCAATGCATCCAATTCAAGATATGGCCATGGGCATCAAGGGAAAGAACGCGTGGTACGCGGGAATCGTTGGGGGGTAGTTGCCCGGCCGGGGGGCTGATCATCCCGGCGCCCACTAGAGCCAGTTTTGGCGTGGGCGAATCCATGTCTTGAGCATAACGCAAGTTTCGGGAAGTGCAAGCCTCTTTGCGCTAAACTGACGCAAATTCCGTCATGAGGCTGACATGCGCACACTGTACCCGCTGATCGAACCCTACCGGACCGGCATGTTGGCCGTCGATGGCCGGCATACTCTGTATTTCGAAGAGTGCGGCAATCCGGAAGGCAAGCCTGCCGTATTCCTGCATGGCGGCCCCGGTGCAGGCTGCAGCGACAACATGCGCCGTTTCCATGATCCGTCCGCCTACCGCATCATCCTGTTTGACCAACGCGGATCCGGGCGGTCCGCGCCGCATGCCGATCTGACCGACAACAGCACCTGGGATCTGGTGGCCGATATCGAAAAACTGCGCGTGCATCTGGGCATTGACCGCTGGCAGGTGTTCGGCGGTAGCTGGGGTTCCACGCTCGCGTTGGCCTATGCGCAGACCCACCCGGAGCGGGTGACCGAGCTGGTGTTGCGCGGCATCTTCATGCTGCGCCGCTGGGAACTGGAATGGTTTTACCAGAGCGGTGCCCACCGATTGTTTCCGGAAGCCTGGCAACCCTACCGCGATCTGATACCAGAAGCCGAGCGTGGCGATTTCATTGCGGCCTATCACCGGCGCCTGACGTCACCCGATGAAGAGGTACGCTTAGCGGCGGCCAAGGCCTGGTCGGTCTGGGAAGGTGCCACCAGCACCTTGATTCCCGAACCGGCGTCCATTGATTCCTTCGAAGATCCGCATTTCGCCCTCAGCTTCGCACGCATCGAAAACCATTACTTCGTGAACAAGGGCTTTTTCGAGGTCGATGACCAACTGCTGCGTGATACCCACAAAATCCGTCATATTCCCGGCGTCATCGTGCATGGCCGTTACGATGTGGTCTGCCCAGTGCAGAACGCCATCGATCTGCATGCGGTGTGGCCTGAAGCCAAGTTGGTGATTTCGCCGGCATCGGGGCATGCGGCATTCGAAGCCGAGAATACCGCGGCCTTGGTGGAGGCCACCGATTCCTTCCGTTAGACCGGAGTTCCGTCCGGATTCCGGTCAAGTAGCCAAAGTCCGGCCCACAGTTTCGGATCCATCGAATAGCCTTCGGCCATTTTCTGCGTCAGCCAAGTGGCCGCTTCGGCCACCGGCACTTCATGCACGGTGATGTTCTCGGTGTCATCGCCGCCCCCGGCGTGGATGCGGGTGAGGCCGGTGGCGCGAACGAAGGCGATCATTTCGTTGCTCAGGCCGGCTGAAGTCGGGCCGATCATCAGCACCTGCACGGCATTGGCCTGCCAACCGGTTTCTTCCAGAAGTTCCCGTTTAGCCGCCAGCTCGAGGGTGTCCGACGCGTCCAGGTCGCCGACTAGCCCCGCCGGCATTTCGATGGTATTGCATCCCATCGGGATGCGGAACTGCTCGACGAACAGCAGTTTGTCTTCCGGCGTTCTGGCGATGATGATCACGGCAGAGCCGGCGTTGGTGCGCTCGGCATATTCCCAATGATTCTCGACACAGAAGCGCAGATACTTGCCTTCGTGGATGGTGGTTTTTCCGCTCATCTTGGCATTATAGGGACAACAGGCGCCGCCGCGTCAGCGGGCCCAGCCGGAGTTGCTCAATCAGTATCATCAGCCCGTCCTCATCCTTGGCCCGGCGTGAACCGAGTTCGGTGTCTTCCGGCAACGGTATGTCGCAGCGGATGGTCGCCAGCTTGCGGCAGAGCAGGGCCATCTCGCGGTGTTCGCGCAGCTTGGCCGCATGCATGGCGGCTGATCGCAGGCGCAGGTAGGGGATTTCGTCAATCTTTTCGAGCAGTGCATCGAGCGTCCCGAAATGGCCGAGCAGGGTGGCTGCCGTCTTCGGGCCGATGCCCGGGACACCGGGAATGTTGTCCACCGCATCGCCGGTCAGACCGAGGTAATCCGCCAGTTGATGCGCATGCACACCATGCTTGGCCTTGACTCCGGCCAATTGCCAACGCTCGTTTTTGGCGTAATCCCACTGTACGTCGTGCTCACCGAGCAGTTGCGACAGGTCTTTGTCGGCCGACAGAATCAGGCTCGGGCGGCCTTCGGCACGGGCGCGGGTCAAGGCGCTGCCGATCAGGTCGTCCGCCTCGTAATAACCGTCGGCCAAGACCTGGAAACCCAGCGCCCGGCACAGGCGTTTGCAGTAATCGAACTGCTTCTTGAGTTCCTCAGGTGCCGGATCGCGATTGGCTTTGTAGGCGGGATACAGTTCGTTGCGGAAGTTGCTGTCGAGCGATTCGTCGAAGGCGAAGATGATGTACTCGGGTTTTTCGCGTTCGACCAGTTCGCAGACGAAGCGGGTAAAGCCCTGAACGGCGTTGGTCGGATTCTGCTCGACATCGAAGAATTCACGGGGCATGGAAAACCAGGCCCGGAACACGTACATGCTGGAATCGACCAGGTACAGCGGCCTCATGGTGCGGCCACGGTCAGCAGCGCGGCCGGATCGGGGCGCTCGCGTTCGGGCGCGGTTTCCATGCGGGTGCCGATGTGGATGTAACCGAGCAGGCTTTCATTCTCGGCTATGCCTACAGCTGCCAAGACTTCGCGGTCATAGGCGGCAAAGCCGGTCAGCCACTGCGCGCCGAAGCCGGCCTGATGTGCGGCATGCAACAGGCTCATGCAGACCGCACCGCCGGAAAGAAACTGCTCGATTTCAGGGACCTTATGGCCTTTCACCGGACTCAGCACTACCGCCACGATGCAGGGTGCGAAGGAAAACCGGGTCCGTTCTTTTTCAAGGCGTACGGCGGAGGCGTCCGGAACGGCTTTTTGCACCCGATCGAACAGAACCTCGCCGATCCTTGCCCGTGCATCCCCTTCAATCAGGATGAAGCGCCAGGGCCTGAGGCGACCATGGTCGGGAACATGCACGGCCTCGGCCAGGAGCGACAGCAGGCATCGGCGGTCAGGTCCTGGTGCGGCTAAATGCTTGCAGGGGGTTGAAATTCTTGAAATTAAGGGTAATGTGGAAGTCATCATGAACAGTTTATCACCAGTGTCCTTATATTGTTTAGCCGAGTGTGACCGGGTTCACAGACCGTGCAGGCGTGTTCCGTTATGATTTCAATCAGTAACGTGGGGAATTATTCGTGATTGATGAGTCCGGAATTTCGATGCCGACGGTTGCCTAGCCAGATGGCGACATGATCTACGGCCGTGTGCATGCCGCCGCAAAAAGCCGCTTGGTGCGCATCATTGCCAACGCCGTGGCCACCACCGATTCCTTCCTCTACGATGTCTGCCAGCAGGATCAATCGACCATAGGCTCGCCGAACATCGAAAACCTGCGTCTTTTCCGCACTGCCAGTCAGACCGTCGAGCACCAGTTCTCGCGTGCCGTTGACGCCGCGTTCGGAAAATTCCAGGGCAAACTCAAAGCCGGCTCTGAACATCCCGCCGGACTGGCACTGGTCGATATCGAAGATATCGATGATGTGGTCAACAGTGAGCTGGTTTCCGAGGCGGTTGTGCGTGCCGCGAATGACGGCATCACCATCACTTGCCTGCGCCTGTGCGCCCTGTTCGGGATGCAGGCTGCGAAAAAAATCAATGCGCCGCTCTCCGAGAAGCAGCTGGCTGAATATCTGAAGGCGGCACTGGCCGGTGTGGAGTTGCCGACCAAAATCCGTTTCATGCTGTTCCGGAATTTCGAAACGGCCTTGCTGTCGGCATTGCCCGAACTTCTGGATGAGTCGAACGAGCCGATGGTGAAGCACGGCATTTTGCCGCATCTGCAGTCCTTGCGCGCTTCCCGTGCCTCCGACCCGGCGGTCGAGCGCGTCGTTCACACCGAGCGTGCAGCGGTTCCGCCGCAGAATGCCGCGACTGCCCAACACTACCGTCATTTCGATGACGCTCCGGAAATCGGAGAGGGCGCGACCGAGCAGGCGCTGTTCCGTGAACTGTGCAGCCATCTGCACAGCTGGCGCCCGCAACATGGCTATTACCAGGATCCAGCGATGGCAGGCACCCCCGCCAACGGATCATCGCGCCGCAAGCTGCAGAAAAACGAAACCATCGCACTGCTATCGTCCATGCAGCGCATTCTGCCCGAAGCCGTTGCTTTGGCGCTGACCAACAACGAACTGTCCCTGTCGGCCATGCTGAAATCGGCCATGCTCGGCAATACCCGCAAGATCGGCCTGGCACCGGATGTCGTCGAAATCAACCAAGACGACGAAGACGCGGTCGATCTGGTCGGCATGCTGTTCGACGTGCTGATGACCGAGCGTGATTTCCAGGAAGAAGCCAAGAGCCTGATGTCGCGTCTGATCGTGCCTTACGCCAAAGCGGCCGTGCTCGACCGTCGCCTGTTCCTGACCAAAGCCCATCCGGCCCGCAAGCTGCTGAACGCGCTTGCCGAAGCGGTCGAAGGCAATCAGGGTGACGGCGCGCAGGAGCGTGATCTGCTGAATCGGGCGGAGGTCACTGTAGACCGTCTGGTTGCCGGGTTCAATGAAGACATCGCCATTTTCGAAACCCTTGAAGTGGAAATGCGCTCGTACCTCGATCAGCACCAGCGCCGTATCGAACTTGCCGAGAAGCGGGCCAAAGAGGCACAGCGCGGCCAAGAACGTCTTGAGAATGCCCGTATGCTGGCGGCAAGGGAGCTGCAGCAGCGTTCGTTGAACAGCGGTCTGCCGGTGAGTGTTTCCGAATTCTTTAGCCGATATTGGACGCATCATCTGTCCATGATTGCCCTGCGCGAAGGCGAGGACAGCCAGTCCTGGTCTCTGGCCCTTCAGTTGGCCGACGACATCCTTGCCATGCTTTCGACCCAGCCGCCTTCGGCGCGTCTGCAACCGATGCAGCGGCATCGCACCGCCATCGAGTCGGTGTTGTCCAGCTCGGGCGTGATGGCGGACACCTCCTCCGCGTTCATCCAGAAGATGACCGATGAGGTCTGCATGTACCAGCCGATGTCCGGCGTTCCGGTTACGGAAGTGGTTGCGGTTGCCGAAACGTCTGCGCCCAAGGCCAGCTTCGGCTTGCACCTGGCCTATGACAAGAACGCCATTGAATTCGACGAGGCGGATGTCGAATACTTCCGCAGTCTGCCCATCGGCGGCTGGCTGCAGCTGGAAGGCAGCAACGGCAGTTTCTCACCGATCAAACTGGCCTGGATCAGTCCGATTTCCTCGCGTCTGATGTTCGTGAATCGCCGGGGTGTGCGCGTGCTGGTGGTTTCGGTGGAAGAACTTGCCCAGATGAAAAAACAGGGCAAGTTGATCATCCATGCCGAAGAAAACGTGTTCGAACAGACCCTTGATCGCGTCCTGCATCGCCTGAAAGCCGATTTCAGCTGACGGCCGTAGTGCAAATCCAGTAGGATAGGGCTGTGCCGAGGAGGGCACAGCCATGACCATTGTCGCCATCATTCGTGAACATGCCGCCGGTGAGCGTCGCATCGCGCTGACGCCAGAAACCGCGCGCAAACTGTCGTCCAAAGGCGTTCGGATCGCCATTGAACACGGCGCCGGACTTTCCGCCGGGTTTGCCGATACCGATTACACCGATGCCTTGGTGGCAGATCGCGCTTCGGTACTGGCCCAGGCCGATGTGTTGCTGTGTGTCCAAACACCGGATGCTGAATCCCTGGCTGCACTGAAACCGGGCAGCATTCTCATCGGTGCCTTGGCGCCGCACCGCAGCGATTCGCCTCTGCCGATCTATCTGCAGCAACGTCTCTCCGCATTCGCCCTCGAAAAACTGCCGCGGACGACCCGTGCCCAGGCCATGGATATCCTCAGCTCGCAGGCCGGCATGGCCGGCTATAAAGCTGTGTTGATTGCCGCGCAGTTGGCGCCCCGGTTTTTCCCGATGTTGACCACCGCCGCCGGCACAATACGGCCATCGAAAGTCCTGATTGTCGGCGCCGGCGTTGCCGGTTTGCAGGCCATCGCCACAGCCAGACGACTGGGCGCCCAGGTTGAAGGTTTCGATGTGCGCCCGGAAACCCGGGAGCAGATTGAATCGCTCGGCGGAAAATTTCTCGATCTTGGCGTCAGTGCTGCAGGAGAAGGAGGCTATGCGCGTGCGTTGACCGATGAAGAGCGCGCATTGCAGCAGGAGCGGCTTGCCGAACACCTTAAACAGGTCGACGTCATCGTGACCACCGCCGCCGTCCCGGGTCGTCCTGCACCCAAAATCATCACCGAGGCCATGGTTGCCGGCATGCGGCGCGGTAGCGTCATCGTTGATCTTGCTGCCGAAACCGGCGGTAACTGCAGTTTGACCGAACCAGGCGAAGAGAAAGACTGCAACGGCGTGCTGGTTGCCGGGCCGCTGAATCTGGCCAGCATGGGTGCCGTGCATGCCAGCGAGATGTATGCCCGCAATCTTTTGAATTTCCTCACGTTGATGATTGTCGAGGACGGAACGCTCAAGATTCCGTTTGAAGATGAGTTGGTCGCCAAGACCTGCATCGCCCATGACGGTGCCGAACCGGCGCAAGGAGCTTGATGATGGACGGTTTTCTCTATTTGTATGTATTCATATTGGCGGCATTCACCGGCTATGAAATTATCGGCCGGGTACCGGTCATCCTGCATACGCCACTGATGTCCGGTTCCAACTTCGTGCACGGCATCGTGCTGGTTGGCGCCATCGTCGTGCTTGGCCATGCCGACAGCACGCTCGAGAAGGTCATTGGATTCATCGCGGTGGTGCTCGGGGCCGGAAACGCCGCGGGTGGCTATGTGGTGACCGAGCGCATGCTTGAAATGTTCAAGCCGTCCGGACCGAAGGAGGGCTGACCATGGACATCACCGCATTGCTGGTCCGCACCGCTTTCCTGGTGGCAGCGCTACTTTTCATTCTCGGTATCAAGCGCATGGCTTCGCCGCTCAGTGCCCGCAGCGGCATCCAGTGGGCCGGCGCAGGCATGGTGCTGGCCACCGTCGCCAGTTTTTTCTATAAAGATGATTCCGGTCAAACGCTGCATAATCTGCCCTTGATTCTGGCTGCCCTCGCTCTGGGTACCGTGGCGGCATGGGTCTCCGGAAAGAAAGTCGCGATGACCGACATGCCGCAGATGGTTGCGCTTTACAACGGCATGGGCGGCGGTTCCGCAGCGGCCATCGGTCTGGTAGAGCTCCTGAAGTTCTCCGCCGCATCCGGGTCAGCACCGCGTGCCGCCGTCGTGTTCGCCGTCATCGGTTCGCTGATTGGATCCATTTCCCTGACCGGCTCATTAATTGCCTGGGCAAAGCTCGACGGGCGCATGGACAAACGATTTACTTTCCCCGGCCAGCAGGCATTCAATCTTCTGGTCTTCATCGGTGCTCTGGTTCTGGGTGTGATGTCCATGCTTTGGCTGCAGCAGCCGGTCATCCTCGGATTCTTCGTGCTGGCGTTGGCGGTTGGCCTGTTGATGACGCTGCCGATCGGCGGCGCCGACATGCCGGTGGTGATTTCGCTTTACAACGCATTGACCGGGCTGGCCGTGGCATTCGAAGGCTATGTGCTGGGCATCGAGGCACTGATCATCGCCGGCATGGTGGTCGGCGCGGCCGGCACTATGCTGACCCAGCTGATGGCCAAGGCGATGAACCGTTCCATCTCCAGCGTCTTGTTTGGAAGCTTCGGCCAGCAGGGCGAGGCTGCGGAAATCACTGGAGCGCAGAAACCCATTGATGCCGCTGATGTCGCGGCGATGATGGCCTATGCAGAACGTGTGGTCATCGTTCCGGGTTACGGTCTGGCGGTCGCGCAGGCGCAGCATAAAGTCTGGGAGCTGACCCAGCTGTTGCAGAAACGCGGCGTCAAGGTCCGCTTCGCCATCCATCCGGTCGCCGGCCGCATGCCGGGCCATATGAATGTGCTGCTCGCCGAAGCCGGTGTTCCCTATGATCTGATCGCGGATATGGACGACATCAATCCCGAGTTCGGGGTGACTGATGTCTCTCTGGTCATCGGCGCCAATGACGTGGTCAATCCGGTGGCGAAGACCGATCCGTCCTCTCCGATCTTCGGCATGCCGATTCTGGATGTGGTGAACTCGAAGAACACGGTGGTGATCAAGCGTGGCAAGGGCACCGGTTTCGCCGGCATCGAGAATGCCCTGTTCTACGCCGACAACACCCGCATGCTCTACGGCGACGGTGCCAAGGCAGTGGCGGAACTGGTTGCCGAAATCAAGGCGATTGACGGCGGCCACTGATTCCGGTCTTGGCCAACACCAAGGCAAGAACCGGCGATGCAGCCAATAACGACCAATCCAAGGGCTGTAAGCGCATCGCCAGCAGATTGCCGAACAGGCCGAAACCCATGCCGCCTGCGCTGGTATGCAGGCCGAAACCTGTCGCGAAGCTCACGTTCAGTGCGGTAATCAGCCAAAGGCTTGCCAGACAACACAGGAAAGTCAGAACCGGTGCAATCCAGGCCGGACTGCGTTGGTCGCGTGAGCGCATCCATCGTTCCAGCAAAGCGATGTCGGCTGCCGCGACCAGCGCGAACCAACACAGCGCATCATCGGCGCCTGCGGATAACGTGAACCATACCGCCATCATGGCCAGTGCGGCCAGCAGACTGATGATCAGGGGTTTGAACAGGGAATGTCGCGACGTTGACACGGTATTGGAAGGATTCCAGTAAACTAGCCACCAGTTTACCCTCTGGAAATATGATTGTGTCGTACTCACGCACCAGCGAGCCCATCAAATTCGAACGTGATTGCGACGTTGTGCTGGTTCCACAGGGGGATAATGTCTCGCTTCCGGCCGGTACGGTCGGATACATCACCCAAGCCTTGGGTGGTTCGTTCACGGTATTTGTCGAGGGCAATCTTTTCCGTGTTGCCGGTGAAAACGCCGATGCCATCGGTAAGACCGCCCCCAAACCCCTGGAATTGGCCGATACCGAAGACGACGATGCGGTGGAAAAGCTGGTCTGGCAGCAACTGCGGACCTGTTTTGACCCGGAAATCCCGATCAATGTGGTCGAATTGGGGTTGATTTACGACTGTCAGATCGAGCGCCTCCCGGATGGCCAGCGCAAGGCCGCCATCCAAATGACCCTGACCGCACCGGCCTGCGGCATGGGGGATGTCCTCGTCGATGATGTCCGGACCAAGGTCGAGCGTGTCCCGACCATCATCGAGGCCGATGTGGATCTGGTGTTCGATCCGCCATGGGGCCGGCACATGATGAGTGAGGCCGCGCAGCTTGAGACGGGAATGTTATAAGTTAACATTCATTAGAGGTCGTTTTTGCCCTTCAGCGTCACATACTGACGCTATTAGTAACTTATTGTATAAGTTCACAAAAATGTTACAAAGCCGTTCGGTTTTGTCTATAATCGCAGTCTACAATCTGTGATGTGGTGCACAGTAGCCACTTTATTATTTGTCAGGGGATCTTGCAGGGGAGTTGCAGTTGCGGGTACATGTAAGCATTTTGCCCATATACCGTCTCTCTTGCGATGACTACAGTATTCACTTTCGATTCACGCAAAATTCATTTTTCAACACAGCTATTGCGTTGCGGTACCTCGACCAGGAACGGCAGCACATGAGGATTCTTTCTATGAAGTCTGTCCGTCGTCCGCTGGTGCCTGCATTTTCCAATGCATATCTTCACTTCAATCCCGCACAGGCAAGCAGGCTTGCGGCTCTGGCGCTCGTGATGTGTGCCGGGCATGTCTTCCGGAGCGACCGACAGTCTGTATTTCAGGGCCGCCGGAATACCTTCCTACGGGGTTTCAGGCGCCTATGTCCGGCCGGAAGATGATTATTCGCACGGCCTGAACGAGCGTGTGCCGGTGTCGACTGTCGCCCGGGGTCTAAAGCACTGGCATGTTCTGATGAAAGAGCTGGCGAAATAGGCCGTTAAAGCGCTTCGAAGCGGTTTGCTGAAACGTTCTTCTTGACCTTGGCCGGATCCCAGATGCAGCCATTCATGGCGATGTAAACGCCAGGCGGCAGGCTTTGTACCGCGCCGACAGCGGTGCCGATATTGAATTCGGCATCCGATCCTCGGAAGCTGGCCGGATTGAGGGCGCCGGTCAGCACCATCGTTTTTCCGGGAATCGCCGACAGCACCTTGGCCGTTTCCACCATGGTGTCGGTGCCATGGGTAATCAGGATACGGGATTCATCACGGTTTTCGATGGTTGCCTTCAGCAACTCGCGGTCCGCTTGATTGATGTGCAGTGAATCCTTGCGCATCACCGGTACCACGGTGAATGGAATCACCACACCCAGTTCTTTGAGAATCCGGCCGATCTGCGGTTCACCGACTTGATAGTCGGATTTGTCATCGAAATAAATCTTGTCGATGGTACCGCCGGTGGTCAGGATCAGAAGGGAATTCATGCACATCTCCAGGTTGTCGCTATTTTACCGGCTTCAGGTATCGCCGCGCTTGAACAGTTTGGCTTTCAGTCCGTCCCAATTGCCGGCGAAGATGATCCAAAGCGACAGAAGCAATTCCACCAATGGCATCGGCCAGGTGTCCGGCACTGTCCAAAGCTCGGTAATGGCATGACAGAAGTACAACAATGCTGCGATGCCGCCCCAGAATACCGCAGATGGTCGACGAAACAGGGCGAGCAGGGCAGCTGGAAGCATCGGTGCTACGGCCAGTCCGGTCGCAACCGACTTAGGGAGCACCTCAGATGGCGAAAGCCAGGTCAGCCAGGCGACCATCCAGATCAGCAGGCTGAATATGCCAAGAACGGCATAGCGTTTGGCCAGGCTGGCACGGGAAACGAGTGCGTTCATGCGCCCAGCTTCAGTGCAATGCCACCGACTCGGCGACCGAGTGCTTTCGCCAACTCGGTTTCGTCTTCGCTGAACGGTTGTTTGCCGTCGCCGCCACTGACATGGCTGGCACCGTAGGGTGTGCCGCCGGTCCGGGTACTGGACAGACGGGACTCGGTGAACGGGATGCCGACCAGCAGGCAGCCATGATGCAATAGCGGCAGCAGCATGCTCAGCAGTGTCGATTCCTGACCACCGTGCATGGTCGCCGTTGAAGTGAATACCGCCGCCGGTTTGGCGGCCAAGGTTCCGCTGGCCCATTCGGCACCGGTGCCGTCCCAGAAGTATTTCATCGGCGCCGCCATGTTGCCGAAACGGGTAGGGCTGCCGAGAATCAGGCCGGCACAATCGGCGAGATCCTGTTTGGTCACGAAGGGCGCACCGGTCTCGGGAACCGCAGGTTCGGTGGCAAGGTGATTGGCCGAAACTGCCGGAACGCAGCGCAGACGAGCCACGCATCCGCTTTCTTCGACACCGCGGGCGATCAAGTTCGCGAGTTGCTCGACCGAGCCGTTCCGGCTGTAGTAGAGGATGAGGATTTCGGTCATGTCAGCGCCTGGCTGTGGGCATTGCTATACTTTAACAATGCACAGGCTCAAAACAAAGCTATTGGAAGGTCCGCATGCACATAATGTCGATAAAATCGGCAATTTTGCACGCCATCTTCTCAAACGCTTCATCGATGACCGCTGCTTCGAATCGGCAGGATCGCTTTCCTATACCAGCATTCTGGCGGTGGTGCCGTTCGCCGCCGTGGTATTTGCCGTACTGGCGGCCTTTCCAATTTTCGACCAGTGGACGCAGAACCTGGTCGATTTCATGTTCGATAATTTCGTGCCGGGTGTTGCCGACAACCTCGAGCAGAGTCTGCGCACTTTCACCGACAGCACCCGGACCTTGCCGGCAAAAGGCGTTTTGGCGTTGCTGCTGTCGGTCGGTTTGACCATGTGGAGCGTGGAGAAGGCCTTCAATCGGATTTGGCGGGTGCCGGCACCGAAGCCGAAACTCCTGCGCTTTCTGGCCTATTGGGGATTATTGACGGCCGGATCCCTGTGCGTGGTTTCCCTGTTGGCGCTGAATTCAGCGCTGAGTGTGTACATCAATTTGGCCGATTACACCCCCGGATATCTGGATGGCGTTGGACTGGTGCTCGCACCGGTGTTGATCGAATTCATCGGGTTCAGTGCCGCCTACTGGTTGATACCGCATCGATCGGTTCCTCTGCGCTATGCGCTGACCGGCGGCATCATCGCCACGGTTCTGTTCGAATTGCTGAAATGGCTTTTCGCGATTTACCTTCAGTCCGTTTCATTCCGGCATATTTACGGTGCCATGGCCGTGGTGCCCATCACCCTGGTCTGGCTATATGCGGTGTGGCTGGTTGTCTTGTTCGGTGCCTCCTTGACCGCATCCCTGGCCTCATTCCGCTACCGGCCCAAAGCCGTTCGGGCCGCCAAAGGGCTCGATTTTTATTGGGTTCTGCGCCTGGTCGCCCGTTTCCAGCAAGCCCGTACCCAACGTATCCATCTGCCATTCAACAGCCTGGCCTTGCTGGAGCCCAATATCGCCGAGCCGATGATGCGCAGTTATTTGGCCGGTCTTGCCGGCATGGGACTGATTGCGAGCGACAGCCATGACCATTGGTGGCTCAGTGGTTCATTATCCGAACATACCCTGAAAGACCTGCATCAGGGTCTCGGTCTGCGAATTCCAGTGGAAGACATCGACCTGCCTTCGCAGGGCGATGACATCGATGCGCTTATACTGCCAATAATCGAAGTTCTGCGCGGGTCCCTCAAAGCGCCACTCGAACGCCCTTTGTCCCTTTGTTTTACCGAGGTTTCCGCACCATGATCCAAAAATCCCTTTTTATGGCGCTGCTGGTCCTCGTTCTGGCCGCCTGCAGCGATAAACCCGCTGCATCCCCGGAAGCGGCGTTTGTGGCCTCTAAACAGACGCCGGCGCTCACCGTGGAAACTTTCCAAGGCGGCAAATTCGATCTTGCCGAACACCGTGGCAAATGGGTGGTGGTGAATTTCTGGGCGACCTGGTGCGCCCCTTGTCTCAAGGAAATTCCGGATTTCAACGCATTCGCCAAATCCCGGAAGGATGTGCAGTTCATCGGCTTGGCTTATGAGGAAATCGAGCGGGACGATATGACTGCATTTCTGAAAGAGCATCCGATTGATTATCCGTTCGCCATCATCGATGTCTACAATCCGCCGGAGCACTTTGAAACACCGCGTGGCCTGCCGATGACCGTTCTGATTGCGCCCGGAGGGAAGGTGGTCAAGACCTTCCTGGGTCCGGTGACTTCGGCGGATCTGGCCGAGGTAATCGGACCGCCCGCTAATTAATTGGCTTTGATCGGTTTAGGCGGGACGCGGTATTGTTCCTTTCGCGGCTTGCCTGATAGCGGTTTCCACTCCGGGGTGATGACTTTCACCGAATCATCCGGAAAGTTTGCGATGAAATGCCGGATCAGGTTCAGGCGTCCGAGCTTCTGACTGTTGAAATCGACCAACGTCCATGGCGCATGTTTGGTGTGCGTTGCTTCCAGCATGGTTTCACGTGCGGCAGTGTAGTCATCGTACTTGGCACGGGAGAGGATATCTACCGGCGACAGCTTCCACTGTTTGAGTGGATCATCAAGCCGCTCACGGAAGCGTTCCTCCTGCTCGTCCTGATCGACGGTGAGCCAGTATTTGAACACTAGGATGCCGTCGTCAACCAACATTTTTTCCAGAACCGGCACCTGCTTCAGGAAGTCTTTGGTTTGTTGTGGTGTGCAAAACCCCATCACCTTATCGACCCCGGCCCGGTTGTACCAACTGCGGTCGAAAAATACGAACTCCCCGGCCGCAGGCAGGTGCGCCAGATACCGCTGGAAATACCACTGACTGGCCTCAGCTTCCGTTGGCTTGCCCAGCGCCACGGTCCGGCACGAGCGGCTGTTCATATGAGCCTTGATGGCGGCGATTACGCCACCCTTGCCTGCGGTGTCGCGACCTTCGACTAGAACCACGACGCGTTTGCCGTTTTTCTGCACCCAGTGCGTGATGCGGTTGAGTTCGATCTGGAGCTTGGCCAATTCGGTTTCGTATTCTTTTTTTCCGATTTTCTTGGACATGCGGCCTCATGGGCTCAGCGTTCGTGCAGTCGCGGTTTCAATGTTGCCAGATTACAGGGCTTGGTGGCATGGTTCAATTGATGGCGGAGGATCTCGTTCCAGGCCAAACGACAGGCTCCGGTTGATCCGGGCAGACAGAAGATGAATACGCCGTTGGCCAGGCCGGCCAAGGCCCGCGATTGCAGGCTGGAGGTGCCGATATCAGCATAGCTTAGATGACGGAACAGTTCGCCGAAGCCCGGCATTTCCTTGTCGAGCAGAGGCTGAACCGCTTCGGGCGTGCTGTCACGTCCGGTAAAGCCGGTGCCGCCGGTACACAGAATGCCGTCCACTGCAGGGTCGGCAATCCACTGCGAGAGCAGGGCGCGGATGCGGTACTTGTCATCAGGCAGCAGGCCTCGCGCGTACAGGTGGTGGCCGTCTGTCTGCAGTGCTTCGCACAGGAATGAACCGGAGGCGTCGTCGGTTTCGGTCCGGCTGTCGCTGATGGTAAGCACGCACAGATGGAGTCCGGTTGTCATGGATTGCCCTCGGTCAGTAGTTTCAGTTCGTCGGCCTGGTTTTCGACCGTCAGCCGTTCGATCAGCTCATCAAGGTCACCGGCAATGATTTCCGGAAGCCGATAGAGAGTCAAGCCCTCCACGCGATGGTCAGTGATGCGTCCCTGCGGAAAATTATAGGTGCGTATGCGTTGGCTCCGGTCGCCGCTGCCAACCTGCAGCCGTCGTGACTCGGCCTGAGCCGCATTCTGTTTTGCCCGTTGTTCATCGAGCAGACGCGCCTTCAGCAGACTCATCGCCCGTGCACGGTTTTTGTGCTGGCTGCGCTCATCCTGGCACTCGACCACGAGGCCGGTTGGCAAATGGGTGATGCGAATAGCCGAATCGGTTTTGTTGACGTGCTGGCCGCCGGCACCGGAGGCCCGGAAGGTGTCAGTACGGATATCACCCGGCGGGATATCGATATCTGTGACTTCGTCCATCTCCGGGAGGATGGCAACGGTTGCTGCCGAGGTGTGGATGCGCCCCTGGGTTTCCGTGTCGGGTACGCGTTGCACGCGGTGCGTCCCCGATTCGAATTTGAATTTCGAGAACGCGCCTTTGCCCTCGATGCGCGCAATGATTTCCCGGTAACCGCCGTGTTCACCCGGATTGCTCGACAGAATTTCCAGCGGCCAGCGTTTGCGTTCGGCGTAGCGCGCATACATGCGGAACAGATCTCCAGCGAAAATCGCAGCCTCGTCACCGCCGGTGCCGGCGCGGATTTCCAGGAACAGATTGGCCTCGTCACGCGTGTCAGCCGGAATCAGCAACAATCCGAGCCGCGATTCGAGATGCTGCATGGCCGCTTTAAGACGGGGAATTTCTTCCTCGGCAAGATCGCGCATCTCCGGGTCCGACCGCCAGGCTTCCGCCTGTTCGAGATCACGCCGTGCCTGATCATAGGCGCTCAGTCCGGAAGTCACCGGATCCAGCTGCGCATATTCCTGGGAGAGTTCACGGAAACGGGTGTTGCTGCCGATGACGGCCGGATCCGACAATAAGCGCCCGACTTCCTCGTGCCGTTCCGCCAGATGTTCGAGTTTACGCAGAAGTTTAGGGCTGAGCATCGGAGTCGAGCTGGAAAATCTGTTCGGCGGCACGCATCAGTGCGGTATCGCCGTCACGTGCCGCCTGTTTCAAAACTGCCGTGGGGGCATGCAGGAATTTGTTGCTGAGCTGGTTGGCCAGCATTTCAAGAACCGCATCGGTGTCTTCGCCGCGGGCCAGTGCCTGTCGTGCTTTTTCCAGCTGCAGGTCGCGCTCGTGTTCGGCGCGCTGGCGAAGCTTCAGCAGGCCTCCCTGGTGTTCCATGGCTTTCATTTCCGCAAAGAAATGCTCGGCATGCAGAGAGATGAGTGCTTCCGCTTCCACTGCGGCCTGTTGACGGAATGCACGGCCTTCTTCGAGCACATGGTCGAGGTCATCCACCGTATACAGGTAGACATCGTCCAGATCCGCGGCTTCGGGCGCGATGTCACGTGGTACCGCCAGATCGATCAATAGCATCGGTTTGTGGCGGCGCTGAGTGATGGCGGCGGCGATGTCGTCGGCGTGCAGCACCGCCACCGGACTGGCGGTGGCGCTGATGACGATATCCGCCTCGGCCAGATGTTTGGCGGCATCTGACAAAGGGAGTGCGTACGCCGAGAAGCGGGAGGCGAGGGCCTGGGCGTGCTCCAGCGTCCGGTTCGCGATGACCATCCGTTTCACATTCGCCTGTGCCAGATGCTGTGCCGCCAGTTCGATGGTCTCGCCGGCACCGATCAGCATCACGCTGGATTGGTCGAGTTGACTGAACAGTTGCCGGGCCAATTTCACGCTGGCATAGGCGACGGACACCGGATGCGCGCCGATACGGGTCTCGGTCCGGATGCGTTTGGCTGTGGCGAAGGTCTGCTGGAACAGGCGGTCGAGCAGGCCGTGCACGCTCTGTTGCTGACGGGCCATGGACCAAGCCTGTTTGACCTGTCCGAGGATCTGCGGCTCGCCCATGATGAGGGAGTCGAGACCGGATGCCACTCTGAACAGATGCCTTACCGCCTGCTCGTCCTGATGCTGATACAGGTAGTGGCTGAGGGTCTCGGGTGCGATGCCGTGATGTTCGGCCAACCAGCGCGCCAGTGCCGATTCATGTTCGGGGGCGATATGGCTGTAGATTTCAGTCCGGTTGCAGGTGCTGAGTAATACGGCCTGTTCGACACCGGGCACTTGCATCAGAGCCGCAAGTGCCTGGCTTTGCTGGCTGTCCGACACGCTCACGCGCTCGCGCAGGTCAACCGGCGCGGTCTGGTGATTCAAGCCAAGGACAAACAGGGACATAGTGGGGCTCAGGCAATGACGGTTTATTTTAGCCTGTGTACACTGTGTTGTATGCGTCCAATTGCCTTCAGCGCCGTGTTTGCCTTATTGCCGGCACTTTTCCCTTCAGCCGGGCGCGCCGATATGCCCGCATTGCCGGCCGACCGGCTGGAGGCCTTGCTGCAAAGCGAGTT
This sequence comes from Arenimonas sp., assembly GCF_044353605.1. GTDB lineage: Bacteria > Pseudomonadota > Gammaproteobacteria > Xanthomonadales > Xanthomonadaceae > Arenimonas. The sequence continues at coordinate 132,867 of NZ_JBILBO010000003.1, read as the reverse complement.
CCAGTTCCAGTCCGGTCAGTTCAATCAGGCCTTTTCCTATTATCGATTGCAAGCCCCCGCGCAGCTCAGTGCAGATGAGCTCCTGCGCGGTAGTCAGTTGGCGACCGTGCTGGGCGAAACGGCGTGGCTGGCCAATTTGGACGGCGCGCCAGCCCTGGCTGAGGCCCCCCAGATCGATCTCATCCGACAACGTTTTGAAAGAGCACTGCAGGCGGGCCGAAGCGATTCGGCGCAACAGGCCTGGCAGTCACTGCTCCGGCATTCGGATGAGCGTGGCCTCTACGCATCCCGTGCAGTCGCCGAAACCTATGCTGCCCGTCATCAGGCGGTGCTTTCTGCGGCGTTGGCCATCTATGCAGACCGTCCGGATTTGACTCCGGCAGAACGATTCGAACTGTTCCAGTTCGCCTATCTATGGCGACTCGAGGAGTTGGCGGACCGCTTGCAAGGCGGGCTGCCGCCCAAAAGTACAGAAGCATCTCTGGCCGCTACTCTCCGTGAGTGCGTTGACGGTGCCGCCGATGCCTGCAAGCGCCGTCTGCAGCGGCTCGATCCATTGGATTTGAGTGAGTGGCAACGACGCAGCGTTCTGGTGCTGGCACAGAAGGCCGGAGATGCGGAACAGAACCGGCGATGGCTAGAAGTCTTGCCGCAGGATGGCGGCACCTATTACCAGCGGATTGTTTTACTCGGCCGTGCCATGGATGACGCGAAGGCACGCGAATTGTTGGCGCAGATCCGCAAAGATGCCGCTTTGGACGATTTTCAGCGCCCGGTGCTGCTGGGCTCACTCAGAGAACTTCTGAAAGACTGGCCGGAGGCGGAAACCAATTACCGCGAGGCCTTGGCGGCCGGTGTGCCGACCACCGCCAGCGTCCGCCTGGCGGTGGTGCTATTCCGACAAGGGAAACGGGAAGCGGCATTCGCCCAATTACAGGCGGTTGCCGCAGATACCGGCTTATCCGATGAAATCCGCCGCGACGCCTTCCAGACTGAAGTCCAGTTCCACCGCATTCTGCGCAGTGATGAACGTGATGACGAGGTGCTCAATGCCGTATACCGTCGCGGGCTTGCGCTTTGGCCGCAGGCCAATCCATTGCGTTATCAGTTCGCCATGCGTTTGTTCGGCCAGGACCGGCTTGAACCTGCCATGTCGGAATTGCAAACCATTCTGAAAGCAGCACCCGCGGACGCCGATGCCCTCAATGCCTATGGCTTCACACTGGCCAAGGAGCTGAATAAGCCGCGTGCCGCTTATAAACCGCTTGCCCAGGCATTTCTTCTGTCGCCCGAACAGCCTGAAATCCTCGACAGCTATGGCTATGTCCTGTTCCGTCTGGGCAGGGACAAGGAGGCGCTGATCCACCTTCAGAAAGCCTGGCAGCTGACGCCGTCGGCCGTTACCGCTGGCCATCTGGGCCAGGTGTTTCTGCGCATCGGCGACCGCCAGCAGGCACAAGTCTACCTTGAAAAGGGTCTCCAGCTGGATGCCTCGGAAGCCGAATTACTGGCGCTGCAGGAGCAGATGCGTTGAAAGCCTTGGTTTTGCCGGCCCTGCTGCTTCTGGCTGGCTGTACGTCCGTTGTCAGTCGTCCGGATCCTGTCCGAAGTGAAGCGGCGCGTGAGGAATATCTGACCGCGAATGCCAACTGGGCCTTTACCGGCCGTCTGGCTTACGCCCGTGCCGGAAAAGGCGGTTCGGCTCGCATCCAATGGCGTCAGACCGGCGAAACCTCGGATGTCCGGGTGACCGGGCCGTTGGCCATGGGGTCAGCCCATTTGCGCGTTGATGCGAATCAGGCCCAGATCTTGGATGCGGGCGGCCAGCCGCTGAAATCCGGGCCGTCCGAGGCGCTTTTGGCTGAGCTGTTGCAGGTGCCGGCACCTTTGCCGCCATTGCCTGAGGGCTTGCGGGCATTCTGGCCGGAAAAGCCGGAATGGAACGCTTCCGCATCCACCGGGTCCGTGCGTATCGCCGACTGGTCCTGGCGCTATGCCGACTGGCGTGATGAACCCGTGCGCTTGCCGGGCATGATCATCATTGAACGTGGCCAGACCCGTCTTCGGCTGGTAATTGATCAGTGGCAGGAGCTGCCCCGTGACTGAACCCGGCTGGAGCTCCTGGCCGGCACCGGCCAAAATCAACCTGTTTTTACGCATCACCGGCCGCCGCAGTGACGGCTACCATTGCCTGCAAACCGTGTTCCAGCTGCTTGACTGGGGGGATACCGTACGCCTTCGGGTGCGCCTGGACGGCCGAATCAGCCGGCTCGAAGTCCCCGGTTATGACGTGCCGGAGGCGCTGGATATCACCGTGCGTGCTGCCAAGGCACTGAAGACGGCTACCGATTGCCCGCTCGGGGTGGAGATCGCGATTGACAAGCAGATTCCCCTCGGCGGAGGCTTCGGTGGCGGGTCGAGCGATGCTGCTACCGTGCTTCTGGTTCTCAATCACCTGTGGGGATTGAATTTGCCCGAAGCACGCTTGGCGGAGATTGGTCTTACCCTTGGGGCCGATGTGCCTGTATTCGTGCATGGGCAAAATGCCTGGGCGGAAGGGGTGGGTGAACGCTTAACGCCGATTCAGCTCCCGCAGGCATGGTTTTTATTGATTGATAGCGGCGTGCACGTGCCGACGGCTGAACTTTTTCAATCGTCGCAATTGACGCGCGACCAAAAATTGGTGAAAATAGCGGGCTACGTAAGTGGTTCGTTGCTCGATAACGCATTTGAACCGGTAGTCCGCGCGCTGCAACCCCGGATCGATTCGGTGTTTGCGGCCATGGCGGGCTTCGGCAAAGTTGCGCTTACCGGTACCGGAGGCGGGTGTTTCCTGCGTTTCGATTCGAAAGAAGCGGCGCTGGAAGCTCAGGCCGGATTGCCTGAAGGCTACCGCTCTTGGGTGGTGTCGTCAGCAGCGGAGTCGACGTTGTTGCAGGCCTTGCGGCTTGCGCGGCACGAATCCATTACATGAAGAAATTGGGGCGTCGCCAAGAGGCCCAAGGCACCGGGTTTTGATCCCGGCATTCGTAGGTTCGAATCCTACCGCCCCAGCCAATTTCTGAACAATGCGTCAAGGGCCAACGATGAGTAAGCAAAACATGCTCGTTTTTTCGGGTAATGCGAATCGCCCCTTGGCGCAAGCGGTGTGTCGCGAACTCGGCGTGCCCATGGGCAAAGCCCTGGTCGGCAAATTCTCCGATGGCGAAGTGCAGGTCGAAATCGAAGAAAACGTCCGTGCCCAGGATGTTTTCGTCATTCAGCCGACCAACGCCCCGTCGGCCGAACATCTGATGGAGCTGCTGGCGCTGATCGATGCGCTTAACCGCGCCGCCGCCAACAGCGTCACCGCCGTCGTGCCTTATTTCGGTTATGCCCGCCAGGACCGCCGCCCACGCTCTGCCCGGGTGCCGATTACTGCCAAGGTCGCCGCCAAGATGTTCAGCGTGGTCAATACCGATCGCGTCATCACCATGGACCTGCACGCCGAACAGATTCAAGGCTTTTTCGACTGCCACGTCGATAATGTTTACGCTTCGCCGCTGTTGCTTGCCGATATCTGGCGCAACCACGGCACCGACAACATCATCGTGGTCTCGCCCGACGTCGGCGGTGTGGTGCGTGCGCGTGCCATTGCCAAGCGTCTGGATGACGCCGATTTGGCCATCATCGACAAGCGTCGGCCGCGTGCCAACGTGGCCACGGTGATGAACATCATCGGTGATGTGTCCGGCAAGACCTGCGTCATGGTCGACGATATCGTGGATACCGCCGGCACCCTGTGCGCCGCCGCCAACGCCCTCAAGGCGCAGGGCGCGGTCAAGGTCGTGGCGTACTGTACTCACGCGGTTCTATCCGGTGCCGCGATTGCCAATGTCACCAACTCGGCGTTGGATGAACTGGTTGTGACCGATACCATTCCGCTCAGCGACGCGGCCAAGGCCTGTGGCCGTATCCGCCAGCTGAGCGTGGCCGAAGTGCTGGCCGAAACCATCCGGCGCATCGCGCTGGGCGAGTCGGTCAGTTCGCTGTACGTCGATTGATTCTTTTTGTGGGTGGGTGCCGGGCGCATGCGCACGGCAAAAACCCAAACCTTGCTCATTTGGTCGCGAATGAGCGCACTCCCCGTCGCGAGGCGGTTTAACGTAAGTCAATTAAGGTGATTTTTATGTCAGAACATCAACTCAATGCAAGTGCCCGCAAGGATGAAGGCAAAGGTGCGAGCCGCCGCCTCCGTCATGCCGGCCAGGTGCCCGCCATCGTGTATGGCGGCAGCGCCACTCCGGAATCAATCCAGGTCGAACACAACCATCTCTGGCATATCAGCCAGAATGAGTGGTTCTACGCCTCGATTCTCACCCTGAACGTCGACGGCAAGGGCCAGCGCGTCCTGTTGCGCGATATGCAGCGTCATCCGTTCAAACAGCAGATCATGCATTTGGATTTTCAGCGCATCGATGAAAACGAAGCCATCCGTTTCAACGTGCCGCTGCACTTCCTGAACCAGGAAAAATCCCCGGCTGGTAAAACCGCCGGCGTGATCGTCACCCACGAGCTGAACGAAATCACCATCGTCTGCCTGCCGCGCAACCTGCCGGAATTCATCGAGGTCGACCTTTCGGCCCTGACCGCCGGCGATATCGTGCACATATCGGCGCTGAAACTGCCGGAAGGCGTCACTCTGCCTGCGCTGAAGCTCGGCAAAGAGCATGATCTGGCGGTCGTCATCGCCAAGCATGCCCGTGGCCAGGAAGAAGACACCGCTGCACCGGAAGCCGGTGCCGAAGTGCCGTCGACCAAGGCCGCCAAAGCCGCCGCTGCTCCGGCCGCTGCGCCTGCCAAGAAGAAGTAATGGGTATTGCCGCCGCTGTCGGGTTTCCGGCAGGGGCGGCATCCGGTTATGGAAGCGATTTCGCTTATCGTCGGTCTGGGCAATCCCGGATCCGAATACGCCCGAACCCGGCACAATGCCGGGTTTTGGTTTATTGATGCGCTGGCCGAGAAATATCAGGCGCGCTGGAACACCGACAAAAAATTACAGGCGGAGACCGCCAAAATCACAGTGTCCGGACACAGTATGCACTTGTTGAAGCCGTTGACGTTCATGAACGTCTCGGGTCGTCCGGTGGTTGCGGGCCTGCATTACTGGAAAATCGATCCGGCCGCCTGTCTGTTGGTCCATGACGAACTCGACTTGGCGCCGGGAACCGCGCGCCTGAAGTTTGATGGCGGCCATGGCGGACAGAACGGTCTGCGCGATACCATGGCCCAGCTCGGTCATGGCGGATTCCATCGTCTCCGGATCGGAATCGGCCATCCGGGACACAAAGACAAGGTCACGCCCTGGGTGCTCGGCCGGCCGGGCGCGGAGGATGCGGTTGCGATATTGCAGGCGGTCGATACGGCCATTGGTGTCGTGCCGATGTTGGCCGATGGGCGTATCAATGACGCCATGAAACAGTTACATACACCGGCGGCGAAGTGACGCAGTCGGCAACATATAGAGGTTAACAATGGGTATCAAATGCGGTATCGTCGGCTTGCCGAACGTCGGAAAATCTACTCTTTTCAATGCCTTAACCAAGGCCGGCATTGCTGCCGCGAACTTTCCGTTCTGCACCATCGAGCCCAATACTGGCGTGGTGCCGGTCCCGGATCCGCGATTGGCGCAGTTGGCGGAAATCATCAAGCCACAAAAAGTCATTCCGACCTCGTTCGAATTCGTCGACATCGCCGGTTTGGTTGCCGGAGCCTCGAAAGGCGAGGGGTTGGGCAATAAATTCCTGGCGCATATCCGTGAAGTGGATGCCATAGCGCATGTAGTGCGGTGCTTCGAACATGGCGAAATCGTGCATGTGAACGGCAAAGTCGATCCGATTTCCGATATTGAAACCATTGATACCGAGCTGGCTCTGGCGGATCTGGATTCCGTCGATAAAGCCCTGTTGCGCACCGAAAAGCTGGCCAAGGCCGGTGATAAGGACGCTGCCGCCCGCAAACCGGTGTTGCAGCTCCTGCGAGACGGGCTGGACGTTGGCAAAACCGCACGTGCTCTGGGCCTGGATGCGGAACAGAAGGCGCTGGTGCGTGATCTGTTCCTGCTGACCCTGAAACCGGTCATGTATGTGGCCAACGTGCTTGAGGACGGTTTCGAAAACAACCCCCACCTGGACAAGGTCCGTGCCCGTGCCGAGGCTGAAGGTGCCCAAGTGGTCCCCGTCTGTGCCGCCATCGAAGAGGAGCTATCCCAACTCGAGGACGATGAGCGCCAGGAGTTCCTGACCGATCTGGGGCTGGACGAGCCGGGACTGAACCGGGTCATCCGGGCCGGTTACACGCTTTTGGGCATGCAGACCTACTTTACGGCCGGGGTCAAAGAGGTCCGGGCCTGGCAGGTCCACAAGGGCGCCACCGCCCCGCAGGCCGCCGCCGTGATTCATACCGATTTCGAAAAAGGCTTCATCCGGGCAGAAACCGTCGCATTTGTCGATTTCATCCAATACAGGGGCGAGGCCGGTGCCAAGGAAGCCGGACGCCTCCGTCTGGAGGGCAAGGATTACCTCGTGCAGGAAGGCGATGTCCTTCACTTCCGGTTTAATGTCTGAGCCATTTAGGCGTTGACAAAGCCCGAATATCGAGCGAAAATAACGGGCTAACTCTGGAGGGATACCCAAGCGGCCAACGGGGGCAGACTGTAAATCTGCTGGCTTACGCCTTCGGTGGTTCGAATCCACCTCCCTCCACCAGTTTATTTTTTTGTGCGGTTCCAGCTTTGATGCAAAGGCGGGATTAGTTTAATGGTAGAACCTCAGTTTTCCAAACTGATCGCAGGAGTTCGATTCTCCTATCCCGCTCCATTAAAACGCGTTTGATTTTGTTGTTTTGTATTGCCGCTCACGTAGCTCAGTCGGTAGAGCACTTCCTTGGTAAGGAAGAGGTCGAAGGTTCGATTCCTTTCGTGAGCACCAGTTCCACCCAGTCCGCCCGCGGATTGGCCTCCATTCCACAATTTGCTTGAGAGATCATCATGTCAAAAGGTAAGTTCGAACGTACCAAGCCCCACGTGAACGTGGGCACCATCGGCCACGTGGATCATGGCAAGACCACGCTGACTGCAGCCCTGACGAAGGTCGGCGCGGAGCGTTTCGGCGGCGAGTTCAAGGGTTACGACCAGATTGACGCGGCTCCGGAAGAAAAAGCGCGCGGCATTACGATTTCGACTGCCCACGTGGAATACGAATCGGAAAACCGTCACTACGCGCACGTGGATTGCCCGGGACACGCCGACTATGTGAAGAACATGATTACCGGTGCTGCCCAGATGGACGGCGCGATTCTGGTGTGCTCGGCCGCTGACGGCCCGATGCCGCAGACCCGCGAACACATCCTGCTGTCGCGCCAGGTTGGCGTGCCTTACATCGTGGTGTTCCTGAACAAGGCCGACATGGTCGACGACGCCGAGCTGCTCGAGCTGGTCGAAATGGAAGTCCGTGAACTGCTGAGCAAGTACGATTTCCCGGGCGACGACACTCCGATCATCGCCGGTTCGGCCCGTCTGGCGCTGGAAGGCGACCAATCGGAAATCGGCGTTCCGTCGATCATCAAGCTGGTCGACGCTCTGGACACCTGGATTCCGGAACCGCAGCGTGAAATCGACAAGCCGTTCCTGATGCCGGTGGAAGACGTGTTCTCGATCTCGGGCCGCGGCACCGTGGTGACCGGCCGTATCGAGTGCGGCGTGATCAAGGTCGGCGAAGAAATCGAAATCGTCGGTATCCGTCCGACCCAGAAGACGACGGTGACCGGCGTGGAAATGTTCCGCAAGCTGCTGGACCAGGGTCAGGCGGGCGACAATGCCGGTCTGCTGCTGCGCGGCACCAAGCGTGACGACGTCGAGCGCGGCCAAGTGCTGTGCAAGCCGGGTTCGATCACCCCGCACACCGACTTCGAAGCCGAAGTTTACGTGCTGAGCAAGGACGAAGGCGGCCGTCATACTCCGTTCTTCAAAGGTTACCGTCCGCAGTTCTATTTCCGCACCACCGACGTGACCGGCGCTTGCCAGTTGCCGGAAGGCGTGGAAATGGTAATGCCGGGTGACAACGTGAAGATGGTGGTGAGCCTGATTGCCCCGATTGCCATGACCGAAGGCCTGCGTTTCGCGATCCGCGAAGGCGGCCGTACCGTCGGCGCCGGCGTGGTGGCCAAAGTCATCAAGTAACTGATTTGCCGGCACGCTTTGTGTGCCGGCACAACCCATAATGGCGGACCGGAAACGGTCCGCCATCGCCCGTTAAATAAGCATGTACGCCAGTAGCTCAATTGGCAGAGCAGCGGTCTCCAAAACCGCAGGTTGGGGGTTCGAGTCCCTCCTGGCGTGCCACTTCGGGTGTTAGATCAAGAGTGCGAATGAATACAAAAGTCGAAAATCAGAGTGGAACCAGCGTCTTGGATTATGGCAAGTACGCCTTGGCCGTATTGATCGCTGCAGCCGGTGTCGCGGTGTTCTACATGATGCCGCAGTGGTCGGGCGTCATCCGGGGGCTGTTGGTAGCCGTCGGTTTCGGGTTGGCGCTGGTTGTTTACGGTTTGACTGCCAAGGGTCGCGAAGCCCGGGAGTTTTTCTCGGATTCGCTGTTCGAACTGCGTAAGGTGGTCTGGCCGACGCGTGAGGAATCCTACCGGATTACCGGCATGGTGTTGGTCGTTGTTCTGTTGATCAGTCTGATTCTGTCCGGTTTCGACTTCGTCATATCGTGGCTGATCAAATTGCTGTTGGGCAGTTAAGGAGTTCTCTGTGAGCAAGCGTTGGTATGTTGTACACGCCTATTCGGGCTTCGAGCACCAGGTCCAGCGGAGCCTGCTGTCCCGTATCGAGCGCGCTGGCATGCAGGACAAATTCGGCCAGGTTCTCGTGCCGACCGAAGAAGTCGTCGAGATGCGTGGCGGTCAGAAGCGTAAGTCCGATCGGAAGTTCTTCCCGGGCTATGTGCTTGTACAGATTGAAACGAGCACCGAAGGCACCGTGCCGCTGATTGACAATGAAAGCTGGCATTTGATCAAGGAAACCCCGAAGGTGCTGGGCTTCATCGGTGGCACGCGCGAGCGCCCGCTGCCGATTAAAGACACCGAGGCCGATGTCATTCTGCAACGCGTGCAGGATGGTGTTGACAAGCCGCGCCCGAAAGTTCTGTTCGAACCGGGACAACTGATCCGCGTGGTCGATGGTCCTTTCAATGATTTCAACGGCACTGTCGAAGAAATCAATTACGAAAAGAGCCGCCTGCGCGTGGCGGTAATGATTTTCGGCCGTTCCACTCCCGTCGAACTCGAGTTCGGCCAGGTGGAAAAGGCCTAAAGGCCGGAGCGCCTTCGGGTGTTCCGTTTTCAAGCGTAAGGAGGAGTCCCGCAGCCCTAGGCGTGCAGACGTTTGAACTCCAGGAGTAAACAACATGGCAAAGAAAGTAGTCGGTTACATCAAACTGCAGGTGAAAGCCGGGCAGGCAAACCCGAGTCCGCCGGTCGGTCCCGCACTGGGCCAACGCGGTCTCAATATCATGGAATTCTGTAAAGCGTTCAACGCCGCGACCTCCAAACTGGAGCCGGGCCTGCCGACGCCGGTGATCATCACCGCTTATTCCGATCGTACCTTCACCTTCGTCACCAAGAGTACCCCGGCTTCCGTGCTTCTCAAGAAGGCCGTGGGCATCACCTCGGGCTCCAAGCGTCCGAACACCGAAAAGGTGGGCAAGGTGACCCGTCAACAACTGGAAGACATCGTGAAAGCGAAAGAACCCGATCTGACCGCTGCTTCGCTTGATGCCGCCGTGCGTACCATCGCCGGCAGCGCGCGCAGCATGGGTCTCGTGGTGGAGGGCTAAGACATGGCAAAGCTGACCAAACGTTTCAAAGCACTGCAGGCAACCGTGGTTGCCGGCAAATCCTATCCGCTCGAAGAGGCCCTGAAGCTTCTGCAGGCCAATGCCAACGCCAAGTTCGTCGAATCGATCGACGTCGCCGTGCGTCTCGGCGTTGATGCCAAGAAGTCCGATCAGCAGGTCCGTGGCGCCACCGTACTCCCGGCCGGTACCGGCAAATCGGTGCGTGTCGCCGTGTTCTGCCCGGCCGGTGCCAAGGCCGATGAAGCCCTGGCTGCCGGTGCTGAAGTTGTCGGTATGGACGATCTGGCCGACAAAATGCTGGCTGGTGATCTGAACTATGACGTCGTGATCGCGACCCCGGACGCCATGCGCGTCGTCGGTAAGCTCGGCCAGGTTCTCGGCCCGCGCGGCCTGATGCCGAACCCGAAAGTCGGCACCGTATCGCCGAATCCTGCCGAAGCCGTTCGCAACGCCAAAGCCGGCCAGGTCCGTTACCGTACCGACAAGGCCGGTATCATCCACTGCACCATCGGCAAGGCCAACTTCGCCGTCGACGCACTGAGCAACAACCTCAATGCGCTGCTGCAGGACCTGATCAAGGCCAAGCCGTCTTCGGCCAAAGGACAGTATCTGCAGAAGATTTCGCTGAGCTCCACCATGGGCGTCGGCGTTGTCATCGACCAGTCCTCGCTGACCTTGAAGTAATCGTTTTACGCGGACGGGAGTGTCGCCCCGTCCGTCATGAATTTGAAGGCAAGTCGCCTGCAAGGGCGGCAAGCCATCAAAGACCGTAGGTGCCTATGGCGCACATCGTAATCGGGCAGGGATGCTGGATTGGCATGGATTCGATGCGGTGTTAGCGGATAGGTTTAATCGTGGGGTAACCCCTACCTGCGTAGATGGTGCCGAAATCTGGATTTTCTGGAACGGCCACCACTGGGACATACGTCCCCGGTATCGAAGGATCGATATCGCCCTCGGACCACAATCGGCAGGAGCCGAAAGTGGATTTCAATTGAAGGAGTAACAATGGCTCTCAATCTGTCACAGAAGCACGAAGTAGTCGCTGAAATTGCAGACGTTGCATCGAAAGCTCAATCCTTGGTTGCTGCAGAGTACGCAGGCGTCACGGTTGGTCAAATGACCTCCATGCGCAAGAAGGCTCGCGAAACCGGCGTGTACTTGAAAGTTGTCAAGAACACCCTGGCTGAGCGTGCCGTCAGCGGTACCGAATTCGAGAACGTAAAAGATTCTCTGACCGGCCCGTTGCTGTATGCGTTCTCGATGGAAGACCCTGGCGCTGCCAGCCGTCTTATCAAGGAATACGTAAAGATCAACGACAAGCTAAAAGCGAAGATCGTTTCCATTGGCGGCAAGATCTACCCGGCCTCGCACATTGAAGTGCTGGCTTCGCTGCCAACCCGCGATCAAGCGTTGTCGATGTTGGCACGCGCCCTTTCCGAACCAGCGGCGATGTTCGCTCGTGCGGTCAAGGCTGTTGCCGACAAGCAAGGCGGCGGCGAAAAGGCCGTGGTCGAGGCTCCGGCCGAAGCTTGAAGCATTCACGAAAACGCATTCTCAAACAATCCAGTAATTAAATTCAGAGGTAAATACAATGTCCCTTTCCAATGACCAAATCGTTGAAGCGATCGCCACCAAGACCTTGATGGAAGTAATGGAACTCGTTCGTGCCATCGAAGAAAAATTCGGCGTTTCCGCCGCCGCTCCAGTAGCCGCTGCAGGCCCTGCCGCTGCTGCTGCCGCTGTTGAAGAACAAACCGAATTCACGGTTGTCCTGAAAGCTGCCGGCGAGAAGAAAGTTGAAGTTATTAAAGCCGTTCGTGCCATCACTGGCCTTGGTTTAAAAGAAGCGAAAGACCTGGTTGAAGCCACCGGTATCGTCAAAGAAGCCGTGTCCAAGGCCGACGCTGACAAGTTCAAGAAAGAACTCGAAGCAGCCGGCGCCACGGTTGAAGTCAAGTAATCGACGCTTGCCGTCGCTGACTTGCATCAGTAAAGGAAAGGCTGGGGGTGAAAACCCCCGGCCTCTCCCTGTTTTCGAATTCCGATCGACCGGAATGTTCTGCTAAGCCGGCATCCGTGGCGATTTAGCAAAGTATTCCGTCGTAAACCCGCCAATCCAATTGGCACTGACAAAGGTGGTAGCTCACATGACGTATTCCCTGACTGAGAAAAAGCGCATCCGTAAAGATTTCGGCAAGAACCGCCCGGTCCTTGACGTGCCTTATCTGCTGGCTATCCAGATGGATTCCTACCGGGAATTCCTGCAGGACTCGTCGAAATCCGACGGTCATGACGACCGCGGTCTGCATGCCGCACTGAAATCGGTTTTCCCGATTGTCAGTTTTTCCGGCAATGCCGCGCTCGAATACGTCAGCTACACCCTCGGTGAGCCGGCGTTTGACGAACGCGAATGCCGCTCGCGCGGGCAGACCTACGGTGCACCGTTGCGCGTCAAAGTCCGCCTGGTCATTTACGACCGTGAATCGTCCAACAAGGCCGTCAAGTACGTCAAGGAACAGGAAGTGTTCATGGGCGATCTGCCGCTGATGACCGGCAATGCCACCTTCATCATCAACGGTACCGAGCGCGTGATCGTGTCGCAGCTGCACCGCAGCCCGGGCGTGTTCTTCGACCATGACCGCGGCAAAACCCACAGCTCCGGCAAACTGCTGCACTCGGCCCGTGTGATTCCGTACCGCGGTTCCTGGCTGGATTTCGAATTCGATGCCAAAGACTGCGTGTTCACCCGAATCGACCGTCGCCGCAAGTTGCCGGTCACCATTCTGCTGCGTGCGCTGGGTTACAACAACGAACAGATCCTGAATCACTTCTTCGAAATCAACACGTTCCATATTTCAAAAAAGGACGGTGTTGAACTGGAACTGGTCGCCGAACGTCTGCGCGGCGAAACCCTGAACTTCGATCTCGTGGTGAAAGGCGAGGTCGTGGTCGAAGCCGGCAAGCGCATCACCGCCCGTCATGTGAAGGATCTCGAGAAAAAGAACATCGCAACTTTGGAAGTGCCGGACGATTACCTGATTGGCCGCATCCTGTCGCATGATGTCATCGACGCCGCTACTGGCGAACTGATTGCCACCGCCAACGACGAGCTGGACGAAGCCAAACTGGCCAAGCTGCGTAAGCACAACATCGCAACCATCGGAACGCTCTGGGTCAACGATCTCGATCGCGGCCCCTTCATTTCCAACACCCTGCGCATCGATCCGTCGAAAACGCAGCTGGAAGCCCTGGTTGAAATCTACCGTATGATGCGTCCGGGTGAGCCGCCGACCAAGGATGCCGCGCAGAACCTGTTCTATAACCTGTTCTTTACCTTCGAACGCTACGATCTGTCCTCGGTCGGCCGCATGAAGTTCAACCGTCGTGTCGGTCGTAAGGAAGTCACCGGTGCCGAAGTGCTCTACGATTTCCAGTATTTCAGCGAGCGCAGCGATGAAACCGCCAAGGGTCTGGTTGCCAACTACGGCAAGACCTCCGATATCCTCGAAGTCATTAATACCCTTTGCGAAATCCGCAATGGCCGTGGCGTCACCGACGACATCGACCATCTGGGCAACCGCCGCGTGCGTTCGGTCGGTGAAATGGCCGAGAACGTATTCCGCGTCGGCTTGGTCCGCGTCGAGCGCGCTGTCAAAGAGCGTCTGTCGATGGCCGAAGCCGACGATCTGTCGCCGCAGGAACTGATCAATGCCAAGCCGGTTGCCGCCGCACTGAAGGAATTCTTCGGTTCGTCGCAGCTGTCGCAGTTCATGGACCAGAACAATCCGCTCTCGGAAGTCACCCACAAGCGCCGCGTGTCGGCTCTTGGCCCGGGCGGCCTGACTCGCGAACGTGCCGGCTTCGAAGTGCGTGACGTTCACCCGACCCACTACGGCCGCGTCTGCACCATCGAAACTCCTGAAGGCCCGAACATCGGTCTGATCAACTCCTTGGCCGTGTATGCCCGTTCCAACAAGTACGGTTTTCTGGAAACTCCATACCGCAAGGTCGAAAACGGCATCGTGACCGACAAGGTCGAATTCCTGTCGGCCATCGAGGAGTACGAATACGCCATCGCCCAGGCCAATGCCGAGCTGGACCCGAAAGGTAAATTCAAAAACGAATACGTGACCTGCCGCTACCAAGCCGACACCCTGCTGAAACCGCCGTCGGAAATCCAGTACATGGACGTTTCGCCGATGCAGTCGGTATCGGTGGCTGCGGCCTTGGTACCGTTCATCGAGCACGACGACGCCAACCGCGCCCTGATGGGTGCGAACATGCAACGCCAGGCCGTTCCGACCCTGCGTAGCCAGAAGCCGCTGGTCGGCACCGGCATCGAACGCGCCGTGGCCCGTGACTCCGGCGTGACCGTTAACGCCCTGCGCGGCGGCGTGGTCGACCAGGTCGATGCCGCCCGCATCGTGGTGCGTGCCAATGAAAAGGAAATCGGCGCCAATGACGCCGGTGTCGATATCTACAATCTGGTGAAATACACCCGTTCCAACCAGAACACCTGCATCAACCAGCGTCCGCTGGTGCGCGTCGGTGATCGCATCGAGCGCGGCGACGTGCTGGCTGATGGACCGTCGACCGATATCGGTGAACTGGCTCTGGGTCAGAACATGCTGGTCGCGTTCATGCCCTGGAATGGTTACAACTTCGAAGACTCCATTCTGCTTTCCGAGCGCGTGGTCGAAGAGGATCGCTACACCACCATCCACATTGAAGAACTGACCGTGGCCGCCCGTGACACCAAGTTGGGACCGGAGGAAATTTCCGCCGATATCCCGAATGTGTCGGAAAGCGCACTCGGCCGTCTGGATGAGTCCGGCGTGGTCTACATCGGCGCTGAAGTGCGTGCCGGCGACATCCTGGTCGGCAAGGTCACCCCGAAAGGCGAAAGCCAGCTGACCCCGGAAGAAAAACTGCTGCGCGCCATCTTTGGCGAAAAAGCCTCCGATGTGAAGGACAGCTCGCTGCGGGTTCCGCCGGGCATGGACGGCACGGTCATCGATGTGCAAGTGTTTACCCGCGACGGCGTTGAGAAGGACAAGCGTGCCAAGCAAATCGAAGATGCCGAAGTCAAAAGCGTCAAGAAGGATTTCGACGACCAGTTCCGCATCCTCGAAGGCGCCATCTATAGCCGTCTGGATTCCCAGCTGATCGGTCGTGTTGCCAATGGTGGTCCGAACGGCCTGAAGAAAGGCACCGAAATCACCAAGGAATATCTGGCCGGCCTGAAAAAGGACGAGCGCTTCGACATCCGCATGAAAGAAGAAGAGGCCGTTGATTTCCTCGATAATGCCAAGAAGCAGATCGAAGCCCACAAGGCCGAGTTCGAAAAACGCTTCCAGGACAAGCGCCGCAAGATCACCCAGGGTGACGATCTGCCGCCGGGCGTGCTGAAGACTGTCAAGGTCTATGTCGCCGTCAAGCGCCGCATCCAGCCGGGCGACAAGATGGCCGGCCGTCACGGTAACAAGGGCGTGGTCTCGATGATCAAGCCGGTTGAAGACATGCCGTACATGGTCGACGGCAAGACCGTGGACATCCTGCTTAACCCGCTGGGCGTGCCGAGCCGGATGAACATCGGACAGATTCTGGAAGTGCATCTGGGCTGGGCTGCCAAAGGCCTGGGCCAGAAGATCCAGAAGATGCTGGACGACCAGCGCAAGGTCGAAGATCTGCGCAAGTTCCTGGACCAGATTTACAACCATGATCAGGCTGAAACCAAGAAACAGCGCGTCGATCTGTCCAAGTTCACCGACAAGGAGCTGTTGCGTCTAGCCGGTAACCTGACCGACGGTGTGCCGATGGCGACACCGGTATTCGACGGTGCCGCCGAGTCGGAAATCAAGTCCATGCTGAAACTGGCCGATCTGCCGGAATCCGGTCAGGCCCAGCTGTTCGACGGCCGTACCGGCGAAGCATTCGATCGTCCGGTCACCGTCGGCTACATGCACATGCTGAAGCTGAACCACCTGGTCGACGACAAAATGCACGCCCGTTCGACCGGACCGTACTCCCTGGTTACCCAGCAGCCGCTGGGCGGCAAGGCGCAGTTCGGCGGCCAGCGCTTCGGCGAAATGGAAGTCTGGGCGTTGGAGGCCTATGGTGCCGCCTACACCCTGCAGGAAATGCTGACGGTGAAATCCGACGACGTCCAAGGCCGCAACGCGATGTACAAAAACATCGTCGACAGCGAGCACGAAACCGTCGCCGGTATTCCGGAGTCGTTCAATGTGCTGGTCAAGGAAATCCGATCCTTGGGCATCAACATCGAGCTTGACGAGAAATAATCGCCGAAAAGAACATGACCCGGGGCCTTGTCCGAGATAAGGCCCCACCATTTGGAGACAACCATGAAAGATTTGCTTAATCTGTTCAACCAGCAGCGCCAGAGCCTCGAATTCGACGGCATCAAAATCGCGCTGGCCTCGCCGGACATGATCCGTTCCTGGTCCTTCGGCGAAGTTAAAAAGCCGGAAACCATCAATTACCGCACCTTCAAGCCCGAGCGTGACGGCCTGTTCTGCGCCGCCATCTTCGGACCGGTCAAGGACTACGAATGCCTGTGCGGCAAATACAAGCGCATGAAGCACCGTGGCGTGGTCTGCGAGAAGTGCGGCACCGAAGTGACCCTCACCAAGGTACGCCGCGAGCGCATGGGCCACATCGAACTGGCCAGCCCGACCGCCCACATCTGGTTCCTGAAGTCGCTGCCGTCCCGCATCGGCTTGATGCTGGACATGACCCTGCGCGACATTGAGCGCGTGCTGTACTTCGAAGCCTACGTGGTCATCGAGCCGGGCCTGACCCCGCTTGACCGTGGCCAGTTGCTGACCGAAGAGCAGTACATGGAAGCACAACACGAGCATGGTGATGAGTTCGAAGCCAAGATGGGCGCCGAAGCGGTGCACCAGCTACTGTCGACCATCGACCTGCATGCTGAAGTCATCCGCCTGAAGGAAGAGATCAGCTCAACCAATTCCGACACCAAGCAGAAGCGTCTGACCAAGCGCATCAAGCTGGTCGAGTCCTTCATCGAGTCCGGCAACCGTCCGGAGTGGATGGTACTCACCGTGCTTCCGGTGCTGCCGCCGGATCTGCGTCCGCTGGTACCGCTGGACGGCGGCCGCTTCGCGACCTCCGATCTCAACGATCTTTACCGCCGCGTGATCAACCGTAACAACCGCCTGCACCGCCTGCTGGAACTGAGCGCACCGGACATCATCGTGCGCAATGAAAAACGCATGCTGCAGGAATCGGTCGATGCCCTGATGGACAATGGCCGCCGCGGCCGTGCCATCACAGGCACCAACAAGCGTCCGCTGAAATCCCTGGCCGACATGATCAAAGGCAAACAAGGCCGCTTCCGCCAGAATCTGCTCGGCAAGCGCGTTGACTACTCCGGTCGTTCGGTCATCGTGGTCGGTCCGACCCTGCGTCTGCACGAGTGCGGTCTGCCGAAGAAAATGGCACTGGAGCTGTTCAAGCCCTTCATCTTCGCCAAACTGCAGCGTCAGGGCATCGCCACCACCATCAAAGCCGCCAAGAAGCTGGTTGAGCGCGAAGAAGCCGTAGTCTGGGACATCCTGGAAGACGTCATCCGCGAACATCCGGTGTTGCTGAACCGCGCGCCGACCCTTCACCGTCTGGGCATCCAGGCGTTCGAGCCGGTGCTGGTCGAAGGCAAGGCCATCCAGCTGCATCCGCTGGTCTGTACCGCATTCAACGCCGACTTCGACGGTGACCAGATGGCCGTTCACGTGCCGCTGAGCCTCGAAGCCCAGCTGGAAGCGCGCGCCCTGATGATGTCGTCGAACAACATCCTGTCGCCGGCCAACGGCGAGCCGATCATCGTTCCGTCGCAGGACGTCGTGCTCGGTCTGTATTACATGACCCGCGCCCTCGAAGGCAAACAGGGCGAAGGCATGATTTTCGCCAACGTTGCCGAAGTCAAGCGCGCCTATGACAACAAAGTGGTTGAACTGCACGCCAAGGTGAAAGTCCGTCTGCAGCGCGATGAAATGAACGATGCCGGTGAAATGATTGCGACCAAGGCCGTGGTGGAAACCAGCGTCGGTCGTGCACTGCTGGCCGATATCCTGCCGAAAGGCCTGCCGTTCGCCTATGCCAACACCGAACTGACCAAGAAAAACATCAGCCGCCTGATCAATACCTCGTACCGCATGCTCGGCCTGAAGCCGACGGTTATTTTCGCCGACAAACTGATGTACACCGGCTTCGCTTTCGCGACCAAGGCCGGCGTCTCGGTCGGCATCAACGACATGATCATTCCGGATGAGAAGAAAACCCTTCTGGCCGAAGCCGAGAAGGAAGTTCTGGAAATCCAGGAACAGTATCAACAGGGTCTGGTCACCGCCGGCGAACGCTACAACAAAGTGGTCGACATCTGGTCGCGCGCCAATGAACGCATCGCCAAGGCGATGATGGACACCATCGGCTGGGAGAAGGTGCAGAACGCCAAGGGCGAGACCATCACCCAGAAGTCGATGAACTCGATTTACATCATGGCCGACTCCGGCGCCCGCGGTTCGCAGGCCCAGATCCGCCAGCTGGCCGGTATGCGCGGCCTGATGGCCAAGCCGGACGGCTCGATCATCGAGACGCCGATTACCGCGAACTTCCGCGAAGGTCTGAACGTGCTTCAGTACTTCATCTCGACCCACGGTGCGCGTAAAGGTCTGGCCGATACCGCGCTGAAGACCGCGAACTCGGGTTACCTGACCCGTCGTCTGGTCGATGTGGCGCAGGATGTGGTGGTGACCGAAGTCGACTGCGGCACCAAGGCCGGTCTGACCATGACGCCGATCGTGGAAGGCGGCGATGTTGTCGAACCGCTGCGCGACCGCGTTCTGGGCCGCGTCGTGGCTGAAGACGTGTTCCTGCCGGGCAATGATGAAGATCCGATCGTCACGCGCAATACCCTGCTTGATGAAGGCTGGGTCGACAAGCTCGAGGCCGGCGGCGTGCAGACCATCAAGGTCCGTTCCTCCATTACCTGTGAAAGCGCTTTCGGTGTCTGCTCCATGTGCTATGGCCGCGATCTGGGCCGTGGTCACCTGGTCAACATCGGTGAAGCCGTCGGCGTGGTCGCCGCGCAATCGATCGGTGAGCCGGGTACGCAGCTGACCATGCGGACCTTCCATATCGGTGGCGCCGCATCGCGTGCCGCCGCCATCGACAACGTGACCGTCAAAACCACCGGTTCGGTCAAGTTCAACAACCTGAAATACGTGACCCATGCCGATGGCCACCTGGTCGCGGTATCGCGTTCGGGTGAAATCTCGGTACTCGATCCGACCGGCCGTGAGCGCGAGCGTTACAAGCTGCCTTACGGCGCCAACATTTCGGTCAAGGACGGCGCCCAGGTCAAATCCGGCCAAACCGTGGTCAAATGGGATCCGCATAACCACCCTATCGTGTCGGAAGTCGCCGGTTTCGTGAAATTCGTCGATTTCGTCGACGGTGTCACCGTGATCGAAAAGACCGATGACCTGACCGGTCTGGCTTCGCTGGAAATCACCGATCCGAAGCGCCGGGGCGGGCAGGGCAAGGACCTGCGTCCTATCGTGCGCATCGTGGACGCCAAAGGCAACGACCTGAGCATCCCGGGTACCGATCTGCCGGCCCAGTACATGCTGCCGCCGCGTTCGATCGTGAACCTGCATGACGGCGAGAAAGTCGGCGTCGGCGACGTCATCACCAAAGTGCCGCAGGAAGCCTCGAAAACCCGCGACATCACCGGTGGTCTGCCGCGCGTGGCCGACCTGTTCGAAGCCCGCAAGCCGAAGGATTCCGCCATCATGGCCGAAGTCTCCGGTATCGTGAGCATGGGCAAGGAAACCAAAGGCAAGCAGCGCCTGATCATCACCGATCTGGAAGGCAACGAGCACGAAGAGCTGATTCCGAAGTACCGCCAGATCGCTGTGTTCGAAGGCGAGCATGTCGAGAAGGGCGAAATCATCGTGGACGGCGAGCCGAATCCGCAGGATATTCTGCGCCTGAAGGGCGTCGAAGAGCTGGCCGCCTATCTGGTCAAGGAAATCCAGGACGTGTACCGTCTGCAGGGCGTCAAGATCAACGACAAGCACATCGAGACCATCACCCGTCAGATGCTGCGCAAGGTCGAAATCCTCGATGCCGGCGACAGCAAGTTCATGGCCGGTGAGCAGGTCGAGAAGATCCGCGCCTTGGAAGAAAACGTCAAGTTGAACGCAAATAACAGCATTTTGCCGAAGTTTACCCCTGTTTTGCTGGGTATTACCAAGGCCTCGCTGGCTACGGAATCGTTCATTTCGGCCGCATCCTTCCAGGAAACCACCCGCGTGTTGACCGATGCCGCCGTCCGCGGCACCCACGATGCGCTGCGTGGCCTGAAGGAAAACGTCATCGTCGGTCGTCTGATCCCGGCCGGTACCGGTCTGGCGTACCACAACCAGCGCCGCCGCGACCATGCCCAGATCAGCGACAGCGACCTGGAAGTGCTGGCGGCACCGTTGGCTTCGGCCGAGGGTGAGGAAGTGGTCGGCGAAGTCGTCGAATAAGACACCCCGGGCGGCCTCGGCCGCCCGTCCAAAAGCCGCATGGATGCGGCTTGCGTTACCGCCAGGGATTGGGGGATTGTTCAGTTGTCAGGTTTGACAACGGCGGCAATACAATTTATAATTTTCCGTCTATTCTGGCCGGGTTCCCGGTCAGTCCTTTTTGTTTCGCAGGATTTATATCAAATGGCGACTGTTAATCAACTGGTCCGCAAGCCGCGCCAGTCCAATACGTACAAAAGCGCTTCCCCGGCCCTGGCGAACTGCCCGCAACGCCGTGGCGTCTGCACCCGCGTCTACACCACTACCCCGAAGAAGCCGAACTCGGCCCTGCGTAAAGTGGCGAAAGTGCGCTTGACCAATGGTTTCGAGGTCATCAGCTACATCGGTGGCGAAGGCCACAATCTGCAGGAACACAGCGTCGTGCTGATCCGCGGCGGCCGTGTCAAAGATCTGCCGGGTGTGCGTTACCACACCGTGCGCGGTTCGTTGGATGCTTCCGGTGTCGCCAAGCGCCGCCAGAGCCGTTCCAAATACGGCGCCAAGCGTCCGAAGTAATTCTGCCGGCAACCGCCTGCAACATTCATCTCATTATTTAAATTAAGGCACTAAACATGTCACGTAAAGGTTCCCCCGGTACCCGTTCGGTCCTTCCTGATCCGAAGCACGGAAGCCAAATGATCGCCCGCTTCATCAACATGGTGATGGTCAGCGGCAAGAAATCCGTCGCCGAAAAAATCGTCTACGGCGCAATGGACGTCATCGGCCAGAAAAATGCCGATTCCCTGGCGCTGGTCGAGAAGGCCCTGAGCAACGTCGCTCCGGCGGTCGAAGTGAAGTCCCGTCGTGTCGGCGGCGCCACTTATCAGGTTCCGGTTGAAGTTCGTGCCACCCGCCGTACCGCTTTGGCGATGCGTTGGGTCATCGAATCCGCCCGTAAGCGCGGCGAAAACACCATGCCTGCGAAACTTGCCGGCGAACTGCTGGAAGCTTCCGAAAACCGCGGCGGCGCCGTGAAGAAACGCGAAGAGACCCACCGCATGGCGGAAGCCAACAAAGCGTTCTCCCATTTCCGCTGGTAATTTTCGAGAAGGAATCTCATCGTGGCACGTACCACCCCAATTGATCGTTATCGCAACTTCGGCATCATGGCTCATATCGATGCCGGCAAAACCACAACCACTGAACGCATTCTGTTCTACACCGGTGTGAACCACAAAATCGGTGAAGTGCATGATGGCGCAGCCACCATGGACTGGATGGAGCAGGAGCAGGAACGCGGCATCACCATTACTTCCGCAGCCACGACCTGTTTCTGGTCGGGCATGGACAAGTCGATGCAGCAGCACCGCTTCAACATCATCGACACCCCCGGACACGTGGACTTCACCATCGAAGTCGAACGTTCCCTGCGCGTGCTCGACGGTGCGGTATTCGTGCTGTGCGCCGTCGGCGGCGTGCAGCCGCAGTCCGAGACCGTCTGGCGCCAGGCTTCCAAGTACTCCGTGCCGCGTCTGGCCTTCGTCAACAAGATGGACCGCACCGGTGCCAACTTCTTCAAGGTCGTCGAGCAGCTGAAAGCGCGTCTGGGTGCCTATCCGGTCCCGATGCAGATGCCGATCGGCGCCGAAGAAAACTTCGAAGGCGTGGTTGATCTGCTGAAAATGAAAGCGATCATCTGGGACATGACCAATAACGGCACGACCTTCACTTATGGCGAGATTCCGGCCCATCTGGCCGATGAATGCAAAACCATGCGTGAATTCATGGTGGAAGCCGCTGCTGAAGCCTCCGAAGACCTGATGAACACCTATCTGGAAAACGGCGAGCTGTCGGAAGAACAGATCATGGAAGGCATCCGTGCCCGTACCCTGACCTGCGAAATCATCCCGATGTTCGCCGGTACCGCGTTCAAGAACAAAGGCGTGCAGGCCATGCTCGATGCCGTCGTGCATTACCTGCCGTCGCCGGATAACCGTCCGCCGGTCAAGGGTATCGACGAGAAAGAGCAGGAAGCCATCCGCAAGGTCGGCGACAAAGAGCCGTTCTCTGCCTTGGCATTCAAGATCATGACCGACCCGTTCGTGGGTTCGCTGACCTTCTTCCGCGTCTACTCCGGCACCCTGAATGCAGGCGACCAGGTGTATAACCCGGTCAAGAGCAAAAAAGAGCGCATCGGCCGTATTCTGCAGATGCATGCCAATGAGCGCGAGGAAATCAAGGAAGTGCTTTCCGGCGACATCGCTGCCGCCGTGGGCCTCAAAGACGTCACTACCGGTGACACCTTGTGCTCCATGGACCACGTCATCACGCTCGAGCGCATGATCTTCCCGGAGCCCGTCATCTCGATGGCGGTCGAACCGAAGACCAAAGCCGATCAGGAAAAAATGGGTATCGCCCTCGGCCGTCTGGCCCAGGAAGATCCTTCGTTCCGCGTCCGTACCGATGAAGAGTCCGGTCAAACCATCATCTCCGGCATGGGCGAGCTGCATCTGGAAATCCTGGTTGACCGCATGAAGCGCGAATTCAACGTGGAAGCCAACGTCGGCAAGCCGCAGGTAGCCTACCGCGAAGCGATTCGCAAGGCCGTCAAGCAGGAAGGCAAGTTCGTTCGCCAGTCCGGCGGTCGTGGTCAATATGGTCACATCGTGATCGAGATGGAACCGCAGGAACGCGGTGCCGGTTATTCGTTCGAAAACGCCATCGTCGGTGGCGTGGTTCCGAAAGAATACGTGACTGCCGCCGACAAGGGCATCCAGGAAGCCATGAAAAACGGCGTTCTGGCCGGCTTCCCGGTCGTTGATATCAAAATCCGTGCCGTTGATGGTTCTTACCACGACGTCGACTCCAACGAAATGGCATTCAAAGTCGCCGGCTCGATGGCGTTCAAGGAAGCATTCAACAAAGCCAACCCGGCGCTGCTCGAACCGATCATGAAAGTCGAAGTGGTTACCCCGGAAGACTACATGGGTGATGTGATGGGCGATCTTTCCCGTCGTCGCGGCCTGTTGCAGGGTTCTGATGACACGCCGTCGGGCAAGGTCATCAACGCCATGGTTCCGCTGGGTGAAATGTTCGGTTACGCCACCGCGATGCGCTCCATGTCGCAGGGCCGCGCCACCTTCACTATGGAATTCGATCACTATGCCGAGGCGCCGACCAATATCGCCGAAGCCGTGATGAAAAAATCTTAATTTATTGAATATTAAGGATTAACTGACATGTCAAAAGGTAAGTTCGAACGTACCAAGCCCCACGTGAACGTGGGCACCATCGGCCACGTGGATCATGGCAAGACCACGCTGACTGCAGCCCTGACGAAGGTCGGCGCGGAGCGTTTCGGCGGCGAGTTCAAGGGTTACGACCAGATTGACGCGGCTCCGGAAGAAAAAGCGCGCGGCATTACGATTTCGACTGCCCACGTGGAATACGAATCGGAAAACCGTCACTACGCGCACGTGGATTGCCCGGGACACGCCGACTATGTGAAGAACATGATTACCGGTGCTGCCCAGATGGACGGCGCGATTCTGGTGTGCTCGGCCGCTGACGGCCCGATGCCGCAGACCCGCGAACACATCCTGCTGTCGCGCCAGGTTGGCGTGCCTTACATCGTGGTGTTCCTGAACAAGGCCGACATGGTCGACGACGCCGAGCTGCTCGAGCTGGTCGAAATGGAAGTCCGTGAACTGCTGAGCAAGTACGATTTCCCGGGCGACGACACTCCGATCATCGCCGGTTCGGCCCGTCTGGCGCTGGAAGGCGACCAATCGGAAATCGGCGTTCCGTCGATCATCAAGCTGGTCGACGCTCTGGACACCTGGATTCCGGAACCGCAGCGTGAAATCGACAAGCCGTTCCTGATGCCGGTGGAAGACGTGTTCTCGATCTCGGGCCGCGGCACCGTGGTGACCGGCCGTATCGAGTGCGGCGTGATCAAGGTCGGCGAAGAAATCGAAATCGTCGGTATCCGTCCGACCCAGAAGACGACGGTGACCGGCGTGGAAATGTTCCGCAAGCTGCTGGACCAGGGTCAGGCGGGCGACAATGCCGGTCTGCTGCTGCGCGGCACCAAGCGTGACGACGTCGAGCGCGGCCAAGTGCTGTGCAAGCCGGGTTCGATCACCCCGCACACCGACTTCGAAGCCGAAGTTTACGTGCTGAGCAAGGACGAAGGCGGCCGTCATACTCCGTTCTTCAAAGGTTACCGTCCGCAGTTCTATTTCCGCACCACCGACGTGACCGGCGCTTGCCAGTTGCCGGAAGGCGTGGAAATGGTAATGCCGGGTGACAACGTGAAGATGGTGGTGAGCCTGATTGCCCCGATTGCCATGACCGAAGGCCTGCGTTTCGCGATCCGCGAAGGCGGCCGTACCGTCGGCGCCGGCGTGGTGGCCAAAGTCATCAAGTAACTGATTTGCCCTCAGCCGGCCTCGGCCGGCTGAACACAAGCGAAATGAGGACAAGGATGTACCTCGAGTTCGCACCCAGGACGGGTAAAGATACGGGTTCGCGCTGTTGACAGACAGCTCTCGCGCGTATTACAATTACCGGCTCAGTGGATCAGGTATCGATCAGCTGAGCTTTTTTAGGGGGTCGGGACCGTCTGTGTTCCCGATTCTGTCGCTCTTTATAACTGAAGGAATTCGCCATGGCGGATCAAAAAATCCGAATCCGGCTGAAAGCGTACGATCATCGTCTCATTGATCGCTCAGCCAGCGAGATTGTCGAAACCGCGAAACGTACCGGCGCCCAAGTGCGCGGTCCGATTCCGCTGCCGACCAAAATCGAACGTTACACCATCCTCGTTTCGCCGCACGTCGACAAGGACGCGCGCGACCAATACGAAACCCGTACGCACAAGCGCGTGCTGGATATCGTTGACCCGAACGACAAGACCGTCGACGCGCTCATGAAGCTCGAGCTCGCCGCTGGCGTCGATGTCCAGATCAAGCTGAGCTGAGGTAGGACATGACCGTTAAATATCAATTAGGTTTGGTTGGCCGCAAGGCCGGCATGACCCGCGTCTTCACTGAAGACGGCCAGTCTGTGCCGGTAACGCTGATCGAAGCCACCCCGAATCGCATTACCCAGATCAAAACCGCCGAGACCGATGGCTATTCAGCCGTGCAGGTTACTGCTGGTGCCAAGCGCGCCTCTTTGGTCAGCAAGCCGCTGACCGGCCACTACGCCAAGGCGAAAGTGGAGTCGGGTCGCGGTCTTTGGGAATTC
The DNA here is from genome assembly GCF_044353605.1 of Arenimonas sp. Lineage (GTDB taxonomy): Bacteria > Pseudomonadota > Gammaproteobacteria > Xanthomonadales > Xanthomonadaceae > Arenimonas. The sequence continues at coordinate 107,162 of NZ_JBILBO010000003.1, read as the reverse complement.
CGTGTCGATGCCAAAGATCTCGGCAACTTCGAAGTGGGCGGCGAAATCAAAGCCGACATCTTCTCGGTTGGTCAGATCGTTGACGTGCAGGGCGTGACCAAGGGTAAAGGCTTCCAAGGCACGATCAAGCGTTACAACTTCAAAATGGGCGACGCTACCCACGGTAACTCGCTGTCCCATCGTTCCCCGGGTTCGATTGGTCAGCGTCAGACCCCAGGTCGCGTTTTCCCGGGCAAAAAAATGTCCGGCCACATGGGTGCAGTGAACCAAAGCACGCAGAACCTCGAAGTCATCAAAGTCGATGCTGAGCGCGGTCTGATTGCGGTTCGCGGCGCTGTTCCGGGCGCCCCCGGCGGCGATCTCATCGTCCGTCCCGGCACCAAGGGTTGAGGAGTCAAATCATGGAACTCTCAGTAGTAGGTAGCGCCCAAGCCCTGTCGGTTTCCGACGCGGTCTTCGGTCGCGAATTCAATCGTGATCTGGTGCATCAGGTCGTCGTTGCATTCCGCAACGCCGGTCGTGCCGGTACCAAGGCGCAGCTGTCGCGTGCCGAAGTTTCAGGCACCACCAAGAAATTCAAGAAGCAGAAGGGCGGCGGTGCACGTCACGGCGATTATCGCGCTCCGATTTTCATCGGCGGTGGCGTGACGTTTGCTGCCAAGCCACGTAGCTTCGAGCAGAAGGTCAACAAGAAGATGTACCGCGCCGCCATCAGCGTGATCCTGTCGGAATTGAACCGCCAGTCGCGTCTGACCGTGGTCGACAGCCTCGATGTTGCCGAGCCGAAAACCAAGGCCCTGGTTGCCAAGCTTGCTGAAATGAAGGTCGGCAGCCCGCTGATCGTCACTGAAAGCGGTTCGGAAAACCTGTATCTGGCCGCCCGCAACATCCCGTACGTGCAGATCCGCGACGTCCAGGGACTGGATCCGGCCGCTCTGGTCGGTGCCCAGCACGTGGTCATGACCGCTGAAGCCGTCAAGAAAGTAGAGGAGTGGCTGGCATGAGCACCGCAAAACTGCTCCAAGTAATCCGCGCCCCGCGCGTGTCCGAAAAGACCGCCCGGATCCAAGAAGACAACCAGTACGTGTTCGAAGTAGCCCAGAACGCGACCAAGGCCGACGTCAAGTCCGCCGTTGAGTCGTTGTTCAGTGTCAAAGTCGAATCGGTCAACGTGTTGAACGTGAAGGGCAAGAACAAGTCCTTCCGTAATCGCGCCGGCCGTCGCGGTGACTGGCGTAAAGCTTACGTTCGCTTGGCCGAAGGCCAATCGATCGACGTAATGGCAAAGGCCTGAGGCAGAACCCATGGCATTGATGACATTTAAACCCACTTCGCCTGGCCGTCGCGCCATGGTCCGTGTTTCCACCGCCGGCCTGCATAAGGGCGGTCCGCTGGAAGCGCTGACTGAGAAGAAATCCAAAACCGGTGGTCGTAACAACCACGGTCGCATTACCACCCGTCACATCGGCGGCGGTCACAAGCAGGCCTACCGGATCATCGACTTCAAGCGTAACAAAGAGGGCATTCCTGCCCGCGTTGAGCGCATTGAATATGATCCGAACCGCACTGCCCACATCGCACTGCTGTGCTATGCCGACGGTGAGCGCCGTTATATCATCGCGCCGAAAGGCCTGCAGGTCGGCGATCAGCTGATTGCCGGCAAAGAAGCGCCGATTAAGGCCGGCAACGCTCTGCCGCTGCGCAATATGCCGATCGGTTCGACCGTGCATTGCATCGAAATGAAGCCAGGCAAGGGCGCACAGATGGCCCGTGCCGCTGGTGCCGGTGCCCAGCTGATTACCCGTGAAGGCGGTTACGCCACGCTGCGTCTGCGTTCGGGTGAAATGCGCAAAGTGCCGGTCGATTGCTACGCCACCATCGGTGAAGTCGGCAACGTCGAGCACAGCCTGGAAAAACTGGGTAAAGCCGGTGCCAAGCGTTGGCGCGGTATCAAGCCGACCGTCCGCGGTGCGGCCATGAACCCGGTCGACCATCCGCACGGCGGTGGTGAGGCGAAAGCAGGTCAGGGTAATCCACATCCGGTCTCCCCATGGGGCACTCCGGCCAAGGGTTACAAAACTCGTAAGAACAAGCGCACCCAGAAGTTCATCGTGCGCGATCGCAGAGGTTGATAGGCAATGGCACGTTCATTAAAGAAAGGTCCGTTCGTTGATCACCACTTGATTAAAAAAGTGGAAACCGCGGGCACCAGCAAAAAGCCGATCAAGACTTGGTCGCGTCGTTCCATGGTTCTTCCCGAAATGGTCGGATTCACCATTGCCGTGCATAACGGCAAGGTGCATGTTCCGGTTCTCGTGAACGAAAACATGGTTGGTCATAAACTGGGCGAATTCGCGCTGACCCGTACCTTCAAAGGTCACGGCGGCGACAAGAAGTCCGGTAAATAAGGAGTATAGGTCATGAATGCAAAAGCTATCCTCCGCTCCAGCCGCATCTCGCCGCAGAAAGCCCGTCTGGTCGCCGACCAGGTCCGTGGTCTGCCGGTGTCACGCGCTCTGGACCTGCTGAAGTTCAGCGATAAGAAAGCCGCTCACATCATCTACAAAGTGCTGTGGTCTGCCACCGCCAACGCCGAGAACAACAACGGCGCGGACGTCGATGAACTGAAAGTCGCCACCATCATGGTCGACGAAGGTCCGATCCTGAAACGTTTCATGGCCCGCGCTAAAGGCCGCGGCACTCGTATTTCCAAACGCACCAGCCACATCACTGTGGTGGTGGGTTCCGGTAAAAAAGGTTAAGGGCAGTCATGGGTCATAAAGTACATCCTACCGGCATCCGTCTTGGCATCTCCAAAGACTGGAATTCCAAATGGTTCGCCAAGAAAGGCGAATACGGCCAGTTCCTGGTTGCGGACCTGAAAGTCCGCGCCATGCTGCGCAAGAAGCTGGCTCAGGCCGGCATCTCCAAAATCACCATCGAGCGTCCGGCCAAAACGGCACGCGTGACCATTCACACCGCTCGTCCGGGTGTAGTGATTGGTAAGCGCGGTGAGGACATCGAGAAGTTGAAGAAGGAAGTCTCCGATGTCATGGGCGTTCCGGCGCACATCAACGTCGCGGAAGTCCGCAAGCCCGAACTCGACGCCCAACTGGTAGCCGAATCGATTGCCCAGCAGCTTGAGCGTCGCATCATGTTCCGCCGCGCCATGAAACGCGCCGTCGGCAACGCCATGCGTCTCGGCGCCCTGGGGATCAAGGTCAATGTCGGCGGTCGTCTGAACGGCGCTGAAATCGCCCGTTCGGAATGGTATCGCGAAGGCCGTGTGCCGCTGCACACCCTGCGCGCCGATATCGACTACGGCACCGCCGAAGCGTCCACCACCTACGGCATCATCGGCGTCAAGGTGTGGATCTACAAAGGCGAAGTGTTCGACTTCAGCCAAGTTGGCCAGGAAAAAGTTGAAGATGCCGCTCCCCAGCGTTCTTCGCGTCCTGCCCGTGAAGCGAGGTAATTGAAATGTTGCAACCGAAACGTACCAAATACCGCAAACAGTTCAAAGGCCGTAACGACGGCTTGAGCTGGAACGCCTCGGCCGTCAGCTTCGGCGAATACGGCTTGAAAGCGACCACCCACGGTGCGCTGACCGCCCGTCAGATCGAAGCTGCCCGTCGTACGGTGAGCCGCTACGTCAAGCGCGGCGGCAAGCTCTGGATCCGCGTGTTCCCGGACAAGCCGATCACCAAGAAGCCCATCGAGGTCCGCATGGGCGCCGGTAAGGGCAACGTCGAGTATTGGGTCGCTCCGATCCAGCCCGGCCGCATGCTGTATGAAATCGAAGGCATTCCGGAAGCCACGGCACGTGAAGCGTTCCGTCTGGCTGCCGCCAAACTCTCAGTACAGACCACTTTCGTGGTCCGGACGGTGCGCTAATGGAACTTAAAGAACTGCGTCAGAAAAATCCGGCTGATCTCAAGGCCCACCTGTTGGACCTGCACAAAGAGCAATTTTCGCTCCGCATGCAGAAAGCCACGGGCCAGTTAGCCAAAACCCACGACATCAGCCGTGTCCGCCGCGAAATCGCGCGCGTCAACATGCTGTTGGCGAACTCCAAGTAATCAGGGCCTTTACCATGACCGAGAAGACTAAGCAGTTGCGCACCGTCGAAGGACGTGTTGTCAGCAACAAAATGAATAAAACGGTAACGGTGCTCGTTGAACGCCAGGTCAAGCATGCCCTCTACGGCAAGTACCTGCGCCGCTCGACCAAGCTGCATGCCCACGACGAAACCAATGCCTGCAATGAAGGCGATCTGGTGCGCGTGGCCGAGTGCCGTCCTATGTCCAAAACCAAGAACTGGCAGGTGGTCGAAGTGATCACCCGCGCAGTCGCCGAATAACGAGGAGACCGAGTATGATCCAGGTACAAAGCTACCTCGAAGCCGCCGACAATTCCGGCGCCAAGGAAATGATGTGCATCAAGGTGCTCGGCGGTTCCAAGCGCCGTTATGCCCATATCGGTGACATCATCAAAGTGACCGTGAAGGATGCCATTCCGCGCGGCAAGGTCAAGAAAGGCGAAGTGTACGACGCCGTCGTGGTTCGCACCCGTTCGGGTGTGCGTCGTGGCGACGGTTCGCTGATCCGCTTTGACGGCAACGCCGCCGTGCTGCTGAACAACAAGCAGGAACCGATCGGTACCCGCATCTTCGGGCCAGTAACCCGCGAGCTGCGCACCGAGAAGTTCATGAAGATTGTTTCGCTGGCCCCTGAAGTGCTCTGAGCGAAGGAAGAACTATGAACCGTATCCGTAAAGGCGACCAGGTGATTGTAATCGCCGGTTCCGACAAAGGCAAAAAAGGTGAAGTTGTGCGTATCGCCGGCGAAAAAGTCGTCGTGCAGAACATCAACATCATCAAACGCCATACCAAAGCCAACCCGCAGACCGGCCAGGCCGGCGGCATCATCGAGCGCGAGGCTCCCATTCACGTGTCCAACGTCATGCTGCTGAACCCGGTTTCGGGCAAGGGCGAGAAAGTTGGTTTTAAAGTGCTCGAGGATGGACGCAAACTGCGTGTGTTCCGCTCGAGCGGTGAGGCGATTGACGCCTGAGGAATGATGACATGAGCAATACCCGTTTGGAAAAAATCTACAAAGACGTCGTTGTGCCGAAAATGATTGAAAAGTTCGGTTACAAGAACGTGATGGAAGTGCCGCGCCTGAGCAAAATCACCCTGAACATGGGTGTCGGTGAAGCTGTCGGCAACAAGAAAATCCTGGAAAACGCCGTGGCCGACATGGCCAAGATCTCCGGTCAGAAGCCGATTGTCACCAACGCCCGCGTTTCGGTGGCCAGCTTCAAGATCCGTGACGGCTGGCCGATCGGCTGCAAGGTCACCCTGCGCCGCGACAAGATGTTCGAATTCCTGGATCGTTTCATCAATATCTCGTTGCCGCGTGTGCGCGACTTCCGTGGTGTCAATGGCCGCTCTTTCGATGGCCGTGGCAACTACAACATGGGCATCAAGGAACAGATCATCTTCCCGGAAATCGACTTCGACGCCGTCGACGCGATGCGCGGCATGGATATCGCCGTGACCACCACCGCCAAAACCAACGAAGAAGCCAAGGCATTGCTCGAAGCCTTCGGTTTTCCCTTCCGTAACTGATCCGAGGCACATATGGCTAAGACGTCAATGGTAAACCGCGATATCAAGCGGAAGAAACTGGTCCAGAAGTACGCCGGCAAGCGCGCCGATCTGAAGAAGATCATCGCCAGCACCACCGCTTCGTACGAAGAAAAAGAAGCAGCCGTCACCAAACTGCAGAAGCTGCCGCGCGATTCCTCGCCGGCACGCGTCCGCAACCGCTGCGAAATCACCGGCCGCTCACGCGGCGTGTACAGCAAGTTCGGTCTCGGCCGTAACAAACTGCGCGAAGCCACCATGCGTGGCGACGTTCCCGGCCTGCGCAAGGCCAGCTGGTAATCGCAATCGAAAGATCGCGGATATCGATGCTTTAATCAACAAGGATATTTCCAATGAGCATGACTGATCCAATCGCCGACATGCTGGTGCGCATCAAGAACGCACTTGCCGTCGGTAAACCCCAGGTCTCGATGCCGGCTTCGAAAATGAAGCTCGCCATCGCCGACGTGCTGAAAGCCGAAGGCTATATCGGCGACTTCCGTGTCATCGGTGAAAAAGCCGCCGCGAAACTCGAAATCGCCCTGAAATACTACGAAGGCCGTCCGGTCATCGAGCGTCTGGAACGCGTTTCCCGCTCAGGCCTGCGCCAGTACCGTGGCAAAGACGGCATCCCGAGCGTGCTCGGCGGTCTCGGCGTTGCCATCATTTCCACATCGAAAGGTCTGATGACCGATCGCCAGGCCCGCTCTGCGGGTGTCGGCGGCGAAGTCATCTGCCTCGTGGCCTAAGGAGAACGCACCATGTCACGCGTCGCCAAAAAGCCAATCGCGCTCACCAAGGGCGTTGAACTGAAGTCCGTCGATGGCAACATCGAAGTCAAGGGTCCGAAAGGCACCCTGAACATCGCCAAGCCGTCCAATGTTGACGTTGCCGTCGATAACGGCCAGATCCTGCTGACCCCCGCCAACGATGAAAGCATCGCCCTGACCGGTACCCTGCGCGCCATTCTGGCCAACATGGTCACCGGCGTCTCGGAAGGCTTCACCCGCAAACTGGAACTGGTCGGCGTGGGTTACCGCGCCGCCGTCGAAGGCAGCAATCTGAACCTGAGCCTGGGCTTCTCGCATCCGGTCGTGTTCACCGCGCCTGCCGGCATCACTATCACCACGCCGACGCAGACCGAAATCCTGATTTCGGGCGCCGACAAGCAGTTGATCGGTGAAGTTGCAGCCAAGATCCGCGCTTACCGTAAACCCGAGCCGTACAAAGGCAAAGGCATCCGTTACGCCGGCGAGAAAATCATTATGAAGGAAGCTAAGAAAGCCTAATTAAGGTTTTCGGCATCCTCGAGGTCCCTACCATGAAAAAGAATATTGCCCGTCTCCGCCGCGCCAAAACCACCCGTTCGCATATCCGTGATCTGGGTGTGGCACGTCTGTCGGTTCTGCGTTCCGGTCAGCACATTTACGCCCAGGTGTTCACTGCCGACGGCTCGAAAGTTCTGGCTTCCGCTTCGACCGTCCAGGCCGACGTCAAAAACGGTCTTGCCAACTGCAAGAACGTCGATGCCGCCGCCAAGGTCGGCCGCGCCATTGCCGAGAAAGCCCGTGCCGCCGGTATCGAACGCGTCGCCTTCGACCGTTCCGGTTACCGCTACCACGGCCGCATCAAGGCTCTGGCCGAAGCAGCCCGTGAAGGCGGTCTGCAGTTCTAAGATTTACCCGAAGCAGTGCCCGGCGGAAACTTCGGTTTCCGCCCAGTTTCATACAACCATAAGCGGCCAAGCCGTACAATTTTTAAACTGATTAGGAGCTCACATGAGCAGCAACGAACGCGAACGTAACCGCAATGCGGAAAGCGAAGACGGCTTCATCGAGAAGCTGGTCGCCGTAAACCGTGTATCCAAAACCGTCAAAGGCGGCCGTCAATTCACCTTTACCGCCCTGACCGTGGTCGGCGACGGTTCCGGAAAAATCGGCTTCGGCTACGGCAAAGCCCGCGAAGTCCCGGTTGCCATCCAGAAGTCGATGGACCAAGCCCGCAAGACCATGATCAGCGTTGATCTGAATGAAGGTACCCTGTGGCATCCGGTCAAGTCCGGCCACGGTGCAGCCCGCGTCTACATGCAGCCGGCCTCCGAAGGTACCGGCGTGATCGCCGGCGGTGCCATGCGCGCCGTATTCGAAGCGGTCGGTGTCAAGAACGTGTTGGCCAAGGCCATCGGTTCGCGCAACCCGATCAATCTGGTTCGTGCGACCGTCAAAGGTCTGACGGTCATGCAGTCGCCGTCGCGCATTGCCGCCAAACGCGGCAAGAAAGTTGAGGAGATCGTCTAATGTCCGAGAAAACCGTCAAGGTCCGCCTGGTCAAAGGCCTGCGTGGCTGCCAACAGCGCCATCGCCTGTCCGTCAAGGCCCTGGGCCTGAATAAAATCAACGATGTCCGTGAATTGAAGGATTCCCCTTCGGTGCGCGGCCTGATCAATCAGCTGCACTACCTGGTTCGCGTTGAATCGTAATCGGGCTTAGGAGAAATCATATGCAATTAAATACCCTGTCTCCCGCACCCGGCGCCCGTAAAGAGCGCGTCCGTGTCGGTCGCGGTATCGGTTCGGGTCTCGGCAAGACTGCCGGTCGCGGCCATAAAGGCTCGTTCGCCCGTACCGGTAAAGGCAAGATCAAGCCGGGCTTTGAAGGCGGCCAGATGCCGCTCAAAAAGCGCCTGCCGAAAGTCGGTTTCCGCTCCAAGCTGAAAAACGACACCGCTGAAGTGCTGCTGTATCAGCTGGAGAAGCTGGATATCGCCGAAATCGATTTTGCCGCTCTGCGCGCTGCCAAGCTGGTTCCGGCCAAGGCTAAGCAGGCCAAGATCGTCAAGAAAGGTGAAATCACCAAGAAGTTCGTGCTGAAGGGAGTTCTGGTCACCGCAGGTGCCAAAGCTGCCATTGAAGCCGCCGGCGGTTCGGTAACGGAGTAATCCCTTGTCACAAGCAAGTTCAGCGTCATCCATGTTCGGCCAGCTCGGTAAATTCACCGAGCTCCGCCAGCGCCTCATGTTCGTGGTTTTGGCCCTGATTGTATTCCGTATCGGCAGCTATATTCCGGTACCGGGCGTCAATCCGGAAGTCATGCTGCAGCTCATGGAGAGTCAGAAAGGCACCATCGTGGACATGTTCAACATGTTCTCCGGCGGCGCCCTGCATCGCTTCAGCCTGTTGGCGCTGAACGTGGTTCCTTACATCTCCTCGTCCATCATCGTCCAGCTGATGGGGCAGATGTATGAACCCTGGAAGGCGCTGAAGAAGGAAGGGGAGGCCGGTCGACGTAAGCTGACCCAGTATTCCCGTCTCGGTGCCATTCCCTTGGCCATTTTCCAGAGCTTCGGTATTGTCAGCTGGCTACAGGCACAGCCGGGCGCAGTATATGATCCCGGCGTCGGATTCATGGTCACTGCGGTTGTTTCATTGACTGCCGGCACCATGTTCCTGATGTGGCTGGGTGAGCAGATTACCGAACGTGGTATCGGTAACGGCGTCTCGCTGATCATCTTCGCGGGTATCGTGGCAGGTCTGCCTTCAGCCATGATTGGCACCTTACAGCAGGTTTCCAGCGGCGACATCAGCGTGTTCGCGATTTTCGTGATTATCGCTTTGGTGCTTGGCGTCACTTATTTCGTGGTGTTCATGGAGCGCGGCCAACGCCGTATTACCGTGAATTACGCCCGGCGTCAGGGTGGCCGTCAGGCTTACATGAATCAGAGCTCGCATCTCCCGCTGAAACTGAACATGTCCGGCGTCATTCCGGCCATCTTCGCCTCCAGCCTGATTCTGTTCCCGGCGACCATATCGACCTGGATGAGTACGGATGCGGCCCAGGCCGAAGGCTGGCGTGGCATGCTATTCCGCGGACTGCAGTCAGTTTCGCAGGCTTTGGCGCCCAATGAGCCGCTGCATATGCTATTATACGGCGCTCTGATTCTCGGTTTCGCCTTCTTCTATACCGCCCTGGTGTTCAATTCCCAGGAAACCGCGGATAACCTGAAGAAGTCCGGCGCTCTGATTCCGGGCATCCGTCCAGGAAAGGCTACGGCCGATTACATTGACGGTGTGCTCACACGTTTGACCATGATCGGCGGCCTGTATCTGGTGCTGGTCTGTTTGACCCCGGAGCTGATGCGCGCCGGGTTTAACGTCCCGTTCGCTTTCGGAGGTACGTCGCTTCTCATCGTGGTGGTTGTGGTGATGGATTTCACGGCGCAGGTTCAGGCGCACTTGGTTTCCCATCAGTACGAAGGCCTGATGAAGAAGGCCAATTTGAAGAGCGGCTCGCGCGGCAGCTTCGCGCGCGGGTAAGCCCATGGATGCCCTGCGCTGGAGTAGCGCGGGGCGGTTGGTCGAAAGGCCAGCCACCACGGTCTTGTCGCTGGAGCATAGGCACACTCCCTATGCCAGGTTCAGGCGGTATTAACCGCCGGGACTTTTAATTAACCCGAAGCCCTGTTATAATTTTCGATTCCCCTCGCGGTGAATCTTTTACGGAGAACGCCTGATGGCGCGCATAGCTGGTGTCAATTTGCCTGCTCAGAAGCATGTCTGGGTTGGCCTGCAAAGCATTTATGGTATTGGTCGCACCCGTTCCAAATCGGTCTGCGAGTCGGCGGGCGTCAGTCCCTCCACCAAGATCCGGGACCTGTCCGAGCCGGAAGTTGAAAAACTCCGTCTGGAAGTGGCCAAATTCACGGTCGAAGGCGACTTGCGTCGCGAAGTCGGCATTTCGATTAAACGTCTGATGGACCTCGGTTGCTACCGTGGCCTGCGTCACCGTCGCGGTCTGCCGCTGCGTGGCCAGCGCACGCGTACCAACGCCCGTACCCGCAAGGGTCCGCGTAAAGCCATCAAGAAGTAAGGAAGTACGCACATGAGCAAAGCTGCAGCTGCCACCAAAGCGAAGAAGAAGATCAAGCGCGTCGTCACCGACGGCGTCGCCCACGTCCACGCTTCCTTCAACAACACGATCATCACGATCACCGACCGTCAGGGCAATGCTCTGAGCTGGGCCACCTCCGGTGGTGCCGGTTTCCGCGGTTCGCGCAAATCCACTCCTTTCGCGGCTCAGGTCGCCTCGGAAAAGGCCGGCAAAACCGCCTTGGATTACGGCGTGAAAACCCTGGAAGTCCGCATCAAAGGTCCGGGTCCGGGCCGTGAATCCGCCGTCCGCGCATTGAATGCATGCGGATACAAAATCATGAACATCATCGACGTGACCCCAATCCCGCACAACGGGTGCCGTCCGCCTAAAAAGCGCCGCGTCTAAGGGAAGGAGAACAATAAGTCATGGCTCGTTATATTGGTCCTAAATGTAAACTGTCACGTCGCGAAGGCGCAGACCTCAGTCTGAAAAGCCCGGCACGTGCCCTCGATTCGAAGTGCAAACTCGAACAGAAACCCGGTCAGCACGGCGCCGCCAAGAAAGGCAAGCTGTCGGATTACGCGACCCAGTTGCGTGAAAAGCAGAAGGTCAAGCGTATCTATGGTTTGCTGGAGCGTCAGTTCCGCGGTTACTACGCGAAAGCTGCCCGCCGCAAAGGCAACACCGGTGAGATGCTGCTGCAGATCCTGGAAACCCGTCTCGACAACGTGGTTTACCGTATGGGCTTCGCAGTCACCCGTCCGGCTGCCCGTCAGCTGGTGTCGCACAAGGCCATCCTGGTCAACGGCAAGAGCGTCAACCTGCCGTCTTATCAGGTCAAGGCTGGCGACAGCATCGAACTGACCGAACGCGCGAAAAAGCACTTGAATGTGCAGGAAGCGCTGAACCTTGCCCAGCAGATGGACCTCGTCCCGAGCTGGTGTGAAGTGGACAGCAACAAATTCTCCGGCGTGTTCAAAGCGATTCCGGACCGCGCGGATCTGCCTTCGGACATCAATGAAGCGCTGATCGTCGAACTGTACTCGAAGTAATATTCTTCAGGAGTGTCATCACCCATGACGGTAACTGCCCACCAAGTGCTGCGTCCGCGCGGCCCAGTCATTGAACGTAGTAGTGCCCACCGCGCGAAAGTTGTGATCGAGCCGTTGGAACGCGGCTACGGCCACACCCTCGGCAATGCGCTTCGCCGCGTCCTGCTGTCCTCGATTCCCGGCTTCGCCATCACTGAAGTCGAAATCGACGGAGTGTTGCACGAATACAGCACCATTGAAGGCTTGCAGGAAGATGTGCTCGAAGTCCTGCTCAACCTGAAAGATGTCGCCCTGCGCCTTAACGGCGTCGATCACACCACCCTGGCCCTCAGCAAATCGGGCGCGGGTGAAGTGACTGCCGGTGACATCAAGGCTGACCATACGGTCGAAATCCTGAATCCGGAGCACGTGATCTGCACGCTGACCAAGGATGCCTCGATCAGCATGCGTCTCAAGGTCGAGCGTGGCTTCGGCTACCAGCCGGCTTCGGCACGCCGCCGCCCGGATGATGAAACCCGCACCATCGGACGCCTCGTCCTCGATGCCAGCTTCTCGCCGGTCCGTCGCGTGGCCTACGAAGTGGTTGCCGCCCGTGTCGAGCAGCGCACCGATCTGGACAAACTGGTTCTCGATATCGAAACCAACGGTACCATCGATGCCGAAGACGCCATCCGCACCGCGGCCGACATCCTGACCGACCAACTGTCGGTGTTCGGTGACTTCACCAAGCGTGCCGATCAGGACAAGAAACCGGCAGGTCCGGGCGTTGATCCTGTTCTGCTGCGTCCGATCGATGATCTGGAACTGACCGTCCGCTCCGCCAACTGCCTGAAAGCCGAAAATATCTATTACATCGGTGATCTGGTCCAGCGCACGGAAGTCGAACTGTTGAAGGCCCCGAACTTGGGCAAGAAATCCCTCACCGAGATCAAGGATGTGCTGGCCCAGCGTGGCTTCACCCTCGGTCAGAAGCTGGAAAACTGGCCGCCGGCCAGCCACCAGCTGGGAATGTTGGGTTAATTAAACACAGCGCGGACATCTATCCGCGCTCCGATTAGGAATCACGACCATGCGTCACCAAAAATCCGGCCGTAAATTCAGCCGCACCAGTGCCCACCGCGAAGCGATGTTCGTCAACATGGCGGCTTCCCTGTTCAAGCACGAACTGATCCGTACCACCTTGCCGAAAGCCAAGGAACTCCGCCGCGTGGCTGAGCCGCTAATCACCATCGGTAAAATCGATGGCGTTGCCAATCGTCGTCTTGCTATGTCGCGTCTGCGTGATAAAGAAGCCGTCGGCAAGCTGTTCGTTGAACTCGGCCCGCGTTACAAGGAACGTCCGGGTGGCTATCTGCGCATCATGAAATGCGGTTTCCGTCCCGGCGACAATGCTCCGATGGCGTACGTCGAGCTGGTCGACCGTCCGCAGGCTTCGGCCGCAGCCGCTGAATAAGCGTTAACTGTGTCCAAAAAAGCCCCGGTTTCCGGGGCTTTTTTTTGCAAAAGTCTTTGCCAATTGCGGGTAAAAACGGTAGTGTTAATGGAGAAATCCGCTGAAATGAAGTCCCTGATGAATCCCCTGAGCTGGTCTTTCCGTACCTACTACTTCCTTGGCGCCATTGGTTGTTTCGGTGCCATCGCTTATGCTTTGTACGTGCAGTATCACATGCTGATGCAACCGTGCCCGTTGTGTATCCTGCAGCGGGTCGCTTTCATTGCCGCAGGTGTGTTTTTCCTCATCGGCGCCTTGCACAATCCGAAATCACGCGCTTGGCGGCGCATCCACGCCAGCTTGGTCTCGCTGAGCGCACTGGGCGGTCTGTTGATTGCCGGCCGTCATGTCGCCATCCAGCTTGCTCCTTCGGATCCGCGCGCCTTCTGCGGCGGCATGGATTTGGGTTACATCATTGATGCCATGCCCTTGCGTGATGCGCTGACAACCGTATTCAAGGGCTCCGGCGAGTGCGCCAAAATCGACTGGTCATTCCTTGGATTCAGCATGCCGATGTGGACGCTCGTTCTGTACATCGGTGTCATTGCTCTTGCCGTCTATCCCGCCATCCGTAAATCCTGAGAACTGAAATGCCGAATAATAACGCCTGGCAACCGGCCAGCTGGCGGAATTTCACCGCGTTGCAGCAACCGAACTATCCTGATGCCTCAGCATTGGAAACGGTACAGGCGGAACTGTCGTTGTTGCCGCCACTGGTGACGTCCTCTGAAATCCTCGCGCTCAAACAGCGCATCGCGGATGCCCAAGAAGGGCGCAGTTTCCTGCTTCAAGGCGGTGATTGCGCGGAAAGCTTCGCCGATTGCGAGTCCGGACTCATTTCGAACCGCCTGAAGGTTCTGCTGCAGATGAGTCTGGTATTGGTACATGGACTGCGCAAACCGGTGGTGCGTGTCGGGCGTTTCGCCGGGCAATACGCCAAGCCGCGCTCCGCTGACCTGGAAACCAAAGACGGCATTACCCTGCCCAGTTACCGGGGTGATTTCATCAACGGTCCCGAGTTCACCGAATCGGCCCGTGTATCTGATCCGCGCCGGATGGTCAAAGGCCATGCGCGTTCGGCCATGACCATGAATTTCGTGCGCGCATTGATCGATGGCGGTTTTGCCGATTTGCATCATCCGGAGTACTGGAATCTGGGTTGGGTATCGCAGTCGCCGCAGGCGGACCAGTACAACAAACTCGTGCAGTCGGTCGGCGATGCCATCCGTTTCATGGAAACCATTTCCGGCGAGCCGGCGCACAACGTCAACCGCACCGATTTCTACACCTCGCATGAAGCACTGTTGCTGCCCTACGAGGAAGCCTTGACCCGTCGTGTGCCGCGCCAGGATGGTTGGTTCAACTTGTCTACCCATTTCCCTTGGATCGGCATGCGCACCGCGCAGCTCGACGGCGCCCATGTCGCCTATTTCCGTGGCATCGCCAATCCGATCGGCATCAAGATTTCAGCGGGTGTCACCGACGCGCAGATCGCAGGCTTGTGCGAAACACTCAACCCGGACAATGAACCGGGCCGACTGACCTTGATCCACCGACTCGGTGCCGATAATGTCGACAAGGAGCTTCCGCGCCTGATCCGTGCCGTGAAATCCGCCGGCGCACGCGTGCTTTGGGTCTGCGATCCGATGCACGGCAATACCGAATCCACTTCCAATGGGTACAAAACCCGCCGATTCGACAATATCAAGGCCGAGCTTGAACGCAGTTTCGATGTACATGCTGCCGTAGGATCGCATTTGGGCGGCGTACATCTGGAGCTGACCGGTGAGAACGTGACGGAATGTCTCGGAGGCGCGCGTGATTTACTTGAGGTCGATCTTGAAAGGGCGTATATGTCCTCTGTCGATCCGCGCCTGAATTACGAACAGTCGCTTGAGATCGCCATGTCGATCGTTCATAAGCAAGGCAGCTTGCGCTAGAAAGAAACGCCTGGGCATATAAACAAGTGCTTATAGACGGCGCGGTGATTTGTAATTTACACCAGCCCTGAATGGGGATAGATTCATCACTCTCCCTCCTTGAAGGTCGCCGCCATGATTCATGACTCCATCCTCGATACCATCGGACGTACGCCCGTTGTCCGTCTTGAGCGCATCGCGCCGCGGCATGTCAGGATGCTGGCCAAAGTCGAATTCTTCAATCCCGGAGGTTCGGTCAAGGACCGTCTGGCTTACGCCATCGTCATCGATGCCGAAAAGGGCGGAACCCTGAAACCGGGGCAGACGGTCGTCGAAGCGACTTCCGGCAATACCGGTGTCGCTTTGGCCATGGTCTGCGCCGCCCGCGGTTATCCGTTCGTAGCGGTGATGAGCGAAACTTTTTCGATGGAGCGACGTAAACTCATCCGTGCCTATGGCGGCAAGGTCATTCTTACGCCTGCCACCGAACGTGGTAGCGGCATGGTGCGTCGTGCCCAGGAGCTTGCCGATAAACACGGCTGGTTTCTTGCCCGTCAATTCGAGAATCCCGCCAATCCGGCCTACCATCGCAATACCACGGCGGCCGAGATCCTGCGCGATTTCGCCGGTGAGCGTCTGGATTATTTCGTCAGTGGCTGGGGTACGGGCGGCACGCTCACAGGCGTCGGTGAAGTGCTGAAAGTGGCCCGACCTGAAGTGCGCATCGTCACCACCGAACCAGCTGGCGCGCAGCTGTTGGCCGGCAACGAATGGCAACCGCACAAAATCCAAGGGTGGACGCCAGACTTCGTCCCGGCTGTGCTCAACCGCGCCGTACCCGATGACAACATCCCGGTGGATGACATTACCGCGCGCGACACGGCCCGCCGTCTGGCAGCCGAAGAGGGCTTGTTCGTGGGGATTTCAGCTGGGGCGACTTTTGCGGCGGCCTTGAAGGTCGCTGAATCGGCACCCGAAGGCGCTGTCATCTTGGCGATGTTGCCCGATACCGGCGAGCGTTATCTGAGCACCTTCCTGTTCGAAGGCGTCAACGAAGGCTCGGATGACGAGTGGCTGGCCAGTCTCTAAAGAAGTGCATTACTTTGCCCGCAGAGTGGCTTCGACCAACTTGATGGCCTTCTTTAGATCCTCGTCGTTCTTGACCTGGGTCTGCGCGGCGATTTTTCCATCGCGGCCGATGATCCAGACATTCGGCATGTAATCGTCACCGAAGGCCTCCATGGCTTTGCCTGTTTTATCCACTGCAGACACCATCGACAGCTCCTTGAGCTCGGCGGTGATTTTGTTGACAGATTTCGCTTCGTCCTTCACCGCGATGGAAACCACCTGAAGATTGGCCAGACCAAGCTGCTCCTGCATGTATTCCATGGCGGGCAGACTCTTGAAGCAGTAATCGCACCAGGTGGCCCAGAAGTGCACTACGGTAATCTTGCCGGCATAATCCTGCAGGATGACTTCCTCGCCACTTTTGGCGTTCTTGCCAAGGCGGAAGGGGGCAGGGTCACCGACCGAAAGTTTGGCCTCGCAAATTCCGGACAGCATCAGTATCAAGGGGAAAATGAGCAAACGCATCATGGGCAATCCAGGGGCTGAAAGGGATGCACTAATTTATGCAGTCTGAAGGCCGGCACACAAGCCCCTGCATACGTAGTCAGTCCGCAAACGATCACTCAGGCCATGGTCAGTTGCCAGACCTGACGGGCAATGAGAGCCAGTACAATGACAAGGAAGACGGCCCGAACGAAAGCCTGGCCTTTGCGGATGGCCAAGTGGCTGCCGATATAGCTTCCCAGCATATTGCCGATTATCAATGGCAGCGCCAGAACCCAAAGCACGAATCCA
Source organism: Arenimonas sp. (assembly GCF_044353605.1). GTDB lineage: Bacteria > Pseudomonadota > Gammaproteobacteria > Xanthomonadales > Xanthomonadaceae > Arenimonas. The sequence continues at coordinate 90,321 of NZ_JBILBO010000003.1, read as the reverse complement.
CTCAGCAACAGCACGGTCCAGGAGCTGATATCGGCCGAGACATTGGCCGCTTTGGATACCGCCGAGGATTTGAGGAAGTCGAGTCCGAGAAAGCTGACGAAGGCGAATACCATGATGGTGCCGGTGCCCGGCCCGATCAGGCCATTGTAAAAACCGGTGCTTGCTCCGATGGCAATGGCGGCGATGCTTTCATGTTTTGGGTGGAAGCGTCGATCTTCTTTCATGCCAAGATCCTTTTTCAGTGCCGTATATATCGCCAGCACCACGCAAAGAATCAAAACAGTCCATTTCAGGACTTCCGGATCGATGCGTTTGGCAAATTGCACGCCAATGGCGGACGCAGTCATGGCGGCGACACAGGCCGGCAGGATGATGCGGCGCTCGACATGGATTTTTCGCAGATAATTCCAGGCCGCGACCGAAGTCCCCATGATCGAGCTGGTGCGCTGGGTACCGATGGCCTGCAGGATACTCAACCCCGGATGCAGATTGAGCATGGCCGGCGTCAGTACCAGCCCGCCACCACCGACGATGCTGTCAATCAGGCCGGCGGCAAAGCCGGCGAGGGCGGTCAATAGCCAGAGCGTGGTATCGATTTCCATGGAGTCTCCGGCAAATCCGAATTACAGCATAAACAAAAACCCCGCTTGCGCGGGGTTTTCAATCAGCTACGGCTGGCGCGCTTGCGCTCGTTTTCGGTCAGATGCTTCTTGCGCAGACGGATTTCCTTGGGAGTCACTTCCACCAGTTCGTCGTCTTCAATGAAGTCCAGGGCCTGTTCGAGCGTGTATTTGATGGCCGGGCTGAGTTTGATGGCATCGTCTTTACCGGATGCGCGCATGTTGGTCAGTGGCTTGGCCTTGATGGCGTTGACGGTGAGGTCGTTGTCCTTGGAGTGAATGCCGATCAGCTGGCCTTCGTAAACATTATCGCCTTCAGCGGCGAACAGCTTGCCGCGATCCTGCAATGGACCAAGCGAATAAGCCGGAGTGGCACCCGGGGCATTGGCAATCATCACGCCATTGGTGCGTTTGGCAATGGCACCCTGTTCTTTCGGACCGTAGTGGTCGAATACATGGAATAACAGGCCCGAACCTTGGGTCAGGGTACGGAACTCGTTCTGGAAGCCGATCAGGCCCCGCGCCGGAATCATGTAGTCGAGACGTGCGCGGCCTTTGCCGTCGGACTCCATGTTCTTGAGCTGGGCCTTACGGATACCGAGTTTCTCCATGACGCCACCTTGGTGGACTTCTTCGATATCGACCACCAGCTGTTCGATTGGCTCCATGAGTTGGCCGTCGACTTCCTTGATGATGACTTCCGGGCGCGACACGGCAAGTTCGAAGCCTTCGCGGCGCATGGTTTCGATGAGCACGGACAGATGCAGTTCGCCGCGGCCGGACACCAGGAATTTATCCGGATCCGAGCCTTCCTCGACCTTCAGTGCGACGTTATGCAGGGTTTCGCGCTCGAGGCGCTCGCGGATCTGACGGCTGGTGATGAATTTGCCGCCGCTGTGGTCTTTGCTGCCGGCGAACGGGGAGTTGTTGACCTGGAAAGTCATCGAGATGGTCGGCTCGTCGACGGTCAGGGCCGGCAAGGCTTCCGGAGTTTCCAGGGCGCAGATGGTGTCGGAAATGCTCAAGTCGGCGACACCGGAAATGGCGACGATATCACCGGCTTCGGCATCAGCTACTTCAACGCGTTCCAGGCCGAGGAAGCCGAGCACCTGCAGCACCTTGCCCTGACGCTTCTTGCCTTGGCGGTCGACCACGCTGACCGACATGTTGGTGCGGACCTTGCCGCGCTGGATGCGGCCGACGCCGATCAGGCCGACGAAGTTGTTGTAATCAAGCTGGCTGACGCGCATCTGGAACGGACCGTCCAGATCGACTTTCGGAGCGGGAACATGCTTCATGATCGCTTCGTAAAGCGGGGTCATGTCGCCATCGCGGGCCGAATCGTCCAGGCTGGCATAGCCGTGCAGTGCCGAGGCATAAACAATCGGGAAGTCGAGCTGCTCGTTGGTGGCGCCGAGCTTGTCGAACAGGTCGAACACTTGATCGATGACCCAGTCCGGACGCGCGCCCGGTCGGTCGATCTTGTTGATGACCACGATCGGGTTGAAGCCCATCGCGAATGCCTTCTGGGTCACGAAGCGGGTCTGCGGCATCGGGCCGTCCATGGCGTCGACCAGAATAAGTACCGAATCGACCATCGACAGCACGCGCTCGACCTCTCCGCCGAAGTCGGCGTGGCCGGGGGTGTCGACGATATTGATGCGGTTGCCGTTCCAGTTGATCGCGGTGTTCTTCGACAGGATGGTGATGCCGCGTTCTTTTTCCTGATCGTTGCTGTCCATCATCCGCTCGGTGGTGATCGTACGTTCGCTGAAGGTGCCCGACTGCTTCAGCAGGCAATCGACGAGAGTGGTCTTGCCGTGATCGACGTGGGCGACGATGGCGATATTGCGGAGGTTTTCAATGGACATAGGGAAGGGCTGCCTGGAGTCGGCATATACGGTAAGTAAGTAAGCCGATTATTATACCCTGTTAGGGCATGTTAAGGCGATTTATGGCATCCTATTCAACCCTTATTCATTGATTCCGGAGTGTGCCATGTCCGATTTAACCGCCGTTCTGACCACCGACCAAGGCACCATTCGCCTGAAGCTGTTCGCCGACATCGCGCCGCTGACCGTGGCCAATTTTGTCAACCTGATCCAGCGCGGCTATTACAACGGCCTGAAATTCCATCGGGTGATTCCGGATTTCATGATTCAAGGCGGTTGCCCGAATGGCGTCGGCAATGGCGGTCCTGGCTACCGTTTCGAAGATGAATGCAGCCCGAAAGCGCGCCATGGCAAAGCCGGCATGCTGTCGATGGCCAATGCCGGTCCTGGCACCAATGGCAGCCAGTTCTTCATTACCCACACCGCGACCGATTGGCTGGACGGCAAGCACACCGTTTTCGGTGAAGTGGTTTCCGATGCCGATCAAGCGGTAGTCGATGCCATCCGTCAGGGCGATGTCATCCAGGCCGCGGTCATTGAAGGTGATGCTTCCGTGCTTCTGGCTTCGCAGGCCGAGCGCATCAGCCAGTGGAACGCCATTCTGAACGGCTGAGGCCGCGCCAGAGTAAGACGGTTTGAAATGAATCGGGCGCTTCGGCGCCCGGTTCCGTTTATGGGTTTGCCGGAATGAAACCGATGGAATCAATCAGCCGATTGACGGCTTGCATATCGCGCCCATAATAATATTCTTCTGGAGCTTTCCAATACAGCACGGTTAAGCGGCCATTGCGCTCGAAAGCGCCGACACTTGCCTTGTAACGCAGTCCTTCCGGACTGGTCTGCTGGACATCGAAGCGTACCCCCGGTGTGCCGGAGAATCCATGTGGTCTGAAGTTGCTGCTCTCGACATCGGCCCAGCCCTGCTCACGAATGGCATCCAGAATGACATCACGCAGTTCATCCGGTCGCATGCCGCTACGGTACCAAGGGCCGTCCGGCCTGGATTTTCGTTCCTTGGCCAGATGGAACACATGTTCGCCCGGTTTGGTGTCCGGCAGCAGGATGAGACTGTTGAGTCCCGGGCCATCGATGGTCCACAGTTCCTGTCGCGGCATTTTTATGCGTGACCAGTTAAGATCGCTGGTAATGACCATGCCGTAAACTTCCGCCGTCGATCCCGCTTTCTGCAGACTGCCGCCGCTGCTGGCGCAGGCGCTGAGTAAAGCGGCCGCAATGGCAAGAAAAAAAAGTCGTACGCAGTTCACGCTCATGGTTTGGTCTCCAGTCGGACGATGTCCTGTTCAATGAACAGGCGGTCGCCGGCTTCCGGTTTCTTGGCAAGATAGGATTTCAAGGCGAAAAGTGCTTCGTCGCGCTTTCTGCTGCGTTCCATGGCAAAGCCGTATTCACGCCAGACCTCGGCCGGTGCATTGGCATTACTGACAGCGCGCGTGTAGAGAATATCGGCTTGTTCGAGATCGCCGGGCTTTTTGCGGCGACGCAGCGCCTCGCCTTGGTAGAAATCATAGATGCCTTCCAGTTCCGGCCGCGCACCGGCGCGCAGGTCGCGGATGACCTGGATACTGGTGTCATACATGCGGCGGCTCAATTCGGCTTCCAGCCAGTTCTGCAAATAGGGCTCGGTGGCGACATCGAAGGCCTGTTGGTTTGTCTTGAAAGTGCCTTTATAGCCTGCCGCTGCCGCCGCCATGTCCTCCAGGCGTTCTGAGGTTTTCGGATGGCTTGCGAAAACCGGACTGTGCTTGGCGCGGACATTGGCTTTTTCCTCATTCTGCATGCGCTGCCAGATGCGAACGCCGGCCTGCGGGTCATAGCCGAGTTCACTGACGATTTCGAAGCCGATATCATCGGCTTCGCGTTCCTTATCGCGTGAGAACTGCATCATATTGGCCAGGCCCGCCATCTGGGCGATGCCGCCGGCCAAGCCTGCGCCGCCGACCCAGGTCAGCACGCCGAAGGTGGCGAGAAAGGCCGTGGTGTCCTTGGCTTTGTCCCAGCTCTGCAGGCTGTGGCGCTGGCGGTAATGGGCGAATTCATGGCCGAGCACCAGAGCGAGCTCGGCTTCATCCTGCATGCGCAGCAGCGCTCCGGAAAATACCAGAACCACGCCGTTCGGCGCCATGGAGGCGTTGAATACCGGCACGTCGATGATGTAGAGGCGCAGGTCTTTGCAGTAATCCGCGGTGACCTCGCAGAGCACTTCCTGCACATAGCCGTTGAGTGCGGGGTCGGTGACGCGAAGCGGCGAGTCCCGGATTTGCTTCTCGGCCTGGTCCATGCCGTACCAGAGCTCGGCTTCAGTGCTGCCGGGCTGCGGTTTTTCGCCCGGTTTCAGTGCAGGCGCATCGACTGCTTGCACCGTTGGAACGAGCGCCAAAAATGCGCAGAGCACGGCGCCGGCGAGTCTCATAGGGGTAAGTCCTTCAGTAGTTGCTTGACTGCTGCACGCGCGCCCTCGGCATCGCGCAGATCACCGCTCTGTTTGACCATCAGGTTGTGCCAAACGATCTGTCCGGTGCGCAGATCGACCACGCTGGCCACGCCAACCTGCATTCCGCCGCCGATATCGACATAGGCGCCCATGGCGGCACCGGCAATCAGGGCAAAGGTGCGCAAAGCGGTGCGTCCGGAGCTGGCATAACTGTCGCGGACATAGGTGAACAGGGCATAATCGGCGCCGGTCGCTGTTCGGATTTCCTGTACGCCTTGACCCAACTGCCAGTCATGCAGGGGTTTTCCGGTCAGCGGGTCTTTTTTGGTAGCCAGCACGCTGCCAGCGGCTGAATACTGGGCGATGCTCATCGACACTTCCTGATTAAGTCGCAACATCTGACCGAGCCGCGATCCGGGCAGCGTGTCATCGGGAACATCGTAAATGCTGACTGCGGGGCCGTTTTCATGCGCCAACAGCTGTTTGACCACCACCGGGTAGTTCGTCCGCGCCGCCGCGGTCCATTCCCGACGGGGCTCCTGAAGGCCGCCGGCACTGACTTCGGTCAATTCGATGTCGGGTTCGATGATGACCAGACTGCCATGGATCTTGATCGGTTCGCCGTTTGGGCCTGTTGCAGTTCTGGCATTTCCGGCGGCAATACTGATGCTGCTGCAAAGCATGCCGAAGAGGAGTGCTGCAATCCTTGCCGTACTGTGGCGAATCAACATGTTATTCCCCGTGGTGGCCGGACCGGAAGGCGCCGGATGGCGGCAGCCGGACCATGCGCGGCTTGTCGTCATGATATGATATGTCACCGATTTTCCACAACAAATTCCGGAACCGCATCATGCCTGCACTCGCCCAGCGCATCGGCCGCGCCAAACCCTCCGCCATCATGGCGGTCGCTGAAAAGGCCAAAGCCCTGAAGGCATCAGGCCGCGACATCATCAGCTTTTCCATCGGCGTCCCGAACTTCCTGCCCGGTCCGCATATTTACGCGGCGGCGGCCGAAGCACTCGCCAAGGATTCCGGTCAATACGGATCCAACCGGGGTGCGGATGTTCTGCTGGATGCCTTCCTGGGACATATCGAGTGCGCCGGACTCACTGGCTATGCCCGCGCAAATATCGCGACCGGCATCGGCGCCAAGCACATTCTCTACAACTTGGCCGAAGCCTTGCTGGATGAAGGCGATACCATCGCCTTCGCGGTGCCGTACTGGACCACCTACCAGGACATCGCCGATATCCTGAATGCGAAAACTCTGCATCTGAAATGCCCGGCCAGCCAGAATTACAAGATCACGCCGGAACAGCTGGATGCGGCTTTGCAGCAGAAGCCCAAAGTTTTTTTGTTCAACAACCCGAACAATCCGACCGGCATGGTTTACAACAAAGCCGAAATCGCGGCGCTGGCCGAGGTGTTGGTCAAGTATCCCGACACCTGGATCATCGCCGACGACATTTATCACCGCATGGTGTTTGACGGTCTGGGTTACCACAACTTCATCCAGTTCCGTCCCGAGCTGCGCGAACGCGTGATCTTCGTTGATTCGCTGTCCAAGACCTATGGCATGCCCGGCTGGCGCGTCGGTTTCATTGCCGGACCGGAAAGCGTTGCCAAGGCCATCACCACCCTGAATTCGAACCACATCACCAATATTCCGGAAGTGGTCACCGCCGCTGCCGTGGCTGCCTTGACCGGCCCGCAGGATGTGCCGACCGAGAAGAACGCCGAATTCCAGCGCAAGCGCGACATGGTGATGGATGCCATGAATTCGATTCCGGGTCTGGTCTGTCCGCGGCCGCAGGGTGCGTTCTACGTATTCCCCGATATTTCCAGCGCCTTCGGAAAATCGCATGACGGCAAAGTTATCGGCAACGATGTCGATTTCTGCAACGCGCTGCTGGATGCCAAAGGCGTGGCCTGCGTTCCCGGTTCCGCCTTCGGCGAACCGAAGTCCTTGCGTATTTCCTATACCTGCCCGAGCGCACAGTTGCCGGAAGGCCTGAAACGCTTCGTTGAATTTTTCACTGAATTGACCTAATCCCGGAGAGAACCCCATGAAAGCCCCCATCCGTGTTGCTGTGACCGGCGCTGCCGGCCAAATCGGTTATTCCCTGCTGTTCCGCATCGCCTCCGGCGAAATGCTGGGCAAGGACCAGCCGGTCATCCTGCAGATGCTCGAATTGCCGATGGAAAAAGCCCAAGCCGCGCTCAAGGGCGTGATGATGGAACTGGAAGACTGCGCGTTCCCGTTGCTGGCCGGCATGGTCGGTACCGATGATCCGATGGTCGCATTCAAAGATGTCGACGTCGCTTTGCTGGTCGGCGCCCGTCCGCGCGGACCGGGCATGGAGCGCAAGGACCTGCTGCTGGAAAACGCCAAGATCTTCACTGTGCAGGGCAAGGCCCTGAATGCCGTCGCTTCGCGCAACGTCAAGGTGCTGGTGGTCGGCAATCCGGCCAACACCAACGCTTACATCGCGATGAAGTCGGCGCCGGACCTGCCGGCAAAGAACTTTACCGCCATGCTGCGTCTTGATCATAACCGCGCGCTCAGCCAGCTGGCGGGCAAAGCCGGTGTTGCGGTCGGTGACATCGAGAAGATGGTGGTCTGGGGCAATCACAGCCCGACCATGTATCCGGACTATCGCTTCGCTACCGCTGGCGGTGTTTCCCTGAAAGACAAGATCAACGATGCCGACTGGAATGCCAATACCTTCATCCCGCAGGTCGGTAAACGCGGTGCCGCCATCATCGAAGCACGCGGTCTGTCGTCGGCGGCCTCTGCCGCCAATGCTGCCATCGATCACATCCGTGACTGGGTGCTTGGCACCAACGGCAAGTGGGTCACCATGGGCGTTCCGTCCGATGGCAGCTACGGTATTCCCGAGGGTGTCATGTACGGCGTGCCGGTGACCTGCGCCAACGGTGAATACAGCCGCATCGAAGGCCTACCGGTCGATGCCTTCAGCCGCGCCGCGATGGACAAAACCCTGGCCGAGCTGGAAGAGGAACGCGCCGGCGTTGCCAATCTGCTGTAATTCCGAAAGGCGGCTTCGGCCGCCTTTCACACTTTAGGGGCATTCAATGCAAACACCCGGCCAATCATTCCGTCTTGCAGTCGCCGAAGAATCACCCTTGCAGGTGATGGGCGCCATCACCGCCTATGCCGGCCTGATGGCCAAACGCACGGGTTACAAGGCCCTGTATCTTTCCGGCGGCGGCGTTGCCGCCAACTCGCTCGGTATTCCAGATCTGGGCATCAGCACCATGGAAGACGTGCTCACCGATGCCCGTCGCATCGTCGACGCTACCGGCATGCCGTTGCTGGTCGATATCGACACCGGCTGGGGCGGGGCATTCAATATCGCCCGCACCATCCGCAGTTTCGAGCGCATCGGTGTGGCTGCCGTGCACATGGAAGACCAGGTCGGCCAGAAGCGTTGTGGTCATCGGCCCGGCAAGGAAGTGGTCAGCCTGCAGGAAATGACCGACCGCGTCAAAGCCGCCGTCGACGCTCGTATCGATTCGGGCTTCGTACTGATGGCGCGTACCGACGCCGCCGCCGTTGAAGGTCTGGATGCCGCCATAGAACGTGCTGTGGCTTATGTCGAGGCCGGGGCCGACATGATTTTCCCGGAAGCGATGAGCTCGCTTGAGGATTACCGCAAATTCAAAGCGGCGGTGAAGGTACCGATTCTGGCCAACCTGACCGAATTCGGCTCGACGCCGTTCTACACCACCGATGAACTGCGCGATGCCGGCGTGGACATCGCCCTGTATTGTTGCGGCGCCTATCGCGCCATGAACAAGGCCGCGCTGAATTTCTACGAAACCGTCCGCCGCGACGGCACCCAGAAAAACATCATCGATACCTTGCAGACCCGCGCCGAACTGTATGATTTCCTGAATTACCACAGCTATGAAGACAAACTAGACACGTTATTCGCCGACAAGAAATAAGGAATGCCCATGACTGAACAAGTGCTCCCGAAAGCCAAAAAATCCGTTGCACTCAGTGGAACGGCCGCCGGCAACACCGCTTTATGCACAGTCGGCCGCAGCGGCAATGACTTGCATTACCGCGGTTACGACATCAAGGATCTGGCCGAAAACGCCAGCTTCGAGGAAGTGGCGCATCTGCTGGTGCATGGCGAATTGCCGAATGCAGCTCAGTTGGCCGCATATAAAACAAAATTAAAGGGCTTACGCGGTCTGCCGAAGTTGGTGATGAATGCTTTGGAGCTTATTCCGGCCAACTCCCATCCGATGGATGTGATGCGAACCGGTTGTTCCATGCTCGGCAACGTGCTGCCTGAAAGCGACGGCCACACTGAAGCGGAAGCCAAGGACATCGCGGATCGTTTGATGGCTTCTTTTGGTTCGATGCTTATCTATTGGTGGCAATTCACCCGCAACGGCCGCAGGATAAACGTTGAAACCGACGACGATTCCATCGCTGCGCATTTCCTGCATCTGCTGCATGACGCGGTACCCGGTGAATCCCACGCAAGGGCATTGGACCGTTCGCTGATCCTGTATGCCGAACACGAATTCAATGCCTCGACCTTCACCGGGCGCGTCATTGCCGGAACCGGTTCCGACATGTTCAGCTGCATTACTGGCGCCATCGGTGCCTTGCGCGGCCCGAAGCACGGCGGCGCCAACGAAGTGGCGATGGAAATCATCGCGCGCTATGATTCGCCGGATGACGCCGAATCTGATATCCGGGCCCGGGTCGAACGCAAGGAAATCGTCATCGGTTTCGGGCATCCGGTGTACACCATCGGTGATCCGCGCAATCCGATCATCAAGGAAATTTCACGGGCACTCTGCACCGAGGGCGGAAACCGGAATCTTTTCGATATATCCGAACGGATCGAGACGCTGATGTGGGACATGAAAAAGATGTTCCCGAATCTCGACTGGTATTCGGCTTCGGCCTATCACATGATGGGCATTCCGACGGCCATGTTCACGCCATTATTCGTCATAGCACGCACCTCCGGCTGGTCGGCGCATGTCATCGAGCAGCGCATTGACGGCAAAATAATCCGCCCGAGCGCGAATTATATCGGCGAAGAAGACCGCGTGTATGTTCCAATCGAGAAACGATGAATACCGACTACCGCAAGCGCCTGCCGAATACCACACTTGATTATTTCGATGTGCAGGCGGCCGTTGAAGCCATGCAGCCAGGTGCATATGCGCGCATGCCTTACACCGCGCGTGTGCATGCGGAAAACATCGTACGGCGCGCCGCGCCGTCGCGCCGGGATGACTTTCTCCGCCAGCTGATCGACAACAGGCGCGATCTGGACTTCCCTTGGTTTCCCGCGCGTGTGGTCTGCCATGACATTCTCGGCCAGACCGCTTTGGTCGATCTGGCCGGCCTGCGCGATGCCATTGCGGACATGGGCGGCGATCCGGCGCAAGTCAATCCGGTGGTGCCGGTCCAGCTGATAGTCGACCATTCGCTTGCCGTCGAGTGCGGCGGTTACGATCCGGATGCATTCGCCAAGAACCGCGCCATTGAAGATCGCCGCAATGAAGATCGTTTTCATTTCATTGACTGGACTAAACAGGCTTTTCACAACGTTGAAGTCATTCCGCCCGGCAACGGCATCATGCACCAGATCAATCTGGAAAAAATGTCACCGGTGGTCCAGGTGCAGGGCGGGGTGGCATTTCCGGACACCTGTGTGGGTACCGACAGCCACACGCCGCACGTGGATGCCCTCGGCGTCATTGCTGTCGGTGTGGGGGGTCTGGAAGCCGAAAGCGTCATGCTCGGCCGTGCCTCCTGGATGCGCACGCCCGAAATCATCGGTATTGAACTGGCGGGAAGACCGCAACCCGGCATCACTGCCACCGACGTCGTACTGGCGCTGACCGAGTTCCTCCGGCAATCCAAGGTCGTCGGCGCCTATCTCGAATTCCGCGGTGAGGGCGCTTCGGCACTGACCATCGGCGACCGCGCCACGATTTCCAACATGGCCCCGGAGTACGGCGCCACCGCCGCAATGTTTTTCATCGACGAAAATACCTTGGAGTACCTGCGGCTGACCGGCCGCAGCAATGCGCAGGTGGCCTTGGTTGAAACCTATGCGAAAGCGACCGGACTGTGGGCCGACATGCTGGCGGATGCGCACTATGAGCGCACGCTGCATTTCGACCTGTCCACGGTCGTGCGCAACATGGCCGGTCCTTCCAATCCGCACAAACGCTTGCCGACCAGTGCTTTGGCCGAGCGCGGTATCGCCGATTCCGCCAAGCTGGATGAGGGCAGATCCGATGAGGCAAGCGGTCTGATGCCGGACGGCGCGGTCATCATCGCCGCCATTACCTCCTGCACCAACACCTCGAATCCGCGCAACGTCATCGCTGCCGCTCTGTTGGCGCGCAATGCCAATGCCAAGGGTCTGTGCCGCAAGCCGTGGGTGAAATCGTCATTGGCGCCCGGTTCCAAAGTCGTCGAGCTGTATCTGAAAGAGGCCGGTCTGCTCGATGATCTTGAGCAGCTCGGATTCGGCATCGTGGCCTTCGCCTGCACGACCTGCAACGGCATGAGTGGCGCTCTGGAACCGGCGATTCAGCAGGAAATCATCGAGCGTGACCTGTATGCGACCGCTGTGCTGTCGGGCAACCGCAATTTCGACGGACGCATCCACCCCTATGCTAAGCAGGCTTTTTTGGCCTCGCCGCCGTTGGTGATTGCCTATGCCATCGCCGGCACGGTTCGCTTCGACATCGAAAAGGACCCGCTGGGCATCGATGCACAGGGCAACCCGGTATTGCTCCGCGATATCTGGCCGAGCGATGAAGAAATCGATGCGGTGGTCAAGACCAGTGTCAAACCGGAACAGTTCCGGCGGGTGTACGAACCCATGTTCACGGCGCGAATTGAAAGTGGGAATCCGGTTGAACCGCTGTATGATTGGCGCCCGATGAGCACCTACATCCGCCGTCCGCCTTATTGGGAAGGGGCATTGGCCGGTGAGCGCACGCTGCAGGGCATGCGGCCTTTGGCGGTGCTCGGCGACAACATCACTACCGACCATCTGTCGCCATCCAATGCCATCATGCTGGATAGTGCCGCCGGTGAATACCTGGCGGGCATGGGCGTGCCTGAAGAGGATTTCAACTCCTATGCCACCCATCGCGGCGACCATCTGACAGCACAGCGCGCGACTTTCGCCAATCCGAAACTGCTCAACGAAATGGTGCGGGATTCGGATGGAAAAGTGCAGCAGGGCTCTTTGGCCCGTATCGAGCCGGAAGGGCGGGTCACCCGCATGTGGGAAGCCATTGAAGCCTACATGGCCCGCAAGCAGCCGTTGATCATCATCGCCGGTGCCGATTACGGCCAAGGCAGCTCGCGAGATTGGGCGGCCAAAGGTGTCCGTCTTGCCGGTGTGGAGGCGATCGTTGCCGAAGGCTTCGAGCGTATTCACCGGACCAACCTGATCGGCATGGGTGTGCTGCCGCTGGAATTTCTTCCGAGCGAGTCACGGCTCACCCACGGCATTGATGGCAGTGAAACCTTTGATGTCCGCGGCGATCGAAAACCCGGTGCGCGTATGACCCTGATTATCCATCGACGAAACGGTGATTTGCTTGAAGTGCCCGTGATTTGCCGCCTGGATTCGGATGAAGAGGTTTCCATCTATGAAGCCGGCGGCGTGCTTCAACGTTTCGCCCAGGACTTCCTCGACGCGACAAAGGAAAGCTGACATGAACACAGCGCCTCAGCTCCGTATTCCGGCCACCTACATGCGTGGCGGGACGTCCAAGGGCGTGTTCTTCCGGTTACAGGATCTGCCAAAGGCAGCGCAGCAGCCCGGCGGTGCCCGCGATGCCCTGCTGATGCGGGTCATCGGTTCGCCCGATCCTTACGGCAAACACACCGATGGCATGGGCGGGGCGACGTCGAGCACCAGCAAATGCGTCATCATTTCCGAAGCCAGCGTGCCCGATCATGATGTCGACTATCTGTACGGCCAGGTCGCCATCGACACCGCCTTCGTCGACTGGAGCGGCAACTGCGGCAATCTGTCTGCAGCAGTCGGACCCTTCGCCATCGCCCATGGCATGCTTGATCCGTCGCGTGTGCCGCATGATGGCATCTGTACCGTCCGCATCTGGCAAGCCAATATCGGCAAGACCATTCTGGCGCACGTTCCGGTTCGTGGCGGTGAAGTACAGGAGATCGGTGATTTTGAACTCGATGGCGTCACTTTCCCGGCCGCTGAAATCGTGCTCGAGTTCATCGATCCGGCTGATGAGGGGGAAGACGAGAGCGGCGGATCCATGTTTCCGACCGGCAATTTGACCGATTCGCTGGAAGTCCCCGGCATCGGCACTCTTGAAGCGACCCTGATCAACGCCGGTATCCCGACTGTGTTCATCAATGCCGCCGACATCGGCTACACCGGTATCGAGCTGCAGGACACCATTAACAGCGATGCCAAAGCGCTGGCCATGTTCGAAAGCATCCGAGCCCATGGTGCAGTACGTATGGGATTGATTAAAACCGTGACGGATGCCGTTTCACGTCAGCACACGCCAAAAGTGGCTTTCGTGGCCCCGCCGGCGGATTACATCACCAGCAGCGGCAAGCGCATTGCGGCTGCCGAGACTGATCTGCAGGTGCGGGCGTTATCGATGGGAAAACTGCATCACGCCATGATGGGTACCTGCGCCGTGGCCATTGCGACGGCGGCGGCCATTCCCGGTACGGTGGTGAACCGGGCGGCCGGCGGCGACCTGCATCCGTCTGTTCGCTTCGGGCACCCCAGCGGCACCTTGCGTGTGGGTGCAGAGGCACGACATAACGACGGGCGGTGGACAGTACGCAAAGCTATCATGAGCCGCAGCGCGCGTGTACTGATGCAAGGGCTGCTGAGAGTGCCGCAAGACAATGCCTACAGCGCTCCGGAAAGCCCATGATTACCCTTTACGGTGATTGGCAAGCCAATACCGTCGTGATCTGCGCGACCACCCTCGCGGTCAGTCTTGCTGTTCTCGTGCACTATGAGGGTCTGGCGCTGATTTCCAACTGGCTGACCAAGCGCCGTGAACTGCATTCCCGGCGTAAAGTGCTGTATTCAATTTTTTCAGTGCTAGCCCTTCATGTCACCGAAATCTGGATTTTCGGGGCAGCCGTATGGCTTTTAACCATGTTTCCCGGGACTGGATATGTTGTGGGTGCTAACCCGCTGCATCTCTTCGATGCAGTATATCTATCAGCAATGACCTATACCACGGTTGGATTCGGCGATGTCGTTCCGGTGGGTCCGCTCCGCTTCATCGCCGGCACCATGTCGCTGACCGGATTTGTGCTAATCACCTGGTCGGCGTCGTTCACCTACTTGGAGATGGAGCGCTACTGGCGGAAGTGATTCCGTTCAGAGGCGTGACGCCAGCTCAGCGCCTTGTGCAATTGCGCGCTTGGCATCCAGCTCTCCCGCCTGCTCGGCGCCGCCGATGAGGTGCGAGCTGAGACCGAGTCCCTGCAATGCGTCATGGAGCGTCCGGCGGGGTTCCTGACCCGCGCAAACGATGACATGATCGACCGGCAACACCATGGCCTCGCCATCTTTTTTTATATGCAGGCCGGCATCATCGACAGCCACGTATTCAATGCCGCCCCAAGCCTGTACGCCACCCATCTTGAGCGCCGCGCGGTGAATCCATCCGGTGGTCTTGCCCAAACGCGCTCCGGGTTTTCCGGCACTGCGTTGAAGTAACCAGATCTGCCGATTGGATTCATGCGGTTCGGCTTTGCACAGCCCGCCTTTGCTTTCGAACGAGGGATCGACACCCCATTCCTGCATCCAGCGACGTGGGTCAAGGCTTGCCGATTGCGTATGCAGAAGGAACTCGGCCACATCGAATCCGATGCCGCCGGCGCCGATGATGGCGACCGATTTGCCGACTGGTGCGTTATCACGCAGCACGTCAAGGTAGCCGAGGACTTTCGGATGATCGCTGCCCGACAGGTGCAGGTCGCGCGGCATAATGCCGGTGGCAATCACGATCTCGTCGAATCCGGCCTGTTGCAGCTGAGTCGCATCCAGGGTGTGCCCGAGTTTCACGGTAACGCCGGCTTCGGTCAGCAGATTGCCGTAATAGCGCAGGGTCTCGTGGAACTCCTCTTTGCCGGGAATGCGCTTGGCGTAGTTGAATTGCCCACCGATTTCCGAAGCCGCATCAAATAGCGTGACGTCGTGGCCGCGTCCGGCGGCGACGGTGGCGAAACTCAGACCGGCCGGTCCTGCACCCACGACCGCGATGCGTTTTTTCGACGTGATTGGTAAGTAATTCAATTCGGTTTCACGGCAGGCACGCGGATTCACCAGGCAGGAGGCTTTTTTGTTCTCGAAGACGTGATCGAGGCAGGCCTGATTGCAGGCGATACAGGTGTTGATGAGGTGCGTTTTTCCGGTTCTGGCCTTGTTCGGCCATTGTGCATCGGCCAGCAGGGGGCGCGCCATGGATATCATGTCGGCCTGGCCCTCGGCGAGAATCTGCTCGGCGACATCGGGCATGTTGATGCGGTTGGTGGCGACCAGCGGCAGCTTCACATGCGGCTTTAGCTTGGCGGTGACTCCGGCGAAGGCCGCGCGCGGCACCGACGTGGCGATGGTCGGTACCCGCGCCTCATGCCAGCCGATACCGGTGTTGATGATGGTGGCGCCGGCCGCTTCGATCGCTTTGGCCTGTTCCACGATTTCCGGCCATGCCAGGCCTTCGGGGACCAGCTCCAGCATGGAGAGACGGTAAATGATGATGAAATCCGGACCAACGGCCTCACGCATCCGGGTAACGATTTCCACCGCGAAACGACGGCGCTTCGCGGCATCACCGCCCCAGTCATCACTGCGGCCGTTCAGCTGTGGGGAGACGAACTGGTTGATCAAGTAGCCTTCGGATCCCATGACTTCAACGCCGTCATAGCCGGCTTCTCGGGCCAGTAATGCGCTCTGAACGTAATCACGGATGGTCTTTTCAATGCCACGGGCGCTCAGGGCCTGCGGCGTGAACGGGTTGATCGGCGCCTTTTTGGCCATGGAGGATACGGACAGGGGGTGGTATCCGTATCGCCCGGCATGCAGGATTTGCATGGCGATTCGTCCTCCGGCTCCATGTACTGCGTCAGTGACCTGACGGTGCGGGGCCACTTCAAGCCGCCAGCTCAGTTTGCCGCCGAAGGGTTTGAGCCAACCACGGATGTTCGGAGCGATGCCTCCTGTGACCATCAAGCCGGCACCGCCTTCGGCACGCTCCCTGAAGTAGGCGGCCAGTTTCGGATAGTCGGCGCGCTTGTCTTCTAGACCGGTATGCATGGACCCCATGAGAATGCGGTTAGGCAGGGTACAGAAACCAAGGTCGAGCGGACGGAACAGGTTCTGGAATGCGGGAGGATTCATGGGGCATGCCTTCTTTATTGGGAGGTGATGCGGATTCCGCAAACCATACGCCTAAGTATAGTTAAAAAAATGAGAAAAAACAGGCTCTCCCGATCAGGTGTGTCGTCTCGGCGATCAGTGGAATCGGACGATAGTTAGGTGGCTTGGAAAGGGCTTCATAGAGAATGAGCGGGGGATTACGGTAGCGGAAAAGTCCCTGTATGTATAAGAAATGGCTAAGGAACTCGAAGAAAGGAGATGTGAAAATTTATGGAACTTTTCCCCCTAAAGGCTTGCAATTTCTCCCAAAAGTGTTATTTTGGCGTTAACGATTCGAACAGGGTTTACGGTCGTTGACACTGCGGGCGCTTACGCCTGTATCGATTTGTAGCTATTTTCCACATGTAAAATGGAGATGTAAAAATGAAGAAAAATCTACTTGGCCTTGCTCTTCTCAGCGCCGTCGGCTTCTCGCAAGCTGCTGCTGCCCAGGAATTCGATGATCGCTGGTACATTTCCGGCACCCTCGGCGTTCTCGGTACCGATAGCGAACGTCTTGATGTGTCCAACTCCGAACTTTACGGCGTCGGCATCGGTAAGCGTCTGTCCGAAAACTTCGGTCTGGAACTGGCCTATGATCAAGCCAGCCCGAACCTCGACATCGATCCGATCAGCGGCGATGTGAACTGGGATCTCAATTCGATTTTCCTGAACGCCCGTTACTACTTCACCAAAGACGGCCGCGCCTGGGATCCCTACATCGTTGGTGGTCTGGGTGCAACCGATCACAATATCGCCGACGGTGTCTATGATGGCGCCGAATGGGCTGCCAAGCTCGGTGCCGGTATCGAAACCGACCGTCGCAAGCGCGTTGACTTCCGCGTGGAAGCCGGTGCCCGTTACGACAGCCACACCGAAAACGACCAATTCGTTGGTGACATCGGTGGTTTCGTCGACCTGTATGCCGCTGCTTCGATTCTCGTGAAGCTGGGCGACCTTGCCGCTCCGGTGGTTGCCGCTCCGACCTGCGACACCCTTGACGGTGACAATGACGGCGTCAACGATTGCAACGACAAGTGCCCGAACTCGGAAGCTGGCCAGACTATCGGCGCCGACGGTTGCCCGGTCAAGCTGAGCATCGACCTGAAAGGCGTGAACTTCGACTTCGATAAAGCCACCCTGCGTCCTGATGCGGTCGCGATTCTTGATGAAGCCGTTGCCGTGCTGGCCAAGTACCCGGAATTGCGTGTTGAAGTCGCCGGTCACACCGACCTTTGCGGCAAAGACACCTACAACCAAGGCCTGTCGCAGCGCCGTTCGCAAACCGTGTATGACTACCTGACCAGCAAAGGCATCGATGCCGGCCGTCTGGCGGGTCCGAACGGTTATGGCGAAAGCCGTCCGCTGGAAGCCACCGAGCAAACCTCGCCGGCTTGTAAGAGCGAAACCAACCGCCGTACCGAACTGAACGTTCAGAACTAAGCGGTTCAAAGCGTCACGAAAAAGCCCGGCTTCGGCCGGGCTTTTTTATTGTCTACACGCGACCGACTCGGTATATTGTTGGGTACCGGCTGTTACAGGCCTCCCGAATCTTGTCGACGCAAGGAAACGATCATGTCCATTCCAAGTCTCAATGCCCTGAATAAACTCCGTCTACCGGTGTTGCTTGCCGTCGCGGTGCTTTCGGGTTGTGCGCGTGAACCTGAAAACGCCGCCGATTCGGTTTATTCCGGGGGCGATATCCTGACCACGGCCGGTGAGCAGCCCACCTATGTGGAAGCGCTGGCGGTCAAGGACGGCAAAATCAGCTTCGTCGGCACCAAGGCCGAAGCCGATAAATTGATCGGCAAGGCAACCCTTCAAGTCGACCTGGCAGGCGCTACCCTGATTCCTGCCATCGTCACCGGCGTACAGCAGGACCTGGCCTTGCAAGGAGTCTCAAACATTCCGAACTGCTGGCAAGAACCGAACTTCAAGACCAAGGAAGATCTGATCGCTGCCCTGAAAGCCGCAACGGTCGAGCGCGTTGCGTCTGGGTCGGGACTGTTCTGCACGGGCTATGATCCGGCCATTGTCACGCTGACGGAAGCGGATCTCGATATGGCGTTTAAGGAAACATCCGTCATCCTGGTCGAATCGTCACTGCAGCGCGTGTTGGCCAGCGCAGTCGCCAAACAGAGCTATTCCCGTGATGCTTATAAAACACTGAAAAGCGGCATACAGAATCCGGATAACCGGCCTGTCGGCTTGCAGGTCGGACAATCCGCCGATTTCATGGTGTTGGACAAAAACCCGTTAAAAGTAACTGCTGAACCATGGTCGACAATTCAGATTAACCAAGCATTCGTTGCCGGTAAATCGGTTCCCGATGCTGCGAAAGACCTGTCCATGCTTGTACCTCTCGATTTGAATGCAGCGGCGGCCCAGGAAAAGGCGGCTCTTGCGAAAATCGAAGAGCAGCGCGCAACCAAGGCCGCCACCAAAGCGGCGGCAAAAAAAACGGACGTTGTTGCCAAGAAAGCCAATACGGTAACCACGCCCAAGCCGGCTGCTGCATCGACCGCTGCAAAGCAAGAGGCTAAACGTTCCAATGAGAAGAAGTCGGTGGCACCGAAGCCTGCGGTTGTGGAAACGCCGGCTGCGGAAGAAGCACCGAAGCCGAAAGAGGTGCGTTTCAACATGACCCAGGACGGCAAGAAAATGACGCCGGAGGATTTCGATGCCTGGATGAAAGCACAGGGCATCCGGATTGTTCCAGCCAAACCGGTGGAAGCGCCGCCGGCTAATGCCAAAAAAGATGGCGGCTGAAACGACCGACGATGAAGATGAAAAACCCGGCTCAGCCGGGTTTTTTATTGGTGAAGCGGTAGTGCGCCACCATCCACTCGTTGCCGTCGTTGTAAGCGAACAGTTCGGCGCAGGCCATCCAGAACATGCGCCAGCGCTGAGACCAGACTGCAGCGTTTTGTGCGCCGTAGGTTTCAGTAAGGATTTCCAGAATACGTGCGCGGTTGCGGTCCTGGTTTTCCAGCCATTGATTGCTGGTGCGGGCATAGTGGCGGCCCGGAACCAGCCAACGCTGTTCGACGGACAGATCCTCGGAAAAATGCAGCAGGGTATCTGCCGAGGGCATCAGGCCCCCGGTGAAGAAGTAGCGGCCCATCCAGTTGTCATCGCCGCCGGTCTCGAACGGATACATCAGGTAGCGGTGCACGAAGATGTGTACGAACAGTTTGCCGTCCGGTTTCAGCCAGCGGCTGATGCCGTTCAATAGACTGCGGTAGTTGCGCATGTGCTCGAACATCTCCACCGAAACGCAACGGTCGAACCGGTCGCTTTCGAAATCCAGCACGTTGACGTCGCGTGTCAGCACGGTGACATTGCTAAATCCGCGTTCCACACAACGCTCCTCGATATGGGCCCGCTGCGTGGCCGAATTCGAGACGGCGGTAATGCGTGCATTCGGATATTGTTCCGCCATCCACAGCGTCAGCGAACCCCAGCCGCAACCGAGCTCCAGGATGTCCTGACCATCGGCCAATTCCGCGCGTTCGCCGTACATCCGCAGCATTTGCTCCTCGGCGGCATCGAGCGACTCATTGCCCTCGGGATAAAATGCCGATGAATACTTCAGGCGTTTACCCAGACAAAGCTGGAAAAACTCCGTCGGAAGTTCGTAGTGCTGTTCGTTGGCCGCCTGGGTCTCGATGGCAATCGGACTGGATTTCAGTTCGGCAATCAGTTGGTTGAATCGCGCATCCGCGCTTCCGGCATCGGCAAGTCCTTCGTCCTGCAGTCGTTGACGGCAGAGTTGTCGGATGCCATGTCGGATGAGCGCATCCGGCAACAGACCGCGTTCGGCGAAATCGATAAGGCTCATAAGGCTCCGTTTTTGGATGGCTTCGGGGGCAGGGGAAAGAAAGCGCTGACCTCGTTCTGGTAACGCCGGTAGTCATCGCCGCGGGAGCGCAACGCCTGGGCTTCGGTCCACGGGATGCCGCTGACGCGGTACAGGAAGGCCAGCATGACCACCGGTCCGATCAGGCTCAGCCAGAACTGCGGACTACCGATGGCGAGAAACAGGTAGGCGAACCAGTGCAGCCATTCGAAAAAATAATTTGGATGCCGCGACCATGCCCACATTCCACTCCGGCAGGTTTTCCCGCGGTTGGCGGCATTGCCCCGGAATGCCGCCAGTTGCCGGTCAGCCAGCGACTCTCCGGCAACGCTGATTACAAAGACAGCAACGGCAGCGAGAAACCAGAAGTCGAGACTCACGTTTGGATTGTTGGCGGCGGCAATGAACGGAAGGCTGAACAAAGCCACGATGACTGCCTGGCCTTGGAAGAACACGAACAGTTTCGCCGGACTGCCATTCCAGGCTGCACGCAAGGCCTGATAGCGACCATCTTCGGGTTCATGGCGCACGCGCACATACAGCGAAAGGAATAAACGCAGTCCCCACAATCCGGAAAACAGGCCTACCGAAAGTCGGGCCATGACTGAACCTTCCGCTACAAGGGCGCAAAAAATACCTGCGAGTGCCATCAGGCCTGCCCATGCGACATCCACGATGCCGATATTTCGGATTTTCAGGGCAAGCATCCAGACCAGAGCCATAGCTGCAGCACTGAATCCGAAAATGATGGAAATGGTCAAAAGTAAGCTCATGCGGTCTGTCCTTTTGTGAAGAGTGAGCTGCGCAAATCAATCCAGCGAATCGCGCTCAGGCCGAAGCCCCAGACCAGACCGACCCAGATCGCACATTGCAGGGTTCCTCCCTGGATCGACATCGCTTCGAATCGCATTGATGCGATGCCATAGGCGACAGGACCACCCAGTAGACCGAACAGGAAGGTGGGCAGTGCTTTCGCGTAGATGCTACGCAACGAGTGGTTTAGGGTCAGCGCGAAGCCCAGCCAGAGCGCCATGATCCAAATCGGCGCCAGACCGGGGATTGGGTAGGGGCTGGCGAACTGCAGGCACTGCGATTGCACGAGAATGCTGTCCATGGCGAAGCCCACAGGCAGTGCGATGCACAAGGTACGCAGATCCCGGTGGCGTTCCGGAGTGAATGCGAGCGTAAGTACGGCAAATACTGCCGCGACGACCAGGCCGGGCCACCAGACCCCGCGCCCGGCGCTGATGACGCTGACCAGCCAGACCGCCTGGAAGCCGATGACATTCAGTACGGTCCAGGTCCAGGGCGGTAGCTTGATAGTGTTCATGCGGGATACCGTTCCTTGCCTAAGAGCAGATGCACGTCACTGATGGATTGCTCCAGGAAGCCTGCCTCGCAGTAGGCCAGATAGAAATCCCACATGCGCAGAAATCGCCGATCATAACCGAGCGCCAATACATCTGACTCCCGGGACAGGAAACGCTCACGCCAGGCGTGGATGGTCTTGGCGTAGCTGTCACCGATGTCCTGGAGGTCGAGAAGGCGCAGTTTTCCAGCTTGGGCCGCGGACGAGACCATGGCGCTCACGCAGGGGATGTAGCTTCCGGGGAAGATATAGCGCTTGATGAAATCAACACTATCCAGCGCTTGTTGGTAGCGATGGTCTTCGATGGTAATGGCCTGAATCAGTGCCTTGCCCCCAGGCTTCAGCAGACTGGCGCATTTGGCGAAATAGGTGTCCTGGAACTGATGACCGATGGCTTCGATCATTTCGATTGAAACGAGCTTGTCGAATTGGCCATCGAGGTCGCGGTAATCCTCGAACAGGAGGGTGATGCGGTCCTGAAGGCCTTCTGCCTCGACTCGCGCCTTCGCCAGGTCATATTGCTCCTGTGAGATCGTGGTGGTGGTGGCTCGGCATCCGGTGTGCTTGGCGGCATAAATGGCCATGCCGCCCCAGCCGGTGCCGATTTCAATCAGATGGTCATCGGCGCGCAGTTCCAGTTTCTCGCAGATCAACTGCAGTTTACGCTGGGATGCCTGCTCGAGCGTCATACCCTCTTGATCGAATACGGCCGAAGAATACATCAGGCTCGGATCAAGAAAAAGTTCGAACAGTGCATTGCCGAGGTCATAGTGGGCTGCGATGTTTTTACGGCTGCCACTGCGGGTATTGCGCCGCAGCGCATGCGCGGCTTTCATCAGCCATCCGGCGAAACGTGCGCCACCGCCCTCCATGGCATCCAACAGGTTTCGGTTACGAATCAGGAGACGCATCAGCCCGACCAGGTCATCCGTCTGCCAGTCGCCGTCCATGTAGGATTCGGCTGATCCGACTGACCCCCCAAAAGCGAGTTTGCTGTAAAAACGACCATCCTTGACGGTCAGTGTGCCGAATCCGGGTAGGCCCTCGTCACCGTATATCCGGCACACGCCACTCTCACAAACCTTCAGATGGCCATGCTGGAGATTGCTGAGTTTTCCCAGAACCTGGTTGCGCACCACGGCATCGATACCGGTCAGTCGGTGCCCGCTGGTTATGGTGTCGGAGTCAGTTCGGATCATGGTCGGCCTTGGGATGGGAATGGAAGGGAACCCGCTTCAGCCAGAGCCGCAGCGCATTCCAGTAAATGCCGAACGCCACCGTGGCGCTCATCCAGGGTTGCAGCAGGAGCTGGCGTAGCAGGTTTGCTACAGTCAATTGTCGCCGTTGCAGGGTCAAGGTCGCGTCAAATTGCTTTTCTCCGGCCTGCTCGACCCGCATGTAAACAGCCAGACGATCATCCGGCCGGCTGAATCGCCAATCGTAGTCAAGAGCCATCGGCAGGAACGGCGAGACATGAAAACGTTTCGGGAAATGCCAGCAGCCTGCACCATCCTTGCCGCCGGCAGAATCCATTGGCAGAAAATAGCTGTAGCGTTCGCCCCAGGGGGTATTGGTGATTTCCGCCAGAATCCAGCGCAGCGTAAATCCATCCGGAGCGTAGCCATAGTAGAAGCTGACGGGATTGATGACAAAGCCAAAAACCCGCAGATGGCTGAGCAGAAAGATCGGCCCCTCGTGCGTGGTTCCCGTTTCGCTCTGCACATGCCGGCGTACGGCGGTATCCAGTGGCAGGGACGTGTCCCCGAAATAATCCGAGCGCCGGTAGCCGAGCCAGTTGAAGCGTCCGATCGAGCAGAACCAGAAAGGCTTCAGCGTCTGTTCGATGCGGCTGATGTCGAGATACAGCTGGAAAATGCGGTAACGGAAGGCATGCGGTTTCAGAGTGAAACGGCGGTGACCGATATGTCCGACGTAAATCGCATCGGTCTGCACCTGGATCATAAGGCGAGAATGCCTTCGGCAACCTCATGGCCGCTACGGAATCCGTCTTCATGGAATCCGAAGCCCCAGTAGGCACCGCAGAACCAACTCCGGCGTTTGCCCTGGATTTCATTTTGCCGGAATTGCGCACGGACCATAGCATGGTCATAGACCGGGTGGTGGTATTGCATGACCGCTAGGATCTTGGCGGGGTCAATCTGGTTGCGTTGATTCAGGCTGACGATGAACGGCTCGGGGCTTTCAATTCCCTGCAGAATGTTCATGCAGTAACTCACCGTGCACGGTGCATCCGGATTGCTGGGGATATCGGCATTCCATGCTGCCCACGCGCGCCGGTCCGGTGGCAAAACCGAAGCATCGCAGTGCAGTATGGTTTCGTTGGCTTGATAGCGGATGGCGCCGAGAATCTCGCGCTCACGGGTGTCGGCATCGGCCAGCATCATCAGGGTTTGGTCGCTGTGACTGGCGAACACGACCTGGTCGAAATGCTCGGTAGCGTGATCGGTGGTAACGGCAACGGCGTCATCGCTGCGAAGCACCCGTCGAACCGGTGAATCCAGACGTACCGTGACCGGCCATACTCTGGAAATCTTTTCAATGTAACTGCTGGATCCGTTCTCAAGTACCCGCCAAAGCGGCCGGTCAGTGATCTGCAGCATATGGTGGTTGGCCATGAATGCCACCAGATACTTTGCAGGAAAGTCCAGGATGCGCTGGCTCGGCGAGGACCACAGCGCGCTGGCCATGGGAATCAGGTGGTTTTCGATGAAAAAGGTGCTGTATCCGTTGGCATGGAGATAGTCACCCAGCGCGGGGCCGTCCTCATCAGAGGCCAGCAGGGCAGGGCATTCCGCATAAAAGCGGCGGATTTCACTCAGCATGCGCCAGAAAGCGGGTGACACTAGATTGCGCCTCTGGCAGAACAGGCCGCCCAGATCGTGCGCATTATAGAACATGCCGAGCACACGGTTATGGACGGCGAAACTCATCTCGGTGGTTTTGGTCGGCACACCCAGCTCTTTCAGGAAGGCGCTGAACAGCGGATAGTTTTCCGGGTTGTGGACGATGAAGCCCGAGTCGATGCGGTAATTTTTTCCATCCATGGCGATGTCATGGGTGTGGGTATGCCCACCCAAGCGATTTTCCTTTTCAAACAACACGACTTCATGCTGCCTGCACAAGGCCCAGGCGGCACTGATGCCCGCGATGCCACTGCCGATGACCGCGATTTTCATGCCGATTGCCGTTTGACGTGGACCGGAACGGGTTTGAGGTCCCAGGTCAGGCCCAGCACCTGCATGCTGCGCAGTGTCAGGTAGGTCAGGTCGAATTCCCACCAGAAAAAGCCCTGACGGGCGCTGTTCGGGTAGTGGTGGTGGTTGTTGTGCCAGCCCTCGCCGAAAGTAAGTAAAGCCAGCAGGGCATTGTTTCGGCTGTCATCTCCGGTTTGATAGCGTCGGCGCCCCCAGACATGGGCTACCGAGTTGATGCTGACCGTGACATGGAACAACAGCACAGTCGACACCACGAAGCCCCAGACCAGCAGCTGTGGGCCGGAGGTGCCCAGTTGCGGCGCGATATGCTCGAGCAGGGCGCCGGTTCCGTACATGAAGATGGCGAGTACGAACGGGGCAAGCATATCGAACCGGTTGAGCCAGCGCAGTATGGGGCGTTTGGCAAAGTCCTGTATCACCGAATAGTCGGTTGTGAATGCATGGTGGTTGAGGAACCAGAGCATGTGGCTTTGCCAGAACCCGTGGCGCGGGCTGTGCAGATCATGTTCGGTATCGGAATGGCGATGGTGCTTGCGGTGGTGGGCAGCCCACCACAGCGCACCACGCTGCGCGCTGCTGGCGCCGATGAAGGCGAACAGGGCTTCCATCCAGGCATGTGTTTTGAAGGTTTTATGGGAAAAATAGCGGTGATAGAAGCCGGTAATGGCGAACATGCGGACGGCGTAGGCCAGAAGCATCGCAATCAGTGCAGTGTGGGAGTAACCGACCCAAAACACAGCAAAGCAGGCGATATGCAGCGCGATGAAGGGAATAACGCGGAGCCAGGCAATACCCTTGGCGGCTGAGCCATCGACGGCATCACTGTCGAACCAGGCAATGATGGATGCGGTGCGGGACGATTTGGGTATCATTGTGGCATTTTCGCGTTGGTGCGGTGATACCGCCGTGAAGGGTCAGGCGATGATATCGACGGTACAACTGAGGCTGTTGGCGATGAAGCAGTTTCGGTGTGCGCTGTCATGGAATCGCTGCAATTCCTCGGCACTGGGTTGATTTTCGCCAGAAAAAGTAATCTGCGGACTCAGAGTGCAATGGGTGATGGCCATGCGTCCTTCGGCATTCTTGCCCAGAGTGCCCGCCGCACGGTCGGAATACTCCGCCACGCTGAATCCACGCTTGCTGACAATCGCCAGGAAGGTCAGCATATGACAGGACGCCAGCGCCGCCAGCAGCAGGGTTTCCGGATTCGAGGCGGACGGGTTTCCGAAATAGGCGGGCGCCGAAGAATTCAATAGTTCATGGCCGTTTTCCAGCCGAACGGTATGGTCGCGGGAAAAGGTGTCGGGCTGGTCGGCATGCGGTTTTGCAGTCCAGTGGATTTCAGCGGTGTGTTCTGCCATGGCGTGCTCCTTTCGATTAACTTATTCTACACGCATGACTACCGCTTCCGCTTCCAGTAAACGCCATGGCCTGGCAAGAGCAATTTCAAAAATGGGCCTGGCCTCCCGAACCGAGGCTGCACGGCAGATCATGGGCGGAATGGTGCGGGTTAACGGTAAAATCATCCGTGACCCAGAATATCCGGTGCGCATGGGTCTTGATCGCATTGAAACCGGAGCAGGGCATGCTGAAACCCGCCAATTCATGGCCATCATGCTGAACAAGCCCCGCGGTCTGTTGACCACGCGTTCGGACGAAAAGCAGCGGGCCACGGTCTACGACTATTTGCCTGAAGACATGCCTTGGCTCTCACCGGTCGGCAGACTGGATAAAGCCAGTGAAGGCCTGCTGTTGTTCTGCAATGATCCGGCCTGGGCTGCCGGCATTACCAGTCCGGAATCCGGTCCGGATAAAACCTATCATGTCCAGATTGATTGCGTTCCTGATCAGGGCCTGCTGAAACGTCTTAGAGCGGGTGTGCAGACCGAAGTCGGATTCCTCGCGGCCAAGCGCATTGAGTTGCTTCGTCAGGGTCAAAAGAATGCCTGGCTGGAAATCGTCCTTGATGAGGGGCGCAACCGGCAGATACGCCGGCTGCTCGAGGGCTTCGACATCGGTGTGCTGCGCCTGATTCGAACCGCCATCGGCGCGCTTCCGCTCGGCAGTTTGCCGAAAGGGCAATGGCGAAAACTGACCGAGGATGATTTGACTTTATTGAATCACGCCTAGCTCGCGACCGACTTTCGTGAAGGCGGCGACCGCACGCTCGAGGTGTTCACGGCTATGCGCGGCACTCATCTGCGTGCGAATACGTGCCTGTCCCTGGGCTACCACCGGAAAAAAGAAGCCGACCGCGTAAATGCCTTCATCGAGCAGACGTCGGGCGAATTCCTGTGCCAGAACCGCATCGAACAGCATGACCGGCACAATCGGATGGGTGCCGGGTTTGATGGTGAAGCCCGCGAGAGTCATCTGTTCACGGAAGATTCGGGTATTGTCCTCGAGCTTCCGACGCAGATCATCGGCACCGGCCAGCATGTCGAAAACCCGGATGCCGGCGGCAACCACCGGCGGCGGCAGCGAATTTGAAAAAAGGTAGGGCCGCGAGCGCTGGCGCAGCAGTTCAATGACCGCTTTCGGCCCGGTGGTGAAGCCACCCAGTGCGCCACCGAGCGATTTGCCCAGCGTGCCGGTGAAGATGTCGATTTTGTCCATGACCCCGTGTACTTCAGCCGAACCGCGCCCGCTGGCACCCAGAAAGCCGGTGGCATGGCATTCATCGATGTGCACCAGGGCGTTGTATTTCTCCGCGAGTGCGGTCAGTTCGGCAAGCGGCGCAATCGAACCGTCCATCGAGAACACGCCATCGCTGGTAATCAGTTTGATCTGGCAACCGGCGGCATCGGCGGCCTGAAGCTGGGCCTCCAGGCCGGCCATGTCGCAGTTGTCATAACGGAAGCGTTTGGCCTTGCAGAGGCGGACACCGTCGATGATTGAAGCATGGTTCAGGGCGTCGGAAATCACGGCATCGTTTTCGCCAAGCAAGGGTTCGTAAAGACCGCCGTTGGCGTCGAAACAGGCTGCGTACAAAATGGCGTCCTCGGTTCCGAAGAATGCCGCAATCCGGGCTTCAAGCGTTTTGTGCAGATCCTGGGTCCCGCAGATGAAGCGGACCGAGGCCATGCCGAAACCATGCGTGTCGAGGGCCTCCTTGGCCGATTGGATGATGTCGGGGTTATCGGCCAATCCGAGGTAGTTGTTGGCACAGAAATTCAGCACGGTCCGGCCATCTTCCAGCTGGATTTCGGCGGACTGGGCGCTGGTGATGATGCGTTCCCGCTTCAGCAGCCCCTGTTTTTCAATGCTGTCCAGCTCGGATTGATAGAATTCCAGGGCGCTTTTGTTCATGGTGGACGCTCATTAAAGAAAGCCCTATTTTACAGCCGAATGGCCCTCTAATTCCATAACATATTGAAATATATATTTATATTATTTATATTTGCCGACATTGAAGTGATGTTGAATTCTGAATGGAACTTAAATAGTGTTGAATAAACAACAACATGCTACCCAGATTGCTAAAAATACGTTAACATCGTTGCCAGCTAACTGGTTTAAAACTGGTATGCAGGGGGCATATTCCGCCTTGTTGTTAAACTAAACCATTGGAGATATCTCAATGCAAAAGAATCTGAAAGCCGCCATTCTGGCCGCTCTGCTCGCAGCTCCGGCTGTTTCCTTCGCCCAAGAAGCCGAAGAATCCAACTTGAGCTGGAATGCCGGCATCGTTTCCGATTACGTGTTCCGCGGCGTTTCCCAATCCAACCGTGACGTCGCCTTCCAGGGCGGTCTCGACTATGCCTTCGGTGACAGCGGCTTCTACGCCGGCGCCTGGGGTTCGAACGTCGACTTCCAAGCAGCTGACGGTCCGTCCATCGAACTGGATGCCTATGTCGGTTACAACACCGATCTGGGTGACAAGTTCAACCTCGATGTCATGCTGACCCGCTACACCTACCACGGTGCGGAATCCACCTACGGCAACATCGATTACAACGAACTGATCACCAAGTTCGCCATGAACGATGTCGCCACCCTGACCGTCGGTTATACCAACGACTACAGCAACACCGGCGAAAACGTGACCTATGTGAACCTCGGCAACAACTGGGATCTGGGTAACGATTACAGTCTGAACGCCGGTTTCGGCCGTACCTTCGCCGATGCTGGCGACTACAATGACTGGAACGTCGGCGTCAGCAAGAGCTTCGGCGCGCTGGAATTCGGTCTGAACTACTACGACACCAACCTGAACTTCAACGCTTCCGACTCTGTCGTGCTGAGCGTCAAGATCGGCGGTTAATAATTCAGCCGATGCAAATGAAAAGGGGCGCTCCGGCGCCCTTTTTTTATCCTGATTTTTTAGCTTCGAGCACTTACCAGCTGCAGACGACCTTGCCGCAGACGCCGGCTTCCATCAAGTCGAAGCCTTTCTGGAAGTCGTCAATGTGGACTTGGTGGGTCAGCACCTTTTGCAGCGGAAAGCCGGTCAATACCATTTGGGTCATCTTGTACCAGGTTTCGTACATTCGGCGACCGTAAATACCTTGCACCGTCAGACCCTTGAAGATGATGCGGTCCCAGTCAACGCCGGCGCCTTTGGGCAGAATGCCGAGTAGGGCGACCTTGCCGCCGTGGTACATGCAGTCGAGCATGTCATTGAAGGCCTGCGGTACGCCGCTCATTTCAAGGCCGACATCGAAACCTTCCATGTGCAGCTCGGCCATCACGTCCTTTAGGCTTTGCTTTGAAACGTTGACGACGCGGGTTGCCCCCATGTCCGCAGCGAGCTTCAAGCGGTAATCATTGACATCGGTCACCACCACATTGCGCGCACCGATGTGTTTGCAGATGCCGGCAGCGATGATGCCGATCGGACCGGCGCCGGTAATCAGGACATCTTCACCGATCACGTCGAATTCCAACGCGCAGTGTGCGGCATTGCCGTAGGGATCGAAAAATGCGGCCAGTTCGCTCGGAATCTGATCGGGAATCGGCCAGAGATTGGAAGCGGGCATCACGATGTATTCGGCGAAGGCGCCGTTGCGGTTGACCCCGATGCCGACGGTGTTCGGACACAGGTGCTGTCGGCCGGCCCGGCAATTGCGGCAATGGCCGCAGACGATATGCCCCTCGGCCGAGACCCGGTCGCCGAGCTGATAGCCGGTGACACCCGGACCGATGGCCGCGATACGCCCAACGAATTCATGACCGATGACCAAGCCGGGTTTGATGGTGCGCTGGCTCCATTCGTCCCATTTGTAAATATGCAGATCGGTACCGCAGATGGCGGTCTTTTCGAGCTTGATCAGGACTTCGTTGGGGCCGGCCTCTGGGACGGGCACCTGCTCCATCCAGATTCCTTTCTCGGCGTGGCGTTTGACTAAGGCTTTCATCATGGCGGACATAAGGTGCTCCCGGTTCAAGGCGCACATTATACGCCCCGGCTCGCCGATTGACGCCCTCTTGATGCGGATTTGTTGGATAATTGGGTTTTAATCCGAAAAGAGGTTCTGTTGTATGCGAATCAAACTGTTGTCATTGATGCTGTTGGCTGGGGTATCCGTTCAGGCTGACGAGGGCATGTGGGTCCCGCAGCAACTGGGCGAAATTGCCGGGCCGTTGAAAAAAGCCGGATTGGTCCTTAGCCCGTCGGAGTTCGCTGATTTGACTGGGCAGCCGATGGGCGCCGTGGTCAGTCTGGGCGGATGTACCGCCTCCTTCATTTCCCCGAATGGTCTGGTCGCCACCAACCACCATTGTGCCTACGGCGGTATCCAGCTGAATTCGACTCCGCAGAATGATCTGCTCAGTAACGGCTTCATTGCCAAAACGAATGCCGATGAAGTCAATGCCGGTCCGAACTCCCGGATCTTCGTCATGGATTCCATCACCGACGTCAGCACGCGCATGAACGCCGCCGTCAATGAAGGCATGGATGGTCTGCAACGCCAAGCGGCGCTGGAAAACACCAGCAAGGCCATTGTGGCCGAGTGCGAAGCCGAGGCCGGTTACCGTTGCACGGTGTCCAGCTTTTTCGGCGGGGTGCAGTACCGTCTGTTCAAACAGATTGAAATCCGCGATGTGCGTCTGGTGTATGCGCCTCCGGGCAGCATCGGCAATTACGGCGGCGAAGTCGACAACTGGATGTGGCCGCGCCATACCGGTGATTTCACCCTGATCCGCGCCTACGTCGGCAAGGACGGCAAGCCGGCGGCATTCGCGAAAGACAATATTCCCTACCGCAACAAGCACTGGCTGCGCGTGGCGGCCGATCCGTTGCGCGAGGGCGATTTCGTCATGGTTGCAGGGTATCCGGGCCGCACCAACCGCTACGCACTTGCGGCCGAATTCGAGAATACCGAGAACTGGTCCTACCCTTACATCAGCCGGAACTTGAAGAATGTCCGTGATCTTGTGCACGCCGCGGGAAAGACCGACAAGGACATCGAAATCAAATACGCCAATACCGTGCGTGGCTGGGAAAATACCCTGAAGAACTATGACGGCCAGCTGCTCGGCTTCCGCAAAAGCGGGGCCGCCGCCATCAAGCGCGCTGATGAAAAAGCCGTAATGGATTGGCTCGACAAGCAGGGCGCCAAAGGTAAAGCCGCGCGCGATGCCCATGCCAAACTTGTGGCGCTTCACATGCAGGACCGTGCGACGCAGGAACGGGATACCGTTGTCGGATCGATTGCCAATCTGGGCCTGCTGGGCAATGCCCGCGGCCTCTACCGGCTCGCGGTGGAAAACACCAAGCCGAATGCCGAACGCACTCCGGGCTATCAGGAACGCGACCGCGCCCGCATTGAGGGCGGCGTGCGTGAACTGCAGAACCGCTACCATCCGGCGATGGAAAAACAGCTGATGTCCTTCTGGCTTGGCCAGTACATCCAGCTTCCGGCGGGCTCGCGCAATCCGGCCTTGGACGCCTGGCTGGGCGGCAATGATCAGGCTGCCGTTGATCGTACGGTGAATACGCTATACGCGGGTACGCGCTATGGCGAATTGGTTGAGCGCGAAAAATGGCTGAAGGCCGGTAAAAGCGATTTCGAAGCCAGCAACGACAGCATCGTGAAACTGGCGGTCGCCCTGTATCCCAGCCTGTTGGCTGTGGAAAATACTGGCAAGTCACGCAGCGGCGAATACGCCAAGTACCGTCCGGTCTATCTGCAGGCGGTCATTGATTACAAGCGCAGCCGTGGCGAAGCGGTCTACCCGGATGCCAACAGCAGTCTGCGTCTGACCTACGGCAATGTCACCGGTTACAAGCCTCAGGATGGTGCGGTCTATGTGCCGTTCACCACCGCTGAAGGCATGGCGGCAAAAGCGGGCAAGGACGAACCGTTCAATGCACCCAAGCGCGTGCTGGATCTGGTTGCTGCCAAGGATTACGGGAGCTATGCTGACAGCAAGCTCGGTACCTTGCCGGTTAATTTCCTGTCGAACCTCGACATCACCGGCGGCAACTCCGGATCGCCGGTCATGAATGGCAAGGGCGAACTGGTCGGTCTGGCGTTTGATGGCAATTGGGAATCGGTCAGTTCCAACTGGGTCTATGACGGTAGTCTCAACCGGATGATTTCGGTGGACTCCCGTTACATGCTGTGGATCATCGACAAGGCTTTCCCGGCTCCGAATGTGCTCCGTGAAATCAAAGAATCCCGCAAATAAACCAAAGCCGGCGCAAGCCGGCTTTTTTGTTAGTATGGATTGCATGCAAGCAAGGAGTGGAACATGAAGGTCACTGTATTTGGCGCTGCCGGCGCTGTTACCGGATCCTGTCATCTGGTGGAGGCCGCTGGCAAGCGGATATTGCTCGATTGCGGCATGATCCAGGGCAGTAAAATTGAAGAGGCCAAAAATGCATTACCCTTCGACTTCGACGTCAAGACCATTGATGCCGTCATTCTCAGCCATGCCCATATTGATCACTGCGGCCGGCTGCCGGTGCTGTCACAGTTCGGCTATCACGGCCCCATCTATACCCACCGCGCCACAGCCGATCTGCTGCCGGTAATGCTTGAGGATGCTGCGTCGCTCGCCGTGATGGATGCCGAGCGCCGCAACCGGTTCCGTAAAGACGGTCATAACCACCACAAGCCATTGTTTACCCGTCACGATGTCGGCCAAGTGGTTCGCCAGCTGGAAAGACTCGATTACCGCAAGCCGGAAACGCTCTTTCCGGGCGTAACGGTCACCCTTCAGGATGCCGGGCATATCCTCGGTTCGGCCAGTGTCCGGATTCAGGCGGTAGAGGGCGGTGAAACCCGCACCTTGGTGTTCTCCGGCGATGTCGGGCCACTGAATACGCCTATCCTTTGCGATCCAGACCCCTTCCAGCAGGCCGATCTGGTGCTGATGGAGTCCACCTATGGCGGTCGTCTGCATCGAGAGCGTGCTGCTACGGTACAGGAACTGGGTGAGATTTTCGAGTCCGCCTGGAAGGCCGGCGGAAACATCCTGATTCCGGCCTTCGCTGTCGGGCGCAGCCAGGAGCTTCTGTACTGGTTCGCAAAACACTTTGAGGACTGGAAGCTCGGCCGCTGGCGCATGTTCATGGACAGTCCGATGGCATCGAAAGTCATTGATATCTATGACCGCCACGATGAATTGTTCGACGACGATGCCAAGGCCATGTTCCATGGCAAGCAGCATCCGTTCCGGCTGCCCAACCTGAAATACACCGCCGATGTCGAAGACTCCAAAGCCATCAACGAGCACAACGGTGGCTGCATCATCATCGCCGGCTCCGGCATGTGCAACGGCGGCCGTATCCGACATCACCTGCGCCACAATCTGGGCAGTGCCAAGAACCATATTCTGTTTGTCGGTTACCAGTCGGTCGGCACTCTCGGCAGGCTTCTGGTCGACGGCATCGATTCGATCAAGCTGTTCGGTGATGACATCAAAATCAAAGCGCACCGTCATACCATCGGCGGTCTGTCGGCGCATACCGACCAGGCCGGCCTGCTGGACTGGTACGGTGCTTTTTCAGAACACCCCCGCATCGCCCTGGTCCACGGTGAGGACGATGCCCGTAAAGCCTGCGCGTTGTCGCTGAAAATGCGTTTCGATGTGGATGCAGTGATTCCTGCGTATGCCGAAACAATGACGGTCTGAGGCTCGGCACCAATCAGCCCGGAAGGATGAAACCCGCCACGACATTGCGGCCCTCTTGGGCCAGGATGTTGAAGGTCCTTGCCGCAGCAGCATTGTTCATCACTTCAAAGCCGATGCCGCGCTGCAGAAAGAAGGCCAGATGCTTCGGTTCGGGGAAAATCTGGCTGTCCCCGGTGCCGAGAATGAACAGCGATGGTTTCAGCGCCAAAACGGCCTCCCAGGCCTCGGGGGCAGGCGTTCCAATATCGGTCAATGGCCAGTTTTCAACCAGCACGTTCGGCCCCAGTAGAAAACTGGTGCTGATTTCCCGGTCATTCACCCGAACTCCCGAGGCACTGACGCCCCGGCAGATATAACGATAATCCGGGTTTTCCAGTGAAATCTGCATCAGGCCTTGGGAAGGATAATCAAGGGCTTGTCTTTGCTGCGGCGGAACAGTACCACGATATTGCCAATGCGGGCGACCAGGTCCGCCTTCGACTGTTCGACCAGATGCGCGATCCAGGCGTCACGTGTGTCGCGGTCATCGGCAGCAAATTTCACTTTCAGCAACTCATGCCGCTCCAGAGCGCCGTCCAGTTCGGCCAAAAGGGCTTCGCTCGGGCCCTTGGCGCCAACCAGGATGATGGGCTTCAGGTCGTGTGCGAGCCCGCGCAGATAGCGTTTCTGCGGATTACTGAGGGGGGTGGTCATGACCTTTGGCCCAATGCGGTGAGGGGGATAAAAGGTTATCATGAACCCGTCCCCACGCCCACAACGATTATGGCTACCCGCAGCAAAAGCAGCCAGCGTTGGCTGAAAGAGCACTTCGCCGACCCTTATGTCAAAAAGGCCCAGTCCGAGGGTCTGCGTTCACGTGCGGCTTACAAGTTGGAAGAGCTGCTCGAGCGCGACCGGTTGATCAAGCCGGGAATGACCGTTGTCGATCTGGGCGCCGCTCCCGGCGGCTGGTCACAGATGGCCCGCAAGGTCATGGGCGACAAAGGCCGGGTCATCGCCCTCGATATCCTCGAAATGCCCCCCATCGCCGGAGTCGAATTCATTCACGGCGACTTCAGGGAAGAATCGGTATTGTCTCAATTACAGGCATTAGTGGGCGAAAAACCGGTGGACCTTGTTTTATCGGATATGGCCCCCAATATGTCTGGTGTGGATACCGTCGATCTAGCGCGCGCGATGTACCTTTCCGAACTGGCGCGCGACTTCGCCGATGCCCACCTGAAAAAAGGCGGTGATTTTCTGATCAAGCTGTTTCATGGCGAAGGTTTCGATGCATATGTCAAAGACCTCCGTCCACGCTATCAGAAACTGACCATCCGAAAACCGGCGGCTTCACGGCGCCGTTCTAACGAAGTTTATGCGCTGGCAACCGGCAAGCGCTGAAGGAACAAAATGAACGATCTGGCCAAGAACATCATCGTATTCGTCGTCGTCGGCTTCCTGATGATGGCGGTCATGAACGCATTTTCCCCCGAGTTCGGAAAGAACACACCGGAAGTGGCGTATTCGAAATTCCTCGATGAAGTCGATACCGGCACCGTCAGCAAGGTCGAGTTTTCAGAAGACAGTTCCAGCGCCCGCACCGAACTGAAATACACCCGTGGTGACGGCAGTGTCGGCCAGACTTGGGGTCCTTATGACCGCGATCTGGTCAATGTCTTGGTCAAGCGCAAGGTCGAAATCGTGCAGGCCAAGCCGGCCGCCGGTCCGCCGTTCTGGGCCATCGTGCTGAACATTCTGCCATACATCCTGTTCTTCGGCATTGCTTTCTACTTCATCAAACAGATGCAGCAGGGCGGCGGCAAGGGCGCGATGAGCTTCGGCCGTTCGCGTGCCAAAATGCAGGGCGAGAACGAGGTCAAGGTCACTTTCGCCGATGTCGCCGGTTGCGATGAGGCCAAAGAAGAAGTCGGCGAACTGGTCGAGTTCCTGCGTGATCCTTCCAAATTCCAGAAGCTCGGCGGCCGTATTCCGCGTGGCGTGCTGATGGTCGGCAATCCCGGTACCGGCAAGACCTTGCTGGCCCGTGCCATCGCCGGTGAGGCCAAAGTACCGTTCTTCTCCATTTCCGGTTCCGATTTCGTCGAAATGTTCGTCGGCGTCGGTGCTTCGCGCGTTCGCGACATGTTCGATACCGCCAAAAAGCATTCACCATGCATCATCTTCATCGACGAAATCGATGCAGTCGGCAGGCACCGTGGTGCCGGTCTGGGTGGCGGCCACGACGAACGCGAGCAGACCCTCAACCAGCTCCTGGTCGAAATGGACGGTTTCGAAGGTGGCGAGGGCGTCATCGTCATCGCCGCCACCAACCGTCCGGACGTGCTCGATCCGGCGCTGCTGCGCCCGGGCCGCTTCGATCGTCAGGTCGTGGTCGGTCTTCCCGACGTGAGAGGCCGCGAACAAATTCTGAAAGTGCATATGCGCAAAGTGCCGCTGAATGAAGATGTCGAGCCGATGACCATCGCCCGCGGCACGCCCGGATTTTCCGGTGCGGATCTGGCCAATTTGGTCAACGAGGCGGCTCTGTTCGCAGCCCGCGAAAACGCAAAGGAAGTGCGCATGGAGCACTTCGACAAGGCCCGTGACAAGATTCTGATGGGTGCCGAGCGCCGCTCGATGGTGATGAGCGAAGACGAAAAGAAACTTACCGCCTACCATGAAGCCGGTCACGCCATCGTCGGCCGCATGGTGCCCGAGCATGATCCGGTGTACAAAGTGACCATCATTCCGCGCGGTCGGGCACTCGGCGTCACTATGTACCTGCCCGAAGGCGACAAGTACAGCTATAACAAGGTCGCGATCGAGTCCCAGTTGTGTTCACTCTACGGCGGCCGCGTTGCCGAGGAGCTTATTTTCGGTGCCGACAAAGTCACCACCGGTGCCTCCAACGACATCGAGCGCGCCACCAAAATGGCCCGCAACATGGTCACCAAATGGGGTCTGTCCGACGAGCTCGGTCCGATTGCCTATGCCGAAGATGAGGGCGAAGTGTTTCTCGGCCGTTCGGTGTCGCAGACCAAGCATGTTTCCGACGACACCGCCAAGAAAATCGACGAGGTCGTACGTATCATCCTTGACCGTGCCTATGCGCGTACGACCCAGATTCTCAAAGACAATACCGACAAGCTGCATATGATGGCCGAAGCCTTGCTGACCTATGAAACCATCGACGTCAGCCAAATCGATGCAGTGATGGAAGGTCGCATTCCGGGCCCGCCACTGGACTGGGCCAAGTCCGGCCGGACCAGTAAAGACGATAAACCCAGTGCCGGCCCGATCGGCGGTCCGATGCCGCAGACCTGAGTCACTCCACCATCACTGAAAAAGCCGGAACGTGTTCCGGCTTTTTCATGCGCTATGCTATTGCTCAACTAAGGAGCATTTCATGTTCGATACCGGTCCCAACCTGCAATGCGGGCCCCATGTTCTAAGGCTGGACGTGCCGAGAATCATGGCCATCGTCAATGTCACCCCGGACTCCTTTTCCGACGGTGGCCGGCTTGCTAATACGGAGTCCGCAGTGGCGCATGCACTCAAACTGGTCGAGCAGGGTGCTGACATGCTCGACATCGGCGGGGAATCCACGCGACCGAATGCAGAGCCGGTCTCCCTAGAGGAAGAGCTCAATCGCGTCGTTCCGGTCATCAAAGCGCTCTCCACGCGCTGCAGCGTTCCGATCAGCATCGATACGTCCAAGCCGGAGGTTATGCGTGCTGCCGTTGCCGCCGGTGCAGGGTTCATCAATGATGTGGCCGCGCTGCGTCATGAGGGGGCGCTGGCGGCCGCGGCCGAACTCGGCGTTCCGGTCTGTCTGATGCACATGCCCGGCGATCCGCGCACCATGCAGCAGTCCGTGCACTATGAGGATGTGCTGGTGCAGGTCCGGCAGTTCCTGACCGAGCGGATGTTCGCCTGCGAAATGGCCGGCATCTCCAAGAAGAATCTGGTCATCGATCCGGGCTTCGGGTTCGGCAAGCATCTGGAGCACAATCTGGCCTTGCTGGCCAACCTCGGATATTTCTGCGAACTCGGTGTTCCCGTTTTGGCGGGGCTCTCCCGCAAATCGATGATCGGTCAAATTACCGGCCGTGATGTTGATGCCCGGGTATCAGGCTCAGCAGCAGCGGCGATGTTGGCGGCGCAGAACGGTGCCGGAATCATCCGTGTGCATGATGTGGCTGAAACCAAGGATGTTCTGTCGGTGCTGGCGGCGGTGCAAGGCGCGACGCGCAAAGACCATTCGATCAAAGCCAAGCCGGCCATCCAGTGGCCGGATGACTAGGACGCCAATGCCGCGTAGTGTGCCCTGACCCGCGGATCCATGACCCGGCGCCACAGCGGCGGGCACAAAGCCAACAGGAACATGGTCGGGTAGCCCGCGGGCAGCTGCGGGGAGTCATCGAAATGGCGCAGGATGCCGTAGCGGCGTTTCGGATACGCGTGATGGTCGGAGTGCCGCTGCAGATTGAACAGCATTGCATTCGACAGGGCATAGCTCGAATTCCAGCTGTGCAGATGCGTGGTGCGTTCGTAGCCGGCATCGGTTTTACGGCGTTCCAGTCCGTAATGCTCGACATAATTGATGACTTCCAGAGTTGCGGCCGCGAGCAGGCCCTGGGCCAGGAAGAACAGCAGTCCTTCGATGCCCGCTATGGCGAATACCGCTGACGCAAGCGCGAGCCAAATCGCGGTCATCACCAGCATCTCATTGTGCCAACCGATAACCGAAAGTCCCGCTTTACGGAGACGTTCGGCTTCAAGTTTCCATGCATTGACGCTATTGCGCCGGAGGGCCTGAGGCAGAAATGTCCAGATGCTCATGCCGTAAGGAGCGCTTGACGGATCTTCCGGCGTCGACACATGCACATGATGTCCGCGCAGATGCTCGATTTTGAAGCCGTGGTAGCCGACGGTAATCAACAGGAGAGCACCCGCCCATTGCTCGAGACGGCCGTTCTTGTGGATCATTTCATGCGCCGTATTGATCGCCAGCGCGCCGCTGATGATGCCCTGGGACAACAGCCAGCCGATGACTCCGACCGGGCCGAGATCCGTTGCCACGAACCACTGCATCGATAGATACAGGGTTCCGATCTGCACCGGCAATACCGCAAGACAAAGCCACTTGAACACAGGATCGGCCGAGACCTCACGTTCCTGGGCGGTCTGGACATTCACCGTGTCGCGACCGATGCCGAAGTCAATTGCCGGGAGGAATACGAAAAAAAACAGAAGCGGCCACCAGGCCAGCAGGTCGGGCATACCGCTCCGGGTTCCCCATTGCATGGCAAGCAGTAGCTGCAGGGGTAGCAGGAATACCAATGCGTAACGGAGGGCTTTCAGTCTTTGCATCGTCCGTATACCATGTTGTTGATGTTCGATGCTACCTTAGTGCAACTAGAGTAATTACTCCAGAACCGACCGGGAAACCCAAAGCCATGAGCTGGACGCCTTTAACCATTACCTTTGCGCTTTACATCCTCCTGATGCTGGGAATCGGGTTCGTCGCTTGGCGATCCGTTAAAACCCTGGATGACTATATCCTCGGCGGCCGAAACATGGGCAGCTTTGTGACTGCGTTGTCCGCTGGCGCTTCGGATATGAGTGGCTGGCTGTTATTGGGTCTGCCGGGAGCGCTTTTCCTCAGCGGACTCTCGGAGTCCTGGATCGCCATTGGATTGGTTCTTGGGGCCTGGTGCAACTGGAAATACGTCGCCGGGCCCTTGCGCGTCTATACCGAACGCTGCAACAACGCCTTGACCCTTCCGGATTATTTCACGCAGCGCTTCGAAGACGAGTCCCGCGTGCTGCGCATCATTTCAGCAGTGATCATTCTGGCGTTCTTCGCCGTCTATTCCGCTTCAGGCATTGTCGCCGGGGCACGGCTTTTCGAATCCGTATTCGGCATTTCCTATGCTGAAGCCATATGGCTTGGCGCGGGGGCCACCATCGCATATACCCTGATCGGCGGTTTTCTGGCGGTCAGCTGGACCGACACCGTGCAGGCGACCCTGATGATCTTCGCGCTGATTCTGACGCCGATCGCCGTCATCCTCAGCGTGGGCGGAGTTGAACCCAGTCTGGCCCTGATTGCTCAGGCCGATCCGTCCAACATCGATTTCTTCAAGGGCACGACGGTCATCGGTATCGTTTCCCTCATGGCCTGGGGCCTTGGATATTTCGGTCAGCCGCATATCCTCGCGCGTTTCATGGCAGTTGATTCGGTCAAATCGATTCCGTCTGCCCGACGGATTGGTATGATCTGGATGGTGCTTTGCCTGCTCGGCGCCATGGCGGTCGGTTTCTTCGGTATTGCCTATTTTGCCCAACATCCCGATCACGCAGCGCCGGTCACCGCCAACAGTGAGCGTGTATTCATCGTATTGTCCGCACTGCTGTTCAATCCATGGATCGCCGGCATCCTGCTTTCCGCCATTCTGGCCGCGATCATGAGCACCCTCAGCTGCCAGCTGCTGGTATGTTCGAGCGCCCTGACCGAGGATTTTTACAAAGGACTGCTCAGACCGCAGGCCGGCCAGCAAGAGCTGGTCTGGATCGGGCGGATCGCCGTTTTGCTGGTGGCCTTGGTTGCAATCGCTTTGGCCAGCAACCCGGAAAGCCGTGTGCTCGGTCTGGTCAGTTACGCCTGGGCCGGTTTCGGTGCGGCTTTCGGCCCTGTCGTTCTTTTCTCCTTGGGGTGGAAAAAGATGACGCGCGCCGGTGCGCTGGCGGGTATGGTAACCGGAGCGGTCACCGTGGTGGTCTGGAAGCAATTTGCCTGGTTCGGCCTATATGAAATCATTCCCGGATTCATCCTGGCCTCTGTCGCCATTGTCGTGGCCAGTCGAATCGGTATGCCGGCATCGCGCGCAATGCAGGAACGCTTTGAAGCGGTACGGACCGAGCTCGAGCCCGGCTATTGAGTGCCGCCATGCAGGCCCCACCGGTCATCGCCATCATGGGGCCGACCGCATCCGGCAAGACCGCCTATGCGGCGGAACTTTGCCAGAGGCTCGGGACGGAAATCGTCAGTGTCGATTCGGCCTTGGTCTATCGGCGTCTGAATATCGGTGCCGCCAAGCCGGATGCCGCGACCCTGAAAATCGCCCCACACCGGATGATCGACATACGGGATCCTCATGAAACTTTTTCGGCGGCCGATTTCGCACGTGAAGCCATGCCGCATCTGCAGGATCTGGCGGGTCGGGGTAAGGTGCCGTTGCTGGTCGGCGGTACCGGTCTGTATTTCCGGGCCTTGATCGAGGGCTTGTCGCAGATGCCGGCGGCGGAT
The DNA here is from genome assembly GCF_044353605.1 of Arenimonas sp. Classification (GTDB taxonomy): domain Bacteria; phylum Pseudomonadota; class Gammaproteobacteria; order Xanthomonadales; family Xanthomonadaceae; genus Arenimonas. The sequence continues at coordinate 49,056 of NZ_JBILBO010000003.1, read as the reverse complement.
GACGCCGTACGTGCCGAGCTCAAGGCCCAGGCGGCGTCCGAAGGCTGGCAGGCGATGCATGCCCAGTTGCAGGCGCTGGATCCGGACAGTGCGGCCCGAATCCATCCGAACGATCCGCAGCGGGTTCTGCGTGCGCTCGAAATCCATCGGCTGAGCGGAAAATCACGAACCGATTGGCAGCGACAGGCTGAAAAACCGGTGTTTCCGTTCCGACTTCTGTCCATCGTTCTTGCGCCGAAGGACCGTGGTGAGCTGCACCGCCGGATTGCCCTTCGTTTCGACCGGATGCTGGAAGATGGATTTCTCGAAGAAGTCCGTGGGTTGATGGCCGATCCGCGACTGCATCCGGATCTGCCCTCGATGCGGGCGGTGGGGTACCGCCAGGCCTGGCAGCATCTTTCGGGACAGTCCGATCTGAAGACTTTCCGGGAGCAGGCCATTGCCGCGACACGCCAGTTAGCTAAACGCCAGCTGACTTGGTTTCGCGGTTCCGTATCTTCACGGTGGTTTGACCCACAGGCTGAAAAAGATGAGCTAGACTACTACGTACGGGAGTTCCTGAGCCCGGCTTAAAACCAACAATAAATAACCCAGAATAAGAACGGAGCCGTACCGTGACTAAATCGCAATCCCTCCAAGATCCCTTCCTGAACGCCCTGCGCCGCGAACGTGTGCCGGTTTCGATTTTCCTCGTCAATGGCATCAAGTTGCAGGGAACCATCGAAAGTTTCGACCAGTTCGTCGTCCTGCTGCGAAACACCGTCAGCCAGATGGTTTACAAACATGCAATCTCAACCGTCGTCCCGGCCCGCAACGTACGCATCGGATCTGCCGGTGGTGATGATGCAGTGGAAGCGGATACGGATGCAGCCGAATAAGTCGGCCCCTTGAAGCCGTCCCGTACGGCCCCCATATCATAAAATACAAAATCAGCAGGACGGAGTCAGTATGGCGTGGAACCAACCGGGCGGTGGTAAGGAGCCCTGGAAACCGAAAGGTAACGGCAACCCGGTCGATGATTTTCTCGGTCGTTTGAAATCCCAATTGGGTATCGGCGACTCCGGAAACGGTCCTTCCTGGATCAAGCCGGTACTAATCGGTCTTGCCGTACTGATTGTTTTCAACTGCTTCCAGCTCATTGATGAACGCGAACGTGGCGTTGTACTGCGTTTTGGCAAGTTCGACCGCATCCTGACGCCGGGTGCCAACCTGAAGCTGCCGTGGCCAATCGAGTCGGTGACTGTCGTCAATGCCACGCAGGTCCAGACTGTCGAGGAAACGGTCAACGTGCTGACCAAAGACGAGAATATCGTCGATATCAAGTTCAACGCCCAATACACCATCAGCGATCCGCGTCTTTATCTTTTCGGTTACCGGGATGAAATTGTCGCCGCCGGTGGCCAGCAGGGGTCGGAAACGGTGCGACAGGCCGCCGAAAGTGCAGTCCGTGAAGTGGTCGGAAACAACACCATGGATGCAGCCCTTTTCGAGCGTGGTCAACTGTCCATCGTGGCCAAGGATCACCTGCAGAAATCGCTCGACATGTACCGCACCGGCATCAAAGTGTCGCAGTTCACTCTGCCTGATGCCCGCTTCCCTGAAGAAGTGAGCGATGCGTTTAATGAGGCCATCAATGCAGGGCAGCAAAGCGATTCCATCAAAAATGCTGCTCTGGCATATGCCAGCAAAATCGTTCCAGAAGCCCGTGGTACCGCCTCACGAATCAAGGCCGAGGCCGACGGTTACCGTCAGGCCAGTATCGCCAAGGCCACCGGTGATGCATCGCGCTTCCGCCAGCTGGCCGATGAATACCGGAAGTCACCGGAAGTCACCCGCAAGCGCCTTTATCTTGAAACCATGCAGGATGTAATGACCCGTAATCCGAAGATCATTTCCGGCAAGGGTAATATCTTCTATTTGCCGGCACCCGGTAGCGCCGCACCCGCGGTCAGCGCCGATGGCGTATCACGTCCGTCTCCGGCCGTAGTCGCGCCGCAGGTACCGCCTGCGGATTCAGTGGGTCGTGGCGAAGTCCGCCAAGGCCGGGAGGGAACCTGATCATGCGTAATCCAACAACTCTCATTTTCGGTGGCCTTGCTGCCGTCATCCTGTTGCTTTCATCCATGTTCATTGTGAATGAAAGCCAAACCGCCATTGTCCTCAACCTGGGTAAGGTGGTGCGATCCGACATGAAGCCCGGCCTGCATTTCAAAGTGCCATTCGTTCAGCAGGTCCGCAAGTTCGACCGCCGCCTATTGACCCTGGATGACAATCCGGAGCGTTACCTGACTGTCGAGAAGAAAGACGTTGAAGTCGACTTCTTCGTGAAATGGCGCATCAAGGATGTGACCGCTTATTACCGCGCCACCAGCGGCGGCAATGAAGAAGCGGCCGCCCAGCGACTCACGCCGATCATCAAGAACACCCTGCGTAACGACATCAACAGTTTCACTTTGCAGAAATTGGTTTCCGGTGAGCGTACCGAGTTGGCGCAACGCTTACTGAAGCCAATCAACCTCGGCGCGGCGACCTTGGGCATCGAGGTGGTTGATATCCGCATCAAGCGCATCAATTTCCCGAAAGACGCCAAAATACGCGATCAAGTTCTCGACCGCATGCGTTCCGAACGCAAGCAAGTTGCGAATGCCTTGAGAGCCGAAGGTTTTGCAGAGTCCGAGCGCATCCGTGCCGAGGCCGAACGCGAAAGCCAAGTGATTTTGGCCGATGCCCAGCGCGAAGCCCAGAAAGTACGCGGTGAAGGTGATGCCGAAGTGGCCCGTATTTCCGCCGCCGCCTATGGCCAAGATGCTGATTTTTACGCATTTTACCGGAGCCTGGAAGCTTACAAGGCCAGCTTCGCGGACGGCAAGTCGACCATGGTCGTGGACCCGGATTCCGAGTTCCTGAAATATTTCGGCGGCGGCAAACGCTAACGTTCCGCCCCGAAACCAAAGCGCGTATAATACGTCAAAGCCGACATCCGTTCGGCTTTTTCTGCGTCTGCAACATTCATTTCGGGAGCGAGCATCATGGGTCAGTCGGTCGTCGTACTGGGAGCACAATGGGGCGATGAGGGCAAAGGCAAAATTGTCGACTTGCTCACCCAACAGATTGGCGCCGTGGTGCGTTTCCAGGGCGGTCACAACGCCGGACACACGCTGGTCATTGCCGGCAAGAAAACCGTACTGCACCTGATTCCCTCAGGCATCCTGCGCGATGATGCGCTATGCCTGATCGGCAATGGCGTAGTCCTGCACCCGGGAGCGCTCAAAAAGGAAATCGCCGAGCTCGAAGGCAACGGCGTGGAAGTACGTTCGCGTCTGCGCATCAGTCCGGCTACGCCGTTGATCATGCCTTACCACATCGCACTCGACCAGGCCCGCGAAAAAGCCGCCGGCGGCAAAGCCATCGGCACCACCGGCCGCGGTATCGGTCCGGCCTATGAAGACAAGGTTGCACGCCGCGGCGTACGCGTTGCCGATCTGGCCTATCCGGAGCAGCTGGCGGAAAAACTGCGTGCGGCGCTGGATTACCACAATTTCGTGCTGACCCAATATCTCGGCGTCGAGGCCATCGATTTCCAGAGCACGCTTGATGAGGCGGTGGAATTCGGCAAATACATCAAACCGATGATCAGCGATGTCGCCGGCATCCTGCACGACCTGCGCAAGCACGGCAAGCGCGTGCTGTTCGAAGGAGCACAGGGTTCGTTGCTTGATATTGACCACGGCACCTATCCCTACGTGACGTCCAGCAACACCACCATCGGTGGAGCGCTCGCCGGTACCGGTGTCGGTGCCGATGCCATCGATTACGTGCTCGGCATTGCCAAGGCCTATGCCACCCGCGTCGGCGGCGGTCCGTTCCCGACCGAACTCAATGATGAAACCGGTCAGCTGATCCGCGACAAGGGCGCAGAGTACGGAGCCACCACCGGCCGTCCGCGCCGCTGCGGCTGGATTGATATCGTTGCGCTCAAGCGCGCGGTTGCCATCAACGGCATCACCGGCCTGTGCATCACCAAGCTCGACATCCTTGACGGCATGCCGAGCCTGAAGATGTGCATCGCCTACAAATACCACGGCAAACAGACCGAATACTCGCCGCTCGACGAAGCCGGCTGGGACGAATGCGAACCGGTCTATCTGGAGTTCCCGGGCTGGACCGAATCCACCGCCGGCATCACCGAGTGGGACAAACTGCCGCCGGCCGCACGCGCCTATCTGCGTTCGCTGGAAGAGCTGGTCGGCTGTCCGATCGCCATCGTCTCGACCGGTCCGGACCGCGACGCCAATATCGTGCTTCAGGACCCATTCGCCTGACCGATTCAAAGTATTACAGTGTTTTCAAGAAAAGCAGGCTTCGGCCTGCTTTGTTCATTTCCGACTGAAGTCTTCATCCTCATGCGCCACATCGGGGATGCGGCTGAAGGCGATGCGCATGGGGGCTTCCTTGGCGGCGGCTTGACTGGAGGCGTAACTGATCTTCTGCGGACCGAAGCGGTCATTGATGCGGTCCATCAGCGCGCTCAGCGGCGCGTGCTCTTTGGCCTGCTCCGTGGCGAACAGGTCGTCCGTGGTGCCGATCCGCTCGCACAGGTCGGACAGGGCCACAGCCACGGTCAAGGGTCTACCGCCGGCAGGCCGCTGCGCCAGCAGTTCGTTCAGTTGCATCAGCAATGCATGGCTGTCATCGGTATCGTTGCAAAACACCGTTTCCTTCCAGCTGTCGCGGTCGAGGTATTTGACCTTGACCTCCAGTCGCCCGGCTACCAGTTTCTCCGAACGCAGGCGCATGGCGGCTTTCTGCAGGAGTTTCTTCAGTACCGCTTCCACGCCGTTAAGATTGCGCATTGCCGGCGCCAACACATGGGAATGGCTGATGCTGCCGCGACCGTTCGAGGGTGCATGCGGCATCCACTCGCCACGCAGTTTGCGGTATAGGTGCTCGCCTTCTATGCCGCCCCAGGCCTGCCGCAAGGCCAGTGGCGATGCCGCGCAGAGCTGCGCCACCGTGGTGATGCCATGCCGCTCCAGTCGTTTTTCCATGGCGCGGCCGATGCCGCAGAGCTCACGCAGCTGCAGGCGATGCAGGGCATGCGGCAAATCGCCGGCTTCAAGCACGACCAGGCCATCCGGTTTCTGCATGTCGGTTGCGGTTTTGGCCAGGAAGTGATTGGGTGCGATGCCGATCGAGGCGGTGATGGCAGGAACATTTTCCGCGAGTTTGGCTTTGATGGCATAAGCGATGGCTTCGGCCCGAGGCCGCCGGCGCTCGCTGCCCATGAGCTCGCAGGCCATTTCGTCAATCGATCCGATGAATGCGGTTGGTATACAGGCATGAATCAGTTCGAGCAAGCGATGATGATAAGACACGTACAGAGCCGGTCTCGCCTGTATGAATTCGATATCTGGACACAGGGTCTTGGCCTCTCGCAGCAGCGTGCCGGTCTTGACCCCCTGGCGCTTGGCTTGATAACTGGCGGCGATGCAACAGGCATTCGCCGTCAGAACCGGGGCCACCGCAATCGGACGCCCGCGAAGCTCCGGCCGGTCCTGCTGTTCGACAGAAGCGAAATAGGCATTGAAATCGATGAAAAGACTGCGCAGTTCCATGTCCCCTCTGCCATTGCCGTTTGCCGAATGCATTACAGTGATAACCAACTCCCGCTGATTGCCATGATGATGGCGCCCGTTCTCAGAACCCGAGACCGGAGCGGAATGAATCAATAGCCCATGCGGTCGATGTGCGGCTGAAGGATTTTCATGTACGGTTCGAAATGGCTTCTGTAGTTGAGCCAGCGGAATTTCGAGCGTAGGTAGACCGGTTCCGCGACCTGATGGTAACTGTTGGTCTTGATCTGCGTGCGCTGGGCGATGGTGTCCTGATGCCGATCCATGCCTTCCTGCCAAGGCAGATCCAGGAAGGCGCAGGCATCACGCAGGATGCCTGCGGTATCCGTAATCAGCGATTCGTAGCGGACGCGCTGGACGTGAATGCCGGGAAGCTCCTGTTCCGTCAATGCCCATAGACGCATGACAGAGTCATACATGTCGACTGCCGTTTCCAGTCGGGTAAAATGGATCATGGCTTCATTGATTGCGTAGTGCTGCATGAAATTGCTGAGCACGACATCGCAGGGATGTCGCTCGGCGAAAATGAACCGCGCCTCGGGAAATAACCGATGGATGAAAGCCGCATTGACGGTCCGGATGGGCATTTTGTCGATGACCAGGGTGTGTTCCGGCTTTCGGTATCCAGCAATCTTGCTGCGGTAGAGCAGGCGAAGCTCGGATAGCTGCGCCACGGTCAGAGATGCCATGGCATCCGGATAATGTCCGGGCAGCCGATCCAATGCGAAAGCGACATGTTCAATGGTCGGCTTTTCTTCCAGCGTAAGAACCTGGTCGTGTCCATCCAGCATGACATCCAGCAGCGTGGTGCCGGAACGTGGAAACCCGATCAGAAAGCAGAGGTCAGCGCCGAGATCCTCATCAGGGCCAATGACTGCTGCCGGTGCGCCACGTTCCACCCAATTCTTCATGCGTTCTATCTGTCGTGGCAATGCGGTCTGGTCGGTATTCCTGGCGCGGATACTGGTCAATGCCAATTCATTGCCTTTGGCATACGCGGCAAATGCCTCGTCATTGCGGTCGATTCGGTCGGCCGTCGTTCCGCGCTCATAGTAGTAACTCTGAAGCAGGCGAGGCGGCAGGCGTTCGGGTTTGATGGCGTTCAATATCTGCCATGCCTGTTCATGGTTCCGGCGTCGCCGGTGCAGTTTTGCGGATTCGAACAGGATGCCGGCATCCTGCGGATTCAATGCCAAACCTTCCGTAACCGTTTTTTCGGCCTCATCGAGTTCGCTCAGCAGTTCAAGCGTTGAAATCAGTTCAGCGCGCAGGTCGCCGTCGCGCGGAGCTAACAACAAGGCGCGCCGGTAGAAATCGATTGCTACCCGGCTGTCCTGCATTTCACGGAGCAAACCGCCCATGTGGCGTAGGGCACGCGGTTGAGCAGGATCGGCCGCGATGGATTTTTCGAATGCGGATTTCGCCGGTTCGAATTCGCGCAGGATGTGATGGCAGATGCCGATATTCAGGAGGGCTTCTGCATGCGTGGGGTTCAGTTCAAGGAGGCCGGAGAGCTGTGCCACAGCACCGGCATTGTCACCCTGTCCCATTTTGAGCAAGGCAATATTCAACATGGCGGACTGGTAATAAGGTGCAATGGCGAGCGCTTTGCCATAAGCCGCAATGGCGCCTTTAAGGTCGTTCTGTGCACGCAGAACATGCCCGAGATTGTGCCAGGCCTGGGAGTAGGAGGGTGCCAGATGCGTCGCTTTCTCGAATACCTGGCGCGCTTCTGCGGCCATGCCGGTATTGAAAAGTGCGCGTCCGAGATGGTTCAGGGCAAACACGTTGTCCGGCTGAAGGTCCAGAACTTTCCGGCACAGTGCCGCAGCTGAGCGCGCATCTCCCGAAAGCTGCAGCAAGGCAGCCTGATCGATGAGATCGTCAACGCTTCCGGATTTCGGAATGCCGTTCAGCCATGAGGTGGCCTGCGCATTCATGCGCTCGCCGATGGTGTATTCGCGGACCCAATCCGCGCAATGGCGGTGGCTACCATAGGGAGCGAGCAATGCCAGGGTATCTTCGGTTTTGCCGAGCCGCAAACGGATTTCGGCGAGAAGCAGTAGGGCGTCGACCGGTATCGGATGGATTTTAATCCGTGCCGCCAGGGCATCCTCAGCGCCGGTCAGATCTCCGGATGCCACGAGGGATTGTGCCAGCGTAAGAAGCTTGTCTTCACTCATGTGGAAGTCCCGGGTCAATCCATCATTTTAGCCTGCGATCATTCGTTTCAGGCAAAAAAAACCCTCACCGGAGTGAGGGTCTGCGTTGGTGCCCAAGAGAGGACTCGAACCTCCACGGTTTTACCCGCTAGTACCTGAAACTAGTGCGTCTACCAATTCCGCCACCTGGGCAAGGTGTTTCGTTCAGACCGCTATTTTAGCCATACGCCCGATTTTTGTCAAAACAAATACGCATTTGCCGTATCCAATCAGATGCTTAACGGCAGGTTAAGAGCGATGCGTGTAAGATGAGGGCATGAAAAAACCCCCGAAAAACAAGAAAAAGTCCAGTCTCCCGGCCTGGATGCCGGATACGCTGAAACAAGCGGCTCCAGGCAAACCGGGCGGTAAATCCCGACAGAAACCGCAGGCCGCCAAGCCGAAGTCAGGTCCATCATCGGCCCGCTATGGCACAGCCGGCGATCAGCACTTTCACCGCGAGGCGCAGAAATATGAAAACCCCATCCTCAGCCGCGAAGGCCTGCTGAAGTATCTGCGCGATGCCGAGGGCCCGATGCCGCTGGAAGATTTGGCCAAAGCGCTGAAACTGGATGCGCCAGATCGACTGGATGCCCTCCAGCGACGCCTGCAGGCCATGGTGCGTGACGGACAGGTGCTTTTGAACCGGCGTGGCGGCTATGCACCGGCCTCGGCTTTGGATCTGCTGGCAGGTACCGTGACCGCGCATCCGGACGGCTTTGGGTTCGTCAAATTCGAAACCGGCGGTGACGATGGCTTCCTGAATCCCAGCGAACTGCGGAAATGCTTTCATGGCGACCGCGTGCTGGTCAGTGTCATCAATATCGATCATAGGGGCCGGCGCAATGTCGCCATTGCCGAAGTGCTTGAGCGCCGCCACACACGGGTCACCGGCCGATTCAATATCCGCACCGGAATCGCCACCGTGGTACCGGACGACAAACGGCTGCAGCATGAAGTCCTGATCGGCCCGGATGATCGAAGCGGAGCCAAAGACGGACAGCTGGTTGTTGCTGAAATCACATCGCCGCTGGATTCGGGCCGGCCGCCGATCGGCAAGGTCTTGGTGGTGCTGGGTGACCGCTTGACCGCGACCAAAGTGGTCGAAATGGCCATCCATGGTCACAACCTGCCGCATGAGTTCCCGGAACCGGTGCTGCGGGAAGCCAATGCCATACCGGTGGATGTGACCGCAGCCGAAACCGCCGCACGTGTCGATATGCGCCATCTTCCACTGGTGACCATTGACGGCGAAGACGCCAAGGATTTCGACGATGCCGTGTACTGCGAGTCCAATCCTGCGGGGTTCCGTCTTGTAGTCGCCATCGCCGATGTCTCGCATTACGTCCGTCCGGGGGCCGCTCTGGATGATGAAGCCGTATTACGTGGCACGTCGGTGTATTTCCCGGGTTTTGTCGTCCCGATGCTTCCCGAGAATCTGTCCAACGGCATCTGTTCGTTGAAGCCGAAAGTCGATCGCCTGTGTTTCGTCTGCGACATGCAGGTCGGATTCGACGGGCTGGTCAGCGAATCCCGCTTCTACGAAGCTGTCATGCACTCGCATGCCCGACTGACCTACAACCAAGTCTGGAAGGTCATCGGCGAAGACGATGCCGAGACCAAAGCGATGTTGGGCGATCTGCTGCCGGCCATTTCCCGTCTGCACCAGCTTTACGACATCCTGTCCAAGGCACGTACCCGCCGTGGTGCCATTGAATTCGAATCCAGTGAAGTCCATTTTGAACTCAATCCCCAGGGTGAAGTCATCCAGGGTGGCCTGTTGGCACGTAATGACGCCCACAAATTGATTGAGGAATGCATGATTGCCGCCAATGTCGAGGCCGGCAAGGCCGTGCTGGCCAATCATGCGCATGCGCCGTTCCGCGTGCACGATCGGCCGCCGGAATCGAAGTATGCCGACCTGCTGGAATACCTTAAGGAATTCGCGCTGAGTATGCCGAGCTACGCCAAGGTGCAGCCCAAGGATTTCACCAATCTGCTTAAGAAAGTCCGTCTGCGGCCGGATGCGGCCCTGCTGGAAACTGTTTTGCTGCGTTCGCAAAGTCTTGCGGTTTACAGTACGGACAACAAAGGTCACTTCGGTCTGGCGCTGGAAGCCTACAGCCATTTCACCTCGCCAATCCGGCGTTATCCCGATCTGCTGTTGCACCGCGCCCTGAAGAAAGCCTTGCTGCCGGCCAGTGATGGCGGCTTCAACTATTCAGCGCAGGAAATGGACAAGCTCTGTCTGCAGTGTTCCGCGCTCGAGCGCCGCGCGGACGAGGCCGAAAGGGAAGTCGATGAGCGCTATCGCAGCGCATGGATGGAACAGCATGTGGGGTCCCAGTTCGATGGTGTCATCAGCGGCGTTACCAGCTTCGGACTGTTCGTGGAGTTGACCGATTCCAAGGTCAATGGTCTGGTGCACGTGACTCAGCTTCCGCATGACTACTGGCATTTCGACCCTCAGCGCAAGACCCTGACCGGTGAACGCAAGCGCATGAGCTTCCGATTGGGCGATCCGATCCGGGTGCTGGTGTTGAAGGCCAGCGTGGAAGACAAACGCATCGATTTCAAACCGGTGTTCGCCGATGCCGACCGTGCGAAACAGAACATGGACGAAACAGCAAGGAAAAAACGCCGATGAGCAAAACAAGCCAATGGATTTCGGGAATCAATGCCGTCGCTTCGGCGCTCGAGCATGACATAGAACACGTGCGCGAAGTGCTGGTCGAGGCCGGCAGCAAAAACGCGCGCATCGTTGAAATCGAGGAAAATGCCCGCCGCCGGGATATTTCCGTGCGCCGTGTAACGCATCAGGCGCTGGAGGGCATTGCCGGCGGTCTGCGCCATCAGGGCGTGATCGCGCGCTATGAAGCGGCCAAACCGACCGAAGAATCGGAATTGCCCGGACTCATCGAAGCCGCTGCTGGTAAAGCGCTGCTATTGGTTCTGGATGGCGTTCAGGACCCGCACAATCTCGGCGCCTGTCTGCGCTCGGCCGCCGCTGCCGGGGTGACCGCCGTCATCATTCCCAAGGACAAGGCGGCGCCGCTTAATGCCACTGTTCGCAAGACTTCCGCCGGTGCCGCTGACCGCATCCCGGTCATTTCGGTGACCAATCTGGCACGCACATTGCGTGCCATCAAAGATGCCGGCGTGTGGGTTTACGGCATGGACGGCGAAGCGCCTGGATTGATTTACCAGACCGACTTCACCGGCAACGTCGCCATCGTCATGGGCGGCGAGGGTGAGGGCATGCGCCGTTTGACCCGCGAGCACTGTGACGGATTGATTAAAATTCCGATGCCTGGTGAAATGGAAAGCCTGAATGTGTCGGTCGCGACCGGCATTGCATTGTTCGAAACCGTCCGTCAGCGTCAAGGAGTGAAATCATGACCATCCAATGGTTCGATATCGTCGGTCTGCTCGGGGTAGGGCTCACCTTGCTGGCCTATCTGGCACTTCAGGCGCGTCGCATGCGAGGCGATGGTGTGATCTATCCATTGCTGAATCTGATCGGCGCAGGTGCCATTCTGGCCTCCTTGATTTATGACGAGCACACCAATCTTTCGGCCTTCGCTATTGAGGCGGCCTGGTGCGTTATCAGCATCTACGGCATCTACCTGGCGCTATGCGAGCGTGCATCGTCGCTAGTTAACCGTAAGCCGCCTGTAGCTTAAAGGGGTTTGCCCCAGCCGTTGACGATTTGGCAGAACAGCTGTGCGGTCCGTTCTGTGTCATAGACCGCCGAATGGGCATCATCGTTGTTCCAGTCCATGCCGGCCGCCATGACCGCCTTGCTCAGTACGGTCTGGCCATAGGCCATCGCGGCCAGAGTCACCGTATCGAGCGTACTGAAGGGATGGAACGGATTGCGTTTGTGGCCGACCCGCGCCACGGCCGCATTCAGGAAGCCCAGATCGAAGGAGGCATTGTGCCCGACCAGAATCGCGCGCGTGCAGTTGTTGCGCTTGGCGGCCTGCCGTATGGGCGCAAAGATATGGTCGAGCGCAGCCCGTTCATCCTTGGCGTCACGGAACGGGTGGGAGATGTCGATGCCGGTGATTTCAAGTGATTTCGGATCGATTTCCGAGCCTTCGAACGGGATCACATGGCTGGAATAAATCTGACCGACGGTCAGCAATCCGTTCTCGTCATATTCGATCGGAGCGGCCGCGATTTCCAGAAGCGCATGACGCATGCAATCGAAGCCGCCGGTTTCAACGTCGACCACGACCGGTAAAAAACCGCGGAAACGATCATTGAGGGGAAATTTCGGTGGCGTTACGGACATGCAGCCATGATACCAGTGTTCCCATAACGAAAAGACCCGCCGGAGCGGGTCTTTTTGGGAAGTCTGCTCGGAATCACTCGCTGGTACGGTCTTCTTTTTTCCGCTCGCCTTCCGGCATGTCGCCATGCACCACGAACCAGGTGTTTTCGGCGATGTTGGTGGCATGGTCGCCGATACGTTCGATGTTCTTGGCCATGAACATCAAGTGTGTGCAGGCGCCGATGGTGCGGGGATCTTCCATCATGTAGGTCACCAGTTCGCGGAAGAAGCTGGTGTACATGGCGTCGAGATCGGCATCGGCGTCACGGACCGTGGCGGCGAGCTCGGCATCGCTTTCGGCATAGGCCTTCAGGGCATCGCTAAGCAGGGCGTTGGCGGTTTTGGCCAGGCGCGCGATCCGGCTCGTTGCCGGTATCGCCGGACTGTTGTTGAGGACGATCGAGCGCTTGGCCACGTTCGAGGCGTAGTCGCCGATGCGTTCGATGTCAGAGGAGATGCGTAGCGCGGCATAGACTTCGCGCAGATCGCGCGCCATTGGCTGGCGCAGTGCCAAGAGCTTGAGAACGTCGACACTGATCGTATTTTCCAGTGCGTCGATGGCTTCATCATTTGCGACCACACGGGCGGCGGCATTGCTGTCGCGTCGGCTGAGTACATCGACGGCGGCATTGAGCTGCGCCATGGCCAGTTCACCCATCTGTTTGATCTCATCGTACAGGCGGTCGAGTTCGGAGTCGAAGCTTTTCAGGATATGGTCATGGGTGTTCATAGGAATCCTTAGCCGAAACGGCCGGTGATGTAATCTTCGGTCTGTTTCTTGGTGGGTTTGGTGAAAATGGTTTCGGTCACGCCGTGTTCGATCAGCTCGCCGAGATACATGAACGCCGTATAGTCGGAGACGCGTGCGGCCTGCTGCATGTTGTGCGTCACGATCAGGATGGTGAATTGCTGCTTGAGTTCGGAAATCAGCTGCTCGATTTTGCCCGTTGCGATCGGGTCGAGGGCTGAGGTCGGTTCGTCGAACAGGATGACTTCCGGCTTCAACGCCACGGCGCGTGCGATGCACAAGCGCTGTTGTTGTCCGCCGGAAAGGCCGAGTGCACTCTGCTTGAGTTTGTCCTTGACTTCCTCCCACAGAGCGCCTTCACGCAAAGCGCTTTCAACCCGGACATCCATTTCCGCTTTTGACAGTTTTTCATAGTGGCTGATGCCGTAGGCGACGTTGTCATAGATCGACATCGGGAACGGCACCGGCTTCTGGAATACCATGCCGACCTTGCTGCGCAGTTTGTTCAGCGGGTAGTTCGGGTCAATGATGTTTTCGCCATCCAGCATGACGGTTCCGGTTGCGCGCTGTTTGGGATAAAGGCTATAGATGCGGTTGAACACCCGCAGCAGCGTGGATTTGCCGCAGCCGGAGGGGCCGATCAGCGCCGTGACCTTGTTTTCCGGAACGTCCAGTGAAAGCTCTTTGATGGCTTTGAAATCGCCGTAGTAGAAAGCAAGATCACGGGCCGACAGCTTGGCGGGAGTCTGGCTTTCAATCGTTGACGAATGTGGGACCGACAGGTGCAGATTAGCCATATTTATTATTCCGGGCAAGAACGACGCGGGCGAAAATGGAGATGAACAATACGAAAAGCGTGACGATGAGTGCGCCGGCCCAGGCCAGCTTGTTCCAGTATTCGAATGGACTCATGGCGAATTGGAAGATGACCACCGGAACGCTGGCCATCGGTTTGGCCATATCCGTATTCCAATACTGGTTGTTCAGTGCGGTGAAAAGCAGCGGCGCGGTTTCACCGCTGATGCGCGCCAGGGCCAGCAGGATTCCGGTCAGGATTCCCGGCAGGGCGGCGCGATACAGAATCTGTGTGTTGACTTTCCACTGCGGGATGCCCAAAGACAGTGCCGCTTCGCGCATCTGGGTCGGCACCAAACGGATCATCTCGTCGGTGGTGCGCACCACCACCGGCAATACGATGAAGCCGAGGGCGATGGCGCCGGCATAGCCCGAAAAGCCGCCTGTCGGCTGGACCAGAATGGTGAACACGAACAGGCCGAGTACGATTGACGGTGCCGACAGCAGGATGTCGTTGACGAAGCGGATGGTATCGCCCAGCCAGTGATGGTTGACGTATTCGGCAAGGTAGGTGCCGGCGGCAATGCCGATGGGGGCAGCCATGAGGATGGCCAACAGGCACAACATGAAACTGCCGACCAGGGCATTCAACATACCGCCGCTGACTTCACCGGGTGGCGGAGTCATCTGGGTGAACAGATGCAGGCCGATGGCATCAATACCTTTGGTCAGGGTGGTCCACAGAATCCATGTCAGGAAAAACAGCCCGAAAATCGTGGCAAGTCCCGACAGAACCATGGTTCCGCCATTGATGATGCGACGCTTGAGGTAAATGTGTTCGACGTTCGACATCAGTTGCCATCCCGTTTGTTCAGGCTGCGCAGCATCAGGCGCGCAATGCTCAGTACGATGAAGGTAAGAATGAACAGGACGAAACCGAGTGCCAGCAGGGTTGATTTATGCAGGGGATCCACGGCTTCGCCGAACTCATTGGCAATGGAAGAAGCGATGGATGTTCCCGGATTCATCAGGCCGAGGCCGAGATCGTAGGCGTTGCCGATCACGAAGGTGACCGCCATGGTTTCGCCGAGCGCCCGGCCAAGGCCGAGGAAAATACCGCCGATGACGGCAGAGCGGGTATAGGGCAGTACGATGTTCCAGACCACTTCGGTCGTGGTGGAACCGAGTGCATAGGCCGATTCCTTTAACTGCGTCGGAACGGTCAGGAATACTTCCCGCATCACCGAAGCGATGAACGGGATGATCATAATGGCGAGAACCAAACCGGCGGTTCCGATGCCGATGCCGAGTGGCGGACCTTGGAACAGGGCGCCAATCAGGGGTTTTTCGCTCAAGTTTTCGTAAAACCAGGGAAATACATGTGCACCCAGAAACGGCACCAGAATAAACAGACCCCACATGCCGTAAATAATTGAAGGAATGCCGGCCAGCAGCTCGATGGCCGAAGAAACCGGCAGGCGCAGCCAGCTCGGGGCGAGTTCGGTCAGGAAGATGGCGATACCAAAGCTGATAGGGACTGCAATCAGCAGGGCAATAAGCGAGGTGTAAACGGTGCCGAAAACCGGCACCAACGCGCCGAATTGGCTTTGCGGCACATCCCAGTTCGGAGTCGTCAGAAATGAAAAGCCGAAAGTCTGGAACGCCTCGAAGCCGCCTTTGAACATCATGACGGCCGCGGCAAACAAGGAAATTAGTACAAAAAGACCTGCAACAGTAACTGCACCCTTGAAGAACCGGTCGTTACGGCTATCGCGTTGAGTCCGTTGCTGGCTAATCGAAATCGTCATGGTGTCTCACTGGTTCAGATACAGAAATGGCCCGATACCGGAGGTATCGGGCCATAGGATAACGCAATTACTTGATGTTGGCGGCCCAGTAGGCTTTGATCTGCGTGGTCAGCTCATCCGGCAGGGCTACATAGCCCAAGGATTCCGCCGAGTCGTCGCCGTTCTGGTAAACCCAGTCGAAGAAGGCCAACGCCTCTTTGCTGCGCTGCGGGTTTTTCGGGGTTTTGTACATCAGGATGAAGTTGGTGGCCGAAATCGGATAGGCCTGTGCGCCCGGGGCATCGGTAATCACCAGCGAGAAGTCCTTGACGTCGCCCCATTCGGCCGAAGCGGCTGCGGCTTTAATCGATTCCTTGCTGGGCACGATGAAGTTACCGGAACGGTTGCGCACGGCGGTGTAATTCAGTTTGTTGGTGATGGCATAGGACAGCTCGACATAACCGATCGCACCCTTGATCTGCTTGGTGTAAGCGGCGACGCCCTCATTACCTTTGCCGCCGATGCCGCTCGGCCACTTCACGGCCGTGCCTTCACCGACCTTATTGCGCCAATCCAGACTCACCTTCGACAGGTAATTGACGAAGTTGAAGGTGGTGCCGGAACCGTCCGAGCGATGCACGACGGTGATCTTCAGTGCCGGGAAAGCAACGCCGGGGTTGACGGTGGCAATGGCCGGATCGTTCCAGTTGGTGATTTTGCCGAGGAAGATGTCGGCGATGAGTGGGCCGGTCAGTTTCACTTGGCCCTGCTTCAAACCGGGAATATTGACAATCGGCACCACGGCGCCCATGACCGAGGGAAATTGGGCCAGGCCAGAGGCGGCCAGATCGCCGGGTTTCAGCGGGGCATCGGAGGATCCGAAATCAACGGTTGCCGCCTTGATCTGGGCAATACCGCCACCGGAACCGATGGACTGGTAGTTGACCTTGTTTTTGGTGGCTTTATTGTAGTCGGCGGACCATTTTGACATGGCCGGAAAGACGAAGGAAGCGCCGGCGCCGGTGATTTCAGCAGCGTTGGCGACCATGCCGGCGCTAGCCAGCGCCAGTGCCAGAATCGAGGTTTTCAAGGTATTGAACATGTGTGCTCCTGAGCCAAGCCCACATTGGGCTTGGCATATAGTGAAGTGGATTTGTTACAGGATTATGACAGCCGCTTACCAGAACAGTTGGGCGCGGAATTCGAAGATGTCCGGATTGTCGTCCTGGAAGTCCTTGATTGTGCTGCTGTATTTGCTGGAATCAACCATCACGTAATTGGCCGAGAACTTGAAGTTCGAGCGCCAGTACCAGTTGACGCCCACGGTCCAGTTGCTTTCCTCACCACCCATGACACCGGTCACGACCGGAGCCAGCGGGTTGGTGAAATCGACATTGCCGTCATTCAAATCGGCGGTGTCATAGCGCAGACCCAGCTGCCACATGCCCTTGCCCGGATCGTTCGGCAGCGGGGTGCTGAATACGCCGCCTCTGTAGCCCGAGCCTTCGCCGGTCAGGTTATAGACGCCGTAGACATACCAGCTGTCGCCGGTGAAGCTGGGATTCAAATCGCGGCTGACCTTGGTGGTCATGTATTCGGCCTGGATTTTAAGCGGGCCGGCCACATAAGCGGCTTCGAAACCGGTGGTTTTCAGACGGTCGGCATCGTTGAAGGTGCCGGTATCGATCAGACGTTGTGCCGAGGCATCGGCGTTCGGGCGCACGCGCAGGCGGGCGGTGCCGTTGTCGAAACTGTCACGGGCTTCCATATCGATGTAGGACAGGCCGAGGTGCAGGATGCTGGTGTCGGTTTTGATCGGAGCGAAGTAGCCACGCAAGCCATAGCCTTGGCCGGTGCCCAGCGAGGGGCTTTCATTGTTGGTGATTTCATTGCCGAAGTAG
Organism: Arenimonas sp.; assembly: GCF_044353605.1. Classification (GTDB taxonomy): domain Bacteria; phylum Pseudomonadota; class Gammaproteobacteria; order Xanthomonadales; family Xanthomonadaceae; genus Arenimonas. The sequence continues at coordinate 31,655 of NZ_JBILBO010000003.1, read as the reverse complement.
GTGACGGTACCGCCCCAGTTGCCGTAGTCGGTATCGACCTTGACACCAAAACGCCGGCTCATGCCCTGCATGTTGGTGGTCATAGCTTTCGAGATGAAGTCGTTGTTCTTGGTGCTGGACAGTTCTTCCAGGCTGTTCGGTTGTTTGTACTGACCGACGGTGACGGAGGTCTGACCATTGAATTTATAGGAAATGTTGTTGTCCAGGAACTTGTCGGAGCGGGCGTCGTAGCCGATGACCCAGTTCCACATGCCCGGGCCTTTGCCTTTGAGGATCAACTCGGCGCGACGCATGCCGAAATCGCTATCCGTACCATCCACGGCATCGGAGCTGAGAACGCGGAAATCATCGTTGTACCAGTAGGAGTCGGTCTGGACAAGACCTTCGAAGGTCACTTCGGAACCACCGATGACATCGATGGTGTATTGGGCATCAGCGGTACCGGCAAATGCGGCGAGCACGGCGACGGAAAGCAGAGAATGACGGATTTTCATTGTGGGATCCTTATTAGAAGGTGGTTTGAAACCAGCTCATCTTAGGACGTGAATATTTCATTAATGTTACAGAAACACGAATTTTTACATTTGGTGGAAACTGCCGAAACTGCAATAAATCCGTCATTTAGGCGTGTCATAAAGGCGGCATGAACCGATATCGCACAATTTTTATTTCCGATGTACATCTCGGCACGCCGGGCTGTCAGGCCAACTATCTCCTCGATTTCCTTCGATATAACGATGCCGAAACCATTTATCTGATCGGCGACATCATCGACGGATGGCGCCTGAAGAAGTCCTGGTTCTGGCCGCAGGAACACAACGATGTCCTGCAGAAACTCTTGAAGAAGGCACGCAAAGGCTGTCGCGTCATTTATGTGCCCGGCAATCACGATGAAGCCGGGCGCCAGTTCGCCGGTATGTCATTCGGAAGAATCCGCATCCGCCACGAGGACATCCATGTGCTCGCCGACGGGCGTCGGCTTTGGGTCACTCACGGCGATCTGTTCGACGGCGTGATGCAGTACGCGCGCTGGCTCGCCTACCTTGGCGACTGGCTGTATAGCGTCATCTTGGTTGCCAACCGCTGGTTCAACCGGCTGCGCACCCGGTTTGGCTATCCGTACTGGTCGCTGTCGCAGTATCTGAAGCACAGTGTCAAGAATGCGGTCAGCTTCATCAGCAGCTTCGAAACCATGATGGCGCACGAAACGCGTCGGCGCGGCTGTGACGGTGTGGTCTGCGGGCACATCCACAAAGCCGAAATCAAGATGATCGACGGGGTGCTGTACTGCAACGACGGGGATTGGGTCGAAAGCCTGACCGCCATGGTCGAGCATTTCGACGGCAGTCTGGAAATCGTCCATTGGAACGAAATCAAATCGTCCGCCGCCGTGCCGGAACGCCAGCTGCGCATCACCAAAGTATCCGTCAATGTCGAACATGTCATGGAGAGCACCGAATGAAGATCGCAATCATCACCGATGCCTGGAGCCCCCAAATCAACGGAGTGGTCAAAACCCTCGAGCAGACCGTCCGCTGTCTGCGCGCCGAAGGCCATGAAGTCCTGGTGTTAGAACCTACGGAATTCTCGACGATGGCCTGTCCGGGATATCCCGAAATCCGTCTGTCGCTGCTGCCATACCGGCGCGTCAAGGCAATCCTTTCCGGATTCTCGCCGGATGCAATCCATATCGCCACGGAGGGCCCGCTCGGGTTCGCCGGACGGCGTTATGCCCTGAAAAACGGACTCAACTTCACTACGGCCTATCACACCAAGTTTCCTGAATATCTCGAGGCCCGAACCGGCATTCCAGCCAAGCACTTCTATCCGGCCATGCGTTGGTTCCATTCCTCTGCAAAGGCGGTCATGGTCTCCACCGACAGCGTCATCAGCGAGCTGCAGGCGAAGGGTTTCGGAAATCTTGTGAAGTGGAGCCGGGGCGTTGATATGTCGGTATTCGGTTCAGATCCGCCGCGAAACAAGAAAGAGGGCGCAGACCCGGTGTTTCTTTTCGTCGGCCGCATCGCCGTCGAGAAGAATCTTGAGGACTTTCTGGGGCTGCGTCTGCCGGGTGAAAAATGGCTGGTCGGGGATGGTCCTGCGCTGGAAAACCTTGCCGATCGTTATCCGGATGCTATTTTCTTCGGGTCGAAGACCCATGCCGAACTCGCTGAAATCTACCGGATGGCGGATGTTTTCGTTTTCCCCAGCAAGACTGATACGTTCGGACTCGTACTTCTGGAGGCCATGGCATCCGGGCTGCCCGTAGCGGCCTATCCCGTGGCCGGACCGATGGATGTCCTCGCAGGGTGTGAAGCCGCGGCGCTCCGCAATGATCTGCTGGAGGCCTGCCTGACTGCATTGGAATTGAATCCGAAACACGCCATCGCCCATGCGCAGCAATTTTCCTGGCAACACACGACCGGTCAATTCCTGCGCAATCTGCACCCGAATTACGCGCCATCGACAAACCGTGCAATTACAGGGAATTCCATGCATGCGAGTCATTGAACAGGAAATCATCCGCCGTTTTCCGCAATGGTTCAACGGGCCGAAGGGAAAAATCAGTACTGCCATCATGCGGGGCTACGGAAAGTTCTGTCGTTTCGATGAAATCGAGCGGTTTCTTGCCAATCATGGCCATCTGAAAGGACAGCTTTTGGTGGAGCAGGCACTCGAATACCTGGACATCCGTTACGCAGTTGATCACATCGAGAAAAGTTATATTCCTGCATCGGGGCGTTGCATCGTGGTCGCCAACCATCCTGCCGGAGTCGTCGATGCGCTCGCATTGCTGCATTTCATCGGCACGGTGCGTCAGGATGTCCGTATTCTGGCCAACGAGGCCCTGTCGTCGCTCGGTCTTCTGGATGAACTTCTCATTCCTGTGGATGTTTTTACGGCCGATCGCCGGCGGTCAAGCATGGATGCCGTGCATCAGGCCCTGGAGGGCGAGCAGTGCGTCATCATCTTTCCCGCAGGAGAGGTTTCACGCCTGCGCCCCACGGGAATCAAAGATACGCCATGGCATACCGGCTTCGTGCGTCTTGCCGCAAAGCACAATGCCCCCATCGTACCTGTCCGAATCAAGGCCCGTAACTCCGCGCTTTTCTACAGTCTGTCGGCAATTTACAAGCCTCTGGGAACCCTGATGCTGCCACGTGAAATCACCGCGCGGCGCAGCACGCGCATTGAAATGCGGATAGGCCAACCGCATCAGGTAAGTGCCGCATCGCCGCCGAAACCAAGTTTGGCTGCTATACGGCAAAGCCTGTATGCCATCGGCACCCGACGTCATTCACGCATCGCCGGGCCGGAGCCATTGATATCTCCTGTGGATCCGCGCCTTGTTAAATCCGAGCTGAAACGCATGGAGCTTCTGGGCAGTACTCCCGATGGAAAACACATTTATTCGGGACGCATCCTTTCCGGATCGCCGTTGTTGTCGGAACTGGGCCGTCTGAGAGAGCTCACTTTCCGATCGGTCGGCGAGGGCACCGGAAGACGGCTCGACATCGACCGCTACGACACCTGGTATGAACACATCCTGCTCTGGAGTCCGGATGACCTCGAAATCGTCGGTGCCTACCGTATTGCGTTCGGTGATCAGGTTTATGCGGATCACGGCATTGACGGATTTTACAGTGCCAGTCTTTTCAGGTATTCCTGTGAAACCCTGTCACGGCTGGTAAAGGGTGCGGAGCTCGGCCGCAGTTTCGTGGTGCCGAAATACTGGAACAGCCGCAGTCTTGATAATTTATGGCATGGCATTGGCGCATGTCTGGCGCGTCGACCGGAGGTTCAGTATCTGTTCGGTCCGGTTTCGATCAGTGCCGACATGCCGATTGCCGCGCGGGAGTGTCTGATTGCCTATTATCGCCAATACCACGGATGTCAGAAGGATTCGGCAACGGCACGCCGCCCATTCCAGCCTCTGCAGGAAAAAACCAGCCCGCTCAGCCGTGAAGAGGCCTTCAAGTCGATGAAAGAAGCGCTTTCGGGCATGGGTGTCAAAATCCCAACGCTCTACAAGCAGTATATGGAGCTTTGCGAACCCGACGGTGTCAGATTCCTTGCTTTTGGTGTTGATCCCGATTTCAACAATACGATTGACGGATTGATGGAATTGGAAATCGGGCGCATGAAACCCCACAAATTCGCACGCTATTTCGGCCGACCGGACGAAATCTCCGGAAAGAATGCCGCTTAAACGGTTTTTTGCTTGAAGCTGCATAAACTGCGCACCACGCAGTTCGTGCAGTCCGGTTTACGTGCCTTGCACACATAGCGCCCGTGCAGGATCAGCCAGTGATGTGCATCCACCAGAAATTCTTTGGGCACGGCCTTGAGCAGTTTGTCTTCCACCTGGCGCACGGTTTTTCCCGGCGCCAGTCCGGTCCGGTTGGCAACACGGAAGATATGGGTGTCGACCGCCATGGTAGGTTCGCCGAAGGCGGTGTTCAGAACCACATTCGCGGTTTTCCGGCCGACGCCGGGCAGGGCTTCAAGCGCCTCGCGCTCACGCGGAACCATGCCGTCTTGGCGTTCGATCAGCAGCCGGCAGGTCTCATAGACATTAGCGGCCTTGGCATTGAACAGACCGAGTGTGCTGATGGCCTTGCGCAGAGCCGGCAGACCGAGCTTCAGTATCGCCTGTGGCGTATTGGCTACGGGATACAGCCGGCGCGTCACTTTGTTCACGCCGACATCGGTGGACTGTGCCGACAGCATCACCGCAATCAGCAATTCGAATTCACTGGTATAGAGAAGCTCGGTCTTCGGGTGCGGATTGAGCTCGCGCAGACGGCTGAAGAATTCGGTGCGGTCGGTCATTTTCATGCATCGTCGCCTTTGTCCACCAGTGCTTGCGCGCGCGCCAGTGCACGTGCCAACGGATCCGCCAAGGCCTGTTGCCGTTTGAAGGCGGTTTCATGGGCGATGCGCTCCAGCCTTGCAGCGCGCCGTTCATGGCGTACTTTCAGCAAGACCGATCGCGCCAGTCGCGCTTCACCCAGAAGCGCCTTGGCCCGGGCGAGGGCATCGGCCTGTGTCATCACTTGCCCGCGAAAACGGCCGGTTGCCGTTTCAGGAAGGCATCCGTTCCGGTACGCATGTCTTCGGTGGCGAACATCAATCCGAACATCTGGCTTTCGTAATCCAAACCGACATCCAGGGTGGCTTCGGCGCCGTAACGGATGCAGTCCAAAACGCCACGCAGCGCCAGCGGTGCCAGCGAAGCGATGTGCGTCGCCAGTTTCTCGGTCTCTTCTTCCAGTGCCTCCGGGGCATGCACGCGGGTCACCAGATTCACCGCAAGCGCGCGAGCGGCGTCAATCGGTTGGCCGCTCAGGCACAGATCCAGTGCAATTGCTTTGCCGCACAAACGGACCAGGCGTTGGCTGCCGCCGAAGCCTGGAATCAATCCGAGATTCACTTCCGGCTGGCCCAGCTTGGCGGTGCTGGCGGCAACACGGATGGCGCAGGCCATGGCAAGTTCGAGTCCGCCGCCGAGCGCGAAGCCATTGATCATGGCGATGACGGGCTTTCCGCATTGTTCGATGGACAGCATCAGATTCTGGCCGAGCTTGGAAAAATCACGGGCTTCGATGGCGCTCAGGCCGTTCATTTCGGCGATGTCGGCGCCGGCCACAAAGGCCTTGGGCCCTGATCCGGTCAGCACGATTATGCGCACTTGCGGATGGATTGAGAGGCTTTGGAAGGCACTGTGCAACTCGAGGAGGGTTTCCCGATTCAATGCATTCAGTTTGTCCGGACGGTTGATACGGACCCAGGCGACATTGTCTTTCAATTCAATCAACAGGTTAGCGATATTCATGGCAAGGGCATCCGTCAGTTGGAACTAATGCGGGCGGCTGGCGGTCGAATCGACTGTGGCCATCACTAGCCGAAGGGCCGGTGAATGGGTATTCTATCAACCTGTCGGGAGCATTTTTGCTCTTTTTTTCACTCTGGAGAGACTATGAAGTTGCAATTGCTGTCGGCCGTTCTGGCCTCCACGCTGGCCACCGCCGCTTTGGCGCAAACCGCTCCTGCCGCCAAGCCCGCAACTCCGGTTGCCAGTGGTCCGGTCGATAAAGCCGCTTTGGCTTACGCCCTCGGTTATGATTTCGGCCGCAATATGGCCGATCAAGCTCCGGGTCTGGATGTCACCGCCATCAACCGCGCCATTCAAGACGGCTATGCCAAGCGTCCGCCGACCATCGCTCCGGAAAAACTGGAAGCCACCATGGTCGCTTACCAGAAGCAACGCGAAGCTGAAGCCAAATCCCGCTTCGATACCGCAGCGCGCGAGAACAAGTTGAAGTCGGATGCCGTGATTGCCTCCAACAAAACCAAGCCGGGCGTTGTCACCCTGCCGAGCGGCATCCAGTACAAAGTGGTTGAAGCCGGTGCCGGTGCTCGGCCGAACCTCAACAGCACCGTGGAATTCAATTTCTCGGGTGCGCTGGCCACAACCGGTCAGCCCTTCGTCAGCACCTTTGCTGACGTCAAGCCGGTTTCCGGCAAGCTGAGCGATGTGGTCAAGTTGCCGGGCATGCAGGAAATCATGCAGCAGATGCCGAATGGTGCCCGCTGGCAGGTTCTGTTGCCGCCGGAAAAAGCATGGGGTAGCGGCGTGGATTCTGTCCGTGGCGGCCCGGGTCCGAATCAGGCCATTTTGCTGGACATCAAACTGATCTCCGTCAAGTGATGAAAAAGCCCCGGTTCGCCGGGGCTTTACGGTTATGGCTCAACCTGTCCTCAGCCCCTGTGTGGGCATCTGTACCATCAATGACAACGGCTTCTGTGAAGGCTGTTTCCGCAGTCTTGGCGAAATCGGGAACTGGCTTTCTTACAGCCCGGAGCAGCGCGAATACCTGATGGAAACCGTGCTGCCGCAGCGCGAAAGCGAATCCTGAAATGCCCCAGGCATTATGGCAGCAGGTGCAGCGTGCGCTCTTGAGCGAATCCGCTGTCCTGCAGGCGGTACCGCATAATCTGGCCGAGCTGGAATCCTTTCTTCCGGAAGCCGAGGCCTTTGCACCGGCTTCGGTGCTGTGCGGTCTGGTGCCTCGCGCGGATGGCCTTCAAGTGTTATTGACCAAACGCTCCCCGCATCTTCGCCACCATCCTGGGCAGATCAGCTTTCCCGGTGGTCGTATCGAAACCGCAGACGCCAACCCGTTCGAAGCCGCCTTGCGCGAAGCGCATGAAGAAATCGGGCTGGAGGCGGACTATGTGCGACTGCTCGGTTATCTCGACCCGCTGGTGACCATCACCGGTTACCGGGTGTTTCCAGCTGTGGCGATTGTTGATCCCGATTACCGTGCTGAGCCCGATGGTGTGGAAGTCGCCGAGCTGTTCGAAGCGCCCTTGTCGCTGTTTCTTGATGCCGGCAATGAGCATCCCTTCGAGATTGAGTTTCGCGGTGCAATGCGCAACCTGAAGGAATTCCGCTGGCAGGATTACCGGATCTGGGGAGCAACGGCGAGTATGCTGATTAATCTACGCACGCGACTGGGAGCATTGTCATGAGCCTGATTTCCGCACCGGCGCTTTCCGGAAAATTGTTCGCACCGAATCTGAAAATCCTCGATGCCCGGTTTTCGCTGGCGGAAGCGGCGCTTGGCCGCAATGAATACCTGCACAGCCATATCCGCGGCGCACAGTACATGGATCTAAATGCCGACCTGTCCGGACCCAAAACCGATCCGCATCTTGGCCGTCATCCGCTGCCTTCCCCGGCGCATTGGCAAACGGTACTGGAACGACTTGGCATTCGCCCGGAACATGAGGTGGTGATTTATGACCAAGCCGACGGCGCCATGGCGGCGGCGCGGGCCTGGTTCCTGTTTGTTTTGGCCGGCCATGAAAACGTGACCGTATTGAACGGCGGCATGAATGCCTGGCTGGCACTGGATCTTCCCACCGGATCTGTCCTTGCTGAACCGGAGCCCTCACACTATCCGGTGCATTTCCGTATGCAGCGGCTGATTGCTGAAGATGAACTGAAAGTCCGCCTACAAGGCTCCGATGTGCTGTTGCTGGATGCCCGTGCACCGGAGCGTTTCCGGGGCGAGCTTGAGCCGCTGGACCGGAAAGCCGGGCACATCCCGGGTGCGGTCAATCGGCCCTATGCGCTGAATCTTGAAAATGGATTGTTCAAGTCTCCCGATACCTTGCGTGCAGAGTTCGAAGCTCTGGCTGATGGTCGCAAGGAAATGCTGCTCAGCTGCGGCTCCGGCGTCACCGCTTGCCACAACGCCCTGGCCTTGAGCCATGCAGGATTGGATCATTGGCGCCTTTTCGCGCCGAGTTGGAGCGGTTGGATTGCTGAGGACAGCAATCCAGTGGCTGTCGGCGACTGATTACATCAAGACCTTATTTTTTCGGGAAAAGACCCTGCAATACGCGCTGGGTTTCCTCCGAATACCAGCCCTGCAGGAACAGTTCCATCTGATTGCCAGCGAAGCCGTCAAGCGCCTGAACGATATCGGCGCGGGCAATCGCGCGCGAAATGCGCTGTGGCCCCTGCGGCAGCGCCGTAGTGCTTTTCAGCCAAGTTAATGCGGTTTCTACCACCGCTTCTTGCGGCGCCAGTTCATCGATGATGCCGAGCGCATGTGCCTGTGCCGATTCAATCATGGCACCGGCCACAATCAACCGCTCAGCGCGGTGCGCGCCGACGATACGGCGCATCAGGTATTGGATGGCTTCGGGAACCGCTAGGCCCACTTGGGTTTCATTCAGGCCGATGCGGAACGGGCCTTCGGCCATGACACGGTAATCGCAGCACAGCGCAAGAACGCAACCGCCGGCCGGGTTGTGCCCGGAAATGGCAGCGGCCACCGGAATCGGGGATTTCGCCAAGGCGCGTGCGGCATCGAAGAAGCGTGACCAACAGGCGCGCAGACCGTCTTCATCACAACCCAGCAGATAGGGCACATCCAGTCCTCCGGAGAACACTTTGGCACCACCGCTGAGCACTATGCCGGTGGCGCCGTTTCCGGGAGCGGACTGAACCGCATCCGTCAGTGCGTCAAGCAGTACGAAATTCAGGGCATTCACCGGCGGGCGTGCCAGTTTGATTTCATGGATATTGCCGTGCTGGATGATTTCGATCATGGCGGTCTCGTGGATGATTTGAATTAGATGAACAGTGCTGCAATGTAGTCGGGCAGGGCAACCGTCTGGCCGGCACGGTCGATCCAGACCAATACCGTATAGCCTTCGGCATAGATTACCGAAGCATCCCCGGCACTATGGATGCGATGGCCGATGGTGGCACTCTTGCTTCCGCGTTTTTCAGCGAACAGGGAAACGGTGATTTGCTCCGGCCACACGATGGGTTTGCGGAAATCGACATGGATGGCCGCTACGATGGGCGCAGCATCTCCTTCCTGCCAGCTATTCTGCAGGCTGTTGAACCACTGCACGCGGGTTTCTTCCACATAGCTGAGGTATTGGGCATTGTTGACATGGCCGAGTGCATCCATCTCGCGCCAGCGTATGTCCATGCCATGGCTGAAAATCGGGGTCATTTGCGTGCCTTTTTAAGTAGCGGTGCCAGGAAACGCCCGGTGTGCGAGGCCGGATTGGCGGCAACCTGCTCCGGCGTGCCTTCGGCGATGATCTGGCCGCCGCGGTATCCGCCCTCCGGGCCGAGGTCGATGATCCAGTCGGCGGTCTTGATGACGTCGAGATTGTGTTCTATGACCACCACGGTATTGCCGTCATCGCGCAGCTTGTGCAGGATTCCGAGCAGATGGTCGATATCATGGAAGTGCAAGCCGGTGGTCGGCTCATCGAGAATATAAAGCGTGCGGCCAGTGTCACGACGTGACAGTTCCTTCGAGAGCTTCACGCGTTGCGCCTCACCGCCGGAAAGCGTGGTGGCGGATTGCCCGAGCTTGATGTAACTCAGTCCGACATCCATCAGGGTTTCCAACTTGCGTGCCAGGGCCGGTACCGGCTTGAACAGTTCCAAGGCGTCTTCCACGGTCATTTCCAGCACGTCGTGGATGGAGTGGCCTTTGTAAAGGATGTCCAATGTTTCCCGGTTGTAACGTTTGCCGTGGCAGACATCGCAGGGCACATACACGTCGGGCAGGAAGTGCATTTCGACTTTGATCAGGCCATCGCCTTGACAGGCTTCGCAGCGGCCACCGCGCACGTTGAAGCTGAAGCGTCCGGGCGAATAGCCGCGCGCACGCGATTCCGGAACCTGTGCGAATAATTCCCTTAACGGAGTGAACAGTCCCGTGTAGGTGGCCGGGTTGGAGCGCGGCGTGCGTCCGATCGGCGATTGGTCGATGTCGACCACTTTGTCGAACAGCTCGACGCCGTCGATGGAGGCGTGCGGGGCGATGGTGTGCGAAGCGCCGTTGAGTTCGTTGGCAATAATCGGGAACAGGGTGTCATTGATCAGGGTCGATTTTCCGGATCCGGAAACCCCGGTGATGCAGGTCAACAGGCCGGCGTGCAGCGTCAGGTCGACATTTTTGAGATTGTTGCCTGAAGCCCCTTTCAGGGAAAGCTTCATGCGTGGATTCGGCTTCGTGCGTTTTTCCGGTAATTCGATTTTTTTCTTGCCCGACAAATAATCGCCAGTCAACGAACCTTTCGCTTTGAGGATGTCCTTCAGGACACCCTGGGCGATGATGCGGCCGCCGTGGATGCCGGCACCGGGGCCGATATCGACGATATGATCGGCGGCACGGATGGCATCCTCGTCATGCTCGACCACGATCACGGTATTGCCGATGTCACGCAGGCGGGTCAGGGTGCCGAGCAGGCGTTCGTTATCACGCTGATGCAGGCCGATGGACGGCTCATCGAGCACATACATCACGCCGACCAGGCCGGCACCGATCTGTGATGCCAGACGGATGCGCTGTGCTTCGCCGCCGGACAGCGTATCGGCCTTGCGCTCCAGACTCAGGTAATCCAGGCCGACGTCCATCAGGAAGCGCAGGCGTTCAAGGATTTCCTTGACGATCTTTTCGGCGATTTCGCCGCGCCAGCCGGCTACTTTCAACGCGGCGAAGAAGGCCGTGCAGGCATCGATCGACATCCGGCTGATGTCGGTCAGGTTTTTGCCGCCGACCAGCACGTTACGGGCCGAGCGGTTCAGGCGCGAGCCCTGGCATTCCGGGCATTCGCGGCTGGAGATGAATTTGCCGAGTTCTTCGCGGACGGCTTGGGATTCGGTTTCCTTGTAGCGCCGTTCCAGGTTGGGGATGATGCCCTCGAATACGTGCTTGCGAACCGTCCGGCCACCGGCTTCGGTCAGATAGGTGAAGGCGATCTGTTCGCCTCCGCTACCGAATAGCACGGCCTGACGCACGGCATCTGAAAGTTCCTGCCAAGGGTTTTCCGGATCGAAGCGGTAATGCTTGGCCAGCGAATGGATCAGCTGGAAGTAGTAGGCGTTGCGCCGGTCCCAGCCGCGGATGGCGCCGGCGGCCAGGCTCAATTCCGGATGCAGTACCACTTTGCCTGGATCGAAGAACTGCGCGACCCCGAGTCCGTCGCAGGACGGGCAGGCGCCCATTGGTGAGTTGAACGAGAACAGTCGTGGTTCAAGCTCAGTCAGCGAATAATCGCAGACCGGGCAGGAATACTTCGCCGAAAACAGGATGCTGGGGGTATCGGCATCGTCCATCGGCGCCAGTTCGGCGCTGCCGTCGCCCAGTTTCAGGGCGGTTTCGAAGCTTTCTGCCAGCCGCTGCTTGATGTCCTCGCGCGGTTTGAAGCGGTCGATGACGGCATCGATGCTGTGCTTCTGGCGCAGGGCCAGTGGTGGCACATCGTCGAGTTCATAGAGAACGCCGTCGACCCGGGCCCTGACATAGCCCTGGGCGCGCAGTTGGTCGAACACCTGCATGTGTTCGCCTTTGCGGTCCTTGATGACCGGTGCCAGAAGCATGAAGCGCTTTTCCGGGTCCTGGGCCAGGGTCTGGTCGACCATCTGGCTGACGGTCTGGGCGCTGAGCGGGTAATTGTGGTCCGGACAGTGCGGGGTGCCCACGCGCGCGAACAGCAAGCGCAGGTAATCGTAGATTTCGGTGATGGTACCGACCGTGGAGCGGGGGTTGTGCGAGGTCGACTTCTGCTCGATGGAAATGGCTGGGGAGAGGCCTTCGATGTGGTCGAGGTCCGGTTTTTCCATCACGCTCAGGAACTGGCGGGCATAGGACGACAGCGACTCGACGTAGCGGCGCTGGCCCTCGGCATAGATGGTGTCGAATGCCAGCGAGCTCTTGCCCGAGCCGGACAGGCCGGTGATGACGATCAGCTTGTCGCGGGGCAGATCGAGGTCGATGTTCTTCAGGTTGTGAGTACGGGCACCGCGGATGCGGATAAAGTCCATCATAGGGGTCGGATACGGCCGGGAATCAATCGTTCAGTCTATCAGGAAGCGGTGGCCGGGCGGTAGTCTGAACGCCGGTTCAGGCTGGGCTGGGCACCCACCCCGATTCGGCCTCCATAAGCCCGAAGTCTGTTGACTTTTCGGGGGCTTAGGCGCATAATTTCGCGTCTGGGCTTCGACCAAAGTCCGGGTTTTTTCAAAATAACTACAGAGGAATCCAGGTCATGTACGCAATTATCGTTACCGGCGGTAAACAATACCGCGTGATGAAGGACGAAGTGCTCCGCGTCGAAAAGCTCGATGCCGAAGCCGGTGCCAACGTCGAAATCAATGAAGTCCTGCTCGTCGGCAACGGCGACAGCGTCACCGTCGGTACTCCGACCGTGGCCGGCGCCAAAGTCACCGCGACCATCAAGTCGCATGGCCGTCTGGACAAAATCCGCATCGTGAAATTCCGCCGTCGTAAGCATCATCGCAAGCAGATGGGCCATCGCCAGCATTTCACTGAAATCCAAATTACCGGCATCACTGCCTAAGACCGAGGAGAAAACGTCATGGCATCGAAAAAAGGCGTAGGCTCAACCCGCAACGGCCGCGATTCCAACCCGAAATACCTGGGCGTCAAGATTTACGGCGGCCAAGCCATTGAAGCAGGCAACATCATCATCCGTCAGCGCGGCACCGAGTTCCACCGCGGCGCCAATGTCGGCATGGGTCGTGATCACACCCTGTATGCACTGGTCGACGGCACCGTCGATTTCGCCGTGAAGGGCCCTAAAAAGCGCCGCACGGTCAGCGTGGTTCCGGCCGAATAAGCCACTCGCGCTTGTCGGAGAAACCCCGCTTCGGCGGGGTTTTTCATTTAAGCTTTAACATCATTTCCCCTTGGGAGAATACCCATGAAGTTCGTGGATGAGGCGGTCATTACAGTCACCGCCGGCAATGGCGGCAACGGCTGCATCAGTTTCCGCCGCGAAAAATTCATTCCGCTCGGCGGCCCCGATGGCGGCGACGGCGGTGACGGCGGCAGCGTCTGGCTGGAAGCCGACGAAAACCTGAACACCCTGGTCGATTTCCGCCATGACCGTTACTTCAAAGCCCAGCGTGGTCAGAACGGCATGGGTCGGCAGATGTTCGGCAAGGCCGGCGAAGACATCACCATCAAGGTGCCGATCGGTACCGAAGTGGTCAACGTCGCCACCGATGAAATCATCGGCGATCTGACCGTTCACGGCGCCCGCATGCTGGTCGCCCAGGGCGGAGAAGGCGGCAAGGGCAACGTCCACTTCAAGAGTTCGGTCAACCGTGCACCACGCAAGGCCAGCAATGGCACGCCCGGCGAAGAGCGCGAAATCCGTCTGGAAATGAAACTGCTGGCCGATGTCGGTCTGCTCGGATTCCCCAACGCCGGCAAATCAACGTTTATCCGCGCGGTTTCCGCAGCCACGCCGAAAGTCGCGGATTATCCATTCACCACGCTGCACCCGAATCTGGGCGTGGTCAGTGTCGAGATCGCCCGCAGCTTCGTGATTGCCGATATTCCGGGTCTGATTGAAGGCGCTGCCGACGGCGCCGGCCTTGGCAGTCTGTTCCTGCGCCATGTGCAGCGCACGCGTCTATTGCTGCATCTGGTCGACATGGCGCCGTTCGACGAATCGATTGATCCGGCCGAACAGGTCCGCGCCATTGAAAACGAGCTGCGCAAGTACGATCCCGACATGCTCGACAAGCCGCGTTGGCTGGTGCTCAACAAAGGCGACCTGCTGGATGATGAAACCCGGTCCGAGCGTGCCAAGGCCATCATCGCTGCGCTTGACTGGAAAGAGCCCTGGTTTACGGTTTCGGCCATTGGCCGCGAAGGGACGTGGCCGATCATGCTGAAGATCCAACAGTTCTTCGATGATCAGAAACACGCTGCCCTTGAGGCCGCTGAGGATCTTGCCGAGCGCGCCAAAATGGGCGTTTGACCCGGAGCTTCGGCTTCGCACGAGCAATAAAAAAACCGGCCTAGGCCGGTTTTTTCATGGATTTGCGTCAACCGCAATCAGGCGGCTTTCAGCGCCTTGATGTGGGCGGTCAGGCGGCTCTTGTGACGGGCGGCCTTGTTGCGGTGGATCAGGCCACGCGCGGAGTAACGGTCCAGAACCGGCACGGCCTCGACGAAAGCGGCTTCGGCGGCGGCGACATCCTTGGTTTCCAAGGCCTTGACGACCTTCTTGACCAGGGTGCGCAGCATCGAGCGGTGGCTGGTGTTGCGCGCGTTGCGGACCACGGTTTGCTTGGCGCGTTTCTTGGCGGATTTGATATTGGCCACAGCGGGCTCCTGAAAATCGGTGAATTGGGGGTGTCAAAGATTGAAAAGTATGGCAGAAAATCCCTGTTGCGTCAATAATGACCGTAGGTACAGTGTTCAGGATTCGGTGAAAACAGTGGCGAAACCCGGTTTATTGCGTTCCACCGCCGTTTTCGGGGGGATGACCTTCCTGTCGCGTCTGGCCGGATTCGCCCGGGACCTGTTGCAGGCCACCCTGTTCGGGACTGGGCCGGCCGTGAGCGCCTTTGTGGTGGCCTACCGGATTCCCAATTATCTGCGTCGTATTTTCGCGGAAGGTTCGTTTTCCTCGGCGTTCGTGCCGGTACTCTCGGAGTTGCGGGAAAAGGGCGATGAAGCGCAGATCCGTGATTTCCTGAACCATATCGCGGGAGCGCTGTTGGCCGTGGTGCTGGTGGTTACCGGTCTCGGCATTGCGTTGGCGCCTTGGATTGCCCAGATTTTTCTGGCCTTCGCCGACCAGGATTCCGAGCAGGTGGCCTTGACCGCTTCCATGCTTCGCATCACATTTCCCTATCTGACCTTCATTTCGATGACGGCACTGGCCGGCGCGGTGATGAACAGCTTCCGGCATTTCGGTCTGCCGGCATTCATTCCGGTTCTGCATAATCTGGCCATCATTTTCGCCATGCTGGTGCTGGCCCCCTTGTTCAGTATTCCGGCCTATGCGTTGGCCTGGGGCGTGCTGTTGGCGGGCATTCTCCAGTTCTGTGTGATGTGGCCGGCATTGGCGCGGTTTGGCGTAAAGCCGGCATTCCGTCTGGATTTCAAACATCCGGGCGTACAGCGGGTATTCAAACTGATGTTGCCGACCATCTTTTCGTCCTCGGTGGCACAGCTCAATCTGCTGGTCGGCACGGTATTCGCCTCGGCGCTGGTCGTCAATGCGCAGAGCTGGTTGTACTATTCCGACCGGCTGACCGAATTCCCGCTGGGTCTGTTCGGTGTCGCGATCGGTACCGTCATTCTTCCGCATCTGTCCCGGCAGCATGCTGCCGAGAATCGCGAGGGCTATAACCGCGCCCTGGACTGGGGATTGAAAATGGTGTGCCTGATCGGGATTCCGGCCGCAGTTGGTCTGGTGGCTTTGGCTGAACCCCTCTGCGCCACCTTGTTCCAGCACGGCAAATTCACTGCTGAAGATACCCATATGGTATCCCTGGCGGTATCTGCCATGAGCATCGGGATTCCAGCCTTCATGCTGTCCAAGGTGCTGCTTCCGGCCTTCTATTCGCGCCATGACACCAAAACCCCGATGCGGGTGGCGGTATGGACGGTGCTGGTCAACGTGGTTCTGATTGCGTCCTTCGTGTCATTGATGCGCTGGGCCGAATTGCCGTATGCCCATGCCGGTATCGCTTTGGCAACGGCATTGGCCGGGATATTCAATGCCGCCGCTCTGGCCTGGTTATTGCACCGGGAAGGCGTCTACCGCCCGGAAGCCGGTTGGCTGGTCTGGTTGTTACGGATTGTCGTGGCTACTGCAGCCATGTGGGCGGTGGTTTGGGCGGTGCGCTTCCACGTTGGCGACTGGGGCCAGCTGTCTGGTCTTTACCGGGTGCTCTGGCTGGTGGTTGCGGTGGCGGCTGGTGCTGCCGTCTATTTGGCGATGCAATTGATTTTCGGCCTTCGTCTGCGCCATTTGCGTGAAGTCTGAGGCCGGAAACAGCTATAATTCCAAGGCTATGACAGTATTATTCCGGGATTTCTCAGGACCACGGATCAGTCCGCGCGGAAGCGTGGTCTGTATCGGTGCGTTCGATGGACTGCATCTCGGACACAGGCACCTGCTGGCCGAAGCACGGCGATTTGCCGATGCCGGCAATCTGGACCTGGTGGTCGTCAGTTTCGAACCGTTGCCGCGTGAATTCTTCGGACGCGCCAATCCGCCGCCGCGGCTGATCCGGGCACGACAGAAATTCCGTGCACTGCGCGATGCCGGCGCCGATGCTGTCGGTCTGCTCCGCTTCAACCAAGCCCTGGCCGACACGTCCGCCGAAGCGTTTATTACTGAGCTTCTGGTGCAGCGTCTGAATGCACATCGCGTAATGGTCGGCCCGGATTTCTTCTTCGGCAAAAGCCGACGGGGAAATCTGGATATGCTCCGGGATCTTGGCGCGGTACACGGCTTCGAAGCACAGGGTGTGCAGCCGCAGATTCAACAGGACGAGCGGATTTCCAGTTCGCTGATTCGTGCCGATTTGCAGACCGGGCGTCTCACGGAAGCGGCACAGAAGCTTGGCCATCCGTATGTCATCGAGGGCCGTGTCGTGCGCGGCAAACAGCTTGGCCGCACGCTTGGCTATCCGACCGCCAACATCCGACTGCAGGGCCGCAAGCCGGCGCTGATGGGTATCTATGCGACCTGGATACACGGCGTTGGCAATGGGCCGATTGCCGGTGTTTCCAGTTTAGGCACCCGACCGACCGTCAATGGCCGCGAGCCGCTGCTCGAAGCGCATTTGTTCGATTTCGATGGCGACCTGTACGGAAAACATCTGCAAGTGGAGTTCGTGCGCAAACTGCGTGACGAAGAAAAATTCGATGATCTGCCTGCCTTGGTGCATCAGATGGATAGGGACGCCGCACAGGCACGCGAAGTTCTGGCGTGCCGGACTTTAGGAGAATGTGCGTGAGCACGCAGGAAAACAGCAAAGATTACAAACACACCATCAGCCTTCCGGAGACCGCGTTTGCGATGCGCGGCGATCTGCCGAAGCGCGAACCGGCCATGCTGGCGCAATGGCAGCAGCAGGGCTTGTATGCGCTGGTACGCGCGCGCAACGCCGGAAAGCCGGTGTTTGTGCTGCATGACGGTCCCCCTTACGCCAACGGCAACATTCATATCGGTCATGCCGTCAACAAAGTGCTGAAGGATGTCGTCGTCAAGTCCAAGCTGATGGCCGGCTTCGATGCGCCGTATGTGCCGGGCTGGGATTGCCACGGCCTGCCCATCGAGTTGGCCGTTGAGAAGAAACACGGAAAAGTTGGTGTCAAGCTCGATGCTCGCGAGTTCCGGCAGAAGTGCCGTGAATACGCTGCCGAGCAGATTGCCGGCCAATCCAAGGATTTCCAAAGGCTCGGCGTTCTGGGTGACTGGAAAAACCCTTACCGTACGATGGACTTTGCGTTTGAAGCGGAGATGTTGCGTAGTCTGGCGAAAATCACCGAGCGCGGCCATCTGGCGCGCGGCGTGAAGCCGGTTCATTGGTGCTTCGACTGCGGCTCGGCCTTGGCCGAAGCCGAAATCGAGTATGCCGATAAAACCTCCCCGGCGGTGGATGTGGCTTATGCCGCGTTGGATCCGAAGGCGGTGGCCAAGGCTTTCGGCATTGAATCCACCGAGGCCATCGCGGTGCCAATCTGGACCACTACGCCCTGGACCCTGCCGGCAAGCATGGCGGTCACACTCGGTCCGGAAGTGGATTATGTGCTGGTGCGCGGGCCCAACGGACTGCTGGTATTGGCCGAGGCGCTTGCCGAATCTGCCCTGGAGCGTTATGGCGTGACGACGGTCGACATTCTCGGCCGCGCACAGGGCGCAGCGCTCGAACACCAGCTCCTGCAGCATCCATTCTATGCGCGGCAGGTGCCGGTCATCCTCGGCGAGCATGTCACCACCGATGCCGGTACCGGCGCCGTGCATACCGCTCCCGGCCACGGCCAGGAAGACTTCGCGGTTGGCCAGAAGTACGGCATCGAAACGGTCAATCCGGTCGATGGCAAAGGCGTATACCTGCCAAACACCGAGATTTTCGCCGGCCAGCATATCTGGAAGGCGAATGAAAGCATCGTCGAGCTGCTGCGCGAGCGCGGTGTGCTGTTGGCGTTCTCCAAACTCACTCACAGCTATCCGCATTGCTGGCGCCATAAAACCCCGGTGGCCTTCCGCGCCACACCGCAATGGTTCATTTCCATGCAGCAGGCCGGACTGCGCGATGATGCCCTGAACGCCATTGATGGCGTGCGCTGGATTCCCGACTGGGGCCAAGCACGCATCAAGGGCATGATCGATGGCCGTCCGGATTGGTGCATTTCGCGCCAACGTACCTGGGGGGTTCCGATCGCACTGTTCATCGACAGAATCAGCGGCGAACCACATCCGGATTCCGTGGCGCTGATGCGGAAAGTTGCTGATCTGGTCGCTGCATCCGGCATTGATGCTTGGTTCGATTTGTCTCCCGAATCTTTGCTGGGTGCCGATGCCGCAAATTACGACAAAATCACCGACATCCTCGATGTCTGGTTCGATTCCGGGGTGACCCATCAGGCGGTGCTGGCGGCACGTCCTGAAGACGGTCTGTCGAAACCGGCGGATCTGTATCTGGAAGGTTCAGACCAGCACCGAGGCTGGTTCCAGAGTTCGCTGCTGACCGGCGTAGCCATGGATGGTGTGGCGCCTTACCGGCAAGTGCTCACCCACGGCTTTACGGTCGATGCGCACGGCAAGAAGATGTCAAAATCGATCGGCAATACCGTCGAGCCGCAAAAGGAAATCGACAAGCTCGGTGCCGATGTGCTGCGCCTGTGGATTGCCAGTACCGATTACCGCAATGAAATGTCGGTTTCCGATGACATCCTCAAACGCAGTGCCGACGGCTATCGGCGTATCCGTAACACTGCCCGTTTCCTGCTCGGAAATCTGTCGGGGTTTGATCCGGTCCGGCATAACGTGGCGTCAGCCGATTGTCTTCTGCTCGACCAGTGGGCGATGGCGAAAGCGCGTCAGCTGCATGAGCGTGTGAGCCAGGCCTATGCCGATTATGATTTCGCCCGTGTCGTCGCGAGCCTGCAGAATTTCTGTACCAACGAAATGGGCGCGCTCTACCTCGATGTGACCAAAGACCGTCTGTACACCATGCCGGTGGACAGTCTCGGCCGGCGTTCGGCGCAGTCCGCCATGTATGCCATCGTGCAGGTTATGGTCAGGGCCTTGGCTCCGGTGCTGAGCTTCACCGCGGAAGAAATCTGGCAGCATATTCCAGGAGCTGAGTCCGAAAGCATTTTCCTGCAAGACAATGCCGCCATTGATGCGCTGTTGCCCGCTGATGGCCAATACCTGAAAGCCGATGGCATCGAAATGCAGCAACTTCTGGCCATGCGTGATGCGGTCGGCAAGGTTCTGGAACCGATGCGAGCCGAAGGTAAACTCGGTGCAGCGTTGCAGGCTGAAGTGACGGTCTATGCCGAGAATGAAGTGATTTCTTCGCTTTCTGATACAGGCGATGAACTGCGGTTCCTGTTCATTACTTCGCAGCTGCAGCTCGCGCCATTGGCTTCCGCGCCGGCTGATGCGATAGCTGTCGAGGGTTCGCCGTTCAGGGTCCAGGCCAAGGTTTCCGGAAACGGAAAATGCGTGCGATGTTGGCATTACAGCGCCAGCGTCGGCTCAGACGCCGAGGATCCGGAGCTGTGTAACCGTTGCATTGGCAATGTCCACGGTCTGGGCGAAACAAGGAGATTCTTCTGATGGACGCCCAAAAAAATGCCTTACCCTGGCTGGGTCTTTCGGTTGCCATCATCGTGCTGGACTGGATCACCAAACAATGGGCATTGTCGGTGTTGACCTACGCCGTACCGCAGGAAGTGGTTCCCGGCTTCTGGAACTGGACGCTGGTCCACAACACCGGTGCTGCTTTCAGTTTCCTTGCCGATGCCGGCGGCTGGCAACAATGGCTGTTCAGCGCCCTGGCGGTAATCATTTCAGCCGTATGCGTAGTAATGCTGGCAAAGCAGCCGCGGAGCGATTGGCGCATGGCACTGCCATTGGCGTTGATTGTCGGCGGTGCGCTCGGTAACTTGATTGATCGCGTGCGTTTCGGCTATGTCGTTGATTTCGTGCATTGGTACTGGCGTGACTTCCATTGGCCGGTATTCAATCTGGCCGATTCGGCAATCTCGGTGGCAGCTGTTTTGTTGATTGTCTTGAGTTTCCTGCCGGATCGCAAAGCGGAGACGTCATGAATATCGTTCTTGCTAATCCGCGCGGTTTCTGTGCCGGTGTCGACCGAGCCATTGAAATCGTGAATCGTGCGCTGGAAATGCTCGGAGCGCCGATTTACGTGCGCCACGAGGTCGTGCATAACCAGTTCGTGGTCAACGACCTGCGCGCACGCGGAGCGATATTCGTAGAACACCTGGATGAAGTGCCGTCCGGTGCCACCCTTATCTTCAGTGCCCATGGTGTACCGCGGGCTGTTCGACTTGAAGCGGCGGCCCGCGGCCTGAAAGTGTTTGATGCGACCTGTCCACTGGTGACCAAAGTGCACATCGAAGTGACCCGGCACTGCCGTGCCGGCCGCGATGTGGTCCTGATCGGACATGAAGGGCATCCGGAAGTGGAGGGCACTATGGGTCAGTGGCTCAGCCAGGATGCGCGGGGAAATATCTATCTCGTCGAAGACGTCGAAGATGTCATGAGTCTAGAGGTGTCGCAACCGGAGCATTTTGCATTCACTACCCAGACCACGCTTTCGGTCGATGAAACCCGCGATGTTATCGCCGCACTTCGGACGCGGTTTCCTAAAATCGTAGGCCCGCGCCACGACGACATCTGTTATGCCACCCAGAACCGGCAGGATGCGGTACGTGAGTTGGCCGGAAAATGCGATCTTGTATTCGTAGTCGGTTCGGTCAACAGCTCCAATTCCAACCGGCTGCGCGAATTGGCGGAGAAGAACGGTGCACGCGCTTATCTGATCGACGGTGCCGAAGAAATCCGTCCGGAATGGCTGGAGGGAGCGGTCCGCATCGGGGTAACTGCCGGCGCCTCGGCCCCGGAAGTCCTAGTACAGGGTGTTATTTCGCATCTGCAGCAACTGGGCGGCGGTGAGATCACCGAGATCGAGGGCGAGCCCGAAGACATGGTATTCGCGCTGCCGAAAGAGCTGCGCATCACCCTTGTGGACTGAGTTTCATTGCCTAAAGCCGGCAAAAACCGTAAAATCACACATCCGCCGGAATAGCTCAGTCGGTAGAGCGGCGCATTCGTAATGCGTAGGTCGGAGGTTCGATTCCTCTTTCCGGCACCATTCGAAAAACCCGCTCCGGCGGGTTTTTCCTTCTCGGGAGTGATTTATGGCCGGTTCCAGCCTGCTTGCCCTGATTGATGACATCGCGACCCTGCTCGACGATGTGTCGGTGATGACAAAAGTCGCGGCCAAGCAGACTGCCGGCGTGCTCGGTGACGATTTGGCGCTGAATGCGCATCAGGTCAGCGGCGTCAATCCCGACCGTGAACTGCCGGTGGTCTGGGCGGTGTGCAAAGGCTCGTTCGTCAATAAACTCATTCTGGTGCCGTCTGCTCTGCTGATCAGTGCTTTCGTGCCCTGGTTGATCATACCCTTGCTGCTGCTCGGCGGCGCCTATCTCTGCTATGAAGGCTCCGAGAAACTGGTACACAAGTTCGGCGGGCATGCCGAGGCCGATTCGGAAACGCATTACCAGAAGCTGATTGAAGCGGTCAGCGACGAGAAGCTCGACTTGGTGCAGTACGAAAAAGACAAAATCAAGGGCGCCATCCGCACCGATTTCATCCTGTCGGCCGAAATCATTGTGATTACACTGGGCGCTGTCGCCGGAAAATCCCTATGGGTGCAGATTGGTGCGCTAACCTCCATTGCAGTGCTGATGACCGTCGGGGTTTATGGCGTGGTCGCCGGCATCGTCAAACTCGATGATGCCGGCTTACATCTGATTCGCAATCCCGCAGCGGGCCTGTGGTCGCGCGGCAAGCAGGCGTTTGGCGGCTTTCTGCTGTGGTTGGCGCCGAAGCTGATGAAATTCCTGTCGGTGGCCGGTACCGCAGCGATGTTCCTGGTCGGCGGCGGCATCCTGACCCATAACGTGGCGGTGCTGCATCATGCCGTCGAAGGGATTGCCGGCATGATGCCATCGATTTCCTGGTTGATTATGGCGTTGGTCAACGCGCTGTTCGGCGTGTTGCTTGGCTTGGCGGTGGTGGCCTTGGTTGCCCTTTACGGAAAACTGTTCCGGCGCAAAAGCGTTTAAGGGGTTTCTGTCGCCAGCATCGGCAGTTCAATGCCAGTGAGTTTCCAGTTGAGACCCGTGCGGGTGAAGGTAAAGCGGTAAGTACCGCTTTCGGCGTGGCTGACTGTCGCCACGAAGGTCCGGTGGTCGATGTAATCGGTTTCGGCGCTCTCGAAGACCTTGTCGGTACTGGTCGATGACGGCACCGGCGTAACCAGCTCACCGAGACCGAAATCCAGATCCGGGGCGTTGCCCTGCATGATATACAGCAGCTGACCGGCCATCAGCGGATCGATGGCCTGTTCCAAGACCTTCGTGCTGAGTGTCGTCACGGCCTGATTGAGCAATGGAATTTCCTTCAATAATGCCGGCGTTTCCGCTTCGATTTTGCGCTGCAGTTGCACCTTCAGTCCGGCGCGGACCGCCGGAAAATCAATCTGTGCGCTCAGGCCATCCAGATCCTGTGCCGCGATGCTCTTTTCAATGCGGTGCATGGTCAGGTAGGGGCCGGCGGCAACATAGGCCAATAACGCCAATCCCGCCAGACTGGCGAGCAGAAACCATTTCTTCATGATGCCGTCCTTTCCGATGCCTTTTGACTGCCATCAGGCTACACTAAAGACCATGGCGATTTCAAAGAAAAGCAAATCCGCATATGTCTGCAGCGACTGCGGTGCATCCTACGGCCAATGGCAGGGCCAGTGCGGTGATTGCGGGCAATGGAACACGCTCACCGAAGTGACGCTGGCCGCGACTGCGGCCAAACCGATGCGCACCGGTTATGCCGGCGCAGTCGAACCGAAAATCACCCCGCTCAAGCAGGTGTCCGGAGAGACCCAGATACGTCTTGGCACCGGACTGAACGAGCTGGACCGCGTTCTTGGCGGTGGCCTGGTGGAAGGCTCGGTGGTGCTGATCGGCGGTGATCCGGGCATCGGCAAGTCCACCCTGTTATTGCAGGCATTGGCCAGCATGGCGGCGCGTCAGCCGGCGCTTTACATCAGCGGTGAAGAAAGCCTCGGCCAAGTGGCCGGGAGGGCGCTGCGGCTGGGCTTGGATACCGAGCATCTGCTGGCGCTGGCCGAAACTTCGGTCGAGAAAATATTGCAACACTGCCAACAGGCCAAGCCGAAAATTCTGGTCGCCGATTCCATCCAGACCCTGTGGAGCGAACAACTCAGCGCTGCGCCTGGTTCGGTCAGTCAGGTGCGTGAATGCGCCGCGCGCCTAGTGCGCTATGCCAAGGAAACCGGCACCTCGGTATTTCTGGTCGGTCACGTCACCAAAGAGGGTGGTATCGCCGGCCCGCGCGTGCTCGAACACATGGTCGATGCCGTGCTGTATTTCGAAGGTGAAAGCGGTTCGCGTTTCCGGCTGCTGCGCGCGTTCAAGAACCGCTTCGGTGCGGTCAACGAACTCGGCGTGTTCGCTATGGCCGACAAAGGCCTGAAGGAAGTCGCCAATCCGTCCGCCATTTTTCTTTCCGGTCAAAGCCAGAGCGCGCCGGGCAGCGTGGTGCTGGTCACCCGCGAAGGTACGCGCCCGCTGCTGGTTGAAGTACAGGCCCTGGTCGATCAATCGTCCATGCCCAATCCGCGCCGGGTCACGCTCGGCTTGGAACAGAACCGATTGGCCATGCTGTTGGCGGTCATGCACCGCCACGGCGGCATCGGCGTGTCCGATCAAGATGTGTTCGTCAATGTGGTCGGTGGCATCCGCGTGCAGGAAACTGCGGCCGACCTGCCGGTGCTGTTGGCGGTGCTGTCGTCACTCAAAGACCGGCCGCTGTCACAGAAAACCGTGGCCTTCGGGGAGGTTGGGCTGTCGGGCGAAATCCGCCCGGTGCCGAACGGCGAAGAACGCTTGAAGGAAGCGGCTATGCACGGCTTCAAGCGCGCCATTGTGCCGAAGGCCAATGCGCCCAAGCGCGGCCAGTTCGGCGATATGGAAGTGATTGCAGTGGATCGCTTGATGGACGCGTTGCAGGCGGCGTTTTAAGGCTTCTGCAACACCAGTTCCAGGACGAACTTCGAGCCGAAGAACGCCAAGGCCAGCAGTGTGGCCGCGCCCAAAGTCCAATGCACGGCGCGCGCGCCGCGCCAGCCGTAACGCATACGGCCGACCAACAGAATCAGCAAGGCTAGCCAACTCAGCGCGGTGAGCACGGTTTTGTGCCACAGATGCTGGGCCAACATGTCTTCCACGAATACGATGCCGGTCGCGAGCGTGAGTGTGAGCAGCAACCAGCTGGTGCCCAGGGTTTTGAACAGCATATGTTCGGTTTGCACTAACGGCGGCAAGGCGCCCAGCCAGGATTGCAGATGCCGACGGCGCAGGGCACGGTCCTGCAGCCAATACAGCAGAGCGAGCAGGGTGGCGATGGACAGGCCGGCATAGGCCAGTAGCGCGAAACTGGCATGCAGCTTCAGGCGCCAGTCGAGGGCGCTGGTCACATGCACGCCCCAACGGTAATTCGCATAGACCGACAACGCTGCAATCGGATACACCAGAATGCCGAGTGCCGACAGCGGTCTGCGCGCAGTCAACACGGTACTGATGACCGCCATGGCCAATGCGATCCAGGATAGTGCGGCGAAGAAGTGCAGGTCGGGCCCTTGGGCTTGGTGCCAAAACAGGCCTTGTGTCATTGCGTGTGCGGCCAAGGCGAGCAGGGCCGCGGCTTGTGCGAACATGCTATTCAGCCCGGTGCGCTGGCGGAATACCCAGAGCAGGGCGCTGAGCAGGTAGGCGAAGAAGGCGGTATGGCTGGCGAATTCAACGGTCATGGCCCACAGTTTGGCATATTTCACGCAAAAATCGAGGGATCGGGGCAAATCCGTACCGGCGTATAATGGGCGTCTGAACCGAGGATGTCCCATGTTTGAATCGCTGACCCAACGCCTGTCCGGAACCCTGCAACGCCTGCGTGGCGTCGGCCGGTTGACTGAAGACAACATCAAAGACTCTCTGCGCGAGGTTCGCATCGCCCTGCTCGAGGCCGATGTCGCCCTGCCGGTGGTTATGGTCCTGATCGAGCGCATCAAGGCGCGCGCGGTCGGCCAGGAAGTGCTGACCAGCCTGACCCCTGGTCAGGCACTGATAAAGATTGTGCATGACGAACTCGCGGCGGTGATGGGTGCCGAAGCGGTCGATCTGAACTTCAATGTGCCGGCACCGGCCATCATCCTGATGGCGGGTCTGCAGGGTGCCGGTAAAACCACCACGGTCGGCAAACTGGCCAAATTCCTGAAGGAAAAGCGCAAGAAGAAAGTGATGGTGGTCAGCTGCGACGTCTATCGTCCGGCTGCGATTGCCCAGTTGGAAGCCTTGGCCAAACAGGTTGGGGTGAATTTCTTCCCGAGTCAGGCCAGCCAGTCGCCGGTCGACATCGCCAAAGCCTGCATCAGCGAAGCCCGCAAAACCTACATGGACGTGGTGCTGGTTGATACCGCGGGTCGTCTGGCCATCGATGCCGCCATGATGGCCGAAATCCAGCAACTTCATGCGGCCCTGAACCCGGTGGAAACCCTGTTCGTGGTCGATGCCATGACCGGTCAGGATGCTGCCAACACCGCGAAGGCGTTCAGCGAAGCGCTGCCGCTGACCGGCGTGATCCTGACCAAAACCGACGGTGACGCCCGCGGCGGTGCCGCCCTGTCCGTCCGCCACATTACCGGCCAGCCGATCAAATTCGTCGGTGTCGGTGAAAAGCCCGAAGGCCTGGACGTGTTCCACCCGGACCGGGCTGCCAGCCGCATTCTGGACATGGGCGATGTACTCAGTCTGGTCGAACAGGTACAGTCGCAGGTTGATCACGAAAAGGCCGCCAAACTGGCCCAGAAAGTGGCCAAAGGCAAGAAATTCGACCTGAACGACATGCGTGAACAGTTCCAGCAAATGCAGGCCATGGGCGGAATTTCCGGCCTGATGGACAAGCTTCCGGGTATGGCCCAGGTGCCGGACCACGTCAAAAATCAGGTCACCGGCAAGGAAATGCCGCGCATGATTGCCATCATTAATTCGATGACCCCGAAAGAACGCCGTAACCCGGGCCTACTCAACGGCTCGCGCCGGGCCCGTATTGCACGCGGTTCGGGCACCACCCCGGCCGATGTCAACCGTCTGCTCAAGCAATACCAGCAGATGGAGGGCATGATGGCCAAGCTTTCCCGTGGCGGCATGAAGGGCATGATGCGCGGCATGAAAGGCATGCTCGGCGGTGGTTTTCCGGGCGGATTTGGCGGTCGTTAAGCTTTTGACTTTCCATGAGGCCCGTTTGGGGCTATAATATCGGGCTACCCGAGGCTTCGGCTTCGATTCCACCCCGAACTACAGAGCATACAATATTATGGTCAAGATCCGACTGACCCGCGGCGGCGCCAAAAAGCGTCCGTTCTACCACATCGTGGTGACCGATCAACGCAAAAAGCGCGATGGCCGTTCCATCGAGCGCGTGGGTTATTACAACCCGGTTGCCCAAGGCAACGAGAAGCGCGTCGAGCTGAACACCGACCGCGTCAACCACTGGGTTTCCCAAGGCGCGCAGCTGACTGACAAAGTCCGCATGCTCGTGAAAGAAGCCTCGAGCCAGGCCGCTGCCTGAGCCCGTCCTCGCGGCCATGACGCGAGGGCCTGATATTAATCCGGAGCGCCGCATCCTCATTGGCAGGATGGTCGGCGCTTTCGGCATTTCGGGCGAAATCAAATGCCAGAGTTTTGCCGACCCGCCGCAGCAGCTGCTGAAATACAAGCCGCTGATCCTTGTGCATGAAGGCCACGAGCGGGTGCTGGAAGATCTGAAAGGGCGCATGACCGCAAAAGGCCCGGTCATCCGTGTGCCGGACGTGGATGATCGCGATGCTGCCCAGGCCCTGTTTGGTGCCGAACTGTGGGTGACACGCAGCCAGCTGCCGAAGGCCAAGCTGGGCGAATACTATTGGATCGACCTGGAGGGGTTGCGCGTGCGCAATCGCGAGGGCGTTGATTTCGGCACGGTCTCGCACCTGTTCGAAACGCCGGCCAATCCGGTCATGGTCATCATTGGCGAGCGCGAACGTCTGATTCCCTTCCTGTTGGACCGGTTCGTGGATGCGGTTGATTTCGACGCTGGTGAAATCCGTGTGGACTGGGATGCCGACTTCTGATGCGTTTCGATGTCATTACCTTGTTTCCCGATTACTTCCGCCAGTGTCTGCAGGTGGGGGTCGTCGGCCGTGCTTTCGAGCGCGGTCTGGCCGGCCTGCATGTGTGGAACCCGCGCGATTTCACTCACGATAACTACCGCCGGATCGATGAACGTCCCTTCGGTGGTGGGCCGGGTATGGTGATGATGGCCGATCCGCTGATGGAGTGCCTCGATGCCGTGGTACAGGCCGATGAGGCGCTCGCATACACCGTTTATCTGAGTCCGCAGGGCCGGCCGTTTACCCAAGCCAAGGCCCGCGAACTGGCTGCAAGGCCGCGACTGGTACTTCTGGCCGGCCGCTATGAGGGTGTCGACCAGCGCTTTTTGGATGCCCGCATCGATGAGGAAATTTCCCTCGGCGACTATGTGCTGTCCGGTGGCGAGCTGCCGGCGGCCACGGTCATCGATGCCGTGGTCCGGTTGCTGGATGGGGTCCTGAACGATGCCGATTCGGCCATTCAGGACAGTTTTGAAAACGGACTGCTGGATTGTCCGCACTTCACCCGATCCGAAACCCTGGGTACCGATGGAGTGCCGGAGGTGCTGTTGTCCGGCAATCACGCACTGATTGCCCGTTGGCGGCGAAAGCAAAGTCTGGGCCGGACATGGCTGAAACGCCCGGATTTGCTGGATGAAAGCCGCCTGTCCCAGGCCGACGCCGCGCTTCTGGCCGAGTTCAAAGCTGAACAGACCGGCAATCCCCCGGCCGATGGCCGAAACCCCTAGTCAAAACCGTAAGTTTCGGGCTATAATAAGCGGCTAAACACGCCGAGAGGCGTCCCCCAGAACGACAGAATCCGTGGTGTCCTATGAACCTCCTGCAAAAATTCGAAGCCGAACAAATCACCCGCAAGCTGCCTGACTTCGGTCCCGGCGACACCGTCGTGGTCAACGTCAAAGTCAAAGAAGGCAATCGCGAGCGCGTGCAAGCCTACGAAGGCGTGGTCATTGCCATCAAGAACCGCGGCCTGAATTCCGCTTTCACCGTCCGCAAGATCTCGCACGGTTTCGGCGTCGAGCGCGTGTTCCAGACCCACAGCGCCACCATCGACTCCGTGTCGGTCAAGCGTCGCGGCGATGTCCGTCAGGGCAAGCTGTACTACCTGCGCGACCTGGAAGGCAAGAAAGCCCGCATCAAGGAAGATCTCAACTACGGCAAAAAAGCCTGAGTTGATGTCTAACCTGTTGCACACACGGCCGCTTATCGCGGCCGTTTGCATTTAAAGCGCATGAACAAAGAACCCCTCACCGAAGTCCGTGCCGATATTTGGTTATGGGCCGCACGATTTTTCAAGACCCGCAGCCTGGCCAAGCAGATGCTGGTCAGCGGTAAAGTGCTGATCGGCGGCCAGGCCATAAAACCCTCGCGCATGCTGCGCTGCGGCGATATCCTGCAGATCAATCGTGCCAATGAACTTTACGAAATCAGCGTGCTCGGCCTGAGCGAGCAGCGTGGCCCTGCGACCGTCGCACAGTCTCTGTATTCCGAATCCGAAACATCACGTATAAAACGTGAAAGCGAGCGCGAGATGAAACGGCTCGCCAATGCCGGGTACAAGGCGCCACTGACCAAGCCCGACAAGCGTGCACGCCGCCTGATCCAGGCGCTCGGCGACATCGACGCGCTCTGAATCAGCGTAGCTGCTTCAGCCGGTAAAGTGCTTCCAGAGCCTGCTTCGGCGTCAGCTCGTCCGGATTCAAGGCGTCGACGGCATTGGCCAAGGCATCATCAGCAACAAACAGGCCGAGTTGCGCCGGCTGTTCAAGTGTCTGCGGATTCAGGCTCAAGGCTTGTTGCGGTTTATTTTCCAATTGCAGGAGCACCTGCTTGGCACGCGTAAGCACCGGCTTGGGAAGGCCGGCCAATGACGCCACCTGCAGACCGAAGCTGCGGTTGGCGGGGCCGTCTTTCACCGCATGCATGAAAATCAGCTGATCGCCGTGTTCCACCGCATCCAGATGCACGTTGCGGATACCGGAGTGACTTTCAGGCAGTGCAGTCAATTCGAAGTAATGGGTGGCGAACAGGCAGTAAGCATGGTTGCCATCGCAAAGTGCTTCGGCACATGCCTGCGCCAATGCCAAGCCGTCATAGGTTGACGTACCGCGGCCGATTTCATCCATCAGCACGAAGGACCGCGGACTGGCGTTGCGCAGGATGAAACTGGTTTCTGACATTTCCACCATGAAGGTGGATTGTCCGCGGGCCAGATCGTCGCCGGCACCGATGCGGGTCAGGATGCGGTCGATCGGACCGATTTCAGCGGATTCGGCCGGAACGAAACTGCCGATATAGGCGAGCAGGATGATCAGTGCGTTCTGGCGCATGTAGGTGGATTTGCCGCCCATGTTCGGGCCGGTAATCAGTAGCATGCGCTGCTCGCCGTCGAGGATGAGATCATTCGGTTCAAAGGCCTGCTCGCGCACCTGCTCCACCACAGGATGTCGGCCGCGTCGGATACGGATGCCATCGGTATCCAGCAACTGCGGGCAGCACCAGTTCAAAGCTTCGGCACGTTCGGCGAATGCCGTCAGTACATCGCATTCGGCCAATGCCTGAGCGCAGGCTTTCAGGGTCTGCAGGTCATGATTGAGCCGGTCGAGCAATTGCTCATAGAGAAACCGTTCCCGTGCCAGCGAACGTTCGCGTGCCGACAGCACCTTGTCTTCGAAGGCTTTCAGCTCCTCGGTGATGAAGCGCTCGGCACCGGTCAGGGTCTGCCGTCGCGTATAGTGCGCCGGCGCCTTCTCCGCCTGGCCTTTGCTGATTTCGATGTAATAGCCATGCACGCGGTTGTAGCCGACTTTCAGCGTGGGAATACCGGTCGCCGCCTTTTCCCGTACTTCTAGATTGACGAGGAACTGATCGGCATTGGTGGAAAGCACGCGCAACTCGTCCAGTTCGGCGTCGAAGCCGTTTGCAAATACACCGCCATCGCGCAGCAATACCGCAGGTTGCTGCATAAGTGCCTGCTGCAGATGCGCCGCCAAATCCGGATGTCGACCCAATGCGGCACGTAATTCACGTAACCGCGGTGCATCGGCAGGCTGCAGTATTGCTTCAATTTCGGGAAGCCGCAACAATCCATCGCGCAGTCCGCTCAGGTCCCTCGGGCGTGCGCTGCGCAGGGCGATGCGGGTCAACATACGCTCCAGATCACCGATGCCGCGGAATACGACACTTAGCGGCTCCGTCATGTGCCGGTCGATGAGTTCCGATACCGCCTGGTGGCGTTGACGGACCGTGTCCGCATCCCTGAGCGGCCGGTGCAGCCAGCGCCGCAGCAGACGTCCGGCCATCGGGCTGCAGGTCGTGTCGAGCACGCCCAGCAGCGTGTGCTGTAATTGGCCGTCAAAGCGTTCGTCCAGCTCCAGATGCCGCCGGGTTGCGGCGTTCATGGCGATGGCGTCGTCGGCGGCCTCCCATTGCAATGAATTGAGATGCGGCAGGCGCTGCTTCTGGGTTTCTTCGAGATAACCCAGTAGCGGACCGGCGGCGGCGATCGCTGCGGCATTGGCCGGTGTGCCCTCATTGAGTCCGAAACCGCTGAGATCCGCGACGCCGAAAAACTGCAGCAGTTGCCGGGTACAGGTTTCGGTATCGAAATACCATACCGGCCGCCGGCGCAGGCCTTTGCTGCCTGCCAGTAGGTTCGCCAGTTCATCGGAGTCCGGAATCAGGATTTCCGCGGGATCCAGCCGAGCCAGTTCGGCCGCCAGTTGATCGGCATCGGTGGCGAAACTGAGCAGGAACCGTCCAGCCGCGACATCCGCCC
>NZ_JBILBO010000002.1:0-222812 GCF_044353605.1 Arenimonas sp. | reverse complement strand
TGGCGCATCTGGTGATGGTCGATAATCCCGAACACAATCCGGCCGGCGACTTCGCACTGCAGCCCGATGGCCGTCTGGCCTCGGAAGGGCCGTCGCGTCTGACCTTTTCCGGCATCGGCGTGTACCGTCCGGAATTGCTGTGGGAGTGCCGGTCCGATTGGCAGAAATACGATGTCGCGCATCCGCGCTTCAAACTCGCACCGATTCTGCGTGCGGCCATGCATGCCGGAAAAATTACCGGCGAACACTACCGCGGGCAATGGACCGATGTCGGTACGCCGGAACGTCTGGCGGAGTTGGATCGCACGCTGCGCAACCGCTAAGGCGGCGTTAGCCCTCGGTGTGCAGCACCGATTTGATGAACGGTACGGTCAGGCGCCGTTGCGCGGCCAAACTGGCATGGTCGAGCCGATCGAGCAATTGGCTGAGCGTATGCAGATCACGGCTGACGCGGGTGAACAGATAATCCAACACCGCTTCATCCATCTGCAGACCGCGGCCGGCGGCGCGGCGTTGCAACACGCGGCGTTTGCCGTACTCATCGAGCACCTCGGCATGCAAACGCAATCCCTGCTCCAGACGCGACACCAGATCCGGCAAGCCGATGCCGAGTTGGGCCGGCATGGCGGTGGCGGTGAACAACAGGCGCATGCCTTCGGCGCCGGCGCGGTTGTAAAAATGGAAGAGCGCCTCTTCGGCGTCACGGTTGCCGGCCAGTGCCTGCACGTCGTCCAGACACACCAAGGCCAGACCGCTCAAGCCGTCCAGCACCTCGGCCAACATGCCCGAGGCACGGGTCAAGGGCACATAGACCGCGGCCTGCCCCAGCGCAAGTGCGTGTCCGGCACTGGCCCGCAACAGATGGGTCTTCCCGGCGCCTTGGGCGCCGACCAGAAAGATGTGATGCGCGGCTTTGCCTTCGGCGGCCTGCTCGAAAGCCTGCCGGACCGGGTCCTGGCCGAGAAAATCGATGAAGCGGTGGTCGGTGCCGGCCTTGAACGCCAACGGCAGCTGCGTGCTCACACGTCCGGCCTTGGCGGCGAATCGGCGTTGGGCGCTGGCGGCAGGGCTACATACATGCGGCTTTTCAGGTAACGCTCTTCGTAGAGGTATTTGAACACCACATTGAGCACGGCCGAAACCGGCAAGGCCAGCAGGACGCCAAGGAAGCCGAACAGCAAACCGCCGGCCATCAATACGAAAATCACCATCACCGGATTCAGACCGATGCGGTCGCCGACGATGCGCGGGGTCAGGATGAAACTTTCCGTGAACTGGCCGATGCCGTACACCACAACAACCCAAATCAGATGCTGGATGTCGCCGAACTGGATGATGCTGGCGATGGCGGCCAGCACGATGCCGACCACGAAGCCCATGTAGGGCACGAAATTCAAGGCGCCGGACAGAAAGCCGATTAGCATTGCCGACTCGATGCCGACCAACCACAGGCCGCCGGCATACAGCGCGCCCAGGCAGAGCATGACCCGGAACTGGCCATCGATGAAACCGCCCAACACACTGTTCGATTCGCGGCTGAGCCGGACCACGGTGGCTTCATACGGACGCGGAATGGACTGATGCAGCTTGGACAGAATCGCATTCCAGTCACGCAGGAAATAGAAGGTGATCAGCGGTACCAGCAACATATTGGACACGAATGCCAGGACCGCACCGGAAGACCGGGTAATGGTGCCGATCAGGGACGCCGCCGCATTGCCGATCTCTTTTTTATACGGTTCAATCCAGGCTTCGAAATGTTCACGATCGGAAAAATTCATGACATCGATGGGCAGATGCAGCGCCAGCCAGGGCAGCGCCGTTTCGCGGATCCAGATCAGAAACCGAGGCACGCCGTCGACCAGCGACGACAGTTGCATCCACAGCAACGGAATCAGAATCAGCAGGCCGAGGATCAATCCGCCGAACAGCACTGCCAAGGCCAACAGCACGGCATTGTCATGCTTCAGACCCCAACGCTCGAAGCGACGCACCAGTGGCACGCCCATCCAGGCCAGTACCAGCGAGAAAATAAAGGGGAACAGAATCGGGCTGAGCAGCCATACCGCCACGGCCAGCAGCAGCAGAAGCAGCGGAAATTGCCATTTGAGTGGAATCATCGGTCGGCGTTCCGCAGCAGGTAACGTTCGATGAATTCGGTGCGGACCGCGCTGCCGTCGACCGGATCGCCGGCGGCGGCAGGAAGCGCGATGCTGACCGGGCCCAGAGGCTGCAGGGTGTTATTGGTGCGCATCAGGCCGCGGAAGGCATGAACCCCGCTGCGCAGATCCACCCGCAACATCAATTTGCCGGGCACCGCCACATCCACATCGACGCTGCGCACCGTGGCATGGGTTTGCAGGAAGCCGAGTGCACGCACGTAATCAGACAGGGAATCGATGCCGCTGATTTCCATGCGCACCTCCCCGGAACGACCGGCATCCAAGGCGCTGGAATCGCGCTTGGCAAAATACTCGGCGGTGCGGTCGGCGCCCGAGGCGATGACCTTGCGGGCGTCGGCTTCAGTCACCGGCCAGCGCGAGAGCTCCGCGCCGTCCTGCCAAAGCAACCACCACGCCGACCAGCCGCTGACCGAGCGGTAGACCTTGCCGATCAACAGGGTGTTGTTGCGATAACGGGCGTTGATCGGATTCAACGCCTTGCCATCGAGATTCTGGATGGCCGGCACCGCCGCCTGATCGGCAGCACTGCCTTGCGGGACCAAAAAGCGGATGCCCCGCTCAAGGCCGCGGTCGGCCAGGGATTTGATCACGTTCAATTGCTTCGAGGTCACCAGACGCGGGCCACGGCCATCATCGATGGTGAGCCACAGCATCGGCTTCGGGCGTTCGCCGGTCCAGTAGCGGTAGCCGGCGGCGGCAATCAGCGAATCGACCGGATTGGGATCGAAGCTGACCCGCAGCGAGGCCTTCAGCACCGGCGCACCCCCCACCAGCGTGTTGCCCTCGGTGTCCGATGCGGTTTGATTGGCATTGCTGCTCTGCACCCACTTCGGCGCATTGGACAGCGCCCCGCGGATGACCGGATTGCCGCCGGCATCGGTGCGGCCGGTCAGTTGATTGACCACTTGGACCAGTGCCCGGGCATAAGCGGCACTGCGGGCGTCTTCGCCCTGCGACAGCAGCTCGACGGTGGTGCTGTACAGTTCGGGATTGCGCACCGGACGTTTGCGTTCAACCGGCGCGACTTCTTCGTCATCCGCCGGTGTCGCAGACTTGGCAGGGGATGCGGTTTTGGCCACAGCTGGCTTGGCCGGCGTCGCGGTCTGCGCGGCAAGCAGGCCAGCGCCCGCCATCAGCAGCGAAAACAGGGCGATACGGGCGAAATGGCGGGACATCATGGAGGTATCTTGCCTCAGTTTATGGGGTTTTGCACCGTCTATTATCGCTTAACTGGTAGAATACGACTTTCTTTTTTCGGAATGACGGCGTGACCCCGGAAAACACCCCACTGAGCTACCGCGACGCCGGCGTTGACATCGATGCCGGCAATACCGTGGTCGAACGCATCAAACCCCTGGTCAAGAAAACCTTCCGTCCCGAAGTGATGGGCGGACTGGGCGGCTTCGGCGCGCTGTTCGATCTTTCCGGCCGTTACCGCGAACCGGTGCTGGTGTCCGGCACCGACGGCGTCGGCACCAAACTGAAACTGGCGCAGCAGCTGAACCGCCATGACAGCATCGGCATCGATCTGGTCGCCATGTGCGTCAACGACGTGCTGGTGCAAGGTGCCGAGCCCCTGTTCTTCCTCGATTATTTCGCCACCGGCAAACTCGATATCGAGACCACGGTCGCCGTTGTCGGCGGCATCGCCAAAGGCTGCGAAATGAGCGGCTGCGCGCTGATCGGCGGCGAAACCGCGGAAATGCCCGATATGTATCCGCCCGGCGAATACGATCTGGCCGGCTTCACCGTGGCTGCGGTGGAAAAATCCGAAATCATCGACGGCAGCGAGGTACGCGCCGGCGACATCTTAATTGGAATCGACTCGTCCGGTCCGCACTCGAACGGCTATTCGCTGGTCCGCAAGATCTATGATCGCGCCGGCCGACCGGCCGATCTGGATGTCGGCGGTGTGCGTCTGATCGACGCGTTGATGGCGCCGACGCAACTTTATGTGAAACCGATTCTGGCCCTGCTCAAGCAGCACCGCATTCCGGCCATGGCACACATCACCGGCGGCGGCCTGAGCGAAAACATCATCCGCGTCATTCCCGAAGGCCTGGGCCTCGACATCGAAGCCAGCACCCTGGTGTTGCCACCGGTGTTTGACTGGCTGCAGCGCGAAGGCAATGTCGCCGCGCCGGAAATGTGGCGCACCTTCAACTGCGGCGTCGGTTTCGTGCTGGTCGTGCATCCCGAGCAGAGCGTCGCCGTCGGCAACGCACTCGACGCCCTCGGCCTTGGCCACAAAACCATCGGCCAGGTGGTCACGCGCAGCGGCGATGAGCGCACCCGCATCGCCTGAAGCCCTGCGGGTCGCGGTCTTCGCCTCGGGCCGCGGCAGTAACCTGCAGGCCCTGCATCAGGCGGCGAGCAGCGGCGAATTGCCGATACAAATCGTTGGGGTTTTTTCCGATAAAGCCGATTCCGGTGCCATCGCCTATGCCGATGCACAGCACATTGCGTGCGCCCACCTCGATCCGAAATCGTTTGCCACGCGCGAGGATTTCGACGTAGCCTTGATGCAGAAAGCCGCCGCCGTTTGTCCTGAATTGATTGTCTGCGCCGGCTTCATGCGCATCATTTCGGAATCCGGCATCCACGCCGCGCCCTGCCCGATGATCAACATCCATCCCTCGCTGCTGCCCAAATACCCCGGCCTGCATACCCATGCCCGTGCGCTGGCGGCCGGCGATGGCGAACATGGCGCCAGCGTGCATCGGGTTGAGTCGGTACTCGATGGCGGCCGCATCTTGAGCCAAGCCAAAATCGCCGTGCTGCCCGATGACTCGCCGGAACACCTGGCAGAACGGGTGCTCGCCATCGAACACCCACTCTTAATCGCGACTGTACGGGCCATCGCCGATGGCCGTATCAGCCTGCATGACGGTGCGGACACTCGGGTATCATGGCTCAATCACCGACTCGAACTGGAATGACCATGCGCCGTGTTGTCCTCGGTTTGCTGCTGCTGAGCTTCAGTGCCACCGGTCTTGCCGACAGCCTGGACGGCTTCAGCTACAAGCTGCGCGTGTACCGCAACGGCTCCGCGCTGGGCACCGCCGACATGCAGTACGTGCTGAAGGAAGATGGTTTTTCGCAGTTCATCACCCGGACCAACGGCACCGATGGCGTGGCCAGTCTGGCCGGCGCCGGTGTGACCGAAACCAGCCAGCTGATCCGCCGCAACGGGGAGCTGGAGCTGGTCAGTAGCCGCATCGACACCAAGGTGGCGTGGAAGACCGGCACCAAATCGACCGCATTGCAGAAAGGCGCCAAAATCTATGAATTCGTCGACGGCAAAGACCGTCGTCAGGCGCCCTATGCGCCCGGCCTGCTCGATCAGCACAGCCTGACCTTGGCCTTGCTGGAAGATCTGCGCGCCGGCAAAGGGCCGCAGTTCGTGTACAAGATCATCAACAAAGGCCGACTGGAGACCTATACCTTCAAGCGCGTCGGCGAACAGAAACTGGACACCAGCTTGGGTAAACTCGATACCGTGCGCATCGACCGCATCCGCGAAAGCAGTGATGGCCGCAGCACGCGGATTTATTTCGCCAAATCCTTGGATTACGCGCCGGTGCTGATCCAGGAACTCAACAGCAAAGGCGACAACATCGAGATGCGTATCCTGACGGTACGCTGATCAACTCACGCGTTTGATGCGGGCGCCCAGTCCGCGGAATTTTTCTTCGATGTTTTCATAGCCGCGGTCGATGTGATAAATACGGTCGATGACGGTTTCGCCCTTGGCAACCAGACCGGCCAACACCAAGGACGCCGAGGCCCGCAGATCGGTCGCCATGACCGGAGCGCCGGTCAGTTCCCGCACGCCGCGCACGATGGCGGTGTGGCCATCAATCTTGACGTCCGCGCCCAGGCGCTGCAGTTCGTTCATGTGCATGAAGCGGTTTTCGAAAATGGTTTCCTTGATCACGCCGACACCGTCGGCGATGCAGTTCATCGCGGCGAACTGGGCCTGCATGTCGGTCGGAAAGGCCGGATACGGCGCGGTGGTGATGTTGACCGCTTTCGGACGGCGGCCGCCCATGTCGAGCGTGATGCTGTCGGCGGTGGTGCTGATGTCGGCACCGGCTTCGACCAGCTTCTGCAGCACGGAATCCATGTAGTCGGCGCGGGCGCGCCGGCACACCACACGGCCGCCGGTCATTGCCGCCGCCACCAGGAAGGTGCCGGTTTCGATGCGGTCGGCTTGCACCTGATAGGTGCCCCCGTGCAGGCGTTCAACGCCCTCAATGGTCAGGGTGCTGGTGCCGATGCCGTCAATCTTGGCGCCCAAAGCCTGCAGGCACAGCGCGAGATCGATGATTTCCGGTTCCTGTGCGCAGTTTTCCAGAACGGTGGTGCCCTGCGCCAGTACGGCCGCGCTCAATACGTTTTCGGTGGCGCCGACGCTGACCATGTCGAACACGAAACGGCCGCCTTTGAGCCGGTCGCATTTGGCTTTCACGAAACCGTTTTCAACCGTGACTTCGGCACCGAGTGCCTGCATGCCGCGAATGTGCAGATCGACCGGGCGCGAACCGATGGCGCAGCCACCGGGCAGCGAGACTTCGGCATGGCCGAACTTCGCCAGCAAGGGGCCGAGAACCAGAATCGAGGCCCGCATGGTCTTGACCAGCTCGTAGGGCGCCACGGTCTGGTTGACGGATCGTGGATCGATGTGAAGGGTCTGATTGTCATCGACCGTAATCTTGGCACCGAGCGCGCCGAGCAGGCTGATGGTGGTGGTGACATCGTGCAGGTGCGGCACGTTGGACAGGGTCACCGGCTCGTCGGCCAGGATGGTGGCGCACAGGATGGGCAGCACGGCGTTCTTGGCGCCGGAAATCTGCACTTCGCCATGGAGGACGTCGCCGCCGTTGATGATGATCTTCGCCATGGAACGTCCTTATGCGCGACCGGCTTCGGCCGGAGTCAGGGTTTTGAGAGCAAGCGCGTGGATTTCACCGCCCATTTTGTCGCCCAGGGTGGCGTACACCATGCGGTGACGGGCCAGTGGCAGTTTACCGGCGAAGGCCTCATGCACGATCAGGGCTTCGAAATGCACGCCGTCATCGCCGAACACCTCGACCTGGGCACCGGGCAGACCGGCTTGAATCATCTGGGCTATGGTCTCGGGAGACATCCGCACACGCTCGCATCATAAGTCGTACAATAAGGCGACATGATACCGCTAAAGACGGCCGATGACCCTTCACAGCGCTGAAAAATTTTCGAGCGATGACGCCTGGATCACTGCCGGGCGCCGGGTGCTGTCGGTCGAAACCCGTGCCCTGCAGCATCTGGAAAGCCGGCTCGACGCCCGCTTTGCCGAAGCCTGCCGACACCTGTTGGCCTGTACCGGCCGTGTGGTCTGTACCGGCATGGGTAAATCCGGGCATGTCGCCAACAAAATCGCCGCCACCCTCGCCTCCACCGGTACCCCGGCGTTTTACGTGCATCCGGGCGAAGCCAGTCACGGCGATCTCGGCATGATTACCGATGCCGATGTCGTGCTGGCGCTGTCCTACTCCGGCGAGTCCGATGAAATCAACATGATCATGCCGGTGCTCAAGCGCCAGGGCAACATCGTCATCAGCATGACCGGCAAGCCGCAATCGCGTCTGGCCGGATTCTCCGATGTGCACCTGGATGTGGCCGTGCCCGAAGAAGCCTGTCCGCACGGCTTGGCGCCGACCTCCAGCACCACGGTCAGCCTGGCCCTCGGCGATGCTCTGGCGGTGGCCCTGCTGGAAGCGCGTGGCTTCAGTTCCGACGATTTCGCCCGCTCGCATCCGGCCGGCAGTCTCGGCCGCCGCCTGTTGGTGCGCATTGATGACCTTATGCATCAAGGCCCCGATTTGCCTGCAGTGGGTCCCGATGCCAGTGTGACCGAAGCATTACTGGAAATCAGCCAGAAGCGCTTGGGCATGACTGCCGTACTCGATGCCAACCGTCGCCTGCTCGGCGTGTTCACCGATGGCGACTTGCGACGGGCACTGGGCAACGGCCCGGTCGATTTCAACAGCACGCCGGTTTCGGCATTGATGGCCAAACACCCGAAGACGGTTCCGGCCGGCCACCTGGCTGTTGAGGCCGCCCATTTGCTCGAGCAGCACCGCATTAACGGCCTGCTGGTCGTGGATGACGAAGGTCGCTGCGTCGGGGCGCTGAACATTCACGATCTACTGCAGGCACGGGTGGTCTGATGGCCAGTGCCGATGCCCGCGCCAAGAACATCCGACTGGTCTGCTTCGATGTCGATGGCACCCTGACCGATGGCCGCCTGAATTTCGATGAAAACGGCGGAGAAACCAAATCCTTTCATGTCCATGACGGCCAAGGCCTTCGTCTGCTCGAAGATTGCGGCATCCGGGTGGCGCTGATTACCGCACGCCACAGCCGCATCGTGCAAGCCCGCGGCCGCGACCTGCGCTTGCAGCATGTGTTCGATGGCGTCACCGATAAACTGGCCGTCGTCCGGCAGCTCTGCGCCTCCGAGGGCATCACGCTGGAAGAAGTCGCCTACATGGGCGATGACTATCCCGATCTGGCCTGTCTGCAGGCGGTCGGCCTGTCGGCCTGCCCGGCCGATGCCTTGATGCCGATCCAGGCCAATGCCCTGTGGACCAGCCGGTTCAATGGCGGTCATGGTGCGGCCCGTGAATTCTGCGATTTCATCCTGTCCATCCAGGGCAAGGATGAAGAGCTGTTGCGCCGGTTCGGTGCCCCGTGAATTACCGTAAGGCCACCTTGGCCATGAGTGTCGCGGTTGCCGTTCTGGCCATGGTGGTCTGGGACATGCGCGGAGAGCGCGATCAGCAGGCCGAAAAGACCGCACGTTCGGACTACCGACTGCAGGATTTCAGCATGCATGCCTTCAATGAAGACGGCAAGACGGCATTCTCCCTGAAATCACCCTTGCTGGAGCGCGATCCGGACGGAAAATCGCTCACCATCCAAAAGCCGGTGTTCGTGTTTCCTGGCGAGGAAACGGGCCAGAACTGGGATGCCGTCGCTGACAGCGCCTGGGTATCCGACCGCGCCCGCGAAATCCGCCTGCAGCAGAACGTGCTGATCTCCGGCCCGGTATCCCCGAAGGGCCTGAAAACCGAATTCAGTGCCGCCGAACTGAGCATTTTCCCCAAGGAAAACCGAATGCAAAGCACCGGACGGGTGACCGTCAACCACGGCCGCTCTATACTCAGCGGAGTCGGTCTTGAAGCCGACATGAAGCAGCGCCGCGTCCAATTACTCTCGAAGGTCACCGCCCGTTATGCGCCCGAATAATCTGTTTCCCGTGCTGCTGTTTGCCGCCCTG
The DNA here is from genome assembly GCF_044353605.1 of Arenimonas sp. Classification (GTDB taxonomy): domain Bacteria; phylum Pseudomonadota; class Gammaproteobacteria; order Xanthomonadales; family Xanthomonadaceae; genus Arenimonas. The sequence goes on along the minus strand of NZ_JBILBO010000002.1, from coordinate 213,305 downwards.
TTCGCCGGCCAGTGCGATGCCAAGAGCAGCGATCGCAAACAGCCGATGGACATCAGCGCCGACAACACCGATGCCCTGCTGACCGACACCAGTGAATCCAGCATCAGCGGCAATGTGCTGATCACCCAGGGCAGCCTGAAAATCGAAGCCGACAAAGCCGTGATTTCACGGGTCAAGGGCGATGTGGTCAAAGTCACCCTCAGCGGTGCGCCCACGCGCATGCAGCAGACCAACGACAACGGCGATGTGATGAAAGCCTCGGCCAAACAGATCGTGTATCTGATCAGCAGCGAACAGATCCAGCTCAACGGCGGCGTACTCATCGACCAGGCCCGCGGCAGCATGCGCGGCGAGTCGATCCGTTACGACCTCAAGACCGGACGATTGACCGGCGGCGGCACCGGCGGGCGCGTGCAGATGCGTCTGAATCCGGCGAGCGGAGCCGGTAACTGATGCTCAGCGCACGCGGTCTTAAAAAATCCTATAAGCAGCGGGCGGTCGTGCATGATTTCGGGCTCGATCTGAATCCGGGCGAAGTGGTCGGCCTGCTTGGTCCGAACGGCGCCGGCAAAACCACCTGCTTTTACATGATCGTCGGGCTGGTGGCCGCCGATGCCGGACGCATCGAGCTTGACGGCCGCAACATCACCGGTCTGGCCATGCACGAACGTGCCCGTCTGGGCCTCGGGTATCTGCCCCAGGAAGCTTCGGTATTCCGCAAAATGTCAGTGTCGGAAAACATCCTGTCGGTACTCGAACTGCGCGCTGATCTCGACGCCGATGGCCGCGATACGGCACTGCATTCCCTGCTTGATGAACTGCAGATCGCCCATGTCGCCACCCAGATGGGCGCCAGCCTTTCCGGCGGCGAACGCCGGCGTGTCGAAATCGCCCGCGCCTTGGCCGCCAATCCGCGCATGATCCTGCTCGACGAACCCTTCGCCGGCGTCGATCCGATTTCCGTACTCGATATCCAGACCATCATCCGCCAACTCAAACAACGGGGCATCGGCGTGCTGATCACCGACCACAACGTCCGTGAAACTCTCGGTATCTGCGACCGCGCCTACATTCTGTTCGAAGGCACGGCCCTGGCCGAAGGCGAGCCGGCCTATCTGTTGGATCATCCCGACGTCCGCCGCGTCTATCTGGGCGAGCAGTTCAAGCTGTAGTCCGCGCATGAAGGCCCGTGCGCAGCTCTCGCCCCGGCAAAGCACCAAGCTGACCCCACAGCTGCAGCTTGCGCTCAAGCTGCTGCAATGCACGCAGACCGAACTCGAGCAGGAAATCGATAACGCCCTGGCCGGCAATCCGATGCTGGAGCGTGTTGAGGCCGACACCGACACCGCGGCGCTAGCGGATGCGTCAGCCGATTTTGCTCCAGAAGACACTGAACATGATGGAGGTGACGTGGACGCGGATTTTCCGCTGTCCGCCATGCCGGAATCGGAACAATCCCTCTTTGATGCCCTGCCGGAACCGAAGACCCTGCGCAGCCATCTCGGCGAGCAGCTGCAGCTCAGTGGTTTGAGCCGTCGTGATCAGGCCATTGGCGAGGCCGTGATTGATAGCCTGGATGATGACGGTTACTGCCAGGCCAGTGCCGATGATTTGCGCATTGCCAGCGCACTGATGCCGCCCGCCGCTGATGCCGAAATCGAAGCAGTCCGTCACCTGATCCAACGCTTCGATCCGGTCGGCGTTGGTTCGCGCACGCTGTCGGAATGCCTGCAGGTGCAACTGGCGCACATCGCGGCGGAACCGGGACTGTTGACACTGGCCACCGACATCGCCGCCCGTCATCTGGACACCCTGGCCAAAGGCGGCGCAACGGCAGTGGCCAAGGCCGGCGGCTATGAGGCCTTGTCGACCGCCGAAGCTGTCGCCTTGTTGAAAACCCTGGACCCCAAACCCGGCGCGCTGTTCCAGTATTCGCGCACCGAGTATGTCGAGCCCGACTTTGCCGTTGTCCCCAAACGTAATGGCTGGCAGGTGCAGAGTCTGCGCGACTCCGGACAACACCTGCGACTGAACGCCTACTACCTCAAACTGACCCGCAACAGCCGTGGCGCCGACGCCGCGCATCTGGCCCAGTACCTGCAGGAAGCCCGCTGGCTGATTGCAGGCATCGCATCACGACGCGAAACCCTGCTGAAAGTGGTGAAAGCGGTCGTGCGCAAACAGACGCCCTTTCTGGACACCGGCCCGACAGCGCTGCAGGCCATGAGCATGCGCGAAATCGCAGAAAGCGTGGGCTTGCATGAGTCGACGGTGTCGCGGGCGTGCAGTGGCAAGTGGCTGACCACCCCGCACGGCATGATCGAACTGGGCAGTCTGTTCGGCTCCGGCATCACCGATGATTCGGGAACCGTTCAGGCAGCCGGTGCCGTGCAAGGCCAGATTGCGGCACTGATTGCGGCCGAGTCCGCGGATAAACCGCTCTCGGACGCCAAGCTGGAAAGACTGCTGGCGGCCCGGGGCCTACCGGTGGCACGCCGGACCATTGCCAAGTACCGGGAAGCCCTCGGTCTTCCGCCTTCACATCAGCGCAAAAAGACCATGTGAACGCCACTGTTGGCTTGATTCTTTTTTAACACCGGCTGTGCTAGCGTGGTCTTGAAACCCAAAGAAGGAGATCCCCATGCAACTGCAAATCACCGGACATCAGGTCGAGGTCACCGCCGCCATCCGCAGCTATGCGGAAGAGAAAATGTCGCGTGTCAAAAAGCACTTCGACCACCATCTCGACATCAAGATGATTCTGTCCGTGGATAAGCTCGAGCAGAAGGCCGAAGCCACCCTGCACACACCGGGGAAAAACCACTTCGCCTTCGCGACCGCACCCGACATGTATGCCGCCATCGACCTGCTGGCCGACAAACTGGACCGGATGGTGGTCAAGAACAAGGAAAAGATGAAAGACCATCACCGTGGCGAAAGCGCGGCAAAGATGGAAAAATTTGGCTAGAATGAAGGCAGTCCTTCCTATCGGCTGCCCATGAACACCAGCATCAGCGCCCGCGAGCTGTTCGACCAGTTGCAGCAGACGCTTGCCTTGCGCTGGTTGGCCGGCAAATCGGGCAAGGATGTCCGGACTGACCGCAACGAAGTCACCTCCAAACGTCCTTCCTTGGCCGGTTACCTCAACGTCATCCATCCCAACAAAGTACAGGTGCTCGGTTTGGCCGAATTGGCCTGGCTCGATCGTCTGGATGCGCGCCTGCGTTGGGAGAACATCAGCAAGATCATCGAACAGAATCCTCTGGCACTGGTCATCAGCCAGGGTCAGCCCTGTCCGACCGATCTGCAGCAGGCCTGCGAAGATGCCCAGGTCGCCCTGTGGGTTTCCGACCGGCGTGGCTTCGAATGCCTGAACCTGCTCCAGCATTTCCTGTCAGTGCGTCTGGCACCGCAAACCTCGCTACATGGTGTGTTCATGGAGATCTTCTCGTTCGGGGTGCTGATCACCGGTGAAGCCGGATCCGGCAAGAGCGAGCTCGCGCTCGAGCTGATCAGCCGCGGTCATCGACTGGTGGCCGATGATGCGCCCGAATTCACCCAGATCACCCCAAGCATCCTTGAAGGCAGTTGCCCGCCGCTGCTGCAGGACATGATGGAAGTGCGCGGCCTCGGCATCATGAACATCCGCCAGATGTTCGGCGACACTTCGGTCAAGAGCAGCAAATACCTGAAGCTGATCATCAATCTGCTGCACTTCCGGCCCGAACACAACAACGCCGACTTCCGCCTGACCGGCACCGCCTCCACCCAACGTGTACTCGACATGGACATTCCGGTGTTCAATCTGCCGGTGGCACCCGGACGCAATCTGGCGGTACTGACGGAAGTGGCCGTACGTCTGCAGATGCTGCGCCAGCAGGGCAAGGACCCGGCCAATGATTTCATGGCCCGGCACCAGCAACTGCTCGACAACACGGATGTGTCTTCATGAGCGCCATACCGTCCAGCCTGGTCATCGTCAGCGGCCTGTCAGGCTCGGGCAAAAGCGTGGCGCTGCGGACACTGGAAGATCTCGGTTTCTACTGCGTCGATAACCTGCCGGCCAATCTGCTGCCGGACCTGGTGCAGAACATGGCCACCGATGATCTGCGCCGCCATCGGGTCGCGGTCGGCATTGATGTGCGCAATCTGACCAACGACCTGCGCCTGATCGGGAATCTGCTGACGCGGGTCAAAGCCCACGGCTTCGACACCAAGCTGGTGTTCTTCGATACCGATGATGCGGTACTGATCAAGCGCTTCTCCGAAACCCGCCGAAAACACCCGCTGTCGATGCAGGGCTTGCCGTTGTCGGATGCCATTGCCGAAGAACGCCGACAGCTGCAACCGCTGGTAGCGCTGGCCGATCTGGTGGTGGACACCACGGAACTGAATGTGCACCAGCTGCGCAAACGCGTTCTTGATGAAGTCCAAGGCCATGCCCGCAGCAGTATTTCAATCCTGTTCGAATCATTCGCCTATAAACGCGGTGTACCGCCGGACGCCGACTTCGTGTTCGACACACGTTGCCTGCCCAATCCGCACTGGGTTCCCGAGTTGCGGCCGCTGTCAGGCAAGGATGCGGCGGTGAAAGCCTATTTCGAAGCCGATCCGCAGGTCGCCACCTATCTGCGGCAAATTACCGAATTCATCGATACCTGGTTGCCGCGCTTCGAGGCCGAAACCCGCAGCTACCTGACCGTGGCCTTCGGCTGTACCGGCGGAAAACACCGCTCGGTCTATCTGGCCGAAAGCCTGACCCGGCACTGCAGTGCCGGCGGGCATGATAAGGTAATGGTGTACCACAGGGAACTGGAGTGATTATGGCGGAACGTAAACTCCTGGTGAGCGCGGAAAATGGACTGCATGCGCAGGCCTCCGCGAAAGTCGTGCAGGTCCTCAGCCATTTCGGCTGCAATGTCAGCTTCAGCCTCGGCAGTCGCGAAGTGAATGCCAAGAGCATCATGGGCGTGATGCTGCTGGCGGCCGGGCCGGGGCGTGAAATCATCGCGCGTGCCGAAGGCGAGGATGCCGATCAAGCCCTGGATGCACTGGAAGCTCTGTTTCTGCGGCGCTTCGAAGATTAAGCGCTTTCCGTCTTTTCACCGCCGCCGATTGCGCGGATAATACCCGGATAACCGGGAGGGCACCGCATGGTTGAACACGTCCGCCACACCAAGACGGCGCAACAGCTGCGCCTGCTCTCTGATGCGCTCGATTCGGGCCGTCTGGGACCGGTGCGGCGTCTGGTCAACATCCTGTCCCCGGCCGAAATCGGCAACCTGCTTGAATCCCTGCCCGCCGCCAAGCGCAATATTGTGTGGGGTCTGGTCGATCCCGAAGACGACGGTGAAGTGCTGGTGCATGTCGGCGAGGACGTGCGCGAAAGCCTGATTGCGGAAATGGACCAGGATGAAATCATCGCGGCCGTGGAAGATCTCGACCTCGACGATCTGGCCGATCTGATCGACGACCTGCCGGACACCGTCATCGAGGAAGTCCTCAAGTCGATGGACCGCGACCACCGCGAACGCCTCGAGCAGGCCTTGTCCTATCCCGAGGACTCCGCCGGCCGACTGATGAACACCGACGTCATCACCGTGCGTGCCGACGTCAACATCGATGTGGTGCTGCGCTATCTGCGTCTGCGCGGCGAAATGCCGGAGCACACCGACTACCTGTATGTGGTCTCGCGTCGCAACCAGTACATGGGCCGGATTTCGGTCAGCGACCTGCTGACCAAGGATCCTTCGACCGCCATCAACGAACTGATCAACGACGAACAGCCGGGCATTCCCCTGGATACCCCCGACAACGAAGTGGCCACGCAGTTCTCGGATCATGACTGGATTTCAGCGCCGGTGGTGGATGCCAACAACATCCTGCTCGGTCGCATCACCATCGATGACGTGGTCGACATCATCCGCGGGCAAGCCGAGCACCAGGCCCTGAGCGCGGTCGGTCTGGATGAAGACGAAGATCTGTTCAGCCCGGTACCGCGCGCGGCCAAACGGCGTGCACTTTGGCTGGGCATCAATCTGGCCACGGCCTTCCTGGCCTCCTGGGTCATCGGGCAATTCGAAGACACGCTGCAGAAGATCGTGCCGCTGGCCATTCTGATGCCGATCGTGGCCAGTATGGGCGGCGTCGCCGCCACCCAGACCCTGACCCTGATGGTGCGCGGCATCGCACTCGGCCAGGTCGGTTTGGGCAATCTGAAAGCCCTGTTCAACAAGGAAACCCTGGTCGGTTTCATCAACGGCATTGTCTGGGCCATCGTGGTCGGTGTGATTTCGGCACTGTGGTTCGAACCGAAAATCGGCATGGTGATCGCCGCGGCCATGCTGATCAATCTGGTGGTGGCGGCCTTGGCCGGCGTGGCCGTGCCCTTGTTGCTGAAACGCATGGACATCGATCCGGCGCTCGCCGGCGGCGTGGTGGTCACCACCGTCACCGATGTGATGGGCTTCCTGGCCTTCCTCGGCCTGGGCACCTGGATCCTGGTCGGCAATCCTGCCTAAATGAGCACCGTCACCCGGTCACCGGCGCAGACCCGAATGATCCTGGTAGCCTTGGTAGGAATTGCCCTGCTGGCACTGCTGATTTCGAGACAGAGTTCCGAAGCGCCACTGGTACCCTTGTTTTTAGTCGGCAGCCTGCTCGGCATCGCCCTGTACCATTCCGTGTTCGGTTTTACGGCGGCATTCCGACTCTTGCTGGCCGAACAACGCAGTGCCGGCTTCCGCGCCCAGATGGTCATGCTCGGCAGTGCCTGCCTGTTGTTTTTTCCGGCGCTTGCCGGCGGCAACTTGTTCGGCCAACCGGTGCAGGGTTTTGTGTCACCGGCAGGCCTTTCGGTGGTGATCGGTTCCTTCCTGTTCGGTATCGGCATGCAACTCGGTGGCGGCTGTGCTTCGGGCACGCTGTTTACCGTCGGCGGGGGCAGCACGCGCATGCTGGTCACGCTGTTGTTTTTCATCCTCGGCGCCATGCTGGGGCTGACCCATCTCGCCTGGTGGAAGACACTGCCGGCCTTGCCACCGGCTTCGATGATCGACCTCATGGGTTGGCCGTTCGCCTTGCTGCTGAACCTCAGTGTGTTCGCCTTGGCGTATTTTGCTGCCGCGCGCATCGAACGTCGGCACCATGGTGCAGTGGAACCCATTGCCAATCAGGGCAATGCCTCATGGCTGCGCGGGCCCTGGCCACTATTGGCCGGCGCCTTAGCCTTGGCCCTGCTCAACTTCACCACCCTGTATCTGGCGGGACGGCCGTGGGGCATCGCCACGGCTTTTGCACTCTGGGGCGGCTCGGTCCTGCAGCTCGTCGGCCTCCCGGTCGGTAGCTGGTCCGGATTTGATACGCCGGCCATGCAAACCACACTGGCCGCCGGCCCCTTGGGCGACATCACCTCGGTCATGGATTTCGGTATCGTGCTCGGGGCTTTGCTGGCGTCGGGACTTGCCGGCAAATTCCTGCCGATCTGGCGGATTCCGCTCTCCCATCTGTTGGCCAGTATGATCGGCGGCCTGCTGCTCGGTTACGGCTCGCGCATCGCTTATGGCTGCAATATCGGCGCTTTCTTCAGCGGCATCGCCTCCGGCAGTCTGCACGGCTGGGTCTGGATCGTGTTCGCGCTGATCGGCAACCGGGCGGGCATTGCGCTTCGTCCCATGTTCAAGCTTTAAGACAAGCCTTACTTCCAATGCACTATGCAGCCATCGCCTTGGCGGTTCTCAATGCCTTTACTATCCTGCTGTATGGCGCAGACAAGGCCGCAGCAAGGCGAGGAGGACGTCGCATCCCCGAAAACCTACTGCACCTTTGTGCCTTGATGGGTGGTTGGCTGGGTGCGTTATTGGCACAGCGGCTGTTTCAGCACAAAACCGGAAAACGTAGGTTTCAATTTGTTTTCCTGATTACGATTTTGGTGAATGGCGCATTCTTGTTCTGGGTTTCCCGCCATTAAAAACCGCACTCAGCCGCCTGCGCGCTCGGCAATGGTCAAGGCGACTTTGTCACGCAGATAGGCCGGTTCAATCTGTTCCGGTGGACAGGCTAGACCGGTGTTGAACCCGAACACGGCCAATTGCAGGAGTGCTTCGGGCTGCGGCAACGCGGAGTCGTCTATACGGCGCAATGCACCGGTGAATCCCGGCGACAACTGCAGCGCATAGGCAGCGAAAGCCGTGCCGGCACCAATCCATTCGCCATCAAAGGGCAGCGCGATGGCCTCGGGTTTGAGCAGACACTCCGGCGCAAGAGCCTGGACGATGCCATCGTGTTTCTGATAAAAGCCCACGTAACACTCACCCATGCGGGCGTCCATGGCCACCACAATCGGTCCGTCATGCGTTTGCGCCTGTGCAATCACCGCCAGTGTGGACACCGGCACCAGCGGAATCCCAAGACCCAGCGCCATGCCCTGTGCCAAAGAAACCGCAAGGCGTACACCGGTGAATGCCCCCGGACCGATACCGACACCGATGGCCTGCAGGTCGGTTTTTTCCAAGCCCGCCTTTGCCAACAGTTGCTCGCTCCAAGGCAGTACGCACTCGGTATGCCGGCGTGGCGTCAGTTCAAACCGGCCATGATGCACATTGCCGGCCGCTACGCCAACGGCGCAGGCTTCGGTACTGGTGTCGAATACAAGCAGATTCATGCCGGCACTTTAGCAAAAAATTCGCGGACATCGTCGATTTCGCGGGTGCGCGGAAACGGCGGCAGCGATTGGATGAATGTCTTGCCGTAGGGTTTACTGACCAAGCGGGTATCGCCCATCATCAGAACACCGCGGTCTTCGAAGCTGCGGATCAGTCGGCCGACACCCTGTTTCAAGGCGATGACCGCAGAGGGAATCTGCTCTTCCATGAACGGATTGCCACCGCGCTGGCGCACCGATTCCAGACGCGCTTCCAACACCGGATCATCGGGAGCGGCGAACGGCAACTTGTCGATGATGACCACGCTCAGGGCATCTCCCGCCACATCCACGCCTTCCCAGAAACTGGCGGCGCCGAGCAACACGCCGTTGCCGGAATTGCGGAAACGTTCCAGCAGCTCCATGCGCGGCGCCGTGCCCTGCACGAACAACGGCCACGGCCCGCCTTCGAGCAGCTGCGCAGCTTGCTTCAGCGCGCGGTGCGAGGTGAACAGCAGAAAGGCGCGGCCGCCGGAAGCTTCCAGTACCGGACGGGCGGCATCCAGCAGGGCATTCACGAAATTCGGACTGGACGGCTCCGGCATCTGCTTGGGCAGATAGAACAGACCTTGATTCTGCCAGTCGAAGGGACTCGGCTGGACCAATACGCGCGGATCATTCAAACCCAGCTTGGCCGCCAGATGATCGACCGACGCATTCACTGCCAGCGTCGCCGAGGTCAGAATCCAGGCGGCCTGACTCTGTTCGCGGTATTGCCGCAAGGGCGTCGAGACATCCATCGGTGTGGCATTCAGGGTGATACCGCGCTGGCTGAGTTCATACCAACGCACGGCCGCCATCGGCACATCAGCATCCGGTTCGCGGTTCAGGCCGCTGCACCAGACGCGCCAGCGCGCCAGCAGCGCATCGGCGCGGGCCGTACATTGATCCAAGGCCGTCGATGCGCCAGCCTGCAACTGCAGATCGGCCAATAGGGTTTCGGCAGCCTCCTGGACATCGTGCAGGGCCGTGAGAATTTTCGACTGTGTGGCCAGAATCGCAGCAGCGCCCTTTCCGGGAACGACTTCGCATTCGGCGCGCAATTGCTTGATGCGCAGCTCCATCGCTTTCACCGGTGGCGCCAACAGCACCGAGCTGCCGGTGATTTTACCGGATTCCAGAAGGATATCCTTGCCCAGATCGAGCCACTGCCGGGTGCTGACCGACTCGCCGAAGAACTGCAGGGCAAGCTCAGGCACCTGATGGGCCTCATCCAGAATGAATACCGAAGCGCCGGGCAGGACTTCACCGAAGCCCTCCTGCTTGATGGCCAGATCGGCCAGCAACAGATGGTGATTGACCACCACGATATCGGCACTCTGCGCCTCTTGGCGTGCCTTGACCAGATGGCACTCGCTCCAGTAAGGGCATTCACTGCCGAGACAATTGTCGGCGGTGGAGCTGACCTGCGGCCAGATCGGGCTGTCTTCGGGAATGCTGGAAAGTTCGGCCAGATCGCCGCGCTTGGTTTTGCCGGCCCACTGCAGCACCCGCTGGAATTGCAGGATGAGGTCACGGCTGGCAAAAGTTTCCGATTTGGCCTGTTCCATCCGGAACAGACAGAGATAGTTGGCACGGCCTTTCAGCAACGCGGAATGTACCGGCGTCGACAGCGCCTGTTTGATGCGCGGCAGATCGCGGTGATAGAGCTGATCCTGCAGGGCTTTGGTGCCGGTGGAGATGATCACGCGTTTGCCGGACAGCAGCGCCGGCACCAGATACGCATAGGTTTTACCGGTGCCGGTGCCGGCCTCGGCGATCAGGACCGCGCGGTCCTCGATGGCACGGGCGATTTCCTCGGACAATGCCTGCTGGCTTTCACGGAATGCGAAGCCCTGCAGCTGGCGGGCCAGAAGCCCATCGGCCGAGAGCGCCTCGGCGCATTGTGCGGTCCATTCCGACATTACAGGCGTTCCGGCGGAACGAGCGTACACTCGTTGAGGTTCTTGGCCAGCTGCGGCGGCGGCAGGCTGCGTCCCTGCGCCATACGTGCGTAATGCATGGTCAGCCAGTTACGTCGACACAGACTGCCGAGCTTGGCTCCGGAATCGAAGGAGCGCCGGGCATACTGCTCGGCCTGCACCCAGGCCCGATCACGGATGGCCAGCTCGGCACGGCTCTGCAGCACCTGCGGATCGGCAGGATTCACCTGCAGCGCCTGATCGAGCAACGTTTTCGCCTGCGCATAATTGCCCACCGCTTCGGCCGCCCCTGCGTTGGCCTGCAAGTCGAGGATGACTTCATCGGCCAAGGCATTAAACACGACTTCATTACCGACTTCTGATTGGGCGCGGATTTTATCCAGCATCTGCTCCGGGCTGAGATCATGTGCGGGCACAGGAGTGGTTTCCGGCCGGCTGCAGGCGACGAGCGCAAGCACCAGCACGATCGGCAGAGCGTATTTCATGGACGGTTCCGGACTTCCGGAACAGGCGTCGGCGATTCCTCGGTAGGCGCTGGCTTGGCACCGGTGAACCAGTCAAGCCAGGATCCGGACTCGGTTTCAGCAGCAGGACGCTCACCACAGGACACGTTGTCGGAAGGCAGGTAACCAGCGATGAATACCGCTCGTCGCGCACCCGGACAGAAATCATCGGTGGTGGCAAAACGCGAAGCATCCAGATAGGCCCATTCCAAACCTTCCCCGGAAATGCGCAAGGGCCGGCTCGGCAGTCGCTTGAACAGCTGCGCCCAGACCCGCATGGCGCCGGTAGCGCCGTACAAACCGGTCGGTTCGTTTTTGTCATTGCCCACCCAGATCACCGCCAGATGATCACCGGTATAGCCGGCATACCAGCTGTCACGCGAATCGTTGCTGGTGCCGGTTTTACCGGCCGATTGCAGATCGCCCAGACCTTCAGACAGCAGGGCACGGGCACTGCCGGAGGTGACCGTCTGCTGTAAACCGAACGCGAGAAGTCGCGCCGCCATGGCATCGCCTTTCTGTGCGATGACCGGTTCTTTTTCGTATTTGCTGAGCGCCTTGCCCTGCGGATCAAGCACGGCACGCACCGATTGCAGGGGCTGCACGCGGCCGCCGGAGGCAAGGAACTGGTAAATCTGCGACATGGTATAGACAGAAAGATCGGCCGATCCCAGCAACAGCGAGGGATGTGCTTTGACTTTCTCGCCGGTCAAGGCATGCACCAGCTCACCGACGCGTCCGGGGCCGACCTGCATACCCAGACGGACCGTGGCCTGATTGTAGGAATTGGCCAAGGCCGAAGACAAGGTCACGGTGCCATGACTCTTGCGATCGGAGTTCTTCGGCTCCCAGATTTTGCCGTCTTCGGTGTTGACCGCGACCGGCTCGTCACTGATCCAGCTCGACAGTGACCAGTCATCCGGACGTGCCAGCGCCAGCATGAACACGAAGGGTTTGATCAAGGATCCGATCGGCCGTTTGGCATCGACCGCACGGTTGAATCCGGGGGTGCCGACATTGCGGTTGCCGACGGCTGCAACGATGTTGCCGGTGCCCGCCTCGGTGACGATGGCACCCGCCTGCAGCTCAGGACCCTTTTCACGCTGAACGCGCGACAAGGTTCCGGTGACTGCTTTCTCCAGATAGTTCTGCGCCGCCGGTGACAGCGTGGTCAGTACAGTCAGACCCTGCCCGCTCAAATCGTCGTCATCGTAATCCTTGGCCAATTGCCGGCGCACGATATCCAGAAAAGCAGGGGCACGGTTACGGGCCAGAATGGGTTTGGCGACAACACCCAGCGGAGCCGCTTTGGCTTTTTCCGCCTGTTCGGGCGTGAACAGCCCGGCTTCGAGGAATTCCTGAATCACAATCGCACGGCGCTTGAGCGCGCGCTCCGGATGCTTGCGCGGATCCCAGTAATACGGGCCCTGAACCAGACCGATCAGCAACGCGATTTCATGGTCCTGCAACTGCGTGACATCACGCCCGAACCAGAAATCGGCACCGGCGGCGATGCCGTGGATGGACTGGTCACCGACCTGACCAAGGTAGACCTGGTTGAGATAGGCCTCGAGGATGGTTTTTTTATCGAAGCGCGCTTCGATGATGAGCGCATAAAGCGCTTCCTTGACCTTGCGGGTAATGGTTTTGGTATTGCTCAGGAAAAGGCTGCGCACCAACTGTTGCGTCAACGTCGAGGCGCCCTGCTCGAATCCGACTTCGCGGATATTGATATAAATGGCACGCGCAACACCCATCGGATCGATGCCGATGTGATTCTCGAAATTACGGTCTTCCACGGCCTGCAAACCCTCGACCAGCAGTTTCGGTACCCGATCGATTTTGACCAGCCGGCGCTCTTCGGTGGTGTTGCCGTACAAGGTGGCAATGCGCACCGGATCGACTTTCGCAGAAGGGATGTTGCGGCGCGTGTTGACATCGCGCACGGCGGCGATGCGGCCAGAAACCAGCAGCACTTCCAGATGGCGCGATGGCACCCTGCCGTTGACGTCGAAGAATTCACGGGTGGTCAGCCGGAAACGGCCGCCACTGCGCCCGTAGCTTCCGGCCAGAACGCCGCGACCGTCATCCTTGTAACCCCCGGCCTGCAGTTCCAGCTCGAGGCTGCTGCCATCCAGAGGCGATCCGGGTTTCAGCACGAGCGGCCGAGCGAAGACTTTGGTCGGTACCTGCCAGTTGAGCTGGGCGAATTGATCGCGAACCTGCTTGTCGAGATACCAGATGTAGGGAATGCCGATGCCGATGAACAGGCCGACTGCAAGGAACAGTAGGCGCCATATCCCGCGCTTGAGCATGGAGTCTTTGGGTGCCGTATCGTTATCGGGTATGTTCACAGGAATATTTTGGCCAGGTTCGAATCATTTTATCAGGTGGCGCATGCTTGCGTACGCCTCAGAAACGGCGGACTTCCAGTATGCCGGGCACGGCATCCAGCTTACCCAGAAGCGCGCTGAGCTGTCCGAAATCAGCGACCTTGAGGTTCATTTTCAATTCAGCCATCGGGCCGCCCTGCGATAAGGTATTGACGCCGGCGATATTGACGTTGGCCTGCGCAATCAAATTGGTCAGATCCTTCAGCAGCCATTTGCGGTCATAGGCGCGGATGAGGATGGAAACCTCGTAGCGGCCGTCTTCGCGGCTACCCCAATTCACCGGCAGTTCGCGCTCCGGGTGCTGCGAAATCAAATAGGCCGCGCTGGCGCAATTGGCACGGTGGATGCTGACCCCTTTGCCTTTGGTCAAATAACCGACAATGGCATCTCCGGGGACCGGCTGGCAGCAGCGCGCCAGCTGCATCAGCAGATTGCCGACACCCTCCACGGTCATGTCGCTGCGTCCGGTCGCCTTGCGCGGTGCCGGCACCCGCCGTATAGGCAAAACTTCGGATGCGGGTTGCAGGTGTTCGTGCAGGGCGCGGGTAATCAGACTGGGACTGATATCGCCAAGTGCCAGCGCGATGCACAATTCATCGCGGTCGGGAAGTTTGAATTTGTCGAGCACCGGTTTCAGATCAACCTGCATCAAAGCGACACGACGCAATTCCTTTTCCAGCATCTCGCGGCCGTCTTCGAGATTGCGTTGACGGTCGAGCCGGAAGAAATACGCGCGGACCTTGTCGCGCGAACGCGAGCTGGCCAGATAGCCGTTGGATGCCAACAGCCAATCGCGTTTGGGTGAACCGGTTTTTCCGGTCATGATTTCAATGCGGTCGCCGGAATTCGGACGGTATTCCAGCGGCACGATCCGGCCGTTGACCTTGGCGCCACGGCAGCGATGACCGACATCGGTATGCACGTGATAAGCGAAATCAAGTACGGTGCCCCCCGTCGGCAGGTCGATGACCTCACCTTTGGGTGTCAGCAGGTACTTGCGGTCTTCAACCAGCTCAGTGCCCAGACCGGCCATCAAAACGGTTTCATCGGCACCCTTGCTGTTTTCCAACAGCTGCCGCATCTGTGCGATTTTCTTTTCAAACTCGCCCTGGGCCTTGCCGCCTTCCTTGTAACGCCAGTGCGCCGCCACGCCCATCTCGGCATGCTCATGCATTTTGCGGGTCCGGATCTGCACTTCCAGGCCGAGTCCGTCGGGGCCGATGACCGCCGTATGCAGACTCTGGTAATTGTTGCTTTTGGGCTGCGCGATGTAATCATCGAACTCCCCGGGAATCGGCGTCCACAATTGGTGCACCAGACCCAGCACGCTGTAGCAGGCACCGACATCATCGACCAGCACACGGATCGCACGGATATCGTAGAGCCCTTCAAAATCCAGATTCTTACGCTGCATCTTTTTCCAGATGCTGGTGATATGTTTCGGTCTGCCGGCAACATCGGCGGTGATGCCGGCCTGCGCCAGTGCCGCCTGGATCTGTTGCGTGGCCTGCCCGATGTAGCGTTCGCGCAGACCGCGCTTTTCCTGCAGCTGGCGCGCAATGGCCTGATACTGCTCCGGCTTCATGATGCGGAACGCCAGATCCTCCAGCTCCCATTTCAATTGCCAGATGCCGAGCCGGTTGGCGAGCGGCGCATGGATATCGGCAGTCAGGTGCGCCAAGGCCAAGCGCTCCGGTTCCGGCAAGGACACCGCTTTACGCATCTGCACCAACTGCCAGGCCAGTAAAACAATCAGTACGCGCAGATCCAAGATGATGGCGAGCAGCAGACGGCGGAGGCCCTCGGCATTGCCGCTGCGGCCATGCTGGCGGTAGATGTCCCAAACCTTGCGCGAGGCGGTCAGACCTTCCAACAGCCGGAGCTGTTCGGATTTCAGGGTGAAATGCTCGGTTTGCAGGGATGGTGCCAGATAAACGGCTGCCGCCACCAGCATGTCGGTATCCGCGGACAGACCGGACAGCACGTCCCAGAGCGCCAGCATATCCTCCAATCCGGCAGCATCCAGATGTTCGGCCGCACGCGCTGACACTGCCGCAAATTCAGGCTTTTGCTGCCAGTCTGCAAGTCGTTGATTCAAGCTGGGCGGGACGGCTTTAGGCACGGGCATCCGGAAAAATGCTTTACACTAGGACAGTATGACAAAAATCCGGGAGCCGGCATGAAACCTTTTCTTCTTTTTACCCTGCTTCTTTTACCGTTCGGACAGGCCATTGCCCAGCAGTCCGATGCCGCTTCGCTTCGCGAACGGATGGGGCCGGAGCAATTCAAGGCTGCCGGTCTGGACAAGCTCAGCGCCGACGAGCTCAAACAACTCGACAACTGGATTGCGGGCGTCAAAACCGTCGTGGTTGAAAAGGTCGTTGAAAAGCAGATTGAAAAGCCGGCCGAGGATTTCTCGGACATCAACAGCACCCTGGTTGGCGAATTCCGAGGCTGGCGCGGCTATACCGAATTCACACTGGCCAATGGCCAGGTTTGGATGCAGGCCGCGCCCGGAGAACTGTTCGCCAGCAAGCTGACCAACCCGAAAGTTCGATTGGTGCACAACTACATCTCCGGATGGAAGTTGCAGGTCGATGGTTACAACAGCTGGGTCAAGGTCCGGCGCATCAAGTAATCGCGCTCATCTGCCGGACCAGATGCTTGCGCGACACCGCGCCCTTGAGTGCCAGTTCCTGCGCAAATATCTGTACATTCAGTTCTTCGACATCCTGGCGGAAACGCTGAGCTTCCGGTGTATCCATCGCTGACCGTGTCATCCTTACCACCGCCTCATTGAAAGGCTTGGCGTCAAGCAGGCGCGACTGGTCTTTGACCGGATCCAACAGCGCCCGCTCCACACGCAGGTGCAGAGCTTTCAGATAACGAGGCAGCTGTTTCAGCAATGCGGCCGGATGCGCGGCAAGAAAGCCCGGAAACACCAAGCGGTCCAGATGCGCCTTGATATCGGCGAGATTGCCGCTGGCCCAGCCCATCAGCTCGGGCTTGAGCTGCGCGCGAATGCGTGCGGTGGTGGCCATGCAGTCCTGCAACAACGTCAGCACCGTCATGCTCTGTCCGAACAGTTCGGCGCCCAGCTTTTTGGCGACAGCATCGAAATCAGCACGGCTGCGGATGCCGGCATAATCATCCTGCAGCAGGGCATTGCAGGCGGCCTGCACGCAGTCGGCGCGCATGCGTTCTGCAGATTCCAGTGTGGCGTACAGCAGACCCAGTCGGGGGTCGACCGGAAGTTGTTTGGCCGCGGACTTGCGCTGATCGCGCAGGCTTTCCAGCAGCAGGTGACGGACCGCCTCCGAATGCAGGCGTTCCGCCTCCGACCTGACGGCAACGGCCCGTAAAAACACCGCCCCGTCTTCCAGCACCAGCGCCGGGAAGGCGGTCAATCCTTCGGCCGTCGCCAGTTCGGACGGAATCGTTCTGTCCGGGAACGCAGCCAGCGCCTCGTCGCCGAAATCCTGCCCCGCCTGCGCGGAGAATGCCTGCTCTGCCAATGCTGAGAAACGGTTTTTCAATGCATCCAGATCCCGGGACTGCGCCAGAATCTGACCCTGCCGGTCGGCAAGACGCAGATTGATCCGAAGGTACGCCTCCAGAACAACTTCTTTGAAATCCAGGGCTGTCAGCGGTGCTCCGGTCGTTCGGGTCAAAAAACGTGCGAGAGCACCTTCCAAGGCGTCGGCATCGCCTGCGGGATAAGCCTGAAAGAAAGCCCGTGCGAAATCGGGCGCCGGGACGTAATTACGGCGCAGCGCTTTCGGCAGTCCGCGGATCAGTGCCGTGGCTTTTTCCTCGACCAGTCCGGGTACCAGCCAGCTCAGACGTCCGTCATCCAAGGCATTCAGCAGATGTATCGGGACATCGAGGGTCACGCCATCCTCGGCCTCGCCGGGTGCGAAGGCATAATGCAATGCCAGACGGTTGTTGCCGAGCACAAAAAATTCGGGGAACAGCGCGACACCGCTCTGCTCCGCCAGCATCAGGTCGCCATGCTGCCAGAGCAGGCTTTGCTTCTTTGCTTCGGGTAGCGCCCGAAACCACTTGTCGAGCGTTTCAGAGGAATTGATTTCCGGCGGTATGCGGTCCAGATACCAGCGGGCCTGCCAATCTTCATCCACCACCAAACCGCTGCGGCGCTGCTTGGCTTCCTCATCATGGGCTTTGGCCAAAGTCTGTAGATTGCGTGAGACAAAACCCGAGCGTGTATTGATCTCTCCGGTAAGCAGGGCCTGTCGGATGAAAATGCCGCGCGCCTCCTCGGGAAACAGGCTGCCGTAGTGCACCGGTTTTTTCGCCACCAGCAGCAGTCCAAGCAGACTGATCTGGCAATGACCGACCACCCTGCCCTGACGGCGGGACCAGTGCGGATCATGGTATGTGCGCGTGAGCAGATGCGGACATTCTTCAACCAGCCAGTCGGGCTCGATACGCGCCGCCATCAAGCCCCAGACTTTCTGGGTATCCAGCAGATTGCCGACCAGGCACCAGGATGGCGGCTGTTTGGCCAAGGGCGATGCCGGAAACACGTTAAATCGACGCTGACGCGGCGCATCGAAACTGCCCTTGTCATTACGGTGGCCGATCTGCGTGGGCAATCCGGACAGCAGCGCGCGGTGAATCATACGATAATGCTGTGCGGCCGCCTTGGCATCACTGCTCTGGACCGTGAGCTTTGATTCAATGTCATCCCACGCGGTCAGCGGCCATTGCAACTCCTGGCAGCTAATCAGCAACTGGCGGTGCAACTCGCGCCATTCGCGCATGCGCAGATACGATAGGAAATGCCGTTCGCACCATTTCCGCAAATGGCTCTGACTCAGGTCTTCATGCGCCTTCCGGTAGGCCCGCCAGAGATTGATGACGCCGAGAAACTCGGAAGTCGTGTCCTGGAAAATACGATGGGCATTATCGGCGGCCTCTTTGGCATCGGCGGGCCGTTCGCGTGGATCGGGAATGCCCATGAACGCGGCAATGACGGTCATTTCATGCAAGACCTCATGAGCATTGGCAGCCACCAGCATGCGTGCCAGTTTCACATCCACTGGCAGGCGTGCCATCTGGCGGCCGATGGCGGTGAGCTGGCGCTGGCCGTCGATGGCGCCCAGTTCGGTGAGATTCTGCCAGCCGTCGTTGATGGCGCGTGCGTCCGGCATGTCGATGAACGGAAATTTCTCGAGCGCCCCCAGCCGCAGATGCAGCATGCGCAGAATGACCCCCGCCAGCGAGGCGCGTCGGATTTCCGGATCGGTGAATTCCGGCCGCTGGTTGAAATCCAACTCGCTGTAAAGCCGGTAGCAAATACCCGCCGAAATACGGCCGCAGCGGCCCTTGCGTTGGTTGGCGCTAGCCTGCGATACGGGCTCGATCTGCAAACGGTCCATCTTCTGGCGCGGAGAATAACGTTTGACCCGCGCCAGTCCCGGATCGATGACATAGCGGATGCGCGGCACCGTGAGCGAGGTTTCCGCGACATTGGTGGCCAACACGATGCGACGGCCCCGGTCGGGATGGAACACACGGTCCTGATCCTTGGCCGAGAGGCGGGCATACAGCGGCAGCACCTCGGTGGCCCGGTATTTCCGACGCGACAGCGCGAGATGGGTTTCACGGATTTCGCGCTCGCCCGGCAGGAATACCAGAATGTCGCCGAGCCCGTCCTGCGCGGTGATTTCATCCACGGTCAAGGTGATTTTTTCAGGCAAGGTCAGATCTTCGGCGCGTTCGCGGCCCGGGCGCCCGGCCCCCGGACCGGTGGCATCCTCTTGGAATTCGCGGTAACGCACTTCCACCGGATGACTGCGCCCTTCCACTTCCAGCACCGGCGCGTCGGCAAAATGCGCGGCGAAGCGGGCCGTATCGATGGTGGCTGAAGTGATGATGATTTTGAGATCGTGCCGGCGCCCGACCAATGTCTTCAGATAACCGAGCAGGAAGTCGATATTGAGGCTACGCTCATGCGCCTCATCGATGATCAGGGTGTCGTAGCGCGACAGCCAGGGATCGCTCTGGATTTCGGCCAGCAGAATGCCATCGGTCATGAATTTCAAGTAGGTGCGCTCGCCGACCCGCTCGTTGAAGCGGACCTGGAAACCAACGGCGCCGCCGACAGCCGTCTGCAGTTCCTCGGCCACGCGGTTGGCCACCGCCCGTGCGGCGATGCGGCGGGGCTGGGTGCAGCCGATCATGCCGGCAATGCCACGACCGGCAGTCAGGCAGATTTTCGGGATCTGAGTGGTCTTGCCCGAGCCGGTTTCACCGGCCACAACCACGACCGGATACTTGGCTATGAGTTGACGAAGCTGATCGGCATACTGACCGACCGGCAGGGTCTCATCGACACGCGCTTCGGGTACCCCAGCGGCACGCGCAGCATAAGCGCTTTGGCTGCCGGACAATGCTTCGGCAAAGCGCAGCGTTGCTGCGTCATCGGCTGCATTCCGTTTGGCGGCGGCCTGCAGTCGGTGCAGGCGGCCTTGGTCCTGGCTGAGGGTTTCGGGGAATACGGACATCCGGCCATTTTATCGGATTGCCCTGAAGAAAAACGGCGCCTTGCGGCGCCGTTTGGATTACTTGATCGGTTTCAGCGGACTGGCCGTGACCGTCCCTTCCTTCAGGCGCTTCTCGAAGAAGGCCAGCAGGCGGTTGGCGTAATCGATTTGATTCTCCTTGAGCACGTTACCGTGACCCTCGCCCGGGTAAATCTTCATTTCAGTCGGAGTACCGACCTTCTGCAGCGCGGCATACATCATCTCGGTCTGTTCCGGCGGACAGGTGGTGTCCTTTTCACCGGCGAACAGCATAACCGGGATGCGGATGTTGGCAGCCAGACGGGCCGGCGAATACTGCGCGACGTCATCCTGGGCGACATCACCGAAAAACGCCTTTGCCGGATTCATGCCGCCGCCGCCGTTCGTGGAATAGTTCAGCTGGGTCGGAAGATCATACGTGCCGACATTGCCGACCGCGCAGCGATAAAGTGCGGGCTCCTTGGCAGCACCCATCAGCGCAGCATAGGCACCGTAACTCGCGCCATAGATGCAGATACGATTCGGATCGGCGATGCCCTGGCTGATTGCCCAACGGGTGGCGTCGGTCAGATCGTCCTGCATGGTCTTACCCCACTGGCGGTAGCCCTTTTCCCGGAACTCTTTGCCGTAGTTACCGGAGCCCCGGAAATTGACCTGCATCACGGCATAGCCGCGACTGGCCAGCATCTGCACTTCCGGGTTATAGCCCCAGCTGTCATAGGGTCCAAACGGCCCACCGTGCGGATTCACAATCAGCGGCAGGTTCTTGCCGGATGAGCCCTTGGGGGTGGTCACGAACACCTCGATGTCGAGACCATCACGGGTTTTAAACTTCATCGGCTCCATCAGCGACAGCTTGGCTGAATCGATCCAGGATGCACGCGATACCAAATGTTCGGCTTTCTGGGTGGTGTTATCGAACAGATAATACTCGCCGGCAATGGTATCGGACTCGACCACATAGATGATTTTGTTGCCATCGTTGGTCGCGGATACCGGGTAGACATCGGAGTCCGGGAAGGAGGCCTGCAGTTTGATCAGGTTACGGGCGAACGGATTGGCTTTGTCGATGAACTCATAGCGCGGGAAGCCGTCTTCGTAACGAACGGCATACACGCTGTCATCGACCGGGGATGACAACAACACACCAGGATCAACATTGTCGTCGCGGGCAATCTGCTTTTTCTCACCGCTCTTGAAATTGTAGGTGAACAACGCGTTGGGGCCGGTATCCTGGCTCAGCGTGTAATACAGCACCTGGTTATCGGCGGAGAATGCCTTGGCCTCGAAATCCTGCCCCGTGGCTTTCTGGTCATGAATCACCACCCAATCGGCTTCTTCGCTGGCGCGCATATAAACCTTCGAATCCTTGTAGGACTTGGCCTTGATGAAACCACGCACCTGAGCGGCGTTGTCGGTCACGAACTGGCCGTAACCTTCTGTCGGCGGTTTTTTGAAGGTGGGTCGGATATCGCCGTTCTCGACGTTCATGCGACCGTAAGTACTGGATCCGGTATCCGAGGCGTACTGCACCAGCACGAATTTGTCGTCGTCCTTGAGCGTATCGAGAATCTGCGCGAAATAGCCACGGCCATAGGCCGTACCGATACTCGAGCCATCGGCATTCATGGCGTACCAGGCCCCGGTCCAGGACGGACTGGCATTGGCACCTTCACGGACCGAGGAAGTGAACAGCAGGCGCTTGTTGCTGACCCAGTAGAATTCACCGATATAGGCCTTCTCTTGGGGCTTGAACGAACCAGTAATCTGTTTAGTGGCCAAATCCATCACCACCAAAGCTCTCAATTTCTCGAAAGGCACAGTAGCGGCCAGATAACGGCCATCTGGGGAAATCTTGACTTGACTGAAACTCGAGCGCTTCCAGAAATCCTCGACCGGAATGGGCTGCGACAGCACCGGTTGCGCCGCGGCAAGCATCAGTAAAGCCAGCAAAAAGCGTTTGAATCCCATAGTAATTTCCCTGAAAACCAGTTAGAGACACTACTTTAAAGGCAATTTAGGGCAAAAACAACATTTTCGGCAACTATCGGCGCCATAGGCACAGACAACTTCACATGGCATGGACATCGGCATACACTGTTCATATCACCCGTAGCTAATGGAGTCCGTCATGAAGATTGATATCGGAATATCTGCCAAGGACCGTAAGCATATCGCCCAAGGGTTGTCGCATCTACTAGCGGATACCTACACTCTTTACCTGAAAACCCATAATTTCCATTGGAATGTGACCGGCAGCATGTTCAACACGCTGCATACCATGTTCATGGCCCAATACAACGAACTCTGGCTGTCCTTGGATGAAATCGCCGAGCGCATCCGCGCTCTGGATCATTTTGCCCCCGGTTCGGGCGCCCAATATGCCAAGCTCTCCAGTATCAAGGAAGAAACCGGCATCCCAGACTGGAAGGGTATGGTCACCCAACTGGTTGAGGGTCATGAAATCTGCGCCAAAACCGCCCGCGAGGCATTCCGACGTGCCGACGAGGCCAACGACCAGCCGACCGCTGATTTGGCCACAACCCGCATGCAGGCCCATGAAAAAACCGCCTGGATGCTGCGCTCATTACTGAAGTAAGTGTCATGGCGGTGAGTGCTGACCTGCGGCAGGTCTTCTATGCCCTCTCCGACGCACTGGATCTGGTCACGGAATTCGACGGGGAAGGCTAACATGAGCACGCCGAAATCGGCGATGTATTGCACCAAATCCTGGATGAAATGATGGCGGCGGCGTGGCTTGAATACAGCGCATTGCCCATAAACTGAAAACCCGGCCATCGGCCGGGTCATCCCTGGTGGGTCGTGAAGGATTCGAACCTTCGACCAAAAGATTAAGAGTCTTCTGCTCTACCAGCTGAGCTAACGACCCGTCAGCGTCGTCCGAAATGGTGGGTCGTGAAGGATTCGAACCTTCGACCAAAAGATTAAAAGTCTTCTGCTCTACCGACTGAGCTAACGACCCATCGAACGGACGCTCATTATAACTAAAATGGTTTCAATGTGCCACATACCGGGTGCTATCCGGAACACCGGCACTCCGAAATCCATCGGCCCGAAGCCTGCAGGCATCGCATTTCCCGCAGGCCAAGCCGGCGGCATCGGCCTGATAGCAGGACACGGTCTGGGCGAAGTCCACACCCAATCGAAGCCCTTCCCGCACGATATCGGCCTTGCTCAGGGCGATGATGGGGGTACGGATGCGCAGGGCATTGCCCTCGACGCCAGCTTGGGTGGCCAGATTGGCCATGAGCTCGAAGGCCTTGATGTATTCGGGGCGGCAGTCGGGGTAGCCCGAATAGTCCACGGCATTGACGCCGCAGAAGACATCCTGGGCACCGAGTACCTCGGCCCAAGACAGCGCCACCGACAGCATGATGGTATTGCGGGCCGGCACGTACGTCACCGGAATGCCACTGGTTGGCAACTCTGGAACCGCGATATCGGCGGTGAGTGCCGATCCGCCGAAGCTGCGCAGATCGACCCGGACTTCCTTGTGCGCAGCGGCACCGAGCATGGCGCAGACGCGATCCGCGGCCTGCAGTTCCGATTCGTGTCGCTGGCCGTAATTGACGCTCAAGGCAAAACATTCGAAGCCTTCGGTACGCGCAATGGCCAGCGTGACCGCCGAATCCATGCCGCCGGAAACCAGCACCACCGCCTTTTTCATCGCCCCTGCTCCTCGCCCCACAACTGTTTGTGCAATTGCATCTGGAAACGCACCGGTAGGCGGTCGGCAACAATCCAGTCGGCCAATTGCCGCGGTGTAACCTGGGTGTAACTGGGCGAAAACAATACCTCGCAATGTGCATTCAACTGGCGCGTGTGCAGCTCGGCTTTGGCCCATTCGTAATCGGCATGTGAACAGATCACAAACTTGAGCTGGTCATGAGGGGTCAGTTGGGCGAGATTACTCCACAAGTTCTGCGCGCATTCGCCGGAATCCGGGGTTTTGATATCGACCACGCGGGATACACGGGTATCGACCGGACTGATGTCGATGGCACCGGAGGTTTCCAGCGATACCGAAAATCCGGCGGATACCAATGCATCCAAAAGCAGGATGCAGCGTTTCTGGGCCAGCGGTTCGCCGCCGGTCACGCAGACATTGGGCACGCCGTACGCGGCAACACGGGCAACGATATCGGGAATTTCCGACCAATCGCCACCATGAAAGGCATAGGCGGTATCGCAGTAGGTGCAGCGCAATGGGCAGCCGGTCAAACGGACGAACACTGTCGGCAGCCCGGCACTGCGGGCCTCTCCCTGCAAGGACAGGAAGATCTCAGTGAGCTTCAGCCGCGGTGCAATACCGGCCACGGACTCACTGGCCAAGACTCAACCCACGCAGGCGACTGCGCGCCAGTTCGGCCACCGGATGTTCCGGATACAGCGCAATCACCCGTTCCAGCTGTTGCTTGCCTTGCGCGGTGTTTTTCAGCTCCAATTGGCAATAGGCCGATTTCAGCATGGCGTCCGGCGTCTTGCCGGAATCGGGGAACCGCTCGAGCAGGATACCGAAGCTCTTCAGCGCCAACTCGTAACTGGCCGTCGCATAGTAGCTCTCACCCAACCAATACCATGCGTTCGGGGCCAGACGGCTATCCGGGTAACTCTGCAGAAAACTCTGGAACTGTCCCGCGGCGGCAACCGCATCGCCTTGCTTGATCAGGCTGTTGTAGGCGGTCTGGTAGGCGGCATTCTCGCCGGCTGCTGCCGGCACCGGCTTGGCAGGTGACGTCGGTTTAACCGGAACAGGCGCAACCGTGACCGGTTTGGCACTCCCGCCCTCCAAGGCACTGACCCGAGAATCCATATCGATGTATTGTTCGCGGTTGCGCTGACGCGCCTGTTCCAGATCATTCTGCAGCTGCTCGATGATGGCACGCAGTGCGCGGATTTCATCCTGCATCTGCGTGGTGCGGTTGAGCAACTCCATATTGGCCTGGCCGGTACCCTGAGTCTGCGTCGCCGCCTGGCTTTCCAGTGCCGAAACACGGTCGGCCAGACTGGCGCGCTGCGCCTGCACCGGCAGAGCGGCCAACAATAGCAACAGGGTTCCGAAAGACAGGCGCATGTCTTACTTCACGCTGTAGCTGATTTCTACGCGGCGATTCTGCGACCAGCAGGATTCGTCGCTGTCGAGACAGACCGGACGCTCTTCACCGGAGCTGACCACTTCAATACGGCCGGTATCGGCGGCATTGGCGCTGAACGCGGCGTTGACGCCGTTGCCACGGCGTTCACCCAGCGCCATGTTGTATTCACGGGTACCGCGTTCATCGGCATGCCCTTCCAAACGCATGCGGGCCGAAGGACGGTCGCGCAGATATTTGGCATGACAGGCGACAATAGCTTGGTATTCCGGCTTCAGCATGTCCTGGTCGTAATCGAAATACACCACACGCTGGCGCAGACAGGTATTACTATCCAGATCGTTAGGGCCGAATGCACCTTCTTCGACGATGGCGTTGCCTTGATCGCCGGTATTGGCTTGTCCGGAAGTGTTGCTTCCGGCGTTCGGATCGACGGCTTCTTCCTTGACTTTTTTGTTACAGGCCGACAACAACACGACTGTCAGCAGAAGGGCGATTTTAAGTTGTGTTTTCATGGGAACCTCGGGTTGGCACGGATTAAAAGGGGAAGGGTTCAACGGTAAGGCGACCAGGCCGGCTCACGGACATCGCCGTCGGACAGAACTAAGCGTTGCCGTACGCGACCGTCGGCGGAAACCGCATACAGCACGCCACGACGGCCCTGTTTGGTGGCGTACAGAATCATGCTGGCATTCGGCGCGAAACTGGGCGATTCATCCAGATTTCCCGGAGAAATGGTCTGCCAGCGTCCGCTGCCGCCGAAACTGCGATCCAGCACGGCAATCCGGTAAACATTGCCGGCGCCTTGGGCCATGGCGATTTTCTTGCCGTCGAACGAGACGGTGGCACGGGCATTGTACTCCCCGGTGAAACTGACGCGCTTGGCTTCACCACCGCTGGCAGCGACTTGATAGATCTGCGGCTTGCCGCCGCGGTCGGAAGTAAACAGCAGCGATTGGCCATCCGGCATCCAGACCGCTTCGGTGTCGATGCCAAAGTGATTGGTGACCTGCTTGAGCGTACGGGTGGCGATGTCCATGGTGTAGATTTCCGGATTGCCGGATTTCGACAGAGTCAGCGCCAGTTTGGTTCCGTCCGGCGAGAACGCCGGAGCACCATTGATGCCCTTGGCGCTGGAAACCGGATCGGTGGCACCAACGCCGGTGGCAAGTTCGACGATGTAGACCGCCGAGCTGCCTTTTTGGAAGCTGACATAGGCGATGCGCTTGCCATCCGGACTCCAGGCCGGCGACAGCAAGGGTTCACGTGAGCGCACCAGGGTCTGCGGATTGAAGCCGTCGGAGTCCGCCACCATCAGGCGGTACTCGATACCTTGGCCGAGACCGGTGGCAGTGACGTAAGCGATGCGGGTGTCGAAAGCGCCACGGATGCCGAGAATTTTTTCATAAATCTGATCGGCAACCTGATGCGCGGCCCGGCGCACGTTACTGGCGCGGGCGGGCATGCTCAGCGACAGCAAGGACTGCTGCTTGGCAACATCCATCAATTCATACTGGATGCTGAAATTACCATCGGCGCCGTCAACGATGCGGCCAACCACCAAAAAGTCCTGCTTCAACTTTTTCCAGTCGGCGAAGCGGACATCGACGCCTCGGATGGGTTTATCGGTAATGGCCGCTTCATCCAGCGACTTGAACTGTCCGGACTGGTTGAGATCGTCACGGATGACTTTGGCGACATCATGAGCCGGCGCGGTACGCGCACCCTGATAGGGCATCGGCACGATGGCGATGGACAGCGCCGCTTCGTTGCCGACCACCACGCCCGCATCCAGTGCCTGTGCCATCGCTTGCAACGGCAGCCAGGCCAGCAGGAAGGTCATCAGGATTTTTCTCATTTGCAGACCTCATCGGGATAACAGAAAGTTAGGCTTACTTTACGCTGAAATACGCTTTCAAAGCCAGCGTAGGGCATCGGGGTCTTGGACAGGGCGCGCTCGATGGAGTCGCGGCCCTTGTCATCCAAGGCACAGCTGCGGAAAGCAACGTCGATCACCTCACCGCCACGTATTTGGGTGAACTCGACCTGACAGCGGGTCTGCTCTGGAATCTGAACGGTGTTCCAATTGGCGCGGGCAGTAGCGTTGATGGCGGCAAGATATTTGGCGGTGGCCGAACTGGCGTTACCGCCGCCGCCGGATGTCCGCTCGGGCGCTTTTCCGGCAGCCTGTGCGCCGGTGCCGGCAGCCAGCGCATCCAGTTTCTGGGCTTCGATTGCTTCCTGCAACATTGCCCGCTGGCGCTTCACGTCGGCCAATTGCTGTTTGATCAGACGTTGCCGGTTTTCCTCGGCGACATCCTTCTTGATGTCATCAGTCAACTCCACTTGACCCTGCTTCTGCTTCAACTTTTGTTCTTCGGCGGCGTCGCTGGGCTGCATGGCATTCCGGTTGATTTCTTCCTGAACCGTTTGATCGGGCTGGTCGACCCAGTCCTGTGCCGTTTCCTGCAATACCTCGGTACTGGTCTGCGGACGCGGCTCCGGTTTCGGCTGCCGCTGACTGGCACTGGCCAGCTCTGCGGCGCGGATGGATTCTTTCGCACGCGCCATGTCCTCGGCGGAAATCGACAGAGTGGCCGCGACCGGCTCGCCTTGGCTTGCTTGCTCAGTCTGCGGAAACACCCAAACCGATGCCAGCCAGACCAGTGCGATGAAGGCGCCATGCAACGCCAACGTATAAACCCATGCCTGCCAGTTCTGCTCGGGAATCTGCGCCATTGTTCAGTCGGCCGAGTTGCTCATCAGGCCGACCTTTTCGACACCGGCCTGCTGCAACAGCACCATGGCCTGGTAGACCGTGTCGTAACTTGCCGTACGGTCGCCGGCGACGAACACCGCAACATCCGGATTGTTCTTGACGAAAGCCGAGACTTTCGCAGTCAGTACCGCAGCATCGACTTTCTGCTGCGGTATGTCCTGCATCTTCAGGGTGTAGCTGCCGGCGGCATCAACCACGACCACAATCGGTTCTTTTTTCTGTTCGATGGATTTGGCGTTCGACTTCGGCAGGTCGATATCAACGCCGAGATTCAATAACGGCGCCGTCACCATGAAGATGATCAACAGTACCAGCATCACGTCGATGTAAGGCACGACGTTGATTTCGGATTTCAGTTTTCGCTTCTTGTGTCTGCGGGCGAAGCTGGCGTTACTCATCGGCTCAATCCTCAGGGGCGATCGGGATTGGTCTGGCGCTGCAGAATGGACGAGAACTCCTCGGCAAAACTCTCATAACGTACCGAAATGCGTTCGGATCGCGAGGAATAGCGGTTATAGGCCCACACGGCTGGAATCGCGGCGAACAATCCCATGGCGGTCGCGATGAGGGCTTCGGAAATGCCCGGGGCCACCGAGGCGATGGTGGCCTGTTTGTTGTTGGCCAAACCATGGAAGGACACCATGATGCCGAACACCGTGCCGACCAGGCCAACATACGGGGCGGTCGAACCGACATTGGCCAGCAGCTCGAGATTGTGCTCGAGCGCATCCACTTCACGGGCCAGGGTGGCGCGCATCGCGCGCTGGGCGCCCTCGACCTGGGTTCTGGCATCGACCGACACCTGCTGCAGGCGCAGACGCAGGAACTCACGGTAACCCGCTTCAAAAATAGCTTCCAGACCGGAAACGCCGCGGCTTTGGTCGGTGGCTTCACGGTAAAGCTGGTTCAGATCGGTGCCGGACCAGAACCGGTCCTCGAAATGATTGGCTTCCAGTGTGGCGGCGCGGAACACACGTGATTTGCCGAAGATGATGAACCAGCTGAGTACCGAAGCGGCAACCAGCAGCAGCATCACGATCTGCACCGGAAGACTGGCATGCAAGATCAGCTGCAGGTAATTGAGTCCACCGGCTTCGGTATCCATGGCGACGCTCTGGGCAGTGGCGGTAAGGATCTGGATTGCTGGACTCATGCACGAACTCCGTCTTGTATCAGGCTGAGCAGAGGCTCTGGAATGCCTCTGGGTTTGAATCGGGATGCCGACAGGCAGGCGATCTGCGCGCTTCCGGTGAGCAGGAGCGTCTCGTCACGCCACAGGCCGTGCTGTACGGTGAAGCTGGCACGACGGCATTCCGAAAGTGTAATGCGTACGTTCAACAAATCATCCAATTTGGCCGGTAGCAGGAAATCGATATTCATATTCCGTACAGCAAAAACCATATCGGTGGTCTCGCTCATATGACCCTGTTCATAACCGCAGCTGCGCAGCCATTCAGTGCGTGCACGTTCGAGAAAATGCAGGTAACGGGCGTGGTACACCACGCCACCGGCATCGGTATCCTCCCAGTACACACGTACCGGCCACTCGAATGCGCTCACGAGAACAGATCCGGATCGGCTTTTCCGCCGGGCATGCTCAAGCCGAAATGGCGGTAGGCTTTGGCGGTCGCCATGCGCCCGCGCGCCGTGCGCATGATAAAGCCCTGCTGGATCAGGAACGGTTCGACCACGTCCTCAAGGGTGCCGCGCTCTTCGCTGAGCGCCGCTGCCAGTGATTCCACGCCGACCGGGCCGCCGTCGAAGTTTTCCATGATCATCTTGAGAAGCCGGCGGTCGGAATCATCGAAACCCTCCGGATCCACTTTCAGCATGGCCATCGCAGCCACCGCCAGTTCGGCATCGATGCGGCCGTCGCCTTTCACCTGCGCGTAATCTCGTACCCGGCGCAACAGACGGTTGGCGATTCGCGGCGTACCGCGTGAACGGCAGGCAATTTCGCGGGCGCCGCCTTCATCGCAGGCAATCGAAAGGATGCCGGCCGAGCGCGTGACGATGCGGCAGAGCTCTTCGACCGAATAGAACTCCAGCCGCTGCACGATACCGAAACGGTCGCGCAAGGGACCGGTCAACAATCCGGCACGGGTGGTGGCGCCGATCAGGGTGAACGGCGGCAGGTCGAGTTTGATCGAGCGTGCGGCCGGACCCTCACCGATCATGATGTCGATCTGGAAATCCTCCATCGCCGGATACAGCACTTCCTCGATAACCGGCGACAACCGGTGGATTTCATCGATGAACAGCACGTCATTCGGCTGGAGGTTGGTCAGGATCGCGGCCAAATCACCGGCGCGCTCAATGACCGGGCCGGAAGTCTGTCGCACGGAAACGCCCATTTCATTGGCGATGACATGACTGAGCGTGGTTTTACCAAGCCCGGGAGGGCCAAAAATCAATACATGATCGAGCGCCTCGCTGCGCCGGCGCGCCGCTTCGATATAGATGCTCATTTGCTCGCGCACGGCCGTCTGGCCGAGATATTCGTCCAGCTTCTTCGGGCGGATGCTGGCTTCGATCAGCTCATCTTCCCGGTTCGCGGCACCGCTGACTACGCGCATTTCATCCATTGACGACAACCTTTTCCGTGAAACCCGATTCCAGCACCTAAATTACCACTTTCGTGCCCAGCTCCACCAGCCGTTCACCCGGAATGCCGAAGAATTCGGTGGCCGGCGTGGCATTGCGGGACATGAACAGGAACAGTTTGTCACGCCACAGCGCCATGTCTTGGTCATCTTTGGCAATCAGCGCTTCGCGGCTGGCGAAATAGGTGGTGTCCATCGGATCCAGAACCAGACCAGCCTCTTTCATCAGCGCCAGGGTCTTTGGAACATCAGGGTCTTCCATGTAGCCATAGCGGAAGTTGAGCCGGTAGAAGCCAGAACCCAGGTCAAGCATCGAATAACGCTCTTCCTTTTCGGCGCGCGGCACACTCAAGGTCTCGACGCTCAGCAGAATATTCTGGCTGTGCAGCACTTTATTATGTTTCAAGTTATGCAACAGCG
Source organism: Arenimonas sp. (assembly GCF_044353605.1). Taxonomy (GTDB): domain Bacteria; phylum Pseudomonadota; class Gammaproteobacteria; order Xanthomonadales; family Xanthomonadaceae; genus Arenimonas. The sequence goes on along the minus strand of NZ_JBILBO010000002.1, from coordinate 182,322 downwards.
ATGGCGGCAGGTAATCGTTGGACGGAGTCATGAAGATGGCCGTCCCCGGAACCCTGACTGGCGGGTCGACCTGCACGCTCTTGATGAAGTGCTCGATGCGCAGACTCTCGCGGTTGATTTGTCCACGCACCAGATCGCGGCCATGGCGCCAGGTGCGCATGATCGTGAATACAATCAGGCCGAGCAGGACCGGAACCCAGGCGCCATGCAGGAACTTGATGGCATTGGCAGAAAACAATGCGATGTCGATGATCAGAAAGCTGAGACCAAAGAACCAGATCACCGGTGTTTTCAAACGCCAGCCCTGGGATGCCAGAATGATCATCAGGATGGTGTCGATCAACATGCTGCCGGTCACCGATACGCCATAAGCGGCAGCCATGGACGAGGAATCCTGGAAGCCGATGACCAGCATGATGACGGTAAAGAACAGGATGTAATTGACCCAAGGCACGTATATTTGGCCGATGGTATGCGCCGAGGTGTGTTTCAACTGCAGGCGCGGCAAATACCCCAGCTGGATCGCCTGCCGGGCCAACGAGAATGCCCCGGAAATAACGGCCTGCGAGGCAATGACAGCGGCCAAGGTGGCCAGCACAATCATCGGAATCAGCAGTGGCGCGGGCACCATGCTGAAGAACGGGTTGCTGGTCGCGGCTGGATTTTCCAGAATCAGGGCGCCCTGGCCGAAGTAATTCAGCACCAAAGAAGGCAACACCACCGCCATCCAGGCGTTGCGGATCGGCATTCGGCCAAAATGGCCCATATCGGCATACAGGGCTTCGCCGCCGGTCACGCACAGCACCACTGCACCCAAAAGCAACCAGGCGCCTACGCCATTTTCAATAAAGAAACTGATGCCGTACAGGGGGTTAAGCGCCAGCAGAATACCGGGATTTTTCACAATCTGCAGCAGGCCCAACAAGGCGATGCTAAAAAACCAAACCAGCATGACAGGGCCGAAAATACGGCCGACTTTTTCAGTACCGAAACGCTGGCATGAAAATAATATGACCAAAATCACCAAGGCCGCCGGTATGACGTAAGCCTCCAGCCCTGGCGCAATCACTTTCATGCCTTCAACCGCTGATAGCACCGTCATCGCCGGGGTAATCACGGCATCACCGAAGAAAAATGCGGTGCCCAAAACGCCCAGAATGCCGATGCTGTATGTCAGTGGCGATGCTATGGGCAATGCGCGCGTCACCACCGTCATCAACGACAGAATACCGCCCTCGCCGCGGTTGTCGGCGCGGGTGATGATCATCACGTACTTCAACGTAACCACCAGCAACATGGCCCAGAACACCAAAGACAGAATGCCCAGCACATTGGCTTGATTGGCGGCCAAGCCGTAGTGTTCGCCGAACGCTTCTCTCAAGGTATACAGCGGACTGGTGCCGATGTCGCCGAATACCACGCCGACGGCACCGACCATCAATGCGGTCTTCGAGGCTTTTTCATGCGAATGGACATCGCTGGACATATCAAGACCTCAATGCGGATTTCAGGGCGGCGCGGATGATGTCCTCCGCGCTATCGGTGGATTTGGCATCTTTCACCATGCGCGAAATTTCAGCCGGTTTGTAGCCCAGCTGCTGCAGCGCGATGCTGGCTTCGCTGATGGCATCGGCCGGCATGGCAGAACCGCCGCCAAGCGCTACCGGCATCTGCTGACTACGCTCGCGCAGCTCGACAATCATCCGCTCGGCGGTTTTCTTGCCGATACCGGGAATTTTGACCAGAGCGGCAATGTCGCCGTTTTGCAGCATACGCGTGAATTCATTGACGCTGCTGCCCGAAAGGACCGCCAGCGCAATCTTGGCACCGATCCCGGAGACTTTCTGGACATCGCGGAACAGGCGGCGTTCGGCTTCGGTGGCGAATCCATACAGAGCCACCGCATCCTCACGCACCGCATAGTGGGTGATCAGGGCGACCGCTTCGCCGGCCGCCGGCAGGTCGTAGTAGGTCGACATCGGCACTTCCAGCTCATAACCGACACCGCCGACTTCGAGCAGAATCCAGGGCGCCTGTTTGCTGATGAGGGTACCGCGCAATCGTCCGATCATTTCCTGCTCCAGACCTGCCGCGCCGAGATGCCGATGCGGTTGGCGGTGGCACGCACATTGGCGTGGGTGACGGCGACCGCCAGGGCATCGGCGGCGTCGGCTTGTATTTTACCATTGAGGTTCAGCAGAACGCCCATCATGTGCTGGACCTGCACCTTGTCGGCACCGCCCTTGCCAACGACCGCCAGCTTGATTTCCTTGGCGGCGTACTCGTGGATCGGCAGATCACGCAGCACCGCCGCACACATGGCAGCGCCGCGTGCCTGGCCGAGTTTGAGTGCAGAATCGGGATTGCGCGCCATGAACACCTTCTCGATGGCGACTTCCTGCGGCTGGAACCGGGTAATCAGGGCATCCAGCTCATCGAGCAGCACTTTCAGACGTTGTGGAAAATTCTCGGCAACCAGAAGCACGATCGGCTGATGGTGCACATGCGTAATCCGCCCGGCGGCATCGACATCGATGATGCCGACGCCGGTGCGCTGCGAGCCTGGATCAATGCCGAGGATGCGGACGGTCACGTATCAGGATTCGAGTTCGGCGTTGGAATACACGTTCTGGACATCGTCGAGGTCTTCCAGCATATCGAGCAGCTTGAGCACCTGCTCGGCGGTTTCACCGCCGATTTTGATGTCATTGTCGGCGCGCATGGTCACACTGGCTTCTTCGGGCACCAGACCGGTGGCCTGCATCGAGATCTTGACCGCCTCGAACTGCTCGGGCGCGGTGATGACGTCGATGGCGCCGTCTTCCGGATAGACCACGATGTCGTCAGCACCGGCTTCGATGGCAGCTTCGGTCACCGCATCCTCATTGGACCCGGCCGGAAAGCTGATGACGCCGCATTTGCGGAACATGAAGGCGACCGAACCGTCGGTACCGAGATTGCCACCGTACTTGCTGAAGGCATGGCGGACATCGGAAACCGTCCGCACTTTATTGTCGGTCATGCAGTCAACGATAACCGCCACGCCGCCGGGAGCATACCCTTCATAGCGCAGCTCTTCGTAATTGACGCCCTCGAGCTCACCGGTTGCTTTCTTGATGGCACGCTCCATCACATCCTTGGCCATATTGGCGGACAAGGCCTTGTCCATCGCCAAGCGAAGCCGCGGATTGCCGGCCGGATCACCGCCGCCCTGCCGGGCAGCGACCGAAATTTCACGGATCAGCTTGGTGAAAATCTTGCCGCGGCGGGCGTCCTGTGCGCCTTTGCGTCCGGCAATTGCCATTAATCGGCCCATAAACACTCTCGGATTGCAAAACAATGGCCAATTATAGGCTTTTCCGATGGCTTTGGCTTGTTCAGTCTTCGCGATTCAAGAGGGTCAGGACCTGCTTGATGACGGCTTTCGAAAACAGCTGTCCACTGTGGCTGACCGGAACCGTCAAATGCACGTGTAGACCCGGAATGCGTGTTTCCGATAAAGCCACGCTGCCGTCATTGGTCTCGTCGAAACGATGCACGAATCGACCCAATCCCTTCGGATCGGTGCCGGCAATCACCGAAACATCCAGCCCATCAGGAACCTGCGTGAAACCACGGGATAACAATGCGGTGCTGCGCCCTGCCAGAAATCCCACGGGCGTATTCCGGTAGCGACGTACCACCCGGCTGCCGGCCAATGGCGAACCCACGCAAAGAATGCGGCCGCGGAAATCTCCGCATCCGGTTAACGCCTCCAAGGCAATCAAACCGCCCAGACTGTGCGCAAGGATGTCGGTATCCGGCTCTGCCAAGGCCTCGGCGCGCAGACGCGCTTCTGCCCGCTCCGGATGTTGTAGCAGGGAACGATAAGAGAAATACTGTGTGCGGTAACCGGCCGCACGCAATTGCCGCGCCCAGTAATACAGAGCCGGTGCATGCATCCACAAGCCATGCACGAGCAGGACACGACGCGCCATAATTTACTGCGGGTCGCGGACTTTCACATGCAGCTCGGCCAGCTGCACATCCGGGATCGCAGACGGTGCACTGGTCAGCAGGCATTGTGCCGATGCGGTTTTCGGGAAGGCGATGACATCGCGGATCGAATCGGTACCTGCCATCAGCGCGGCGATGCGATCGATGCCGAATGCAATACCGCCGTGCGGTGGAGCGCCGTACTGAAGTGCTTCCAGCAGGAAACCGAACTTGACCTGCGCTTCTTCCTTGGAGATGCCCAGCAGATCGAATACCGTGCTCTGCATCGCGGTACGATGGATACGCACCGAACCGCCGCCGATTTCGTTGCCATTGAGCACCATGTCGTAACCGCGGCTGACCGCAGTCTTGGCATTGGCGACCAGATCATCGACATCGTCCACCTTCGGTGCGGTGAACGGATGGTGCAGCGCCATGTAACGCTGCGCATCCTCGTCCCACTCGAACATCGGGAAATCGGTGATCCACAGCGGCGCCCAGCCTTCGGCAACCAGATGCAGATCCTTGGCCACTTTCAAGCGCAGCGCGCCCATGAAGTCGCATACGGTTTTGTAAGCACCGGCACCGAAGAACAGGATGTCGCCGTTGTTGGCCTGTGCGTCCTGCAGCACGGCGGTCAGGGTGGCGTCATCGAGGAATTTGGCAATCGGCGAATTGATGCCCTCGCGTCCCTTCAACAAATCCTCGACTTTCAGCCAGGCCAAGCCCTTGGCGCCGTATTTGGCGCAATAGGCGCCGAGATCGTCGATTTGCTTGCGAGACAGCGCCGCGCCGCCGGGCACGCGCAGAACCGCAACGCGGCCCTCGGCATGATTGGCCCAGTCGGTGAACACTTTGAATCCGGAATTCTTGACCAAATCGGCCACGTCCACCAGCTCCAGCGCGATGCGCAGATCTGGCTTGTCGGAGCCGTAACGGCGCATGGCCTCGGCATAGGTCAGGCGCGGGAACGGATTGGCCAATTCAACGCCCTGCACTTCCTTGAAGATGGTACGGATCATGCCTTCGACAAAATCCTGAATGTCCTGTTCGGTGATGAAGGCGAACTCCATGTCGAGCTGGGTGAATTCAGGCTGACGGTCAGCGCGCAGGTCTTCGTCGCGGAAGCAGCGGGCGATCTGGTAGTAGCGGTCCATGCCGGCCATCATCAGCAGCTGTTTGAACAGCTGCGGCGACTGCGGCAGGGCGAAAAATTCGCCCGGGTGCACGCGGCTCGGCACCAGATAGTCACGTGCGCCTTCCGGCGTGGCCTTCGTTAAAATCGGGGTTTCGATATCCTGGAAACCGTCGGAATCCAGGAAGCGGCGCAGTGCCTGCACCAGCGCCGTGCGCTTGCGCATGGTCTTCTGCATTTCCGGGCGGCGCAGATCAAGATAGCGGTAACGCAGGCGGATGTCCTCGCCGGGATTCTCATGGTTGTAAAACGGCAGACTGGCCGAAGCGTTCAGGATCTCGATGCGCTCAGCCAGCACTTCCACGGCACCGGTGGCGATCTTGCTGTTGACGCTGTGGCGCGCACGCACGCTACCGGTCACCCGCAGGCAGTACTCGTAACCGACCTTTTCGGCATCGGCGAATGCCGGGTTATCCGGCTCGGCCACCACCTGCACGATGCCCTCGTGGTCACGCAGATCGATGAAGCAGACGCCACCCAGATTCCGGGACACATCCGCCCAGCCGCACAGGGTGATGGTTTGGCCGATGTGGGATTCGTTGATTTGACCGCAGTAATGGCTACGCATGGGGCTTTGGGCTCTTGGCTGTCTCGAACCCGCTATTTTAAAGGACAGGCCGGTCATGTGCGCGCTTTTCGGTGCTTTTTTGCCGATTGCCGGCCCAATCGCCCGCCGAACCGGATACCGAACCCGTTTTGAACCACGCCGGTTACTTTTCGGTTCAGAAATGGCGCGGTATAGTGGCTCGAACCGCCTCACATGGGAGTCCGCTGATGATCCGTCTCGTTATCGCCCTTTTTATGGCCAGTCTGAGTTTCGGTGCCGAGGCACAATCCAAGCCCCCGGTCGATACAAGGGCCTATGCGCCAGAGAACATCGGTTCGCTGCCGGTGCCCGATCAGATCCGCGTCATCGAAAAGGAATACCGCGAACAATCCCGCGGCCGCCAGATTCCCGATGACCAGCTGGATTTTTACCTGGACCAGATCAAATTCTCGCGCTGGACCTTCAGCAAGATCAAAAATGACATTGCCGTGTCCCTTCGCGGCAACAGCACTGGCAACTGGAATCCGCCACCGGGCGGTAACTGGAACCCGGGCAATGTCATCTGCTCCAGCAAGGACAGCCGCTACAACGAATGCCGTACGCCTTTCCGCGGCCGCGCGCGTCTGGTTGAAAATATTTCCGACACGCGCTGCGTTGAAGGCCGCAACTGGGGCTCGCGCCAAGGCCTCATTTGGGTCGATGATGGCTGTCGCGGCCGATTCGTCGATTCCGGAACCGGTTGGGGAAGCAGCGGCGGCAATGGGAACAACGGCCAGACCTTCCGCTGTGAAAGCGACGGCGGCCGTTACCGCGAATGCCGCAAACCCTATAGCGGCAATACCGTTCTGGTTCGCCAGCTATCCAGTAACCGCTGCACCGAGGGCTACAGCTGGGGCGAGAAGCGCGACATTATCTGGGTCTCCAACGGCTGCCGTGGCGAATTCCAGGTCCGCGGTGGCAATGGCGGCTCCGGTGGCAACTGGAATAACGGATACACCGTGACCTGCTCGAGCTATAACGGCGCCCTGCGTACCTGCGCCTGGGACCGCAACCGCGGCGAACCGCGCCTGATCGAGCGCTTGGCCGGCCGTTGCGCTGAAGGCATCGACTGGGATTACGACGGCCGTGGCCTGTGGGTCAAAAACAGCTGCAGCGCCCGTTTCGGCACCCGCTGATACACATCGACCGCCAAAAAGAAAAACCCGGCCATTGGCCGGGTTTTTTCATTCCGCTTTCGGGGCGCTCGAGGGTGCCTCGGCCAGATTTTTCTTTTTGTCCCCGTCTTTCTTGAAATCGGTTTCGTACCACCCGGAACCGGCCAGGCGAAAACTGGGCGCGGTCACCTGACGGGACACGGCAGACTTGCCGCAAGCCGGGCAAATCGTCGGATCCGGGTCGGACATTTTCTGCAGGCGCTCGAAGCGGTGGCCGCAATCGGAACAGGCAAAATCATAAAGGGGCATGGGGCACCGGATGTCGTGAGGGTGGTGGGTAATTCGGGGCGGTTCAGCCGTTTTCAAGCGCGGCATAGGCGTCCAGCCAGCGGGCCTCGACCTGGGCACGCTCAGCCTCCAGCTTTTGCTGCTGCTGACCCAGCTGCAGGAGCACAGCGCCGCCATCAGACTGATACAACTCAGGCCGTGCCATCTCTTCTTGGATATGCACCAGTTGCGAATCCAGCTCCGCCATCCGGGCCTCCAGCTTTTCGACCTGCTTCTGCAGCTTGCCGAGCTCGGCCGTGGACTTCGGCGGTGCCTGTGGCTTGGCCGCTTCCGCTTTGGCCTCACTGCGGGCTTTGCTGGCGACCTGATCGGCTTTGTTGCCGCGTGCCTTCAGCCAAACGGCATATTCATCCAGATCGCCATTGAACGGATCGACGCGGCCATCGGCGACGCGCCAGAAGGTCTCACTGACCAAGCCGATCAAGTGGCGGTCATGCGAAACCAGCACGATGGCGCCGTCGAAGTCGCTAAGCGCCTCGGCCAAGGCCTCGCGCATGTCGATGTCGAGATGGTTGGTCGGTTCGTCGAGCAGCAGCACGTTCGGCTGCTGGTAGGCGATCAGCGCCAAGGCCAGCCGGGCACGCTCGCCCCCGGAAAAGCCGTCCACTGATTCGAAGGCGCGGTCACCGACGAAATACCACTGTCCGAGAAAATTACGCAACACCTGTTCGCCGGCATCCGGCGCGATTTCCTTCAGATGCCAAATCGGGCTCTGGCCTTCGGTCAGGCTTTCCACGGTGTGCTGGGCGAAATAACCGATGCGTAGGTCGGGATGCGCCACGCGCTCGCCATCCAACAGGGCCAGCTCGCCGACCAGGGTCTTCACCAGCGTGGATTTACCGGCGCCGTTCGGGCCGAGCAGACCGACGCGGTCGCCGGCTTCCAATCCGAAACCGACCTGATCCAGAATTTTCGTGTGGCCATAGCCGCAATCGGCCTGATTCAGACGGATCAGGGAGTGCGGCAGTTTGGCAGGTTGTCCGAACTGGATGTGCATGGCCCGTTCGGCACGCACGGCCTCGGTGCCGGCCAGTTTGGCCAATCGCTTCATGCGGGACTGGGCCTGCTTGGCCTTGCTGGCCTTGGCTTTGAAGCGGTCGATGAATTTCTGCAGATGCTCGCGCTCGGCCTGTTCCTTCTCAAAGCTGATCTGCTGCAGGCGCAGGTGCTCGGCACGCTGGCGTTCGAAGCTGGTGTAATCGCCGGTATAGAGCTTGGCCTTGCCTTCGTTCAGATGCAGCGTATGCGTACAGACGCCGTCGAGGAATTCGCGGTCGTGCGAAATCAGCATGATGGTGCCGGGATACCGCAACAGCCACTGCTCGAGCCAGAGCACGGCATCAAGATCGAGGTGGTTGGTTGGCTCATCGAGGAGCAGCAGATCCGAAGGCTTCATCAGTGCCCGCGCCAGATTCAGGCGCACGCGCCAACCGCCGGAGAAGTCAGAAACCGGGCGCAGATGGCTCTCGGCCCCGAAGCCCAGCCCGTGCAGGAGCTTGCCGGCCCGCGCCGGCGCGTCATAACCGTTCAGCTCATCCAGCTTCTGGTGCGCTTCGGCGACGGCATCGTAATCTTCGGCATCCATGGCGGCGGCTTCGGCACGGATGACATCAAACACGTCCTGATCGCCGCTGAGCACGAAATCCAGTGCTGAATCCGGCAAAGAAGGGGTTTCCTGGGCAACACTGGCGATACGCAGACGGGTCGGCATGTCGATATCGCCCTTGTCGGCATCGACCTCGCCAAGCACCGCCGCGAACAGGCTGGTCTTGCCGCAGCCGTTGCGGCCGACCACACCGACACGGGTCCCGGCATGCAGGGTCAGGTCGATATTGGAGAGCAACAGGCGCTCGCCGCGCCGAAGCGCGAAGTTACGGAATGCAATCATGCGGCGAAGACCGCCTGCAGTACCGCCATGCGCACGGACACCCCGTTACTGACCTGCTCGAAGATGACCGATTGATCGCCATCGGCAACCGCATCGGCAATCTCGACGCCGCGGTTCATGGGGCCCGGATGCATGACGATGGCATCAGGGGCGGCAAGCGCCAGTCGCCGTGGATCGAGGCCATAATCGTTGAAATAGCTTTCGGACGAACCGACCAAACCCTGCTCCATGCGCTCGCGTTGCAGGCGCAGCATCATCACCACATCGGCGCCGGCCACGGCTTCATCAAAACGGGACAGATGCTTGCAACCATCCAGCGTACCGTCACTCGGCATCAGGCTATCGGGACCGCAGACCCGGATCTCGCCGCAACCCAGAATTTTCAAGGCCTGCAGGCCGGATCGCGCGACCCGTGAATGCAGGATGTCGCCGGCAATCACCACGTTCAAACGTGAAAAATCCATGCCCTTGTGCTGACGGATGGTCAGCATGTCGAGCAAGCCTTGGGTCGGATGGTTGCTGCGGCCATCACCGGCATTGATGAAGCGGGTCTCAGGCTTCGCCGCCGCCACCAACGCACGCAGCTCACCGTCGATGGCAGTACGGACGACGAAGCAATCGACACCCATGGCTTCAAGTGTCCGCATGGTATCAATGGCGGTTTCACCCTTTTTGCCGCTTGAATTGGCCACCTCAAACGGCAAGACATCGGCACCGAGGCGGGTGGCTGCCAACATGAACGAGCTGCGGGTCCGAGTCGATGCCTCGAAAAAAAGCGGACAGACCGTCCTGCCCTGCAGTGTGCCGCGTAGACCGGTACCGCCAAGCGCTTGGTGGCGCAGTTCCTGCGCCCTGTCCAGCAAGGCCCGCAGTTGTCTGCGCTCAAGATCGGCTATGGAAAGAAGATGGTGCAAGCTCATGTGATTACGTCCAGATTGGTTCGGTTTTGGGGTTGCTGGAACCAGCGTTCCAGAATGATGACGGCCGCCCAGGCATCGAGCTGGTCGGCCTGGTGACGCTTACTTTCGCCGCGGGCACGGCTTTCGGCAAAACGCTGCGCGGCCTCGATTGATGTGTTGCGTTCGTCCATCAGGCTGATCGGCTTTCCGTAGCGGCTCTGCAAGTCGTGAGCAAACCGAAGTGCTCTGTCCCGTGCCGGCTGGCTTTCACCATCCTGTGTCAGCGGATTGCCGACCACCAGTCCATTCGGCATCCACTCACGCATCCAGGCATCCACGGACGGCCAATCCGGACCGCTGTCGAACACATCCAGAATGCCGACCGGTCGCGCCGTTCCCGACAGACTGTTGCCCACGGCAACTCCGGTGCGGCGTGCGCCGACATCGAAAGCCAATACCGTCAGTACCCCGTTCTGTTGCCAGTCCATCAGGCATGCCCTGCATGGCTGGACATCAGCGACAGATTGACCCCGATCTGCTGCGCGGCCGCTTGCCAACGCTCCGTGATCGGCGCATCGAAAATGATCTTTTCGGAAACCGGCGCATTCAGCCAGGCGTTTTCAGCCAACTCGTCTTCAAGTTGCCCGGCCGACCACCCGGAATAGCCCAGCAGAACCAGAAACCGATCCGGACCCTCGCCTGCCGCCAACGCCGTCAGGATGTCGCGGGAGGTGGAAACGGTCAATCCATTGCCTAAATGCAGGCTGGAATCCCAACTTCGACCGTCGCTGTGCAGGATAAATCCGCGTTCCGGACTGACCGGACCACCGGAGAGAACATTGACGGCGCGCAGGCGCGGATTCTGGCAAGGCATTCCAAGCTGATCGAACAATGATCCCAGCGTGAATTCGGAATCCTGATTCAGCACCAGACCCATGGCGCCCTGGGTGTCATGCTGGCAGATCAGGGACACCGAACGCGCGAAATAACCATCCTCCATGCCGGGCATGGCAATCAGCAGCTGTTCGGCGAGGCTCGTGGTGTTGGACATCTGCCTATTGTACCTTGCGGGCGTATTTTATTCGCCGTTCATTGAGTCCCCTGCCGGCTCAGGATAGACTAGCTTCATCCCGTCAACGACCCGCGAAGATGCCGAAATCCAGCCGATTCCCGAAAATCTTCGCCGCCGTCACCGTCCTGTTGGCAACTGCCGGGTTATCAACAGCCGTCAGCCAGAACAGCAAACCCGTTCCGACCGGCAACAATACCCAAGCCGCCTCCGTGACACGCGCCAATCCGAACCGGGTTCGCAACCTGCAGGGTGATGCCCGTGAAATGGAGCGCCTGGCCGAGGCTTTCATGCAGAAGAAGAAATTCCCGGGCATGGCCATGGCACTGGTTCAGGACGGCCGTGTGCTCTCCGCCCGCGGTTATGGCGTCACCGACATCCGGACCGGACAGACGGTCCGAAGCGATACGATTTTCCGGCTGGCCTCGCTTTCAAAAGGATTCGCTGCAAGCCTGACCGGCATTCTGGTGGAAGAACAGGCACTCGGTTGGGACACCCCGATCTCCAAGCAACTGCCGGCATTCAAGCTTCGGGATTACAGTGCCTCCCAAAAACTCACCGTCAGTGACATCCTCAGCCATCAGGTTGGTTTGGCCAAAAACACCTACGACCGCGATTTGGAAAGCAGCATACCCTACCCTTTATTGGCCGAGCGGCTTTCCGATGCCCCATTGACCTGTACACCTGGCGAATGCTATGGCTATCAGAACATCGCCTACAGTCTGATCGGCGACATGGTTTTTGCCGTCACCGGCGACTTCTATACCCATCAGGTCGAAGAAAAGATATTCATTCCGCTCGGCATGAAATCCGCCACCTATGGCCGGGTTTCCCTGATGGCCTCCGGCAATTGGGCGCGTCCACATAGCTACGGTGGCAAGGGCTGGGTTTCCGGCATGCCGAACGAAAATTACTACCATGTACCACCGGCCGCCGGCGTCAACGCCAGCATCACCGATATGGCCATCTGGCTGAATGCACAGCTCGGGCATTATCCCGATGTTCTTTCGCCGGAACTACTGCGCAAGACCCATACCCCCCTGGTCAATACCCCCGGCGAGTTACGTTCCTCAGGCTGGCGCAGCGAGCGCCTCAGCCGTGCCGAGTATGCTCTGGGCTGGCGCGTGTTCACCTATCAAGGCAGGAAGCTGATATTTCACGGCGGTGCAGTTCGGGGCTACCGCGGGCTGATCGCCTTTCTGCCTGAGGAGGATGTCGGAATCGTCGTTCTCTGGAACAGCGAGAGCGCCGCCCCATCGGCACTACTGCCGGCATGGATTGACCGGGCCCTGTCGATACCTGGCCGTAACTGGCTTGAGCTGGATGATTCCGGCACCGCCGCCCAAGACTAGGCATGAAAAAAGACGCCATCGGCGTCCTATTAAAAGCCCCCTCTTGACCTGGGCAGTATCAAGAGGGGGATGTTACGGTAATCGGTACAGCTAATTACATCACAGGCGCTGCCGGAGCGGCCGGAGCGGCAGCTTTCTTTTTAACTACTTTTTTTTTAGCAGCGGCTTTTTTGACTGCTTTTTTGGCGGCCGGTTTCTTGGCAGCTTTCTTGGCAGCTTTTTTCACCACTTTCTTAGCAGCGGTTTTTTTCACTGCTTTTTTGGCGGCTTTTTTGACGACTTTCTTGGCAGCCGCTTTTTTCACAGTTTTCTTAACGGCTTTTTTCGCAGCCTTTTTAACAACTTTCTTGGCAGCGGCTTTCTTTACAGTCTTTTTCACTGCTTTCTTGGCAGCGGCTTTCTTTACGACTTTCTTAGCGGCGGCTTTTTTAGCGGCCGGTTTCTTTGCAGCTTTCTTGGTAGCCATGGTCAACTCCTCGTCAGTTGGCTTTGGAACAATGGAATGAAGCGAAATGCCCAGTGAAACGTACACCGGGCAAATCGCCCGGCAAACTGCCGGCCGGGCGAACCCGGCTGGACAGATATTTCGCCACGGAATCCGTGGCTGAAATGAAAACACCCGGAACCTTCCGGAACCGGGCGTATGAATTCTGGTGCGACACTACCCGTTTCGAGACGCGTTTCGCGGAGGACAGGAATTTCTCAATTGCCGACGAACAATCGTTTGCGTCTGCTTGAATTGTTGAGAAAGTCTTGATCACTTGGCTCGTTATGTGGTGTATCTAGAATGAAAGCTAATCAAGTGATTTTGCAATGTCAACACCTTTTGCAAAAAAAATTCCCGGTCACGCCGGCGCGCTCGGCGGCGGCATCGACGCCAGAACATCGGTGAAAAAGCCGCACCAAACAAATTTATTTTGTATGCAGCCTACAAGCCTTGTAAATAAAGGCTTACAGCGCATGTTGATTTTATTTCACTGCAATAGAAATCTTCATCGATGCGGTTTCGGCATCTCGGGGACGGGCTCACAACCTGATAAATTACTTTAAGAAAAACCCGCCGGGCAACTTTTAAAAAACGCCGAAAAGGGCAAAAGTGCGCAAGTTTTCAGGGGCATTTCAAACCCTTGTAACGCCGCCCGCATCGGATCGAAACGGCGTTGATGGAACCGTTGGCAAGCAAGGGCGACGGGATTCGAAGAACAAAAAAAGGGCCGCCGGCATCGCCGACGGCCCTTTCCGAAATATCGGTCAGTGGCTTTCTTCTTCGATCAGGGCCGCGTATTCGTCCGGCGACAGAAGCTCGTTAAGCTGCTCGGCATCGTCAATCCGTACAGTGAACATCCAGCCTTCGCCATAGGCATCTTCATTGATGGTTTCCGGCTTATCAGACAAAGCCTCGTTCACGGCGGTAACCGTGCCGGTGACGGGACTGTAGACGTCGGATGCGGCCTTGACCGACTCGACCACAGCCGCGGCTGCGCCGACGGTCACGGTATCGCCCACGGCAGGCAACTCGACATACACCAGATCACCCAACAGGGATTGTGCATGCTCGGAAATTCCAACGGTAATCTGGCCGCCGTCTTCGATACGCGCCCACTCATGGGATTTCAGGAACTTCAAATCGCCGGGGATTTCGCTCATAACACTCTCTCGGTTTGTGGGATTCAGGTCAGGATAGTTTACCCCTAACGCACGCCTGCGTTAAGGGCGCGCATTAGACGCCGGGCTGGGGCTTACCATCACGGACGAACGGATATTTGACCATGCGCAGGGGATGTCGGCGGCCGCGGATGTCGACCTCGACCGCACCGACCGCGCCGGCGGGCACGCGGGCCAGTGCAATACCCTTTGAAAGGGTCGGTGAAAACGTTCCTGACAGGATTTCGCCATCACCGGCAGCGGAAAAAACCGCCTGGCCGTGACGCAAAACACCTTTGTCATCCATCACCAAACCAATCATCTGGCGGGCGCTACCGTCGGCAAGCTGTTTTTCAAGCACCGGACGACCGATGAAATCCCGGCCGTCGTCGAGTGCCACAGTCCAAGCCAGACCGGCTTCATAAGGACTGACGGCCTCATCCATGTCCTGGCCGTAAAGGGCCATGCCGGCCTCCAGTCGCAGGGTATCGCGTGCACCCAGACCGCACGGACGCACCCCGGCCAAGGTCAGGGCCTGCCAGAAGGCGATGGCACGGTCATCGGGAACCATGATTTCAAACCCATCCTCACCGGTGTAACCGGTTCGGGCGATGAAAAGCCCATCAGCCTCGCAGGCGACGAATTTGCCGAGTGCGGTAGCGCGTTCGGCACCCTCAGCGCTCAGCAAGGACAAAACCTTGGTGCGCGCATTCGGACCCTGCACCGCGACCATGGCAAGATCGGCGCGTTCCTTGAGCTGGATGTCGAAACCGGCGGCTTGGGCCGTCATCCAGGCCAGATCCTTGTCGCGGGTGGATGCGTTGACGACCACGCGGTAGAAAGCGTCATTCATGTAATAGACAATGAGATCATCGATGACGCCGCCGGCTTCATTGAGCATGCAGGAATAAAGCGCCTTGCCCGGGACTTTCAGTTTCTCGATGGAATTGGCAATCAACCGGCGCAGATAGGCGCGGGCGCCGGCACCGTGCGCATCGATGACGGTCATATGCGAGACATCGAACATGCCGGCATCATTGCGGACGGCATGATGCTCTTCGATCTGGGATCCGTAATGAATGGGCATATCCCAACCCCCGAAGTCGACCATTTTGGCGCCGGCTTCGCGGTGGGTCTGGTTGTAGATGGTTTTCTGGATCATGGCATTCCCGATGGCAGCGGCAAACACCTATTATCGCATAGCGTCCCGATCAATCGGCGAGGCCGACCTTCAGGATGCCATCATCCACAGCAATGACGGTGACGCGCGATCCCAGAGGGGCATCGGGTCCATGAACCTGCCAGAACGCATCGCCCACCTTCACCCGGCCATGGCCATTGACAATCGCACTCTCCAGAATCAACACCAAACCTAGCATTTGCTGGTTTTTTTGGTTGAGCAAGGGGTGATCGGTTTCATTGGCTTTGCCGCGGAAATACCTGAAATACACCGCTACGGACACAAACGAGAAAATGACAAACAATAACGTTTGCATGACTACACTCAGTGGCAGGCCAAGCAGCACGAGAAGGAATACACCTGCAGCAGCAAAGCCAAACCATAGCAGGAATATTCCAGGCGCGAGGGTTTCAAGGCCAATCAACACCAAGGCCAAGACAGCCCAAACAATCGCGGCGTTACTCATTTGGATTTATCCGTGTTATCGGCCTTATGTTTATCCAAACTGGCTCTTGCCAATTCAGCAATGCCCGCAATAGAGCCCATCACACCAGTGACTTCGGTTGGTAGAATCATCAGTTTTTGGTTTGGGGAATCAGCGAACTTGCCCAAAGCCTCAACATACTTTTGTGCCACAAAGTAATTGATGGCTTGCACGTCACCATGCGAAATAGCGTCCGAAACCATTTGGGTGGCTTTGGCCTCTGCTTCGGCTAGACGCTCACGCGCCTCAGCTTCACGAAAGGCGGCTTCTTTGCGTCCTTCAGCCGATAAAATAGCAGCTTGCTTTTCACCTTCAGCACGAAGAATCTCGGCCTGACGAAAACCCTCTGCTTCCAGAATGTTAGCGCGCTTTTCGCGCTCAGCTTTCATCTGCCGAGCCATGGATTCCACCAAATCACGAGGCGGTTGAATATCTTTCAATTCGATTCGATTAACTTTGATGCCCCACGGATGCGTAGCGGTATCCACTACGTTTAGCAACTTGGCATTGATTTCATCTCGCTTGGACAAGGATTCATCCAGGTCCATCGAACCGATAGCGGTCCTGATGTTGGTCATGACCAAAGCGATGGTGGCCTGTTGTAGATCGGATACTTCATAGGCGGCCTTGGCGGCGTCGAGCACTGAGAAAAAAACCACGCCGTCCACTTTCACCACGGCATTGTCTTTAGTGATTACATCCTGCGAGGGGATTTCCAGAACCTGCTCCATCATGTTCACTTTGCGACCCACGTCGTACATGATTGGAATCAGAAAATGCAAGCCGGGCTGCAGAGACCGAGTGTATTTACCGAAGCGTTCGACCGTCCACTGGAACCCCTGCGGAACCATGCGCACCATTTTCATTAGCGCTAGGGCAGCAAAGAACAGGAGTGCGAAGATAATAAAAGTATTCATGAATGGCTCCTAGCAGGTATTACAGCCATTATAGAGCTATTCAACAGCCGTGCGACCATTTCCGACTCCAAGGCATCTTATAGACAGTGAGCCATGCATCCCATTTCGCTATTGATGTTCCCGACAGCCTGATCCAGCGCGCGAAACGTGGTGACAGGCAGGCTTTCGAGCAGATTTACCGCTGGTTCGAACGGCCGATTTACACCCTGGGACTGCGCCTGTGCGGGCAGCCCGCCGAGGCCCAGGAGGTTCTGCAGGACTCTATGATCAAGGTCATGACCCGGATCGGCGAATTCAAAGGCCAGTCCCCGTTCTGGGGCTGGCTTCGGCAGATTGCGGTGAATGAAGCCCTGATGCGACTCCGGCGCAGCGCGAAAGGTTTCAAGGAGGAAGATGTGTACGACTCGGATCTGGCCGACAACGGCACCGCGATGCCGCCGCAGGCGGCCGAAGCGGCGCAGATGATCGAGGCCCTGCAGACACTTCCGGCAATCACCCGCTCCGTACTCTGGCTTTACCACGTGGAAGGCTTTACCCATGAAGAAATCGCCGGACAAATGGGGAAAACACCCTCCTTTTCAAAATCACAGCTTTCCCGCGGCACCCGAAAACTCCGTGACACCCTGGCCATCCGCCCCACTACAGGAACCGAATCATGAACACCGCCATTGATCTGCCGAATGCACTGCGTCAATTGCCGCTGGAAACACCGGCAACCAGTGCATGGCCCGGTCTGCAGCAACATCTGCCACAAAAGCGGAGTTGGCCGAAGCCGGCATTGGCGCTAGTGGCCAGCACGGCATTGGCCGTACTGCTCTGGCAAACGCTTATTCACACGTCACCGCAGACCGTCGCAGGAACAGAGCAATCGGCAAAACAAACCGACATCCAGTCCCTGATGGATCATTCGGCACGTCTGGAAACCGCTTTCTACGCCCAGCAGGATGATGCCATCTCCAGCGCCAGCGTCATCGCCGCCAACCTCGGTATCGAAGACCAGCTGGCCGCCATTGATGCCGACCTCTCGCAGCAACCCTCTCCGGAACAAGCCCAAGCGCTTTGGCAGCAACGCGTCAATCTGCTCGACCAAGGCCTGCAACTCAACCGCACCAATGCCGACTTCAACGCCGTCGGCCGCAATTTCGATCTGGCCCTGGCCAGCACCAACTGAACCATCCCCCAAGGAGACTTCCATGTTCACCCCGAAAAACCTCATTCCGCTGATACTCGCCGCAGGCTTTCTTTCCACTACTGTATTCGGACAGGCCCCGAAAGTATCTGCCGAAGAACAGAAAGCCGCGCGTGCGGAAATCGAGCAGCTGAGCAAGCGTATCCAGGAGCTGTCGAAAAAGCTCGGCCCGGATGACCAGATGCAGATCACCATCATCGAAACCAAGCGCGACAGCGAAACCGGCACGGTCGAGCGCAGCGTCACTACCACCGCGCCGGCCGGCAAAGGTCCGGGGCGAGTCGAGGACAAGCGCGGTCCGAAACGGATTGAAATGTACCCTGCCGGTCCGCGAATCGGTCTGGGTGTGGTCATGGCGCCGAACAGTGGCAACGGCGTGAAAATCGCTGCGGTCAGCCCGAAAGGTCCGGCCAAGGATGCCGGACTTCTGGCCGGCGACGTTATCACGTCCATCAACGGCAAAAGCATCACCACCAAGGACCAGGCCGGCGTCGATCAGGCCCGTGCCGCGCTTGCCAATCTGAAGGAAGGACAGACCGTGAAACTGGCCTATACCCGAAGCGGCAAAACGGCCAATGCCACGCTGAAAGCCGGAAAAATCGAACCGCAGATGATCGTCAACCGCGAAACCCGCACAACCGGTCCCGGCGGCAATAAGGCGCCCTCATTCACTTATGCCACACGTTGGCAAGGCCTGAATATGGCCGAGCTCAATCCACAACTGGGCCGCTATTTCGGCACCAATAGCGGCGTGCTGGTACTGAGCCCGAAGGCGGAATTCCCGCAATTGCAGGCCGGCGACGTCATCACCAAAGTCAACGGCAAGCCAGTCGGCAAGTCACGTGACGTACTGCAAGCCATGCATGGTAAAAAAGAAGGTGAGAAAGTAACGCTCGACATCCTGCGCGACCGCAAGCCCCAGTCGGTCAGCATCAGCATGCCTAAAATGCCGCCCATGCCTCCGATGCCTCCATTGCCGCCCGGTCCACCGCGCGTTGCCATGCTGTTCGACAGTGCTGATGGCGGCCTATTGACCGAGAATCTGATCGGCGGCAGTGACCTGTTCCGCACAATCACTCTGGTCGGCCCGACATTGGATGAGGACCTCGAAATCGAAATCATCGAATCCGGGATCGGCGAGCCTCGCTGAACCCCACAATGTCCCGAAAAACCCGGCGCTGCCGGGTTTTTCACTTGGAGAGACCGAAACCGGTAACACCTATTAATATAGTGCGAGCAAGGAGACTGACATGACACTGCCCACCACCGGAAACGATGACCGACTTATTCTCGGGTGCTGGCGTCTGCATGAGCGGACGCCGGATCAAATCGCCCTGCTTCTGGAAGCTGCACTGGAATCCGGTATCCGGCAATTCGACCATGCCGACATCTACGGTTCGGGCAGCAGTGAACGCCTGTTCACCCAGGCCATGCAGACGCTGGGCTGTAAGCGGGAATCCGTCGTTCTCCAGAGTAAATGCGGTATCCGCGAAGGTTTCTACGACAGCAGTGCCCAGCACATCCTGAATTCGGTCGACGGAATACTCAGCCGATTGGACACCGAGTACATTGATACTCTCCTGCTGCACCGGCCTGATGCCCTGATGGAACCGGCGGAAGTCGCCGAAGCCTTCAACCATCTGCAGGCTGTTGGCAAGGTCCTGCGTTTCGGCGTCAGCAACTTCCGGCCGATGCAGATCGAGCTGCTGCAGTCGGCGCTCAATCAACCCCTGTGCGCCAATCAAGTTCAATTCGGCCTGGCCCATACCGGCCCGATTGATGCCGCCCTGCAGGCCAACACCCGTTTCGGTGGCAGTCTTGACCGCGACGGTTCGGTCATCGATTATTGCCGCATGAATGGGCTGCGCGTGCAGGCCTGGTCGCCGCTGCAGTTCGGCATGTTCGAAGGTAATTTCCTCGGTCATCCGGATTTCGCGGAACTGAACCATGAACTCAATAATATGGCGCAGATCTACGGCTGCAGTGCCGGCGCCATCGCCATCGCCTGGATACTCCGGCATACGGCGAATCTGCAGGTCCTGCTCGGC
Source organism: Arenimonas sp. (assembly GCF_044353605.1). GTDB lineage: Bacteria > Pseudomonadota > Gammaproteobacteria > Xanthomonadales > Xanthomonadaceae > Arenimonas. The sequence goes on along the minus strand of NZ_JBILBO010000002.1, from coordinate 162,433 downwards.
AGCACAGATCCACAGCGACTGAAATCAATAGCCACGGCAACCGGCGTTAGCCTGCAGCGCGAGCACTGGTATGCGCTCTACCGCGCGGCTGGGAATCCCCTGCCCTGAGCCTGCGGGCTTGCCCTATCCTGCGCCGTAGACTACCCTTTGACGGTCACCTTCTTCGGATTTCCCCATGAGCGCAGTGCTTTTCGGACTTTTCGGCCTCAGCTGCCTGCTGGCCATCGCTTGGCTGTTTTCCAATAACCGGGGCGCCATTGATTGGCGATTGATTTCCACCGGCGTGCTGCTTCAGGTCCTGTTCGCTGCATTCGTATTGCTGACACCCTTCGGGGCCGCCGTGTTCGGGGCCGCCGCACATGCATTCGTTACGGTTTCCGGCTTTACCACGGAAGGTGCCCGAATGATTTTCGGTGACCTGGCAACGGCCGACAAATTTGGTTTCATTTTCGTGTTCCAGGTATTGCCGACGGTGATTTTCTTTGCTGCGCTCACTGCCGTCCTCTATCATCTGGGCATTCTCCAGATGGTCGTCAAAGGCATGGCATGGGCAATTACCAAAGTCATGCGCTTGTCGGGCGCTGAAACCACCTCGGTATGTGCCAGCGTGTTCATCGGCCAAACCGAAGCACCGCTGACGGTTCGTCCCTACATCGGCAAGATGACCGAGTCTGAACTGCTGACCATGATGATCGGCGGTATGGCGCATATCGCCGGCGGCGTGATGGCCACCTACGTAGCCATGCTGGGCGGAACCGACCCGGAATTGCAGGCTTTCTATGCCAAACATTTCCTTGCAGCTTCCATCATGGCCGCTCCGGCAACCTTCCTGGTGGCCAAGATGCTGATACCGGAAACCGGTGAGCCCCTGACGCGCGGCAACATTAAAGTAGAAGTGGAAAAAACCTCGGCCAACATCATCGATGCCGCCGCCGCCGGCGCTGCCGACGGTGTCAAGCTGGCCATCAACATTGCCGCCATGCTGCTGGCTTTCGTAGCGCTCATCGCCATGATCAACGCCATCATCGGCTGGTTTGGTGATTTGCATCTATCCGGCTATCAGAGCCTGAACATGATGCTCAATCAGGGCGCCGCCGCAGGTGCTACACCGATAACGCTCAATCTCGGCCTGATTCTCGGCTACGTCCTGGCCCCGATTGCCTGGGTGATCGGGATTGAGTGGAACGATGCGGTCATCGCCGGTGGTTTGATCGGCCAGAAAATCGTACTCAATGAGTTCATCGCCTATCTGCAGCTGTCTCAAATTCCGGTCGGCGAAGGTGTTGGCGCCATCAGCGAGCATTCACGCCTGATTCTGACTTACGCACTGTGCGGCTTTGCCAACTTCGCTTCGATTGCCATTCAGATCGGCGGCATTGGTTCATTGGCACCCGAGCGCCGTTCCGATCTGGCGCGCTTCGGTCTGCGCGCCGTTCTCGGTGGCACGATTGCTACGCTGATGACCGCGACCATCGCCGGCGTCCTGCTCCAGCTCGGCGGCTGATTATGATTGTCGTGGTAGGCAGCTACAACCAGGATCTGGTGTGGCGCACGCCACGGTTTCCAAAAGCCGGTGAAACCCGCACCGGCCATTTTTCCCAAGGCCCGGGCGGCAAAGGTTTCAATCAAGCCATGGCCGCACACCGCCTTGGTGGAAATGCTCTGTTCATCGCCGCCATTGGTGATGACGCCCTCGGCAAACATGCCATCACCTTGGCGGAGTCGGTGGGACTGCGCTGCGCCTGGCAACGATGCAACGGCAGCGCCACCGGCAATGCCGCCATCTGGCTGAACGCCGACGGCCAAAATCAAATTCTGGTGGATTTGGCCGCGAATACCTTGCTGTCACCGGCGCATATTTCCAGACACACCGAATCCATCCGCAACGCACGGATTGTATTGCTTCAGCAGGAAGCCAATGCCGCTGCCAGCTTGGCAGCGATGCACATTGCCAAGGCCGCCGGCGTGCGCAGCATCGTCAATCCGGCGCCGGCATCCGAATTCGCTGCCGAGCTGCAGGCATTGGCTGATATTCTGAGCCCGAACGAAAGCGAATTCGCCGCGTTGCTACAGGCCCAGGGCGAAGACATCACTGCGGAAAGCATTGCGCAACGGGATGCCGGCACATTGCATGCCTTGGCCCGCAAACTGCCCTGTCCCGATACCGTAATTACGCTGGGCGCACGCGGTGCCGTGCTCAGCACGCCCCACGGATTCCACGAATTCACGCCACCGAAAGTCAGCGTCAAAGACAGCACCGGCGCCGGTGATTGCTTCAACGGCGCACTGGCGGCGGAGCTGGCGCATGGATCGGCATTGCCGGATGCCTGTGCCTTCGCGGTCGTGGCGGCCTCCTGCAAGGTCGAGCGCGCGGGTGCGGCACTGGCCATGCCGAGCCGAGCCGACATCACTGCCCGTTTCGGCTGAACATGCACATCGGGCCGCATGCCATTTCGCCAAACCTGATCCTGGCACCGATGGCCGGCGTCACCGACAAGCCGTTTCGGATGCTGTGCAAAAAAATGGGCGCGGGCCTCTGCGTCTCGGAGATGACCATTTCCGATTCGCGTTTCTGGCGAACCAATAAGTCAGTGCATCGCATGGATCACTCCGATGAGCCGTCGCCGATATCGGTGCAGATTGCCGGAACCGATCCGGCACAGCTGGCGGAAGCGGCACGCTTCAATGTCGATCATGGCGCGCAGATCATCGATATCAACATGGGCTGCCCGGCCAAGAAGGTCTGTAATGTTTTAGCCGGCTCGGCATTGATGCGCGATGAAAAACTGGTTGCCGCAATCCTGAGTGCCACCGTCAATGCTGTCGATGTGCCGGTCACCCTGAAAATCCGCACCGGCTGGAGTCCCGAATCCCGAAACGCTCTGGCCATCGCCAGAATCGCCGAAGACTGCGGCATCCAATCGCTGGCCATCCATGGCCGCACGCGCCAGGATTTTTATACCGGCCTGGCCGAATACGACACCATCGCCGAAGTCAAACAAGCGCTGCGCATTCCAGTGGTGGCCAACGGCGACATCACTGATCCACTCAAGGCCAAGTTCGTTCTGGAATACACCAAGGCCGATGCGGTGATGATTGGGCGCGCCGCACAGGGCCGGCCCTGGATTTTCCGGCATATCCACCATTATCTTGAAACCGGCGAACTGCTATCGGAACCGCCGGTGGCATTCATTGCCGAAACCCTGCTCGGCCATCTGCGGCACCTGCATGAATTCTACGGCGAGCTGCAGGGCGTGCGCATCGCACGCAAACATTTAGGTTGGTACAGCGCCGAACAGGACAATGCCGCCGAATTCCGGGCACGGGTCAACAAGGCCGAAACGGCGCATGAGCAGATGGCAATCACCGAGGATTACTTCTCGGGTTTGGTGGCTTAAGCCAGCGTCGCATCCAAGGTCACCGGCACTGCCAGCGCGCGCGAAATCACGCAGCCGGCTTTGGCGGCTTCGGCAATCTCGGCGAACTGCGCTGAAGTGATTCCCGGCACCTTGGCCAGCACGATCAGATGCACGCCGGTCACGGTCGGTCCCGGATCCATGCCCGGCTCCATCATCGCTTCGGCCCGGGTTTCAATCCGGTCCGGCGTGAATCCGGCTTTGCCGAGCACCGCAGACAGCGCCATGCTGAAGCAGCCGGCATGCGCGGCAGCCAGCAGTTCTTCCGGATTGGTGCCCTTCTCGTCGCCGAAGCGGGTTTTGAAGGAATAGTTCTGGTCAGTGAACAGCCCGCTCTGCGGCGTACTCATGCTGCCCTTTCCGGCAATCAGATCGCCTTCCCAACGTGCGCTTGCGATGCGTTTAAATCCCATGACAATCCCCTGTAAATGCTTGTTTGGAATGGCTACTTTAGCAAATTCCCGGCCGGTTGAACGGGGGCTAAACCGGAGGGGTCAAAAAGTTGATGCGTACCGGGGCGTTTGCCTGTATTCTATGCGCTCCCCAAGTTGTATCTTTCTATCTCGATTAAAGGATATATGCCGCGATGAGCAACTACCTGTTCACTTCCGAGTCGGTCTCCGAAGGCCACCCGGACAAACTCGCCGACCAGATTTCCGATGCCGTCCTCGACGCCATCCTGGCCCAGGACAAGCACGCCCGCGTGGCCTGCGAAACCCTGGTGAAAACCGGCGCCGCCATCGTGGCCGGTGAAATCACCACCTCGGCCTGGGTCGACATCGAAGCCCTGGCCCGCAAGGTCATCAACGACATCGGCTACAACAACTCGGACGTCGGTTTCGACGGCCACACCTGCGCCATCATCAACATGATCGGCAAGCAGTCGGTCGACATCAACCAAGGCGTCGACCGCAAGCGCCCGGAAGACCAAGGCGCCGGTGACCAGGGCCTGATGTTCGGCTACGCCACCAATGAGACCGAAAGCTTCATGCCGGCCGCCATCCATCTGTCACACCGTCTGGTCGAGCGCCAAGCAAAAGTGCGCAAGCAGAAGAATTCGCCGCTGCCCTGGCTGCGTCCGGACGCCAAGAGCCAAGTCACCCTGCGCTATGAAGGCGACAAAGCCGTGGGCATTGACGCTGTGGTGCTGTCGACCCAGCATGATCCGGGCATCAAGCAGAAGGACCTGATTGAAGCCGTGCGCGCGCACGTGATCGATCCGGTATTGCCAGGCAAACTGCTGCACAAAGGCACCAAGTACCACATCAATCCAACCGGCAAGTTCGAAATCGGTGGCCCGGTGGGCGACTGCGGCCTGACCGGCCGCAAGATTATCGTCGACACTTACGGCGGCTGGGCCCGCCATGGCGGCGGTGCATTCTCGGGCAAGGATCCGTCCAAGGTCGACCGTTCGGCAGCCTACGCTGCCCGTTACGTTGCCAAGAACGTGGTCGCCGCCGGTCTGGCCGACCGCTGTGAGGTACAGGTCAGCTACGCCATCGGTGTGGCTGAACCGACCTCGATTTCGGTCACCACTTTCGGCACCGGCAAGATTCCGGATGTACAGATTGAAAAACTGATCCGCGGCCACTTCGACCTGCGCCCTTACGGCATCAGCAAGATGCTGGACCTGCTGCACCCGATTTACCAGCGCACTGCCAGCTACGGCCACTTCGGCCGCAAGCCACAGGAAGTCAGCTATGTCGACGGTCACGGCAAAACCCACAAAGCCACTGCTTTTAGTTGGGAGAAAACCGACGTCGCCGATGCCCTGCGCAAGGCCGCGAAACTGAAGTAATCCGGAAACGGGGGCGGTCAATTCGCTCCCGTTTTCACATGTCATTCCGGTGCAGACGGTATCATAGGTCTGTATCAAAACACCCCATCGAGGGGCGCTGCAAGCACCGCCACGCGCGGAAGCACAGGCTCGATGGCGGTCGTCACTGCAACTGCGCCCGCTCACTTTGATCTTTAAGGAGCGTGCATGAACGCCGTTACGAAACTGAAACCCGATTACAAAATCGCAGATATCACCCTGGCCGACTGGGGCCGCAAAGAAATCGACATCGCCGAAGCCGAGATGCCCGGCCTGATGTCGATCCGCAACAAATACGCCGCCCAGGCCCCGCTGAAAGGCGTGCGCGTCACCGGCTCCCTGCACATGACCATTCAGACCGCCGTGCTGATCGAGACCATGAAGGACATCGGCGCCGATGTGCGTTGGGCATCCTGCAACATCTTCTCGACCCAGGACCATGCTGCAGCCGCCATCGCCGCAAGCGGTACGCCGGTTTTCGCCTGGAAAGGCGAAACCCTGGAAGAGTATTGGGATTGCACCCTTGATGCCGTGACGTTCCCAGGCGGCAAGGGTCCCGAACTGGTGGTCGACGACGGTGGCGATGTCACCCTGCTGCTGCATAAAGGCTACGAAATGGAACAGGGTTCGGATTGGGTCAATACCCCGTCGGGCTCGCATGAAGAGCAGGTCATCAAGAATCTGCTGAAACGCACGGCCACCGACCGTCCGGGCTTCTGGACCAACGTGATGAAGGACTGGCGCGGTGTTTCCGAAGAAACCACCACCGGCGTGCACCGTCTGTACCAGATGATGGAAGTCGGCGGTCTGCGCGTGCCGGCCATCAACGTCAATGACTCGGTCACCAAATCCAAATTCGACAACCTGTATGGCTGCCGCGAATCGCTGGCCGATGGCCTGAAGCGCGCGATGGACGTGATGCTGGCCGGCAAGGTCGCCGTGGTCTGCGGCTACGGCGATGTCGGTAAGGGCTCGGCGCATTCGCTGCGTGCCTATGGCTGCCGCGTCGTGGTCACCGAAATCGATCCGATCAACGCCCTGCAGGCTGCAATGGAAGGCTTCGAAGTGAATACCGTGGAAGCGACTCTGGGTCGCGGCGACATCTACGTCACCACCACCGGCAATAAGGACGTGCTGACGCTGGAACACATGCAGGCCATGAAGGATCAGGCCATCGTTTGCAACATCGGCCACTTCGACAACGAAATCCAGGTCGAGCGTCTGAATACCTCCGATGCGGTCAAGCTCAACATCAAGCCGCAGGTCGACAAATACACCTTCGCCAACGGCAACGCCATCTACCTGCTGGCCGAAGGCCGCCTGGTCAACCTCGGCTGCGCCACCGGCCATCCGAGCTTCGTGATGTCGAACTCGTTCTCCAACCAGACCCTGGCGCAGATTGATCTGTGGGCCAACAAGGACGTGTACGAGCCGAAAGTCTATATCCTGCCGAAGAAGCTGGACGAAGAAGTGGCCCGCCTGCACCTGGAAAAAATCGGTGTGAAGCTGACTGAACTGACTGACGCACAGGCTGCCTATCTCGGCGTTGCCAAGGAAGGTCCGTACAAGCCGGAACACTACCGCTACTGAGTTACCGGAAAGGGCGTGCATGCGCCCTTTCTTTTGCCCGGAACCTGCCATGAAGATTTCCTACGAGTTCTTTCCGCCGAAAACCGACGAGCAACGTGCCCAGCTCGACCGAACTGCGGCCACGCTGAAGGCCCATGCACCGGAATTTGCCTCGGTCACCTTCGGTGCCGGCGGCTCGACCTTGAGTTATACCGGTGAAACGGTGCAGCACCTGGCCGATGCGCATGGGCTCAATGCGGTACCGCATCTGAGTTGCATGGGCGGTACCCGCGAAGAAATCCGACATCTGGTGGATCAGTACAGAGCACAGGGCTGCAATCGCATCATCGCTCTGCGGGGCGACCTGCCATCGGGCATGGCCCGCGCCGGCGACATGCACTTCGCCACCGACCTGGTGCGTTTCATCAAAGCCGAGTATGGCGATGCCTTCGGGATTACCGTCGCGTGCTACCCGGAATTCCATCCGCAGGCCGAAGACGCCGAATCCGACATCGCGCGCTTTGCGGAAAAAGCGGCATTGGGCGCCAGCTCGGCAATTACCCAGTATTTCTACAACGCCGATGCCTATTTCCGGTTCGTCGACGATGTGCGTCGCCGTGGCATCGACATCCCGATCATCCCGGGCATCATGCCGATTTCGAATTTCTCGCAGATCCGACGTTTTTCGCAGATGTGCGGTGCCGAGATTCCGCGCTGGATGAGCCAACGCATGCTGTCATACGGTGACGATGCCGTCAGCATCCGCGAATTCGCGGCCGACTGCGTGGCGGCCATGTGCCGGCGTCTGCTGGATGGCGGTGCCGGTGAACTGCATTTCTATACCTTGAATCTGGCCAAACCCACCGAAGCCGTGCTCTCGCGTTTGCGCTGAAGCTGCGCTACAGTGCCGGTATGGCATTATTTCGCATCACGCTGTTGATTCTGTTATTGGCCGGCAGCGCTGCATCCGCTCAGGACATGCACCGGTGCCAACGCGCTGATGGCAGCGTGGTCTATACCGATCGTCTGTGTGAGCCGGAACAGACCGAAAAGCCGGCCCCCTCGCCGGCTGCCCCCGCAATTCCGCAAACCTCACATTCCGGCCGCGCCGGACTTCCGCCGCCACCCGCCTGCAGTAAAAGCCCGGATGAGCTGCTGTATAGCGTACGTTCCGCCATCGACATGAAAGACGTCAATCAACTGGTCAAGAGCTACCATTGGGTCGGGGTCGGCCAGGAGCAGTCCGAAGGTCTACTCATGCGTCTGGATGCGATGGTGGATCGCCCGCTACTGGATGTGCAACTCCTGTATCCGGAGATGGTGACGGATACGGTTTCAGAGCTGGCGCCGGAAAGTATGACCGATGAGAGCGGAAACGCTTACCGGGAACCCTTGCAAAAGCCACCCTATGGATTAAAGGTGATGCAGTACCGGAGCAATACCGCAACCGAAACGGTCAGCACGGTATTCCGTCTGCAACGTCACTACCAGTGTTGGTGGATCCGTTTCTGATCAGCTGAAACGAAGCACGGCCACGGCGCCGCCCTGTTCACGGGGTGCGATACTTACCTTCCATCCATACAATTCGCATAATCGTCGCACGATGGACAGGCCGATGCCGCCGCCAGTGGTGTTACCGACACTGGATCCGCGATATCCGCGCTCGAACAGGCGCTCGGCATCTTCGGTGCTGAGCCCTGGACCGGTATCTTCAATGGCGATGTGGTCGGCCTCGACCCGGCAACGCACTTCGCCTTCAACCGTATATTTACAGGCATTACCCAGCAGATTGCCGATGGCGACCGAAAGCACCGCCTCGGGTGCCTCGATGATGACGCCTTCCAGACCTTCGACGAAAATCTCGACCGGCTTATTGGCCAGATGCGGACGGTTGGCCTCCGCCAGCTGACGTACCAGCTTGGCGATATCGCAACTGCCCATGCCGCGTTCATTGCGCGACAACATGAGCAGCGCGGTGGTCAAATCAGTGCACTGCAGCGCAGCGCGGTCGATGCGCAGCAGGCGCTGGCGCATTTTTTCAGTGATATCGGGATTGGCCAGAAGCAGTTCAGTGGCGCCGCGGATGACTGCCAGCGGGGTGCGCAGCTCATGACTGACGTCGGCATTGAATTCGCGGTCGCGGCGGACAATCTGGGTCATCCGGCTGGAATAATCATCCAAGGCCGAGGCCAGCTGTCCGACCTCATCATCGGGAAACAGCGGGGCGAGCTGCTGGTTGCTTTCCTTGCCAACCATCATCCGCAACCGACGCGCCAATTCCAGCACAGGGCTGATGACGCGGGACGACGACCAGATGCCGATCAACCAGGCCAACAGTGAAAACAAGGCGATGGCGCCGATGACCAGCAGGACCAGGCGTTGCTCACTCAAACTGGCACTGGTGACGTCATAGCGGACATAACTGACCAGATCTTCATCGCGGCGAATGGCATATTTGTAGCGATGCAACTGGCCGTTGCCATCCACTTCCTCGATGTCATACACGCCGGTGCTCAGATTCTGCAGCGCCAAAGGCATCTTGTAGGCGTTCCGCGTACTCCAGATTTTGGCCGAGAGCATTGAAAATGTGGCGGTACCCTGCGGGTTGGTGCGCACCTGCGCTACGAAGTTATCGACTTCTCGTTGCAGGGTGCTTTCAATGAGCTGCCCTTCCAGCTTCGCCCGAAGGTACAGGGACGACAGGGCGAACAGGGCGGTCAGCCCGAAGCCCAGCAGGAAAAAAGAAAAAATGATTCGGGTTCGGAGTCTACGCCGGTACTGCATCGGGATCGACGATTCGATAGCCTATGCCGTGACGTGTCTGGATCAGTGCCGTGGGGAACGGCTTGTCGATGGCCGCACGCAGGCCGTGGATGTGCACGCGCAGACTGTCGGAGTCGGGCAACTCTTCGCCCCAGACCCGGGTCTCCAGCTCATTGCGGGTCACCACCGAGGGGGAGGCTTCCATCAACGCCTGAAGAATCTTCAAAGCAGTCGGATTGAGCTGGATCGACTCGCCACCGCGACGGACTTCAAGCGTATCGAGGTTGAACTCGAGATCGGCGATGCCGAGCGTACGCGACAGATTGGTTTTGGTGCGCCGCGCCAAAACCTGGAGGCGGGCTTCCACTTCCTGCAGGGCGAACGGCTTGACCAGGTAATCATCGGCACCCGACTCGAAACCGGCGAGCTTGCTTTCCAGAGAATCCCGTGCCGTCAGCATCAGTACCGGGGTCTGTTTGCGGCCTTCCATGCGCAGTTTGCGACAGACCTCGATGCCATCAATTCCAGGCAGATTGAGATCCAGCACGATGGCATCGAAATCATTCACCACCGCCAGATGCAGGCCGGTCACACCGTCGGCGGCGTAGTCTACGGTATGGCCGCGATCTTCCAGATAATCGCCGAGATTGGCGGCGATATCGCGGTTGTCTTCGATGACGAGAAGTCGCATTCCCATCAGCCCCCGGAAACGTGGACTGTATCGCCTTTCTGGCCTTGCAGGGTGCGTTGCGTGGCATCGTAACTGCGCTTGCGCGCGGCAACCGTCATGCAATTGCGTTTTTTCATGTTCGAGCCAAGTGGCTTATCGTAGGTGCAGACCAATTTACTGTCGGCAAAAGTCTGTTTGAGAATGCTGTTGATGCTTGTCTCTGCTGCCTTGGCAACATCACTGGGCACTGAGGCGCCATTGAGTAACGCGAACTGCTCATTCAGTGCAGCGCGATTTTCCTTGGTCAACTCGGTGTACTCCACCTGACCCAACTTGGCCTCAATCTGCTGACGCTGCATGGAGACGTTGCCGGACGCCAGCGAAAGCTGGATAGCTTCAGCATCCAGCGTCTTGCCGGCATAGGCCAAAGATGAGACCAACAAGGTCGAAAGAAGGACAAGTCGTTTCATTGGGTAACCTTTTAAATAAATTGTAAATAACGCAATATTGAGAATACCACCAATTCCTGACCAAACCATAAAAAACCCGGCAAGCGGTTACCCGCTTGCCGGGTCAGGACGGTGAAGCTCCGATTACCATAACCGGTTGGTTGCTGACGAGGCGCGCAAACCGAAGAGATGGTCGGACAAGGCTAGACCTCAATGCGTTAATATTTCGTTAATTCTACCTGATGATTTGGTTATTCACGGTCATGTTTTGACCGTTTGTCCGGGAAATCACCAAATCAAGCATTTGCCCAGCAATATCGCGCCCTGTAGCTGCCTCCAAGGCCTCAAAACCCGGCGCAGCATTGACTTCAAGCAGCAGGGGCCCTGTAGCAGTCCGCAATAGATCGACCCCCGCCACCGTAAGCCCGATGGAGGCTGTGGCTTCAAGTACCAACGCGGTTTCGTTTTCGGTCAGTGCAATGGCTTCGGTTCGGGCACCAAGGCTGACATTGGCCCGGAATTCCCCAGGCGCAGCAATCCTTTGCATGGCGGCGATAACATGCCCACTACATACGAATGCGCGTATATCACGACCGGCGGCCTCTGCAATGAACGCCTGAAGTGTGTAGCGCTCGCCTGCTTCACTCAGGCGCGCCATCAAGGCCACTGCGGATTCCACATCATCAACGCGATGAACGCCCCAGCCACCGGCACTGACGTCCTGCTTGATCAGCATCGGAAATCCGAAAGGCAGGCCCATCAACGACCTTGCATCCATTGGTGTCGATGGTGAGAAACTCACCGGAATCGGCAGGCCCCGATGGTGATAAATCGCCATGGCGGCCTGCTTGTCGCGTGCCAAAGCCACCGATTCCGCGGTGTTCAGACAGACCACTCCGTGCGCCTGCATTCGCGCCAGCAGTTCCCCGCCCGGCACCTGCCAAATCGGTCCGAACCTCGGCAGAGCGGCATCAAAAGATTCAAGGAACTGCGCTTCATGACAGACCAGCGGATCGATCACCGTCAATTCGACACCACGCTCATTGGCCACCGCCTGTAGGCGACAGTTTGCGTAAAGTTCCGGATCACGCGATATCACCGCAATCTTCATAAGCCGGTTTCCCGATGCCCGGTCAGGCGTTAAACTGTGTGCATGGAATTGTATCTGAATGGCGAACTGCGCCAACTGGACACCGGCATCGACATCCAAGGGCTGATTGAGCAACTTGGGATATCGGGCCACCGGTTTGCCGTGGAGGTGAATCGGGAGATCATTCCGAAGAGCCGTCACCCCGGATATCAGCTGCAGGACGGCGACCGGGTCGAAATCATCCAGGCCATGGGCGGCGGTTGAAGGCTGACGGCCAGCATCGATTCAGGCGATAATAGACGCATGAGCACGCCGACAATCCATGACCCGCTGATTATCGCCGGGAAAACCTACCGCTCCCGTCTACTGACCGGTACCGGGAAATTCACCGACTTTCAACAGACCCGCGACGCTACCGATGCCGCCGGGGCGGAAATCGTCACTGTCGCCCTGCGCCGGACCAATCTCGGTCAGAACAAGGGTGAGCCGAATCTGCTGGATTTTCTGCCGCCGGATCGCTTCACACTGCTGCCCAACACTGCGGGTTGCTATAACGCCGAAGACGCTGTGCGCACCTGCCATCTGGCACGTGAACTGCTCGATGGCCACACGCTGGTGAAACTGGAAGTACTCGGCGACCCGAAAACGCTGTTTCCGCATGTCACCCAAACCCTGCTCGCCGCCGAACGCCTGGTGGCCGACGGCTTCGATGTCATGGTGTATACCTCGGATGACCCGATCGTTGCCAAGCAACTGGAACAAATCGGCTGCGTGGCCATCATGCCGCTGGCGGCTCCGATCGGATCGGGACTGGGTATCCAGAACAAATGGAGCCTGCTCGAAATCATCGAAAACGCCAAGGTTCCGGTACTGGTTGATGCCGGCGTCGGAACCGCATCGGATGCCGCCATTGCCATGGAGCTTGGCTGCGACGGCGTGCTGATGAACACCGCCATCGCTGCTGCCAAAGATCCGATTCTGATGGCTTCGGCGATGTGTAAGGCCGTGCAAGCAGGACGCGAAGCCTTTCTGGCCGGACGCATGCCGAAACGCCGCTATGCCAACGCCTCCTCACCTCTGGATGGCCTGTTCTTCTGATGTCGGATACCGAATCCCCGCTTCCAGAAAAATCAGTCCGCAGCATCCGCAGTTTCGTATTGCGTCAGGGCCGGGCCACCGAATCGCAGAAGCGTGCCTTCAACGTGCATTGGCCGACCCTTGGTCTGGATTACTCGGGACAGCCAGTGGATTTCAGCACCGTGTTCCCCAAGCCGGCGGATTTGGTCGTTGAAATCGGATTCGGCAACGGTGAGCAGCTGCTGTTCGGGGCTCTCCATGAACCGGAACGCAATTTCATCGGCATTGAAGTGCACTCCCCCGGGGTCGGACGGGCGCTCAATGCCGTGGCCGATGCCCATCTCGACAATGTGCGCATCTATTGCCACGATGCGGTGGAAGTACTGCGCGATGACATCCCGGACGGCAGCCTGTCGGAAGTTCGCATCTACTTTCCGGATCCCTGGCATAAAAAACGTCATCATAAACGTCGGCTCATCCAGCCGGACTTCGTTGCCCTGCTTTGCCGTAAACTCAAATCCGGCGGACGTCTGCATCTGGCCAGCGACTGGCAGGAATATGTTGAGCACATGTGGGAAGTCTGTGACAATGAACCGGAGTTGCTGGCAACTGCCGGACCATGCCACTCCGTTGATCGCCCGGCCTGGCGCCGGCAGACGCACTTCGAGAACCGCGGCCGGAATCTCGGCCATGGCGTCTGGGATCTGCTTTACACCCGCCGATAGGAGTCGTATCACGCATGCATAGCGGTCTGGTTCTAACACAAGACATGCTGATCGTGCTGGGTCTGACCGGCTTCATCATCGCCATGCTGATGTTCGAGCGCATCCGCGCCGATGCCGCCTCCTTGTTGGCACTGGTCATCCTCGGCTTCACCGGTGTCGTTTCGGAAACCGATCTGTTCAAAGGCTTCGCCGGCAACGCGGTCATCAGCGTCATGGCGTCGATGATCCTCAGTACCGCACTCGACCGTACCGGCGCGCTCAACCGCTTGGCTGGCTGGTTATTGCGCCGATCCAATGGCCAAGAGCAACGGCTGGTTCTGATAACCTCGGCCGCTGCCGGCGGCATGTCCGGGTTCATGCAGAATCCGGCAGTCACATCGCTGTTCCTTCCGGTTGCCGCGCGCCTTTCCAGCCGTACCGGCATGGGACTGGGACAACTGTTGCTGCCAATCGCTGCCTGTATCATTCTCGGCGCGCAGCTGACCATGATCGGCAACTCCCCACTGATGCTGCTGAATGATCTGTTGCGCTCGGCCAACCAGAACCTTCCCTCGGGTGTCGCGACATTGGAAGACCTGCCGATGTTCCGACCATTGCCGATCGGTCTGGTATTGCTCGGTCTGGGCCTGCTCTACTTCCGCTTCCGCAAGCACCTCGGATTTCTTCCGGAAACCGGCAGCAACGTCAATCCGAATACACCGGAACATTACTTCGCGAACGCTTATGGCATCGAAGGCGATGTGCATGAACTCGTGCTCACGCCGGAAAGCCCGCTGGTCGGCATGAGCATCGGCGATGCCGAGGCCGAAATCGGCGCACCGCTTTACCTTGCGCTGCACAGCGGCACCGAATCACGCATGGCGCCACCGGCCGACGAGCGCTTGAGCGCCGGCAGCGTCATCGGCGTGATGGGCACGCCGGAAATGGTCAGCGCCTATGCCAAAAGCAAGCAGCTGAAATTCTCCCAGCGCCTGCGTGTGCTCGGTGACCTGTTCAACCCATCGCAGTCCGGCATTTCCGAGGCGGTCATTCCCAGCAATTCGCCGTTCATCGGCAAAGCGCAGGCCGAGCTGCGTCTGCGCAAACGTTATGGCATCAGCCTGCTCGCCATCAACCGCGATAAAAAAGTCCTGCGCCGCAACATCCGTAATCTGCCGATCCGCGCCGGCGACATTCTGGTATTCCATTCCAACTGGAACGACCTGGCCCAGGCCAATGCCAACAAAGATTTCGTGGTCATCACCGATTATCCAAAGCAGGAACAGCGGCCACACAAACTGCGCGTGGCTCTGGGCATTTTCACCGGTAGCATGCTGCTGGCATTGAGCACGCTGGTGCCATTACCGATTGCCCTGATGGCAGGCGCCGTGCTCATGATCGTTACCGGCGTGCTTGATATGGAGGAAGCCTACGCCTCGATCAGCTGGAAAACGGTATTCACCATGGCCTGCCTGATTCCCCTCGGTATCGCCATGGATTCCACCGGCGCCGCCAACTGGCTTGCCCAACACACTATCGAGCGCTTGGGCGCCGGGGTGCCGGATTGGCTGATCCAGACGACGCTGGCGATTTTCACTACCTGCCTGGCTTTGGTCATCGGCAATGTCGGCGCTACGGTGGTCATGGTGCCGATGGCCATCAACATCGCACTGGCCGCGGATGGCAATCCGATGGCCTATGCCTTCCTGGCGGCTCTGTGCGCGTCCAATAACTTCATCAGCCACTCCAATCCGGTGGTCTCGATGATAGCCGGGCCTGCCGGATACACCACGCGCGACCTCTGGCGCAATGGATTACCGATTACTTTCCTGTACTTGGCGGTATCGGTCATCGGCGTCAATCTGCTTTTCTAGTCAGTCCTGGGCTGGCCACTCGATGCGCAACACGCCATCCTGCCACTGGCAGGCGTAAGGCATCAGCGACTCACCGCGACAGGGTCCTTGCAGACAGAGGCCATCGGCCATGCCGAATACCGCACCGTGTGCGGCGCAGACCAGAGTCGCATCCTTGATCAGAAAGCGGTCCGGGGCGTAATCCAGGCGCCGGCCCTGATGCGGGCAGCGATTGGCATAAACCTGAACCATATCGCCACAGCGGATCACGATCAAAGGCGTGGATTCACCGCGAATCAATGGGTTTATTGTGACCGGCGTCTCATTTTCAAGAACCGAGATTGCTATTAACGAACAATTTACACTTTCCAATCCCTGCCTCGGCATACTGTCGACTCCCTGAGTTTTATAGCACATCCATGCGCAGTATTTTCCATCGTCTTTTGCTGGCCCGCCCCAACAAGCCCCGTAATCCGGTACTGAAGGCCGTATTCTCCGTGCTCGGCCTGTTCTTCCTGTTCGGCGTCTGCGTTTTCGCCATTTTCATGGGCGTATTCATGCTGATCGCCAGCTTCCTGTTGAAGCGTCTCGGAAAGAAAACCACCCCTGCGCCGTCGCGTGCCGATGTGCTCGATGGTGAATACACCGTGGTCGACAAGTCGCCGATCAGTCTGTCCCGGTAATTTGTAAAAAAAACGCCCAATACCGTTAGACTGGACTTTTCAGGAAGCCCTTATGACGGACTACGCATTCCCGCCACCGGATCAAGCCAGTATCGGCATCGCCGGTAGCAGCAAACGCTTTCCCGTGCACCGGATTTACTGTGTCGGACGCAACTTTGCCGAGCACGCGCGTGAAATGGGCGCCGAGCCTTCCAAAGGCAGTCCCGTTTTCTTCATGAAACCGTCCGACGCCGTAATTCAAAATCCGCACATCCCCTACCCGAGCTGTACTTCAGACTTTCATCACGAGGTTGAGCTCGTGTTGGCGCTTGGCCCTTCGTTGCCTGAACATTGGAGTGCCGAGAACGCCCTGCAGGCCGTATACGGGTATGCCGTCGGTCTGGATCTGACCCGCCGTGACCTGCAGGCCGCCGCCAAGGAAAAACGCCTGCCATGGGATACCGCCAAAGGCTTCGACGCCTCGGCTCCGATCAGCGACATCGTGCCGATTCAAGAGGCGCACCTCAATGCGGATACTTTGCTAAGCCTGCATGTCAACGGCATTCAGCGGCAACAAGCCTGTCTGGGTGATATGATTTTTTCAGTCAGTGATATCCTGCTGGCACTGTCCGGGCTGTATGCCCTGCAACCGGGCGATCTTGTTTTCATGGGCACCCCGTCCGGCGTGGCGGCACTGCACAAGGGCGACCGCTTCCATGCCGAATTGCAGGGTATTGCGGAACTGCACGGCACCATCATCTGAACACTCACAGGAGAAACGCATCATGAGCATACTTTCGGAATTCAAGGAATTTGCACTGCGCGGCAATGTCATCGATCTTGCGGTCGGCGTGGTCATCGGCGGCGCATTCGGAAAAATCGTCACGTCGATGGTCAATGACCTGATCATGCCTTCGGTGTCTTACCTCATCGGTAGCGCTGATTTCAAGAGCCTCTCGGCCGTATTGCGGCCTGCCGCCTTGGGCGCGGATGGCAAGGAAACCATGCCGGCCGTTCTGCTCAATTACGGCGCCTTCATCCAAACCATCGTCGACTTCACCATCATCGCACTGGTGATTTTCCTGGTCATCAAAGCCATCAACCGCGTCCGCCGTCAGGAGCAGCCGGAAGCACCGGCAACGGTTGAGCCCAGCGATGAAGTCAAACTGCTGACGGAAATCCGCGACGCCCTTAAAAAGCCGGGAGCCTGAAGTGCGCCCGTACCTGCACGCGATCCTGCTCGCATGCGCGGCTCTGACCGCATCTGCTGAATCCGGGCTCGGTAATAAAGCCATCCGTACCGCAGAGGATCTCCGGGATGCCGCCGTGGGTGGATCCAAGGGATACGCCATCGTTGAGTCGCTGACCACCGAGGTCGGCCCCCGCATGGGCGGTAGCGAAGCCTACGACCGTGCCACCGCTTGGGCACAGGCGAAATTCAAGACCCTTGGATACGACAAGGTCTGGCTGCAGCCGGTGACGTTTCCGGTCTGGCAGCGTCGCTCGGAATCGGCGCGCGTCATCAGTCCGTTTCCGCAGCCATTGGTATTGACCGCGCTCGGCGGCAGTGAAAGCACACCGGGCGATTTGCGCGCGGAAGTGGTCGAGTTTGCCGATCTTGATGCATTGAAGGCGATACCGGATGGCTCCTTGGCGGGAAAAATCGCATTCGTAAATCTGAAAATGAAGCGTGCCAGGGATGGCAGCGGTTACGGCCCCGTGAGCAACGTGCGACGCGCCGGCGCCTCCGAAGCGGCACGCAAGGGGGCCTCGGCGCTGCTGATCCGTTCGGTCGGCACCGATTCCGACCGGCTGCCGCATACCGGCATGATGAAATACGAGGACGGTGTGGTGAAGATTCCAGCCGCTGCCCTGTCGGTTCCCGATGCCGATCTTCTGGCGAACATGCTCCGGCGCGGCAAACCGGTGATGGTGGAAATGAATATCCAGGCGGGATTCAGCGGAAGCAAAACCGAGTACAACGTCATCGGTGAAATCACCGGTCGCAGCAAGCCCGATGAAGTGGTCATTATCGGCGGCCATCTGGATTCATGGGATCTGGGTACGGGCGCCATCGACGACGGCGCCGGTGTCGCCATCACCATGGCCGCCGGTGCACTTATCGGTGACCTGAAGCAGGCTCCGAAACGCACCATCCGTGTGATTGCGTTTGCCAATGAGGAGCAGGGTCTGCTTGGCGGCAAGGCTTATGCCGAAGCTATGAAAGGAGTTATGGACAAACACCAGCTCGGCGCCGAAAGCGATTTCGGCGCTGGCCGTATCTATGCCCTGAGTGCCGGCGTATCTGAACAATCCCGGCCGGTGATTGCAAGTATCGCCAAAGTGCTGGAGCCCTTGGGCATTCTTCCGGCGGAAGGCGGTGGTCCCGGCCCGGACATCAGCCCGAGCGTACCCTATGGTCTGCCCTGGGTGGAGTTGCAACAGGATGGCAGTGATTATTTCGATTACCACCACACCGCCAACGACACCCTCGATAAGATTAACGCGAAGGATCTCGACCAACAGGTCGCCGCTTACGCCGTTCTGGCATATCTGGCTGCGGAAACCAATGTGGATATCCAGCCTCAGATTCCGAAGATTGAGAACTGAGTCAGGCTTTGCTGTTCTGACGTCGCCATTCCGCAAGCAGTACCGCCGCCGCCGCGGATACGTTGAGGCTTTCAACCTGTCCCGTGCCTGGCACCTCCACACGCAGGCCGCTTGCGGCAAGCAAATCGGAATCCACTCCGGTCTGCTCTGCGCCCATCACCATGACGCAACGCGCGGGCAACTCGGATCGGAACACGTCGCTGCCGCCACGGACCACGGTACTGACCAGGGTAAAGCCGGCCGAGGCCAGCTGTGCAATGGCGTTATCCGTCCGTCCAAGCCGAATCAACGGCACATGTTCGGCGGCGCCCTCAGCCACACGTGACGCGGCACCGGAATGACTGAGGCTCGAGGTTTTCGGCAGCAGAATGGCCGCCACGCCGAAGTGGGCGGCCGAACGCATGATGGCGCCGAGATTGTGCGGATTGCCGACACCGTCCAGCCAAAGCAACAGGCAACGGCCGGTCGGAGCCGTCATCAGCCAGTTGGATAAGTTCAATTCCGGCTGCGGCAGCATCGCCAGACACACCCCTTCGTGATGGGCGCTGGCTGTGAGTTTCTCGAGATCTTCGTTTTCCACCACGTTATAGCCGATGCGGTTCTTGACACAGAAAGCGAGCAATTCCTGCAGCTTCGGGATACGCGACTCCAGCAACCAAAGCTTGCGGACGCTCTCTGGCCGCGCCCTGAATGCGGCAAGGCACGCGTTCAGACCATAAATACGGAACTCCTTTGGCTTTGCAGGCCACGAATCGTCCTGCCGGCCTTCGACATCACCGTAAGGTGGACGCGGCGCAGCACGTTCGGCACGATGCGGTATGCGCGGACCTTGACGGTCATCACGGCGCGGCGGACGCGGTCCGCGACCTTCCTCACGGCCCTGGCCAGGACCGCGGTAAAGCGGGTGCTTGTCTTTCGGGTCCGTCATAAATTACCCCTGTTCGCTGTTATTCGCGACGCATCAATGCATCGCGCCTTCTGCATCCGGCGTCGCGGCTTCTTGCTTGCTCAAATCACGGGCGCGCTGCTCCGGAGACTGCGTATACGGCGCAAGCCAACGGTACATGACTGGCACGATGAACAAAGTCAGCAACGTGGCGCAGAGAACGCCGAACACCACCACGATACCGATGGCCTGACGCGACCCGGATCCCGGGCCAGTGCCGAGCATCAGCGGCAAAGCGCCCGCCGCCGTGGCAATGGATGTCATTAAAATCGGACGCAAGCGCACCGAAGCCGCCTCGATGATGGCTGCATCGACACCCAGTCCGGCGTCACGGCGCTGATTGGCGAATTCGACAATCAGGATGCCGTTCTTGGCCGCAAGACCAATCAGCATGATAATCCCGACCTGGCTGAACAGATTGAGACTGCCTCCCATAATCCACAGTCCGAGCAATGCTCCGAAAACCGCCATCGGAACCGTCAGAAGAATAACCAAGGGGTGGATCAGGCTTTCAAACTGCGCCGCCAGAACGAGATACACGATGAGCAGCGCCAGCGCAAAGGTAAACAGTATCGCCTGACCCGACTTCAGGTATTCACGGGACTGTCCTTTGAAGTCGATCTGCACGGTGCTCGGAAGTTCTTCTTTGGCGGTTTTCTGCATCCAATCCAGGGCCTCACCCAGATTCGCCTCCGGTTTCAGCCCTGCCGACACCGTGATGGCACGCAGGCGATTGAAGCGATTGAAGCTGCCGGGCTCGGCCAATTCACGCACATCGATGACCGATGCCAAGGGCACCAGTTGTCCGCTACCGGTACGTACATGCATGGACAACAGATCCGATGGCGAACGGCGCTGCTCGGCATCGGCCTGAACAATCACATCGTATTCTTCACCGCCTTCCACGTAGGTGCCGACACGGCGCGAACCGAGCATGCTTTCCAAAGTACTGCCGATGGCCTGATTCGAAACCCCCAGTGCCGCTGCCCGTTCACGATTGATGTCGAGACGAAGCTGGGGACGGGTTTCCTTGTAATCGGAATCCGGCCCGGTCAAATCCGGATTTTCTTCCATGCGCTTGAGCAGGCGGTCGCGCCATTGCACCAACTCGTTATAATCCGAGCCCTGCAGAACCAGCTGGACCGGCTGGCCGCCGCCACGGACCAATCCGCTCGGCTGCTGGGGCCGTGCCTGTACACCGGGAATCTTAGACAGCAATTTCCGGGACTCTTCAACGATGGCGGAGGTGTCCGTGTCCCTGTCCTTCCAGGGTTTCAGCAGCACGGTGGCACGGCCGGTGTGCATTTCTTCACTGGCGCCGAATCCACCGGGGACTACCGCATTGATACGGTCGATGGCCTCGGATTTCGTCCGCAGTGCCATCAGTTCGGCCTGCACCTGCTCCATCTGCTTGACGGTGTAATCGAAACCCGCGCCCTCGGGGCCATTGACCGAAACGAAAAATACGCCACGGTCCTCGGCCGGAGCCAACTCCTTGGGTACCAGCAGGTAGAGCACTGCACTGGCACCGAGAATCGCGAGCATGGCGATACCAATGGTATTGCGTTTTGCCAGAAGCGCCTGCAGTTTCTGCGAATACGCCTGACTCACGCGCTCGAGGAATGCGTTGATCCGCGCCTCGAAACCGGTCGCACCGGCTTTATGGGGTTTCAGAATCAATGAACACATCATCGGAGTCAGAGTCAACGCGACAACCGCCGAAATGGCAATGGCGCTGGCCATCGTTACCGCCAGTTCGCGGAAAAGACGGCCGTTGTTTCCTTCGATGAACGCCATCGGCAGGAATACCGCCACCAACACGGCCGTGGTGGCAATGACGGCAAAAGCGACCTGGCGGGTGCCGCGGAATGCCCCCAGCATCGGCGGCTCTCCGGCATCGATGCGGCGCTGGGCGTTCTCAAGCACTACGATGGCATCATCGACCACCAGGCCGATACACAGCACCAACGCCAACAAGGTCAGCAGATTGATGGAATACCCGAATAACCAGAGTGCGATGAATGCCGCCATCAGACACACCGGTACCGTAACCGCCGGAATCAGCGCGGCGCGTACACTGCCGAGGAACAGCCAGATCACCAACAACACCAGAGCGATGGCTTCGAACAGCGTGCTATAGACTTTTTTAACCGCGGCGTCGATGAACACGGTGGTATCGAAATTGATACCCATGGTCATGCCTTCCGGAAGCCCCGGATTGATCCGATTGATTTCCGCACGGACATCCCGCGAAACCTGCAATGCGTTGGCCGTGGACGTTTTGATGATGCCCAGAGCAAGTTGCGGCTCTCCATTGCCGCGGAACCAGGCGCGGCGGTCGGCGGACTCGCGGGCGATGCGCGCGACATCGGACAGGACGATGCTCTGGCCATCATTCATGGTCTTCAGCACCAGCTTTTCGAAAGCCGCCGGCGAGTCGAAACTGCGGTTGACGCGAAGCAGGAAATCACGGTCCTGCGATTCCAATCGGCCAGCCGGCAATTCGAGATTCTCACGGCGCAATGCACTTTCGACATCCGCCACGGTGAGCCCACGTGCCGTCAAGGCGTCGTCGTTCAGCCAGACCCGCATCGCATAACGCTGGCCACCGGAAAGCCTTACCTGGGCCACACCGGGAATGCTGGAGAAACGGTCCGCCAGATAGCGGTCGGCATAGTCAGTCAATGCCAGCGCATCGGCACCCTTCTGCACGACGCGGATCCAGATGATGACATCGGCATCGGCTTCCACTTTGGCAATTTCCGGAGCATTGGCTTCCTCGGGAAGACGATCGGCAACACGGCTCACGGCATCGCGCACATCGTTGGCGGCGGACTCGATATCGCGTTCCAGGGTGAACTCAAGATTGACTGAAGCGCGTCCGTTGCGTGACGAGCTGGTGACCAGGTCGACGCCTTCGATGCCAGCCACGGCATCTTCAAGCACCTGGGTCACACGCGTTTCAACCACGCCGGCAGCAGCTCCGGGGTAAGCGACATCGATGGAAACCACCGGTGGATCGATATTCGGCAATTCACGCAAGGGCAGACGCGTGAAGGCAATCAGTCCAACGGTCACCAGCATCAGGCTGATGACTGCGGCAAATACCGGGCGCTTGATCGAAATATCGGAAAGGATCATGGCGCGGCCGGAACCACTTTCAGCTTCTGTCCGTCACGCAGTTTCGAAGTACCGTCGAGCACCACCTTCTCGCCGGTCTTGAGGCCTTCGATCACCTCGACCTTGCCGTCATGGCGGCTACCGACACGGACATTACGGCTGGTGGCGACGCCATCGGCTCCCGCGACAAAAACGAAAGTGCGGTTGCCGACCTGCTGCACGGCCAGCTCGGGAATCACCAAGGCCTGTACCGCATCCTGCTGCAGAGATACCCGCATGAGCATTCCCGGCCGGACCAGTCCGCCGGCATTATCGATGGCGGCCCGCACCATGATGGCGCGCGTGGCGATATCCACACGCGAGTCGATGCCCACGACCTGCGCAGAGAGTGCTTGACCGGGCGCGGCATCGGCCTGCAGCTCCAGCGCCATCCCGGTTTTCAGTTGCGACAAAAGACCTTCCGGCACCGGGAAATCCACCCACAGATGATCGAGGTCATCCAGATTGACCATGATTGCACCGGCCGAAACAAACTGACCCTGACTGACCTGACGCAGACCGAGAACACCGGCGAAGGGCGCACGGATGATGCGGTCATTGAGACGCTCCTGCGCCGCCTGCGCGCGTGCCCGGGCAGCATTACGGGAGGCAATCACGGTATCAAGCTGGCCTTTTGCGACCAATTGCCGACTCTGCAGATTCTGAAGACGCGTGACCTGTGCGTTCAGATCATTCAAATTGGCCTGGGCTTCCGCCAGCTCGGCTTTGACCGTGCCGGCATCCAGCTCGACCAGAACCTGTCCTTTGGCGACCCGCTGACCGCTTTCAAAACGGACGGCTGCGATGCGCTCGGACTGTTTGGCAGCAATGACCACGGACTCCCGGGCCTTGGCGGTACCGATGGCCTGGATGCGGTCGCTCCAGGACTCGGGAGCGACAGTGACCACGGTCACCGTGGCCGGCGGACCGGACTCTCTGCCCGGACCTTTTTCATCGCTGCTGCAGGCCGTCGCCAGCAGAACCAAAGCCATCAGTGAAACACGCATGGGGAATTCCTTCAGGATCATGCCTTCGATTATAAACGGCTTAGTCGCCGACGCCGTTAATGGCGCGTAAAGAAAACGCCGGCAAGCCGGCGTTTTCGGAAGAACTGTGCGCTACGCCTTACTTGCACTCACCCATGGCTGCCAGTCCGTTGTCACGGGCACGGGCATGCACGGTTTCCTGGGCTTTACCGACGTTGTTGACGATATCCTGACCCCAGATCTTCAGGGCGGCGGACTGCATGGCGCGGCCGTAGCTGAAGCTCAGCGGCCACGGCAGGTTTTCCACTTTGTTCATTTCGTTCAGATGCGCGGTGGCATCTTCGTCGGATTGACCGCCGGAGAGGAACACGATGCCCGGCAGCGCAGCCGGCACGGCCGACTTCAGGCACTGCACGGTGTAGTCGGCAACGTCTTCGACCGAGGCCTGATCCGGACAATCCTTGCCCGGGATGACCATGCTGGCTTTCAGGATGGTGCCTTCCAGCATCACATTATGCTGATACAGGGCATTGAACAGCGCGCGAAGCACCTTTTCGGTGACCACGAAGCAATCGTCGATGTCATGCTCGCCGTCCATGATCACTTCCGGCTCGACCATCGGTACGATGCCGGCTTCCTGGCACAGGGCGGCGTAGCGGGCCAGCGCGTGGGCATTGGCCTCGATGCAGGTATCCGACGGCATGCCGTCTTCAATGTTGATGTTGATGACCGCACGCCATTTGGCGAACTTGGCGCCGAGACCGGCATATTCATTCAGGCGCTCGCGCAGACCGTCGAGACCATCAGTGACCACTTCGCCCGGAAAGCCGGCCAGCGGCGTGGTGCCTTTGTCGACCTTGATGCCGGGCAGGATGCCGTTATCCATCATGACCTGGGTGAACGGTACGCCGTCCTTGGTTTTCTGGCGCAGGGTTTCGTCATAAAGAATAGCGCCGGAAATATGCTCGCCAAGACCCGGCGTGGTCAGCAGCATTTCGCGATAGGCGCGGCGGTTTTCTTCGGTGTTTTCCACACCCACGGTATCAAAGCGCTTCTTGATGGTGGCGTTGGATTCGTCGATGGCGATGATGCCTTTGCCGCGGGCAACCATGGCTTGGGCGATTTCAGGGAGTTGGTCGATGCTCATGAGGGCGATCCGGGGCTGGTTGGGGTGGCGATATTATACCCCATGGCCACGGAGCGCCGGGGTTACAGGTCGCCCAGACCTTCGGTTCGGCCGCCCTCGCCCACCGCCAGCAGGCGCAGGGTGTTGGTGGCGCCGTGCTGCTCCATGTGATCGCCACTGGTAATCAGCACGCGGTCGCCTGCGGCCAAATAGCCCTGATCGAACAGCTGCTTGATGGCTTTGCGGGCTGCGACCCGCATGGACTGGCCTTCGGAATCGAAATTGACCGGCGCGACATCACGCATCAATGCCATGCGCCGGCGGGCATAGCCGAAACGCGACAGTCCAAACAGCGGCACATTGGCACGGAACCGGGACAGATAGCGGGCCGTGCCGCCGGATTCGGTCAAGGCGATGATGCCGCGCAGCTTGATGTGCTCGGCAATGAACATGGCCGACATCGCGATGGCCTGGTCGACGCGCTCAAGATCACGCGGCGCCGCTTCGAAATCGGTGTCGTGCTTGAACTGACGCTCGGCGCCGAGACAAATGCGGTTCATCGCCTCCACCGCCTTGACCGGATAGGCGCCGGATGCGGTCTCGGCGGACAGCATCACGGCATCGGTACCATCAATCACTGAATTGGCGACGTCCAGCACTTCGGCGCGCGTCGGTATCGGATTATCAACCATCGACTGCAGCATCTGGGTGGCGGTAATCACCACCTTGTTGCATTCCAGCGCGGTCTTGATGATCAGCTTCTGCAGGCCGGGCAGCTCGGCATCGCCGATTTCGACACCCAGATCGCCGCGGGCGACCATGACCACATCGCTGGCCTGGGTGATTTCCACCAGACGTTCGATGGCCTCGGCGCGTTCGATCTTGGCCACAATGTGGGCATAGGACCCGTGACTGAGCGCAATCGAACGGGCCAGTTCAATATCGGCCGCGCTGCGGCAGAATGAAACTGCGAGAAAATCGACATCCAGCTTGGCGGCAATGGCGATGTGCTCTTTATCCTGCTCGGACAAGGCGTCCAGAGAGAGGCCGCCGCCAAGACGGTTCAGGCCCTTGCGGTTGGACAGCGCACCGCCAGCCAGCACTTCGGTGACGATGGTGTCGCCGTCGAGGGCTTTGACCATCAAAGCTACCAGCCCATCGTCCAGCAGCAGGGTATCGCCGGGCGCGACATCCTTGACCAGACCGAGGTAACTGACACCGACCTGGGTTTCGTCACCCAGCGGTGCATCGGCGCGGCAGACCAGACGGAATTCGCTGCCGTTGACCAGATGGACTTTGTCATTGGCGAATTTTTCGATGCGTATCTTGGGGCCCTGCAGATCGGCCAGAATGCCGACTTCGCGACCGAGGCTGGCGGCAATCTCGCGCACGCGGGTCACCCGCTCGGCATGCTGCTCGGCGGTGCCGTGCGAGAAATTCATGCGTACCACATTGACGCCGGCTTCGATGATCTGGGCCAGTACGCCGGGCTGATCGGTCGCAGGACCAAGCGTGGCCAGTATCTTGGTTCGGCGGAAGTGGATGCTCATATATTGGATTTATACTCTTGGATTAAGCCAAAGCCGGATCAGCCATGACCATGCACGCATCGATGCAGTGTATCA
This sequence comes from Arenimonas sp., assembly GCF_044353605.1. Taxonomy (GTDB): domain Bacteria; phylum Pseudomonadota; class Gammaproteobacteria; order Xanthomonadales; family Xanthomonadaceae; genus Arenimonas. The sequence goes on along the minus strand of NZ_JBILBO010000002.1, from coordinate 135,912 downwards.
AAGACAAGCTTGCCACACTATCGGATTTTCCGGTACTTGAAAGCGACTGCATACGATTGCGCGGCATCCGGGATTCCGACCACGACGGGCTTTTCGCGCTGTTCTCCAACCCGCAGGTGATGCGCTACTGGAGCCGCGGACCAATGACAGACCGGCAGGAGGCCGTCGACTACGCGAAAACCATCCTTGACGGCTTCGTCAGACGCGACCTGCTGAACTGGATCGTGGCCGACACCAACAGCGACGCCATGATCGGCACCGCCACCCTTTACGAAATCAATCCACAGCATGCCCGTGCCGGACTGGGTTATGCCTTAATGCCCGAGTACTGGGGCAAAGGGCTGGCGCAGGAAGCCGCCACACTGGCGATCAGCTATGGGATTCTCGAGCTCGGGCTACACCGTATCGAGGCCGACACCGAACCCAACAACTTCCGTTCGAACAAGGTCCTGGAGCGCCTGGGTTTCCAACGCGAGGGTCTTCTGCGCGAACGCTTCTTTCATCCGGATGGCATCCAGGACTCACTGATTTTCGGCCTGCTGCGATCGGAATGGATCGCGTATCTGGAAAGACAGGGTTACCGATTCGATGCGGATTAAACCCCGCGTTCCATCAATGCGGTGACCGCCGGCAAGGGCTTGCCTTCACAGAACTCCAGAAAGGCACCACCACCGGTCGAGATGTAACCAACGTCGGCCTCGATGCCGAATTTATCGACGGCCGCCAATGTATCGCCGCCGCCGGCAATCGAGAACGCTGAGGATCGGGCTATGGCCCTTGCCAGCACTTCCGTGCCTTTGGCAAAGGCATCGAATTCAAACACACCGACCGGGCCGTTCCAGATCACCGTGCCGGCTTGCTCGATCAGGGTGGCATAACGCGCCGCCGTATCCGGCCCGATGTCCAGAATCAAATCATCCGCCTCAACATCGGCAACGGCTTTCACTGCAGCATCGGCATCGGCCGCGAAGGTTTTGGCCACGACCACATCGGAGGGAATCGGGATATCGGCACCACGGGCCTTGGCGTCGGCCAAAATGGCCTTGGCCGTGTCGAGCAGATCCGGTTCGTACAGGGATTTGCCGACCGGCAGACCGACCGCGGCCATGAACGTATTGGCGATGCCACCGCCGACAATGAGTTGATCGACCTTGCCGACCAGGTTGGCCAACAGTGCCAGTTTTGACGATACTTTAGATCCTGCGACAATCGCCAGTAAAGGCCGCTGCGGGGCCTCCAACGCTTTGGCCAAGGCATCCAGCTCCGCCATCAACAGCGGACCGCCGCAGGCGATTTTCGCAGCGCGGATGGCGCCATGCGTGCTGGCTTGGGCGCGGTGCGCGGTGCCAAAGGCATCCATGACATACACATCACACAAATCGGCCATTTTCTGGGACAGCGCCGCGTCGTCGGCACCCTCACCGACATTCATCCGGCAGTTTTCCAACAACACCAATTGTCCCGGATGGACATCCACGCCATCCAGCCAATCGCGTTTCAGCGGTACCGGCAGGCCCAACAGTTCGGACAGGCGGGCCGCCACCGGTGCCAGTGAATCGACTTCCGACCAAACGCCTTCGGTTGGTCGGCCCAGATGCGAGGTCACCATCACCGCCGCCCCCATTTCCAAGGCCAAGCGTAGTGTCGGCAATGCGGCTTTGATCCGCTGCTCGGAAGTGATCCGTCCCTCTTTCACCGGAACATTGAGGTCTTCACGGATCAGCACACGTTTGCCGCGCAAATCGAGATCGGTCATCCGGAGCACGGTCATGGCTTGGCTTCCTGTTGAAAATAAATATTATTGTCGCATTTTTCAGGGCATTTCCCAATCCTTTGACTTGAATCAAAGCCAAATCCGGCGGAGGCGTTTAGGATTTCGGACATGAGCCAAGCCACCCTTTTCGACCCGGACCTGATCCGTCGCTATGACGGTGTCGGGCCGCGTTACACCTCGTACCCGACCGCCCCGCAGTTCAGTCCGCAGTTCGGCAGCACGGAGCTATTGAAGGCTATTGCCGAAAGCAACGAAGATCCTATTCCGCGCGCACTGTCTTTGTATGCTCACATTCCGTTCTGCTTCAGCCCGTGTTTCTATTGCGGCTGCAACCGGATCATTACCCGCGACGCCGACAAGAAACAGGACTATCTGGAAAACCTGCTCAAGGAAGTCCGGATGCTGGCTCCCCTGTTCGACCGCGATCGCGAAGTGGTGCAGCTGCATCTGGGCGGCGGCACCCCGAACGCGCTCAATATCAGCCAACTGGCTGAGCTGATGCAGGAGTTCGCCCGCAACTTCCATTTCGCTCCCGAGCGCGAACGCGATTTCTCAATCGAAGTCGATCCGCGAACGGTCGATGTTGCTGACATCGGCGCCCTGCGTGCCATTGGCTTCAACCGCGTCAGTCTGGGCATCCAGGATTTCGACCCGCAAGTCCAACTGGCCATCAACCGCTTGCAGGACACCGATCGCATCCGCGATATCTTCAATGCCTGCAAAGCCAACGGTTTCGGCTCGGTTAATTTCGACCTGATCTACGGACTGCCGATGCAGAACACGGAAACGTTCGCGGCAACCCTCGCAACGGTTGCCCGCATTCGCCCGGACCGCATCGCGCTCTATAGCTATGCACACATGCCGGAACTGTTCAAAGCCCAGAACAAGATCAATGTCCTGAGCATCCCCGATCCGGAACGCAAACTGGCCTTGTTCCAGCTCGCGGTGGAAACCCTGATGGCCGAAGGCTATGTCTACATCGGCATGGATCATTTCGCCCTGCCCGGAGATGAACTCACTCTGGCCCAGGCCAGTGGCGATCTGCACCGAAATTTCATGGGTTACACCACCCGCAAGCAAACCGATCTGGTCGGATTCGGGGTCAGTGCCATCAGCCAAATCGGGGACTGCTACGCGCAGAATGTCAAAGACCTGCCGTCATGGACGGCGTGTGCGCAATCCGGAAAACCGGCTACTGTCCGCGGCCTGCGCACGCACAACGACGACCGTATCCGTGCCGATGTCATTCAGTCCATCATGTGCCAGGGTCATATGCAGTTTGATGAGATCGCGCGGCGTTTCGGCATCGTGTTCGCGGATTACTTCCGCGACGAACTGGAACAGCTTCCGGCCTTGGCCGAAGACGGCTTGATTGCTCTGGACTCGGCCTCACTGACCGTGCTGCCGCGCGGGCGTCTACTGCTCAGGGTCATCGCTTCGCGCTTCGATGCCTACCTGCCGAAGAAGACGATACCGAGCGAATTGCTGCGGCAGGCGCGCTGAACCCCTAAAGCCCGTAGCGTATGCGAAAATAGCCTGAATTCAGGGCGCTTCGCATGCCAGAACATCCATCAACGCCAACGATTGCCGAAGCCGTCGCCATCCTCCGGGGCGGCGGCCTTTTAGCGATTCCGACTGAAACCGTCTACGGGTTAGCGGCCGATGCGCGCAATGCCGAAGCCGTTGCGCGGATATTCGCTCTGAAAGGCCGGCCCTCCGACCACCCTTTGATCGTACATATCGCTGGCTCGGATGCCATCGAGGCTTGGGCGAGCACGATTCCGGAATCGGCAAAAAAGTTGGCGACACACTTTTGGCCCGGCCCCCTGACCTTGATTCTGAAAAAGCGTTCGGATGTGCCAGACGCGGTGACCGGTGGCCAGGATACCGTCGGTCTCCGTTCTCCGGACCATCCGCTGACGCTTTCATTGCTTCGGGCCTTCGGCGGCGGCCTGGCTGCGCCCTCGGCCAACCGTTTCGGCCGCATCTCACCGACCAGTGCCGACCATGTTCGTGATGAATTCGGCGAAAACGCACCGCTGATTCTGGATGGCGGTCCCTGCCCGGTCGGCATCGAAAGTACCATCGTCGATCTCAGCCAAAGTCCTCCCCGCATACTGCGTGAGGGTCATATCCGGCGTGAACAGCTTCTGCCATTCCTGCCTGACCTGCAAAGTGGCTTGATCACCGCCAGCCCGCGAGTTTCTGGAAGTCTGGACGCCCACTATGCGCCGCGCACGCCGATGCGCATGCTGGAACGCAGGCGCCTGATTGAAGCTGCCGCGGACGAACCGCACAGTGTGCTATTGGCACTCGATGCCCTGCCTGCGAAAACGCAGGGGCTCAGTCTGCCGGCACAAGCCGAAGCTTACGCCCATGGCCTGTATGCTGCCCTACGCGAGCTTGACTCCTGCAATGCCGCGTTCATCCTGATTGAACAGCCGCCTTCCGGACCGGACTGGCTGGCGGTGAATGACCGCATCAAACGCGCCCTAGCTGGCGCCGGTAGTTAACGTTGAAAGCCTTACGATTGACTATCAAAACTGTAGCCGAATTCCTTCAAGTCCTCCTGAAACCAATCTGCCACTAACTTCGCACTGAAGTCATCATAAAATTCATGGTATGTGGACACTAGAGTTGAATTCAAATGCGGAAGTTCTTCAGGAAATCCTAAATCATCTGCTACTGACTTATATTCGTGCGCCAAATTTTCAAAATGGATTATTTTATCCATCTTGATTTGGCCATTGTAATCTTTCAGCCATTCAACCTGAGGCAAAAAATGCTGAGGGCGATTATAGAATTTCTTATCCTTATCCGGCCCTAATGTAAACTTTAACCACTCGGAAAATGAAACAAACTCAACTCCGTCATTTTTCATCATTGTCTTAGGCTTAGTCTTTATATTATGTTTGTAGTGCGAGAACATTTTATCCCAAGGGTTCCGAACAACCGTAAACTTGTAGGCGGAATTCCACTTTTCATTTCCAATGACATCGATAACTTCCTTTGCCGTCAGGTGCTTCCTAAAAGGCTTTCCGGTATAACTGACGATACTGGTACCAGCGGTCTTATTGATGTGAATGAAAACGAAATCGCGTTTCGGGCCCTTACGTAATGGGGAATTAAAGTGCAACCCAATTCTATTTTTGAATTTTTCGATGAATGGAAACTTCATTTTTTAGCTCTCTGTTGACACCTTACAACTAGATTAACAATTAGTAGCAATTTAGCACACCCCACCACAATCAATTCATTTCAATATGAAAAAGCCCGCAATCGCGGGCTTTTTCTTACTTCGTCTGATTGTGCTTACTTGGCATTCATCAGGGCAACCGTCATATCGAGCATGCGGTTGGAGAAGCCCCACTCGTTGTCGTACCAGGAGCAGACCTTGACCAGCGTACCGCCCATGACCTGGGTCAGGGTGCTGTCATAGACCGAGCTGTTTGGATTGTGGTTGAAGTCGATCGACACCAGCGGCTTGCTGTTGTAACCGAGGATATTCTTGAGCGGACCCTCGGAAGCGGCCTTCAGCACCGCATCGATTTCTTCCTTGGTGGTTTCGCGGGCAGCGACGAATGACAGATCGACGACCGAGACGTTGATGGTCGGAACACGCATCGAGAAACCGGTCAGTTTGCCATTGAGTTCCGGCAGCACCAGGCCGACTGCGGCAGCGGCACCGGTCTTGGTCGGAATCTGGCTCATGGTGGCGCTACGGGCGCGGCGCAGGTCGCTGTGGAACACGTCGGTCAGCACCTGGTCATTGGTGTAGGCATGGATGGTGGTCATCAGGCCGTGCACGATGCCGATTTCCTCATGCAATGCCATGGCCAGTGGCGCCAGGCAGTTGGTGGTGCAGGACGCGTTGGAGATGACGGTATGCTCGGCCTTCAGCAGGTGGTGGTTGACGCCGTAAACGAAGGTGCCGTCGACGTCTTTGTCGCCCGGCGCGGAAATGATGACTTTCTTGGCGCCGCCGGCAAGATGCGCCGAGGCCTTGGCTTTGGAAGTGAACAGGCCGGTGCATTCCAGGACCACGTCGACATCGTGCGCGCCCCATGGAATTTCGGCCGGGTTACGCACCGCATAGACCTTGATGCGGTCGCCGTTGACGATCAGATCGCCGCCTTCGGCGGTGACCGTACCCGGGAACTTGCCATGGGCGGTGTCGTACTGGGTCAGATGGGCATTGGTTTCGGCATCGCCCAGATCGTTGATGGCGACCACCTGGATTTCATTCGTACGGCCGGATTCATAGAGGGCGCGCATTACATTGCGGCCGATGCGGCCATAGCCGTTGATGGCAACTTTGATGGTCATTAGAGACTCCCGGTGGGCGGTGAAAGCGCTATTTTAGCAAAGTTTGCAGGGCCACTGGGCTGGGCAAACGGGGGATGCCGTATCATGTGGATTGACTGCATCTGCTTCGGTACACCATGGATTTAGATATCCTCGCCTTGGCCGGCCTGTTCTTTCTGGTGGCCGCGCTCTATTCCTCCGTGGGTCATGCCGGCGCCAGCGGCTATCTGGCCGCAATGGCCCTGCTCGGCTTCGCCCCGGAGCAGATGCGCCCGACCGCGCTGGCACTGAATATTTTAGTCGGTGGTATCGGTCTTTGGCGTTTCTACCGGGCCGATCTGGTGCCCTGGCGCAAAGTGCTGCCCTTCGTGCTGGCCTCGATTCCGATGGCTTTTCTGGCGGCGCAGTGGGAAATTCCCAAGGAAACCTACAGCTTTTTGCTGGGCGCACTGCTCCTCACCGCAGCCATCGGCGCCTGGCGTAACGGCCAGCAGTTGGCGCAGACCGGGGAATCCATGTCCTCGAAACCGGTACCATGGCCTGCCGCACTGGCCGCCGGCGCTGCCATCGGCTGTCTGTCAGGCATTACCGGCACCGGCGGTGCAATCTTCCTGACGCCGCTGATCCTGGCCATGGGCTGGGCGCACACACGTGAGGCCTCGGGACTGTCGGTCGCCTTCGTCTGGCTGAACTCGCTGGCGGCCATTCTCGGGCTATTACGCAGCAATCAGAGCTTTCCGGAAGCATTGCCGTTGTGGCTGATGGCAGTTGCCTTGGGCGCGGTGCTCGGCACACAGCTGGGCATCCAGCGTTGGCCCGTGCACCGGCTTCGCAAAAGTCTGGCGGTGGTGTTGGCGATAGCGGCCGGAAAACTACTACTCAGCTAGTTGTAGACGAACGCAATCCGCGCATCACTTCAGATTTTCAACAGCCGAAACCACCGCATCCATGGTAATGCCGAAGTGCACATACAGCTGGTCTGCCGGTGCCGAAGCGCCGAAGGAATTCATGCCGATGACTTCGCCGTCGAGACCGACGTACTTGTACCAAAAGTCGCGCGTACCGGCCTCAACGGCCACGCGGCGTTTGCAGGCAGACGGCAACACCGATTCACGGTAAGCGGCATCTTGGCGGTCGAACACGGTTGTACTCGGCATCGACACCACACGCACGGCCTTGCCCTGTCCGGCCAATTGCTTCGCGGCCTGCACGGCCAGCTCCACTTCCGAACCGGTTGCAATCAGAATGACATCGCAGACGCCGGGGTTGGATTCAAACAGCACATAAGCACCGCGTGCGATATCGGCGACCTGCTGCGGACTGCGCGGCTGGTGGGCCAGATTCTGTCGGCTGAACACCAGACAGCTCGGGCCGCCGCGACGTTTGATGGCTTCCGCCCAGGCCATTGCCGACTCGACGGCATCGCAGGGACGCCAGACATCATTGTTCGGAATATAGCGCAAGGAGGCCATGTGCTCGATCGGCTGATGGGTCGGGCCGTCTTCACCAAGACCGATGGAGTCATGCGTGAAGACATGGATGGCATTGGCTGGAATCAATGCCGACATGCGCAATGCGTTGCGCGAATAATCGGAGAATACCAGGAAGGTCGCATCGTAAGGCAGGAATCCGCCATGCAGTGCCAGGCCGTTGGCGATGGCGCTCATGCCGAATTCTCGGACGCCGTAGTACACGTAATTGGCATCGGCATCGGAACCGGCAACGGACTTGGATCCTTTCCACAAGGTCAGGTTGGAGTGCGCCAGATCGGCGGAGCCCCCAATTAATTCCGGCAACAGCGGCGCGAAGGTCTCGATGGCCATCTGCGAAGCCTTACGCGAGGCCACGACCGGGCCTTCGGCCTGCAGCTTGGCGATATAGTCAGCCGCGGCCTTGTCGAAGTTTTCCGGAAGCGCTCCGGACAGACGACGCTGCAGCTCGGCCGCCGGCTCCGGATGGGCCGTGGCATAGGCGCTGAACAGGACATTCCATGCGGCTTCGCGCTTGCCACCGGCATCCCGAGCATCCCAAGCATCGTACACGGCATCAGGAATCTCGAAGGGCGCATGCGGCCATTTCAGCGCGGCTCGGGTCAATGCGATTTCATCTTTACCCAGCGGCGCACCGTGCGCACTCTCCTTGCCCTGCTTGTTCGGTGAGCCGAAACCAATCGTGGTCCGGCAGCAGATCAGGGTCGGCTTGCCGATTTCGGCCTGCGCGGTACGGATGGCCTGATCAATCTCGACCGGATCATGGCCGTTGACATGACGGATGACCTGCCAGCCATAGGCCTCGAAACGTGCGGGTGTATCGTCGGTGAACCAGCCATCGGTATTGCCGTCGATAGAGATGTTGTTGTCATCCCAGAAGCAGATCAGCTTGCCAAGACCCCAGGTTCCAGCCAGCGAGGCGGCCTCGTGCGAAACGCCTTCCATGAGGCAGCCATCGCCGAGAAACACCCAGGTGGCGTGATCGATGACATCAAAACCGGGGCGATTGAAACGTTGCGCCAGTACTTTTTCAGCCAAGGCAAAACCCACGGCATTGGCCAAGCCCTGTCCGAGCGGACCGGTGGTGGTTTCCACGCCGGGCGTTTCCGCGGCTTCCGGATGGCCCGCAGTGCGCGAATGCAGCTGGCGGAAACGCTTCAGCTCATCGATCGGCAAATCATATCCGGACAGGTGCAGCAAGGCGTAGTGCAGCATCGAACCATGGCCATTCGACAGTACGAAACGGTCGCGGTTGGGCCACTTCGGATTGACCGGATTATGCCGGTAATAGCCGTTCCAGAGCACCTCGGCGATATCGGCCATGCCCATCGGCATGCCCGGATGCCCGGACTTGGCCGCTTCCACGGCATCGATGGCGAGAAAACGGACGGCGTTGGCCAGCTCGGTACGGGATGCGCTCATGGGGCGGCTCGGGTGCGGGGATGCGCTATTTTACCCGAAAGCCGATTTTTCCGGTTCGCCGAAATGGAAAATGGCCGCTTGCGCGGCCATTTCCGTATACCGGAAGCAAAGACCCGATTAGTTGACGCGCGGGGCCGGCTTCAGAATGCGCGGGGTCACGAAAATGAGCAGCTCTGCTTTTTCCATGTCCTTGCTTGATTTCTTGAACAGGGCGCCGAGGAACGGGATGTCGCCGAGGAACGGAACCTTGCTGACGTCGTCACGGTTCTTGAACTCGTAAACACCACCGATGACCACGGTCTGGCCGTCATCAACCAGAACCGCCGTGCTGACCTCACGCTTCTGGATCTGCGGCACGTCACCGGTCGGAGTCGACAGGAAGTCCTTGATTTCGTCTTTCTTGACGCCGAGATCGAGGAATACGCGGCCGTCCTGGGTGATGGTCGGGGTCACTTTCAGTTCGAGCAACACTTCCTTGAACTCGACCGTTGCCTGCGGGACAGTGGTGGTGCCGGAAGCCTGCGTGGTCACGTAACCGACTTCGTCACCCTGGCGGATGACCGCGGCTTTCTGGTTCGAAGTAATCACGCGCGGATTGGAAATGACTTCACCACGGCCCTTGGTTTCCAGGGCCTGCAGCTCGACATCCAAAGACGTGTTGGCGCCGAGGATGCTGAAGTTCAGGATTCCGGCCGGATTGCTCAGCGGCAGATTCACATTGAAGCCGGAATCGCGGGTCACGCCCGGATTGGTGGAATCAACACCGTAACGGTCATTAACGCCGAACTTGGCACCGAGTTCACGGGCAAAGGAATCCTGCGCGACCACGATGCGGGCCTCGATCATGACCTGGTCCACGGCGCGGTCGAGAGTCAGCAGCAGCTGTTTGACTTCGGCAACTTTTTTCGGGATATCAATCAGCAACAGGGTGTTGGTACGCGGATCAAAGCTGACGCTGCCGCGCGGCGACAGGAAGCCACGCTGTTGGGCGCCACCTGCACTGGCGCCACCTGCACTGGCTCCACCCGAACCCGACTTGCTGTTCTCGGTCAGCAGTCTGGCAATCGCTTCGGCATTACCATAATTGATCTGGATATACTCGCTGATGGTTTCTTCGCGGGTTTCGATGGCGATGCGGGCATCTTCCTTGGCCTGCTCGTAGGAAGCGAGTTCCTGCTGCGGACCGATCCAGATGACATTGCCGTCCTTGCGCTTATCAAGGCCTTTGGCACGCAATACGATCTCCAACGCCTGATCCCAAGGCACATTGACCAGACGCAGAGTCACATTACCGCCGACCGAATCAGCAGCGACGATATTGAGGTTGGATTCGTCGGCAATCAACTGTAGCACGGTGCGCACTGGCACATCCTGGAAGTTGAAGGTCACCGGACGACCGGCATAGCCGGAGGTTTTCTTGCCACTGGAAACGGCACCGGTACGGGCCAAATCGGTTTTAGCGGCAACGGCAGAGGCTTTCGGCGTGACTTCGACGACATACTCGTTGCCGGTCTGATAGGCCATCATGTCGGCCTTGCCCTTGGTGTTCAGCACCAAACGGGTTTTGCCGCCCATATCACGGGCATCGATGTTCATGACCGGCGTGGCGTAGCCCGCCACATCCATCTGGCGACGTAGTTCGGCCGGCAGTTTGGCGTTAGCGATTTCCACCACCAGCTCTGTACCCTGTTCTTTCATGACCGGAGTGGCGTTGGCGCCGTCGAAACGCACAATCATGCGACCGGAACCGTTATCGCCGCGTTTGAAATCGATGGCGGAAACTGCAACGGCATTGCCAGCTGCGGATTTCGGATCAAGGGTCAGTACCAACGTGTTTCCTATGGCCTGCGTCTGGTACTGGGCATTCTTGGCCAGATCGACCACAACGCGAGTACGTCCCCCGGACTCGACGGTGTTCACCGATTTGGCAGCACCACTGGTCAGCTGCAGTCTGCGCTGGGCGAAGGCATTGCTGGTTTCCGGCAGATCGATGGCAATCCGTGGCGGATTGTCGGTGCTGAAAGCCTGGATATCCCCGACAGGTTCGGCGAACTGCAGCGTGATGGCCGTTTTGCCATCCGCCTGCGTTGCGGCTTTGACATCCTTGAGGACGTTTTCGGCCCAAGCGGTCTGCGCGAACAGAAGGCAGAGTGCGGCGCTAAGCAAACCGGACTTGAAGCCGGCGCCCTGCGATTTCCTGTTGAAAATATTCGTCATTTCTTTTCCCCACTATTTGATTCGTTCAACGCAATGGATGCCTGGCGTTCAAGCCAACCGCCATTGCCGTCAGGCACCAGTTCAACCAATTCAATGCGGTTACCCGACACCGCGACCACCCGGCCATCGCTTTGGCCGAGATACACGCCGGGGCGGACCCGGTAAGTCACCTTGTCGGGTGCCAACACCAGCGCCGAAAGCCCGGAACCGCTACCGATGCTGCCAACCATGCTGAGCGTATCGAGCGTATATGCCTCGAGCGGCTGGCGGCGGCGGTTCAGATCGGGGCTCGGACCCCCGGTATTGGACATGCGGTTGAGCGGCGGCTTAGTGAACGGATCGCGCAGACCTTCGGGTGAATACACCACGACCGGTGGATCCTGGACCAGCGGCAGCGGATCCAATGGCGGTGCCGGCTTGTTCTTGACTACGTTGATCCATGTACGCAGGTCGGAATCGCCTTTGGTACAAGCGGCAGTCATCAGCAAAGCGGAGGCAAGCAGCAGCCAACGGGTGTTACGCAGTGAAATCATCACGGCGCACCCCCTTCCACCGGAGCCGCGGCCTGTTCATTGGGATCCAGGTAGCGGTAGGTTTTGATGGTGCCGGCCATTTCCAGAAGCTCGTTGTTGGTACCACGGGGCTTCAGCGAAATATCATGCATGGTCATGATCACGACGCGTGGCAAGGAAGCCACACCGCTCATGAAGGCGCCGAACTGGTGGTAGTTGCCCACCATCCGGATTGAAATCGGTTTTTCGGCGTAGAACTCGCGCGGCGTTTCCGGGCCGGGCTGGAACAGCTCGTTGGTGATGCCGCTCTGCAAGGCTTCTTGGGAGACGTCGACGATCAGATCCGGCATTTCATTCTTGCTGGGCAACTGACGCAGCATCTGCTGGAGGATAAGCTCCATCTGAACTAATTGCTGCTTGAGCGGCTCCAGATTGGATGCGCGCGCCTGCTTGTTTTCGAAATCGGCACGCAACGCGGTTTCATCCGATTCCAGACGCAGCATTTCATCACGCTTGTCCTTGATCATGAAAAACCAGGCGCCCAGCAGGATCAGTATGACAAGAAATATGCAGACAGCGTATTTCAGCTCCTTCGGCCAGGATCCCGATGATTTGAAATCGATATCACTGAGATTGATGTTCTTCATTGCGCACCCCCCTGTACCGGTGCGGCCTCGGTGGCCTGACCCGCTTCGGCAGCAGGCGCTTTCACCTTGGCATTGAGGATGAATTCATACGGCAACGCACGGTCGCCGCCACGGGCTTCGATCACGGTCAGATCGGGGTCGGAAACGACCGGCGACGCCATGATATTCCGCATGTAGCTACTGACGCGTGCATTCGACTGGACGCGACCTTGGATGACCAGATCCGGACCGCTCTGGCGGATGGTGGAGATCTGGGCACCATCGGCAATGGTTTTGGCCAGTTCAGTGAACAGGCTGACCATTTCATAGCGTTTGCCTTGGAGCTCCTCGATGACTTTCTTACGCGCCAACAGGCTTTCCTTGCGCTTGTCGAGCTCTTCGATTTCCTTGATCTTGACTTCGACCGCAGCGATTTCCTGGCGCAGCAGTTCATTGCGCTGGTTCTGCCCGGTGACTTGCCCTGAATAATAAAGATAGACCAAGGCGCTCAGCACCAAGCCGGCCACTGCGGCCAGACCCAGCATGCCATTGAACTGGCGTTGCTGCGATTTACGGCGATCTTCGCGCCATGGCAATAGGTTGATTTTGGCCATTAGTCGAAACTCCTCAGGGCGAGTCCGCACGCAATCAGCAGAGCCGGTGCGTCGGCGGCCAGGGCATGCGCCTGGACCCGAGGACTGACCGTCATGCTTGCGATCGGATTGGCCGTCATGGTGCTGACGCCGAGGTGCTGCTCAACGACCTGATCAAGGCCGGCAATGGACGCAGTGCCGCCGGCCAAAACGATCTGGTCGACGCGGGAAAAATCGCTGCCGGAATAGAAGAATTGCAGCAAACGCGAAATCTGCTGGGCAACCCCTTCCTTGAACGGTTCGAGCACTTCGGATTCATAGCTTTCCGGCAGACCGCCGAGTTTTTTGGCAGCACCGGCTTCGCTGAAGCTCAGGCCGTAGCGCCGCATGATTTCCTCGGACAGCTGCTTGCCGCCGAACACCTGTTCACGGGAGTAAATGCTGCGGCCTTCCTTGATTACGTTCAGCGTCGTCAGATTGGCGCCGATATCGACCACCGCGGTCAAGCCGCCGGCAGGAATATCGAGCTGGTTGAAAATGAGTTTGAAAGCGTTCTCGAGTGCAAAGACCTCGACATCCACCACCTGGGCTTCAAGACCGGCAATTTCAAGTTCGGCCTGACGCGCTTCCACGTTTTCGGTACGTGCCGCGGCAATCATCACCTGCACGGACTCGCTATTGGGTATCGGGCCGAGTACTTCGAAATCCAGACTGACTTCTTCCATCTGGTAAGGAATATGGTTGGAGGCCTCATCGAAAACCTGCTCTTCCATGGCCTTATCATCAAGACCGTCAGTCACACTAATGACCTTGGTGATGACCGACGATCCGGAAATGGCGACGGCGGCATGCTTGGATTTGCTACCCGACTTGGCAACGGCGCGCTTTATGGCGGCCCCAATGACTTCGGTCTGTATCGCCGACTTGTCGCCGCTCGGGTTGGCCGGAAGCGGTTCGACGGCGTAATGCTCGACACGGTAGCGACCCGCGCTTTTGCTCAGTTGCAGCACTTTGACGGCTGCGGCACTGATATCAATCCCGATCAACGGCGCTGATTGTTCACCGAATAATTGCACTGTTTCCCCCAGTTAGGCACTTGAACGCCATTATTATGCCGTTACGGTACATTCTTATGTGGTTACATTAAATAACGATTTTCGGGGATTTAGCAAGTTTTTTACTAAAATCATTCGAAAGCCCCGTTGTGCCGGAGCTGTCCGGCACGGCATCCACCGGAAAGGCTACAATGAATGCCCGATCGTGGTATTTCAGTGGCAAATGGCATGTTAAAAATCATCAAGTGTTTGACTGTATTGACTGTTTTAGGCATTTCCGGCCTTGCCCTGGGTCTGACCATCGCCTATTTCAGCATCATGCCAAATTTGCCCGACGTCACAGAATTGAAGCGGGTCGACTGGCAGATGCCGCTCACGGTTTACAGCAGTGATGGCAAATTCATTGCTGAGTTCGGTGAAAACCGGCGCTATCCGACCCGCATCGAGGACATCCCTGCGCAAACCAAGAACGCGGTCATCGCCATCGAGGACGCCCATTTCTACAAACATATCGGTCTGGATTGGCGCGGAATCGCCCGCGCGGTCTGGCTGACCGCAACCACCCGCGACGAACGCGTTCCGGGCGGCAGCACCATCACCCAACAGGTGGCGCGCAACTTCTTCCTCAGCAACGAATACAGCTACTTCCGGAAATTCAAGGAAATGCTGTTGGCGCTGAAGATGGAGCGCGAACTGAGTAAAGATGAAATTCTCGGGCTTTATCTCAATAAAATCTTCTTTGGTAACCGTGCCTACGGCATTGCGGCGGCCGCGGACTTTTATTACGGAAAAAAGCTTGAAGAGCTGAGTCTTGCCGAATCAGCAACGCTGGCCGGCATCCCGAAATTTCCCTCCTCCGGCAATCCGCTCAGCAATCCGGAGCGTTCGATGATCCGGCGCAATTACATCCTGCAACGCATGGCTAAGGAAGGCTTCATCAGCGAGGCCGAAATGCGCTCAGCGCAGGCCGAACCGAACACCGCCAAGGCCCATGAGCAGATTACCGAGCTGCATGCACCCTATCTGGCGGAAATGGTTCGGATCGAAATGGTGCGCCGTTATGGTGAGAAAGCCACTGACAGTGGCTTCAAAGTCACCACCACGGTCAGCAGCAAGGACCAGCTGGCCGCGCAGAGCGCGGTTCGCAACGGGTTGATGCAGTACGACCGCCGGCATGGTTGGCGCGGTGCCGAGGCGACCATCGATGTGACCGGAAAGTCCGAAGCCGAACTCTTGAAAGCCTTACGCCAGCGTCCGCGTATCGGCGGCCTTCCGGCGGCATTGATGTTGTCGGTCAGCGGCAATTCCGCGAAAGCGCTGCTGGATGATGGACGTACCCTTGCGCTCGGTCCGTCGGCCGCCGACGGAACCGGAAAATCCCTGTCGGGCGCGGTCAAGGCAGGCGATGTGGTTCGACTCCAGGAGCTCTCGAATAAAACGATGCGCCTCGCCCAGATTCCGCGTGCGCAGGCGGCACTGGTATCCCTTGATCCGGAGGATGGTGCGTTGCGTGCAGTGGTCGGCGGCTTTGCTTATTCAGCCTCCAACTTCAACCGCGTCACCACCGCCAAGCGACAGCCGGGTTCAAGCTTCAAGCCTTTTGTTTACACCGCTTCCTTCGAACGCGGCTATTCGCCGTCCAGCATCGTGTTGGATGCGCCGGTGGTATTCAAAGACCGGAAGGGCAATGTCTGGCGGCCAAAGAACGACCGTGGCGGTTTCATGGGTCCGATCCGGCTGCGCGAAGCCCTTGTGCAATCGCGCAATCTGGTATCGGTCCGTTTGCTTGACGGCATCGGCATGAATTACGCCCGGGATTACATCACCCGATTCGGTTTCAGCAAGGACAGCCTGCCGGCCAACCTGTCGATGGCACTGGGTACCGCCTCGCTGACGCCGATGTCGGTAGCACGCGGCTATACCGTGTTCGCCAACGGCGGCTACCTGGTCGATCCCTATTTCATCCGCAGCATCACCGATACCAACGGCACCGTAGTCGCTTACACGCATCCGAAGCGCGCCTGTGCGCTCTGTCCGGAACGTCTTGCCGGCGATGTCAGCAAGGCGGTGGTGGTCGATGGCTTCGATCTCAGCGCGGACGGTCTCGGCAAGAACGATACCGCTCAGAATACCGGCATGTTCGATCCGGCCTTCGTCGGTCCGCCGGTGACGGCATTGGCGCCGCAGACAATCGATCCGCGCAACGCCTTTCTGATCAGCGACATGATGCTGGACGTGGTCCGGCGCGGCACCGCCGTGGAAGCGAAAGTGTTGAACAGGCCGGATATCGGCGGCAAGACCGGTTCCACCAACGACCACCGCGATGCCTGGTTCTCCGGGTTCGGCGGCAATCTAGTGACCACGGTCTGGGTCGGCCGCGATGATTTCAAACCGCTGGGTTATGGCGAATACGGTGGCCGCGCCGCGTTGCCGATCTGGATTGATTTCATGCGCGCCGCGCTTGTCGGCGTACCGCTGAAGAACATGGAACCGCCGGCAGGAATCATCAAGTCGGCAAACGGCGACTACTTCAAGGAAGAACAATACGACCTTGAAATGATGCAGGTGCCCTCCGATGAGTCCTTCCAGCAGCAGACCGAGCAGGCTTACGATATTTTCTGAGCCGGTTGTTTGCCGCCCATGAAAAACGCCCCTTTCGGGGCGTTTTTCGTAAGCGATGCGGATCAGCGTTTGGCCAGTTGCGTGTAGTCGCGGTTGACCGCACCGGTATAGATCTGGCGGGGACGGCCGATCTTGTTTTCCGGATCATTCTGCTGCTCGAGCCAGTGCGAAACCCAGCCGGCGGTGCGCGCGATGGCGAACATGACCGTGAACATCTCGGTCGGGATGTTGAGCGCCTTGTAGATGATGCCGGAGTAGAAATCGACGTTTGGGTACAGCTTGCGCTGGATGAAGTAATCGTCCTTCAATGCGGCTTCTTCCAGACGCATCGCGACTTCCAGCAGCGGGTCGTTGACGCCGAGTTCATTCAGTACTTCGTGGCACATTTCACGGATGATCTTGGCGCGCGGATCGAAGTTTTTGTACACGCGGTGACCGAAGCCCATCAGGCGGAAACCGGATTCCTTGTCCTTGGCCCTGGCGATGGCACTGCCGACGTCTTCGGGACGGCCGATTTCATTGAGCATGCTCAGCACGGCTTCGTTGGCACCGCCGTGTGCGGGGCCCCACAGCGCGGCAACGCCGGCGGCGACACAGGCATAGGGATTGGCACCGGTCGAACCGACCAGACGCACGGTCGAAGTCGAAGCGTTCTGTTCGTGATCGGCATGCAGGATGAACAGCAAATCGAGTGCCTTTGCCGCAATCGGTTTGAGTTCCAGCGGCTCGCTCGGCACTTCGAACATCATATGCAGGAAGCGGTCGACATACTCGAGATTGTTCTTCGGGTAGCGGATCGGCCAGCCGATGGAATAACGGTAACAGGCGGCGGCGATGGTCGGCACTTTGGCCAGCAGGCGAATGGCGGCCAGACGGCGCTCTTCCGGGTCATCCAGGTTCAGATCGCTGTGATAGAAGGCGGCCAAGGAACCGAGCATGCCGGTCAGCATCGCCATCGGGTGGGCATCGTGACGGAATCCGTAGAGGAAGGTACGGAAAGCCTCGTGCATCATGGTGTGGTGCGTGACTTCGTGCTCGAACTTGGCCAGCTGGCCGGCATCCGGAAGCTCGCCGTTCATCAGCAGGTAACTGACTTCGGTGAAGTTGGAATGTTTAGCCAGCTGTTCGATCGGATAGCCGCGATACTGGAGAACGCCGGCATCGCCATCGATATAGGTAATCGCGCTGCGGCAGCTGGCGGTCGACATGAAGCCCGGATCGTAAGTAAAGCTGCCGGTTTCCTTGTACAACTTTCCGATGTCGACGCAGTCCGGACCGGTACTGCCGGACAGCACCGGAAGTTCGACGGTCTTGTCGCCGGCCTGCAGAGTGAAGGATTTGTTGGACACGGCTCGCTCCTGTGACATTGGCCCGACGGGCGCACGTTGGCTTGGGTGCATTATTATCGCACAGCTGTGATTGCCGCGTCATCGCCCGCACAGGCGAAAAAAAAACCACCCGAAGGTGGTTTTTTTCAGAATTACTTGGCGTAGCGTTTGCGGAACTTGTCGACGCGGCCGCTGGTATCGACCAGCTTCTGCTTGCCGGTGTAGAACGGATGCGAGGCCGACGAAATTTCGACTTTCAGCAGCGGGTATTCCTGGCCGTCTTCCCATTTGATGGTTTCTTTGCTCGACAGGGTCGAACGGGTCAGGAAGGCGAAATTGGAGGTCACGTCCTGGAACACGACGTCTTTGTATTGCGGATGGATATCGGCTTTCATGGTGAACCCACTGGATATGCGTGAAGAAAGACGGAAATTATAGCCCAAACCAGCCCTTGCCGGCAAGTTCCGTTGGACTTTTGTTCAGACCCGCATGCCCAAAGCGTCCAGAATCATGGCCTCGAACCGCCCCTGATCGAGCTTCAGGACGATTTCGGTCTGTGCCATTCTGCCGGATCGTTCGAGCCAATCCACCACGGTCGCCCCGCGGGACTGACTGCCGGCGGTTTCCACATGTAGAAAATGTCTTTGTTTTTCAATGATATATTCTGGATACAGGGCGGCCATCATGGCCAAGGCGTCGGCGCTGTGCCAGTGATCGCCACGTTTGCCTTCGGCCCAGAGCCGGGTTTTCCGGGAAATCCGGTCATAAAAATCAGCCCGCGGGCTACCACCTGTAAGCCAATCTTCGAAGGCGGCGTGGCGGAAGCCATGCCGGAGCACCGCTTCCCAGTCGACCAGAACGATATCGGGAAAACTATCGAATACAATGGCAGCCGCCTCGGGATCGAACGCGATATTGAATTCGGCGGCGATGCTGGTATTGCCTTTGCCGGTCACGGCGCCACCCATGACCACGAGGCGCCCGATTCGGGATGGCAGGCTCGGATCTAACCGGACCGCCAACGCCAGATTGGTCAGCGGACCCAATGTGACCAACAACAGCTTGCCGGCATGTGCATGCGATTCGCGCAGGATGGCGAGCGCGGCATGTTCTGCTGCAGGCCGGAGATGTGCCGGTTCATAAGCAATATCGCCGAAGCCGTCACGGCCATGCACGTAAGACGCATCCTCGGCCGCGAACACCAGCGGCCGGTCGCAACCCGGATACACCGGCACGTCGACACCGGCGACTTCCAACAGCTTCAAGGCATTGGCCGTGGTGTAATCCAGCCCGACATTGCCGGCCGTGATGCACAGACCGAGCAGGTGATGGCGCGGACTGTTGAATGCCATCAGCAGCGCAAGCGCGTCATCGACGCCCGGGTCGGTATCAATCAGGAGTGGAATGGACTCGTTCATGGCGGATTCTCAGGCATGGGCGAAGCGGGCGGCGCTGCCAATCCAACGCGCGACCAGCAGATCGGATTGTTCAGGATAACGCTGCATCAGACGTTCGGCCAGACGCAATACCTCCGGCAGCAGGCTGGCATCGCGGGACAGATCGGCAATGCGGTAACCGGTATCGCCGGTCTGCCGTGTACCCAGCAATTCACCGGGGCCACGCAGCTCCAGGTCCTTCTCGGCAATCAGAAAGCCGTTATCGGTTTGCCGCATCACCTCGATGCGCTCGCGCGCCATGGCGGATAGCGGGGCTTGGTACATCAGCAGGCAGTGCGAAGCAGTGCTGCCCCGCCCGACCCGGCCGCGCAGCTGGTGCAGCTGGGCCAAACCGAGACGTTCGGCGTTCTCGATCACCATCACACTGGCATTCGGCACGTCCACGCCGACTTCGATGACGGTGGTGGCGACCAATACCTGAATGCGGTTGTCCTTGAAATCGCGCATGATGCGGCTTTTCTCGGCAGGGGGAACCTTGCTGTGCAGCAACGCGACCTCGATGCCTGGAAGACATCCGGCGATCAGATCGAAGGCGGCCTGCGCCGACTGCGCCTGGATGTCTTCGGATTCATCGATGAGGGTACACACCCAATAGATCTGGTTGCCCTGACCGCAATAATCGCGGATGCGGGCAATCACTTCGTCGCGGCGGCTGTTGGCCAAGGCCACGGTCTGCACCGGCGTACGGCCGGGCGGCAGTTCATCGATGACCGATACATCCAGATCGGCATAGGCCGACATCGCCAAGGTGCGCGGTATCGGGGTGGCCGTGAGGATCAGCTGATGCGGCGAATGCGCCTCGAACTCGCCCTTGTCGCGCAGACTCAGGCGCTGGTCGACACCAAACCGGTGCTGTTCGTCGACCATGACCAGATCCAACTGGCGGTACTGTACATGATCCTGCATCAGCGCATGGGTACCGATGACCATGCCGGCGCCGTCTGCAATGCACTGCAGGTTCTGCCGGCGGACCGCAGCCGTCTGCTTGCCGGCCAGAAAAACGGTATCGATGCCGAGCGGTGCGAACCAGTCCATGAAGGTGCGGGCATGCTGTTCGGCCAACAGCTCGGTCGGCGCCATCAGCGCGGCCTGCCCGCCGGCGCGGATGGTGGATAAGGCCGCCAGCGCGGCCACGACGGTCTTGCCGCTGCCGACATCGCCCTGCACCAGACGCAGCATCGGTTGGCCGCTGCGCAGGTCGCCGCGGATGTCGTCGATGACCCGCTGCTGTGCTGCCGTCAAGCGGTAGGGCAATCCGGCCAGAAACGGTTCGAGGGTGGATGCCGGCGGATCGATCCTGCGTGCCGCCTTGGCTTTCACTGCAAGCCGTTGCTTGCGCAGACTGAGATGATGCGCCAGCAGTTCTTCCAGCGCGAGGCGTTGCATTGCCGGATGCCGGCCCGTGCGCAGCTCGGCCAAGGTGGTGCCGGGCAGAGGCTCGTGGATGGCCGTCAATGCGGCACCGAATCCGGGCAAGCCGGAATCCCGTAAGAGTGCTTCGGGGATCAGTTCCAGATCGGCTTCCGGCGGAAGATGTTGCAACGACTGCCGCACCAGCTTACCGAGCGTGGCAGCGCCGATACCATCGATGTTGCTGTACACCGGATCAAGACGGTCACGACAGACCCCGGCTTGATCTTCGGTAATGAATCGGTAACTCGGATGCACCATCTCGAAACTGTTCGCCCCCAGACGCACCTGACCGTAACAGCGCAGCAGCCTCCCGACCTGAAATTGGCTGGCCTGACTCGACGAATAATGAAAAAAACGCAGTCCAAGCTGGCGCAGGGACTCGTCCTGCACGGTCACTTTCAGCATCGGTCGGAACCGGAATCCGCGCTCGACCGCCGCCACCCGAACCTCAATCTGGGCGGTCTGCCCGAGCTGCAAAGCATCCAGAGTGACAATCTGCGTGCGGTCCTCGAAAGCGACCGGCAACTGAAGCCAGAGATCCTGAAGGGTGTCGATCCCGCGTTCGTGCAGCTTGCGGGCGATAGCCGGACCGACCCCATGCAATACCGAAATCGGTTGCCGGGCCTGTGCGCCGAATTCAGGCTTCACAGCCGGGATTCAGCCCAGCACCATCACGGCATCGATTTCCACCCGGGCACCGCGCGGCAAGGCCGACACCTGCACGGTGGAGCGTGCCGGATACGGCACCTGCATGTATTCCGCCATGACCGCATTGACCGCGGCGAAATCGTCGAGGTCGGTCAGGAAGATACCAAGCCGGACGATATCGGCGAGTGAACCGCCGGCTGCAGTGCAGACCGCCGTCAGGTTACGGAACACCTGATGGGTTTGCGCTTCGATGCCGCTTTCAAGCAGTACGCCCAAATCGGGCAGCAGTGGAATCTGACCGGAAAGATAGACGGTCTGGCCGACACGTACGGCCTGCGAGTACGGGCCGATCGCGGCCGGGGCTTTGTCGGTTTGGATGATGGTACGTGACATGCGGGCTTCCTGATGGTTAAAGGCGTTCGACCGAATACACAACGTTCAGACGCCGGGTTCGCCGGATGATTTCGGCCAGATGTTTGCGGTCTTTCACTTCAATGCAGAACACCATGACCGAAATACGGACGTCGCGTTCCTTGTAATTGACCGAATCGATATTGGAATTGCATTCGGCGACGGCGGCCGCGATCTTGGCCAGCGCACCGGGCTTGTTCTCGGTTTCAAAACGCAGTTCGACCCGGAAGTCGCCTTCCACGCGGCGATCCCAGGCGATCGGCACCCAGCGCTCCGGATGCTTGCGGTAATCGATGATGTTCGGGCAGTCCAGCCGGTGCACGACCACGCCTTTACCGGCGGTCAGATAACCCATGATGTCGTCGCCGGGAATCGGATAACAGCAGGTCGAGAACGTGAGCACCCCGCGTTCGCTGCCGTTGATCAGAATCTCTTCCTGACGCGCGATCAGCGCATCGGGCCCGAGCAGCGAGGATTGGTTCGGCTGCAGCGCCCGCGCGACCTGGTCCGGCATGCGGTTGCCGAGCGCAATATCCGCCAGCAACACTTCCAGACGCGGGTAGCGGTTTTCGTTGAGGAACTGCTGCAGCTGGGGGGCGGAAACGTTATCAAGCGAGGTTTCCAGTAATTCCAGTGCGCGATCGAGCATGCGATGGCCGAGATTGACCGCGTCTTCATGTTCGATGCGCTTCAGGAAATGCCGGATGGAGGTACGGGCTTTCGAGGTCACCACGAACTCCAGCCAGTTCGGGCTGGGATTGGCCGAGGGCGCAGTAATGATCTCCACGGTCTGCCCGCTGAGCAGCTTGGTACGAATCGGCACCAAACGGCGATCGACGCGCGCAGCCACGGTGTGATTGCCGACATCGGTATGCACGGCGTAGGCGAAATCAAGTGGGGTGGCGTTTTTGGGCAGCGCAAGAATCTCGCCTTTCGGAGTAAAGATGTACACCTCGTCAGGGAACAGGTCGATCTTTACGTTTTCGAGGAACTCGAGCGACGGCAGGGCGAAATCGTCGCTGTTGATCAGCCCGTTGACCCAGCTCTGCGCACGCGCTTGGGCATTGCTGCTGGCGGCGCCGCGGTTCTTGTAGATCCAGTGCGCGGCGATGCCACGCTCGGCCACGATGTCCATTTCCTCGGTACGGATCTGCACCTCGACCGGTGACCCGAGCGGACTGAACAACAGGGTGTGCAGGCTCTGGTAGCCGTTGGCTTTGGGAATGGCGATGAAATCGCGGAAGCGGCCATCCAGCGGTTTCATCAGCGTGTGCACGGCGCCGAGCGCGTGATAGCACTGCATGACCTTCTTGACTACGATGCGGAAACCGAACACGTCCATCACTTCATTGAACTTCTTGTGCTCGTCGCGCATCTTTGAATACACGCTCCACGGACCCTTGACCCGCGACACCAGCCGGAATGGAATGTTTTCGACGGCGATGCGCTGGGCCAGACGCGCCTCGATGGTCGCCATCGCCTCGCGCCGCAAGACCGGCTGGTTGGCAAGCTGTTTGGCGATGACCTGATACCGCAGGGGGTACAGGGCCTTGAACCCGAGGTTCTGCAGTTCGGCCTTGACCACATTGATACCGAGCCGTTGCGCGATCGGTGCGTAGATTTCCAGGGTTTCCCGGGCGATGCGCCGGCGCGATTCCGCGCTCTTGGACTCCAGAGTACGCATGTTATGCAGACGGTCGGCCAGCTTGATCAGGATGACGCGGATGTCGCGCGACATCGCCAGCATCATCTTGCGGAAGCTTTCGGCGTCGGCTTCCTGACGGTTGTTGAATTGGATTTTATCGAGTTTGGTGACGCCCTCGACCATCTCGGCCACGCTTTCACCGAACGTGTCGGCAATGAATGAACGCGGCAGTGCGGTATCTTCCAGGGCATCGTGCAGGATGGCGGCGCACAGGGCTTCGCCGTCCATGCGCTGGTCGGCCAGAATTTCGGCAACCGCCAAGGGGTGCGTGATATAGGCCTCGCCGGAATTGCGGACCTGCCCCTGATGGGCCAGAGCACCGAGCTGATAGGCCCGGAAGATTTTATCCAGCATGTCCCGGGGCAGATAGGTACCGGCTTTCTGCAACAGCTGCTCCGCCACTTCCGGACACGGGTCCGGGTACGGCATATCCAGATCGAGCGGCGGCGTCAGCGGGGAGTTCATACTTCAATCCTACGCAAGAATGCCTTACTGAACAAGCATTTCCTGAATTCTGCGCGAAAAAAATGCCGGCACATTGCCGGCATTTTCAGAGGTACGGGACAGGACGATTATTCGTCGCCGGCCTTGGCCAGATCATCATCCACCACTTCCGCGGCAGCCCATTCCAAGGCTTCGCGTTCACGGCGTTCGCGCTGTGAGCGGTCCACGGCATTGATGACGTCGTTGTCGATGGAGCGGTCGGCGATTTCACGCAGGGCTAGCACGGTTGGCTTTTCGTGTTCGATGTGCGCATTTTCGATGGTGCTCGGCTCGCCTTTGGCCAATTGACGGGCACGCTTGGAGGCCATCAGGACCAGTTCGAAGCGGTTATCGACCACTTCCAGGCAATCTTCAACGGTAATGCGGGCCATACAGTCTCCGGATGCCGGGGCAAATCTTCCGGCAATCAATAAGTTAAATGAACTGATTATTATAGCCGAAACACTGGGCAAAGCCAAATCACAGGGGCTCAGTCGCTCAGCAGGTGTTCAATGAGGGCGGCATGCCGCTGGCGCTGCTGCCCGGTGGCCAGGCGCTGGGCCGTGAAAATCGCCGTAACTTCCTGAACGGCTTGATCAAAGTGTTCGTTGACGACCAGGTAATCGAACTCGTGGTGGTGGCTCATCTCCTCACGGGCCGCCGCCAGACGCTGGGCGATGACCGCCTCGGTGTCCTGGCCACGGTTGCGCATGCGGGTTTCCAGCGCCTGTTTCGAGGGCGGCAGGATGAAGATGCTGCGGGCTCCGGGAATTTGTTCGCGGACCTGACGGGCACCCTGCCAGTCGATTTCCAGCAGCACATCCAGGCCTTTTTCGAGCTGTGGCAGCACCGATTGCCGGGCCGTGCCTTTGTAATCCCCGTGGACCAAGGCGTATTCGAAGAATTCGCCGCCGGCAATCATGCGCTCGAATTCATCTTTGCCGATGAAATGATAATGCTGGGCGTGTCGTTCACCGGGGCGCGGGGGGCGCGAGGTGTAGGAAATCGACAGCGCGACATCGGGCACGCGCTTGAGCACCGCATTGACGATGCTGGATTTTCCCGCACCCGACGGTGCTGCCACGATGTAGAGAGTGCCTTGCATCATTCGAGATTCTGGACCTGTTCGCGGATTTGTTCAATCAGCACTTTCAGCTCGACCGAAGCCTGGCTGGTCTTCGGATCAACCGACTTGGAGCCGAGCGTATTGGCTTCCCGGTTGAATTCCTGCAGCAGGAAATCAAGTCGACGACCGACCGCCTCGGGCAGCGCCAGAATCCTGCGGGCTTCGGCGATGTGGCTGTCGAGGCGGTCCAATTCCTCATCGACGTCCATCTTCTGAATATTCAAAACCAGCTCCTGCTCCAGACGACCGGGATCGATTGGCAAGGGCAGATCCGCCAACTTTGCCTGCAGGCGTGATTTCAGGGCAGCCCGGATTTCCGGTAGCCAGCCCCGCAGTTGGGCCAGAATGCCGGCAATGGCATCCAAGCGGTCAACGATGGTCTGCGCCAGTTTGCCGCCCTCGCGCCCGCGGGCGGCGATGAACTCCTCCAGCGTGCATTCCAGCTGAGCCTTGGCCAGAGCAAACAGGGCTTCCCCATCGGACTCCTGTTCGCGCATCACGCCAGGCAGACGCAGGATGTCGGCGAATGAGTTGGCCATTCCGGGAAATGCCGAATGCAGGCGGTGGCTGAGCGCCGCGTACTGGGCCAGCATGGCCTCGTCCAGTTGAATCTGTGCGGTGGCGGCGGTGGCAGGTTTGAAACGGAAGCTGAGATCGACCTTGCCGCGCGCCACTTTCTGGGCGACGCGCTCACGCAGCGCCGACTCCAGCGGCCGCAGCTCTTCCGGCAAACGCAGACCCAGCTCCAGATAACGATGATTGACCGAGCGGATTTCGCAGCTGAGCACACCCTCGGGGCCCGGGCTTTCGGTATTCGCGTAAGCGGTCATGCTGCGGATCATACGGTCTACTTCAGCGTGGGAGTGAAGGAGAATGGTAATCTATTTGCCCCTCCGATGCGAATTGCAGAAACCCCATGACACGACCCAGCGCACGCGCCGCCGACCAGCTCCGAACCGTCAGCATCCAGCGGAACTACACCAAGCATGCGGAAGGCTCGGTACTGATCTGTTTCGGTGACACCAAGGTGCTGTGCACCGCCAGTGTCGAGAACCGCGTACCCGGATTCCTGCGTGGCAAGGGCGAAGGCTGGATCACTGCCGAATACGGCATGCTGCCGCGCTCGACCAACGACCGCATGAACCGTGAAGCCAGCAGCGGCAAACAGGGTGGACGCACACTGGAAATCCAGCGTTTGATCGGGCGCGCCCTGCGCAGCTGCGTGGACCGCAAGAAACTCGGCGAACGCACCATCACCCTCGACTGCGATGTCATTCAGGCCGACGGCGGCACCCGCACCGCCGCCATCACCGGCGCCTATATCGCCCTGTGCGATGCTATCGCGCACTGTCAGCGCAAAGGTCTGATCACCGATAATCCGCTCACCGGCAAGGTCGCCGCGGTTTCGGTCGGCGTCTACCAGGGCCAGCCGGTGCTCGATCTGGACTACGCTGAGGATTCGCAGTGTGATACCGATATGAATGTGGTGATGGATGGCAAAGGCGGATTCATCGAGCTGCAGGGCACTGCCGAAGGCGAAGCATTTTCGCGTGAGCATCTGAACGCCCTACTCGGCCTGGCCGGCAAAGGCATCGATGAACTGCTTTCGCTTCAGCAGAACGCGCTGGACGCATGAGTTCGCACATCGGCGCCTTTGCTCTGGTCGTCGATGACTACGACCGCGCCATCGCCTACTACACCGGCATGCTCGGCTTCGAACTGCGCGAGGATTCGCCGCGTGAGGATGGCAAACGCTGGGTCTTGGTCGCACCGCCGGGCGCGCAGACTGCAATATTGCTGGCCAAGGCCGCCAATGACATGCAGCGTGCCTGCATTGGAAAGCAGACCGGCGGCCGCGTCGGCTATTTCCTGCACACCGACGATTTCGCCCGCGACCATGCCCTGTTTCTGGAACGCGGCGTTAAATTCTGCGAATCACCGCGGCATGAACCCTACGGCAGCGTAGCGGTGTTCGAGGATCTTTACGGCAACCGCTGGGACCTGCTGGAGTTGCGGGCATGAAACTGGTCATCGCCACCTCCAATAAAGGCAAGCTGGCCGAGATGCTGCCGATTCTGGAAGCGGCCGGCATCGCCGGAATCCCACAGGGGCACTTCGGATTTCCGGACGCAGAGGAAACCGGCTATACCTTTGTCGAGAACGCTCTACTCAAAGCACGCAACGCCTGTCGGCAGACCGCACTGCCGTCGCTGGCTGACGATTCGGGTTTGATTATCGACGCCCTCAACGGTGCGCCCGGATTGATTTCCGCGCACTACGCCGGCGTGCATGGCGATGCTCAAGGCAATATCACGAAAGTATTGAACGAAATGGCGGCACTGGATAATCCCGTGCGCAGCGCCCGTTTCTACTGCTGCATCGTCCTGCTCGCGCATGCCGAAGATCCGCAGCCGGTCATCGCCGAAGGCGTCTGGCACGGTGAAATTCTGGATGCGCCCTTGGGCAAAAACGGTTTCGGTTACGATCCTATCTTCTGGGATCCGCAGCTCAAGCAATCCGCCGCGCAGGTGCCGGCCGAACTCAAAAACTGCATCAGCCACCGCGGCCGTGCCCTGGCCGCCCTGCAGGCGCGATTGGCCAAACATGCCTGAGCTGGTGCCGCCGCCGTTGGCGCTGTACATCCACATTCCGTGGTGCGTGAAGAAATGTCCGTACTGCGATTTCAACTCGCACGGGCAGAAAGCCGAACTGCCGGTGGCCGACTACATCGCAGCGCTGACCCGCGATCTGGAGCAGGATCTGCCTCTGGTCTGGGGCCGCACCATCACCAGCGTTTTTTTCGGCGGCGGTACGCCCAGCCTGTTTTCCGGCGCGGCCATCGGCGACATCCTGAGCATGGCCAATTCACGGCTGCGCTTCGCGCCGAACTGCGAAATCACCCTGGAATGCAATCCCGGCACCGCCGAGCACGACCGCTTCACCAGTTATCTCGCGGCCGGCGTGAACCGCCTGAGTTTCGGCGTGCAGAGTTTCGATGACGGCTGTCTGGAGCGCCTGGGCCGCATCCACGATGCCGAGCGGGCGCGGGCGGCGGTCATCAGCGCGCAGGATGCCGGCTTTGCCAACATCAATCTTGATTTGATGTATGCCCTGCCCCAGCAGACCTTGGCTATAGCGCTGAATGATGTCGAGCAGGCCCTCGCGCTGAATCCGCAGCATCTGTCGCATTACCAGCTGACGCTGGAACCAAACACCCTGTTCGCGGCCAAACCGCCGGCCGGCATTCCGGAAATGGACGACGCCTGGGACATGCAGGAAGCCTTCATTGCGCGCATGGCCGAGGCCGGCTTCAGCCAATACGAAGTTTCCGCCTACGCCCGCGAAGGCCGGCGCTGTCAGCACAACCTGAATTACTGGACCTACGGCGATTACCTCGGCATTGGCGCCGGCGCCCACGGCAAGATCAGCAGCGGGCACGATGGACGCATCCTGCGGCGCTGGAAACCGAAGCACCCGGAAACCTACATCGCCAGTGCAGGCACGCAAGCCGGAATCGGCGGTGATGAATTCGTGTTGCCGGAGAACCGGCCATTCGATTTCATGCTCAATGCACTGCGCTTGGTGGACGGCTTTTCACTGGCCGATTTCGAAGTACGCACCGGACTGGACCGTGAATCAATCGCAGCGCAATTAGATGAAGCCGCGCAGCGCGGCTGGCTGGAAATTTCCGGCGAATGGGCGAAGCCTACCGAATTGGGTATGCGTTTTGCCAATGATGTCATGGGCTTATTTCTACACTAAAAATTCCTACACAAAACCTTCACGCCATTGCTATACTTTCCCCATTTCAAGTGTTCGGGAAGTTGGTGCGAATCCAACACTGCCCCCGCAACGGTAAGTCAGGTAAGTCATCCACAAAGCCACTGGGAAACTGGGAAGGCGGATGGCGGCGGCACTGACCAGTCCGGAGACCGGCTTGAAGACAGCGGCGGTGCCCATGCACCGTCTTTTGCACGTTGCGGAGGGCAGCGCGGCCGAATTATTGTCTGCGGCGTTCTGCCGTGCAATGGTTTCGTCGGTTCCTCTTCAGCGTGTGGCGCGGGTGCGCACCACAACAGGAACCTTCATGACATCCCCGATCCGCTTCACCGTTTTATCCTCCGCCCTATTATTCACTCTGCAGGCAGCCGCCGAAGATGCAGCCCGCAATCTCGACCGTGTCCAGGTCACCGGCAACCGCATCGCGCAGGCGGCCGGCGATGCCGGCCACAGCATCACCGTACTCGAACGCGCCGATATCGAAGCCAGCCGCTCGATCGATGTGATCGACCTGCTCGGCAAGCAGACCGGCATCGACGTGGTCCGCACCGGCGGCAGCGGCTCGCAGAACTCGATTTTCATCCGCGGTGGCAACTCCAACCATGCCCTGATTCTGATTGACGGCATGCGCGTCAACTCGGCGACGCAGGGCCTGTTCGATTTCGCCCATCTGCCGCTGGCATTGATTGAGCGCATCGAAATCGTGCGCGGTCCGCGCGCTTCGGTCTGGGGCTCGGATGCCCTGTCCGGCGTCATCCAGATTTTCACCCGGGCTCCGGACAGTGCGAATGCTGAAATGCGCCTGGGCAGCTACCGCCGCGCCGGTCTGGATGCGGGTACCGGCATCGCCAGTGACAACAGCCGTTTCGCCGTCAGCGCCGGTTTTGATACCTTCGACGGCTTCTCGGCAACTACCCCGGACAATGTCTGGAGTTACGATTCGGATCATGACGGCTACCGCAACGAACACACGGCACTGCAGGCTGGAACCCGCATTGGTTCGCAAAATCTGGCCTTCACCGGCATCGCCACCCGCGGCGATGTCGAGTTCGATCAGGGCCGCACGCAGGCCGACAACCACAGCTGGAATCTCGCACTCAGCGGCGCATTGAACCCCATGTGGCAGCACAAGCTCAGCCTCGGCGAGTCCTATGAAAAACTCGACACCCCCGCCTATGCCAGCGTGTACGGCAGTCGCCGGAAAAGTCTGGATTGGTCCAATACGGTGACCCTTTCTAATGGCACCGCCGCATTCGGACTCAATGCCTCCAAAGAATCGGGCTATTCAAACGGTTGGAGTGGGCCGGAGTTCAAGGAAACCCGCGACAACCATGGCGTGTTCGGCGTCTGGAACGGCAGCTACGGCCGTCAGACCATCGAGTTGGCCACGCGCTGGGATGACAACAGCCAGTTCGGCAGCCGGATTACTTCGAGTGCGGCCTGGGTGTTGCAGGTATCCCCCGACAGCCACTGGCGTGCCAGCTGGGGCCAAGGCTTCCGTGCGCCGAATTTCAACGAGCTTTACTATCCCGGGTTGTTCGGCAGCTTTGGCGGCAACCCGAATCTGGATCCGGAACGTTCGCAGAGTCTGGAAATCGGCTACAGCCATGCCCTGTCGGGCACGTTGCGCGCTGAATTCTCCGCCTACCGCAGCCGCATCGATGATTTGATCGCCTTCGAAGGCGTCAACAATCAGGCCATCAACATCCAGCAGGCGCGTATCAGCGGCGCCGAGGCGGAACTGAGCGGAACCGCAGGTGCCTGGCAATGGCGGACGCAAGGCACTTGGACCCAAGCCGTGAATGAGAGCACCGGAAACGCCTTGCTGCGCCGGCCGAAAATCAAAGGGCTGGTCGATGTCCGCTACCGTTTCGATGGCGGTGCTGAACTGGGCTTGGAAGTCAGCGGCACCGGAAAGCGACCGGACTTCGGCAACGAGCTGCCCGGTTACGGACGGATCGATCTAACCGCGAGCTGGCCGATGGCCGTGCGATGGCGGCTGGAAGGCCGGCTCGAAAATCTGGCCGACCGTGACTACCGGTTGGTGGACGGCTACGCCACGCCTGGACGAAGCCTGTTTCTGCGCCTGAACTACCTTCCGGAGTGACCCACCGGCGCCCCCTTGAATCGGGGGCGGTCTGGGTTATGCTATGAAGGCGTAAGTCAAGGGCACTCATGAACCAAGGAAATTCCGACCATCACACGCGCAGTCTGCATCAGGCAGGTCTGCCGCCACGCGTGCTCGTCCTGTGCGACGGCCTGCTCGATCTGGGCTCGGATTTTTTCGAACGCCAGCTGCAGGCGGCACTGAATGAATTCGAGGACCTGTTGTTCAAGAACGCCGAACACGGGCGTGGCGAACAACAGACCGAGCAGTTCGGCAGTCTGCGCAATCTCAAGCGCACCCGGCATGATTTCATTCCGCAGTTCCTGGCCAGCCTGGAACAGCAATTGGCCGATATCCGCCGCAGGAATGGTCCGGTACCGCAACCCGGAACCGGCGCGGAGGCGGCCTCGGAATTGCACCTGCTGGATGTCGATGATGCCGATTTCGATCAGATGCAGTCCAACATGGCGGCCCGTTGCGAGTCACAGAACAGTTTCGAGCTGTTTCTACTGGCGCAACGCCTGGGGGTGCTGTCCGCAGGCCCGGCTTACAATTACGAGCAGGTACCGTATGGCCCGAAACGGATTTGCCACAGCTTCCGTAGCGCCTTGACCTGTCTCGGGCTTGCCCCGGATGACACCCGCCAGCTCTACCACCTGTTCGACCGGCATGTGCTCGGCCATTACGCCGAATTGCTGCATGCCTGCAATGCCTTTCTCGCCGGCAAGGGCGTACTGCCGAATTTTACCTATGTTCCGTTCCGCAATCCCGAACTCCGCAACAAGCGCGTGGCGGCTGCACCAGCCGACGATTCGACGGCCGGTCCGGCCAAGGAGCACTCGGGGGCCAAGATCTACAAGCTGTTTCCGGATGCCGATACCTCGAAGAAATCGACGGGGACCGTGGAAGAAAGCTTCAGCAAATTGCAGCATCTGCTGGCACGGCGGAAGCAGCTACTGAATAAACTCAACTCCTTCTCAAACACCTATCTGGGTGGAAAAAACACCGGCGAAAGTGATGACATGGTCGCCGCCTCGGATGAGCAGATCAGCGGCATTCTCGACGAATTCCAACGCAATGCGGTCAGCAATCCCGATACGGGGCCGAGCATTCAGCACCTGAAGCTCGATTTGATTGCCCGACTACGCAACCAGTCAACGCCGGACCACGAACTGACGCTTGATCCGGAAGACAGTGATGCCATCGATCTGGCAGCGCTGCTGATGGACGACGCCATGAAGAGTATCAGTCCGGGGTCACCGACGGCACAGCTGATCAGCATGATGCAGACGCCGCTGATTCGGGTGGTGATGCGCGATAAGTCCTTCTTCAGCGACCGCGTGCACCCGGCCCGGCAGATGCTGAACATTCTTGCCGATGCCGGTTTCAACTGGCTGGAAGGAAGCGATAACGATGACGGCTTGCAGGGCAGTTTGGCCGGCATCATCGGCAATACGGTCAAGGATTTCGACGGGGACAGCCGCCAGTTGTTGGCCGCCTATGAAGAAACCAACCGTCTTCTGCAGAGCCTGATTAAGAAAGCCGAAGCCGCCGAACGCCGACAGATCGACGTTTCCAAAGCCAAGGAAAAACTGCGTATCGCACGTGACCGGGCCGAGCAAACGATGTCCGGTCTGATGGCCGAGCACGACATCCCGGCCTACACCAAAGCCATGCTCAATGAAGCTTGGGCCGATGTGATGGCGCTGACCGAGCTGCGCAACGGTGCCGAATCGGAAGACTGGCAGGGCCAGAAGCAAATCGCAGAGTCCATCATCAAGGCCAACGAGCCTGCCGCCAACAACCTCAGCAATGAATTGATCGAACAGCTTAAATTGCAAATTCAGCAGTCGCTTTCCCTGGTGGGCTACCACGAGGAAGAAGCCGCCAAGATCGCCGTCAACCTGATCGAACGCAACTCCGAGGCGCCGGAACCGGAGCTGACCGAGAAACCGCGGCTCGGTGAGAGTACGCGCACCCCGAGCCGAGATGCCTTCGATCTCGATGAGGAACAGAAAGCGCTGGTTGACCAGCTCAAGGATGTCCCGATTGGCACCTGGTTCGAATTCCTTGAGCCCGGCGCGAGCCGTCCCAGCCGGGCGAAACTGACCTGGCTGAGCCGGATTACCCACAATGCCCTTTTCGTCAACCAGCGTGGCCACAAGACCGCGGAATTGCTACTGGAAGAGCTTGCGGTTGCCATTTCCGAAGGGCGCGTATGGATCCAACAGGAAAACAAACAGGGCGTCTTCGAGCATGCCTTCGAAAACATGATCGCTTCGCTGCGCTCTTTC
The DNA here is from genome assembly GCF_044353605.1 of Arenimonas sp. Lineage (GTDB taxonomy): Bacteria > Pseudomonadota > Gammaproteobacteria > Xanthomonadales > Xanthomonadaceae > Arenimonas. Next base: position 102,544 of record NZ_JBILBO010000002.1, on the reverse strand, counting down.
CTTCCCGGCGGACAGGACAAGAACGATGTCTGACGAATCTCGGCGCCTCCAGCGGCGCAAGGCCGACAGTCCGATTACGGTCATCGATGCCATGACCGGCCAGCGCCTCGGCATGGTCATTGATCTGTCCGAATCAGGCATGATGCTGAATGCCGAACAGGCCGTATGCGCCGATGCCCTGTTCCAAAGCGAATTGCAGTTCTCGCATGGCGAAGTTTCACCGATCAAAGCCGGTCTGCATGAGCTCTGGAGCACCACCGATGACGCCAGTGGAAGCATACTGATTGGTTTTCGCTTCATCGATATCAGCAAGGATGATCGCAACCGTCTGCGCGCATGGGTTGCCGAGCCGGGCAGCCAGTACGTCTGAACATCCACGACCAAGCAACATATGGAAACCGCGCAATGAGCAGTTATAAAAATCATCTCGATACCATCACCGGCATTGCCGAGGCCGCCTTGGCACGCTCCGGACATGAGCATCTGGTCATCGCGGCAGGCATCGAGAAAATCCGCTTCCTCGATGACTCCCCTTATCCATTCAAGGCCAACCCGCAGTTCAAATATTGGCTGCCGTTGTGCCAGCATCCGAACAGCTGGATTGCCTTCACGCCCGGCAAGAAACCGGTGCTGGTGTATTTCCAGCCGGATGATTATTGGCATGTGCCACCCAGCGCGCCGCAGGGCGAGTGGGTCGAGCATTTCGATATCCGCATCATCGGTGACGCCAATGAGGCCACTGCGCATCTGCCCGATCCTTCCCGCAGCGCCATCATCGGTGAAGCCGACGCCGCGGTCGGCGCGTTTGTTCCGAACAATCCGGCCGGTCTGTTGGCTTATCTGCATTACCACCGTGCCTATAAAACGGCCTACGAGATGGAACAGATGCGCAAAGCCCAGGCCAAAGCCGTGCGCGGCCATGTCGCCGCCGAGCAGGCGTTCCGCGCCGGCGGGTCCGAAGCCCAAATCAATGCCGCTTTCCTCGCCGCCGCCGGACATACCGACAACGATGTGCCCTATAACAACATCGTGGCCTTGAATGAAAACGGTGCGACCCTGCATTACCAGTACAAGAGCTTCAATAAACCGGCACACCACCGCTCGCTGCTGATTGATGCCGGCGCCGAATACAACGGCTATGCGGCCGACATCACCCGGACCTACGGCAATGGTTTCGAACTCTACGAACAGCTGATTGCGGCCGTCGACAGCGAGCAGCAGGCCCTGTGTGCACAGGTCCGCGCCGGAACCGATTACCGTGGCCTGCATCTGCAAACGCATCTGCGTCTCGGTGGTGTACTGCGCGACCTTGGCATTGTCGACATGGATCCGGGCAGCATGCTGGAGAAAGGCGTGAGTTCGGTGTTCTATCCGCACGGTCTGGGCCATCCGATCGGCCTGCAGGTGCATGATGTGGCCGGCTTCAGCGATGAAAACGGCGCATTGATTCCGCGCCCCGACGGCCATCCGTTCCTGCGTATGACCCGCACGCTGGAAAAAGGCATGGTGGTCACCATCGAGCCCGGCCTGTATTTCATTCCGATGTTGCTGGCTGATCTGAAAACCCGTCCGGAAGCCAAAGCGGTGAATTGGGCCAAAGTCGAACAGCTGATGCCCTATGGCGGTGTGCGCATCGAAGACGAGGTGCACTGCACCGAGGGCGAACCGGAAAACATCAGCCGCGATGCCTTCGCGGCGCTTTGAACACTGAACCATGGGGATGGTCAACATACTGCGTACTCTGCTTGCCGTATTCCTGCTCGGCCTATGTCCGGCGCTTGACGCCAAAACGCCGCCGGTCCAAGAAGTGCTGGCCGGCGGCCAAGGCGCGGTACTGTTCCAGCTCAGTAATGACTTTCCGACGGTGTTCCCCGGTGCCCTGATTCCGCAGATCTCGGTGATTCCATCCGGATCCGATGGCAAGACCGTCTACTTTCTCGAAGGCAGCAGCAACGGCTTCCGGACCACGCGCTCGTACCTGGGCGCTTTGCCGCCGGGGCGTTACCGTTTCGTGGATTTCCAGGCGGTGGACTGCAAGATGCTCTGCGCGGATCCAGCTTTGCCCGCGCCGATGGACATGCCGGAATTTGAAATCAGTACCGGCCGCGTCCGCTATCTCGGCACTATCGCGCTGGCGATGCTTTCAAACAGTTACAGCACCAATCCAAATGCATTCCGCAACTACTGGAGCTGGAATCACCGCCCCGAGGCCAAAGAAGCCAAACACATGTTGGGCGCCTACCCGGCGTTATCGTCCTTCGCGGCAAGCCTGGACAGCGGCTGGCACGGAACCGAGACCGCGACCGCAGAGATGAGCCGCATCCAGATGAAGGCCCGCAGTTACGGCATGCTGGGCGCGACCGACTTCGGCGAAGACGGGTTTTATTTCAGCTCGCACAACGGCATGATCAAACGCTACCGGCCCGGCGGCGCGCTGGAGTTGCTCGATACGGGACATGACCTGATGGTGACCTCGGTGCGCGAACTGGCGGGCGGACATCTATTCACCACCGGTGAAGCCGGCATGCTGCGTTATTCGGCAGACGGCGGGATGACCTGGGTCGACCGCAGCGAAGGCTTGCCTTTCGGCTTGACCACCAACGCCGTGGTCATCGGCGATGACGAGGTGGCGTTTACTCTTCAGAAAAACGAGGCCGTATCGCTCTACCGCGGCAAGGCTTCCGGTGGGGAGTGGCGGAAAATCGGCGATTTCCCATTGGTGTTCGCGACCTGGACCGGTCTGCCAGGCGCCCAGCCGGAACTGTTCCATCACAATGGCACCTTGGTGTTGACCCTGCCGAGCCGCAAACTCGCGGTGATTGATCTGGCCAGCGGCACCAGTGAACTGCGTGACCCACCCGGAAGCATCGCTCTAACCAAACTTTCGGGTGACGGCGTGTTGCGCTGTTCCTGCGCCAAAACCATCGCGGTGAGTCCTTACGAGAGCCGTGATTACGGGAAAACCTGGACGCCGGCCGCATTCAGCCGTTTTCTCGGCTTGCCCGAGTTCCACGACGCGCAGAACGGCTTCAGCTATCAGGGCGCGGTGTTTTCCACGAAGAAAACCGGATTGTCATTCACCCGTGACGGCGGCAAGACCTGGGACCTCACCAATTACCCTGAACTCAGCCAGGCCTGGTGGCAGCCGGCCTATTCGCGCAATGGCAAAGTCCTGATGCTTTACAGCATCAGCTTCTTCGGGCAAACCGCGCTGCAGGTGGTGAAGACCAGCGTGGACGGCGGCAAGTCCTGGCAACGGCTGACCGGTCCGGTACGTTGGCCGAATGCGCCACCGTCGGCACGGCCGACCGGACCCAGCCCCGTGCCGAATGCGGTACCGCCAATCGGGCCGCCCTCACCACCCCCGCCACCACCAGGCCAACCGCCGCGCCTTTAAGCCTCAGGAGCTGCAGCTGAGCATCGAACACCCGGCCCGGTGCATGGATTCCGGCGGGCATTTCCTGACCCAGCGGACATCATCGGCGGCATCGGCATACGGCGTTTTCAGACGCACGAAAATGTCCTGAAGCGGCTGCATGTCCCCGGCATGCGCCGCATCGATGACATCCTGCACCAGATGATTGCGCAGAATGAATACCGGATTGACGGCACGCATCGAAGACCCGCGGTCGGCAAGTGCCGATTCCTTAAGCAGGCTCCGGTAAAGCTGCAGCCAAGTTTGCAAGGGCGCAGCATCCGGGGTTTCCGCGTAGCTGACGGCCATTAGCGCCTGCACGGATTCGGAGCTGCTGCAGTCCGCGTCGCGGACGGCAATACGGGTCAGCGCGTCGAAAAACAGGTTGAAGTCCATGTCCAGCGCGCTGAGCACATGCACCAGTTGCTGATAGCATAGCGGGTTGGCATGCAACACTTCGGCCCTCAGACCGAGTTTAGCGGCGAGCAAACGGTTCCATTGGCTATGGAATTCCTGATTGAAGGCCGTAAGGCTGTTCTGCAAGGGTTCGACATCGTCAATCAGGGGATACAAAGCGTTGCCTAGGCGTGAAAGATTCCATTGCGCAATAGCCGGCTGGTTGCCATAACAATAACGGCGGCCCTCGGCATCGGTAGTGTTGGGCGTCCACTGCAGATCGTATTTCTCCAGCCAGCCATACGGTCCGTAATCGATGGTTTCCGACCGCATCGACATGTTGTCGGTATTCATCACCCCGTGCACGAAGCCGACCGCCATCCAGCGGGCGATCAATGCGGCCGTGTCCCGACAGATTCGATCGAACAGACCGGCGACGGCCTCCGGTGTTGCGGCAGCGGCATTCGCATCAGACGGGCTCAGCGTGTAAGCAGCCAAACACCGGAGCAGATCGAGCTCGCCGCGCTGGGCCAAGAGCTCGAAGTGGCCGAAGCGCAGAAAACTTTTCGACACCCGGCAAACCAGCGCGCAGGGCTCTTGTTCGGGGTGTCCGTCATAAAACATGTCCCGCACCACGCTGCTGTCGGTGCCGATCAGCGACAGCGCACGCGTGGTCGGAATGCCGAGATGGTGCATGGCTTCACTGCACAGGAATTCCCGGATGCTCGAGCGCAGCACGGCGCGGCCGTCGGCATGGCGCGAGAACGGTGTGCGGCCGGCGCCTTTCAGTTGCAGGGTGTAGCCCCCGATTTCGCCGAGGTTGATGGCGCGTCCGTCACCGAGTTGCCCGGCCCAATGCCCGAATTGGTGTCCGCCATACACGGTGGCATACGGCACACTGCCGTCGACCACGGCATTGCCGGCCAGCACATCGCGCATCGCATCGCTTGATCCCGCATGCGCTGATAAGCCCAGAAGTGCCGCCACTTCATCAGACCAAAGCAACAACTTCGGATGATTGACCGGCTCCGGTTCCACACGGGAATACAGGGCATTTTGTACCGCGCGCGGATCCCGGCCGGTAGCGGCATCGGCGGGAAAGTAACGGGTAAAGCGGTCTTCGAAAGCGAGCATCGCGCGCAGCACCTGGCGGCAAATGGAAGCCAGAAGCGTAGCAGTCGGCCCGTGAAGGCTCAATAGCGGCTTGATTTTACTGGCGCAGAGCAACCGCGGCTTTCGGAAAAGCCGCGGATTTGCTAGTCTAGAGGTCTCATTCTTTACTAAAAACAAGCATTTGCTTGCCGCCCGTCATGGATAAAAGTTTCGATCCGAGCCAGTTTGAAGGCAAATGGTACGCGCACTGGGAAAACACCGGCTGCTTCACGCCATCCGGTCACGGCTCGGCGTACACCATCATGTTGCCGCCACCGAATGTGACCGGCACCCTGCACATGGGTCATGCCTTCCAGCACACCCTGCAGGATGCATTGATCCGCTACCACCGCATGAACGGCTTCGACACGCATTGGCAGATGGGCACCGATCATGCCGGCATCGCCACCGAAATGGTGGTCAACCGCAATCTGGCCCAAGCCGGTCAGGGTCAAACCCGCGACACGCTCGGCCGCGACAAATTCATCGAAAAAGTCTGGGAATGGAAACAGCAATCCGGCGACACCATTACCCGGCAGATGCGTCGACTCGGTACGTCCGGTGATTGGAGCCGCGAACGCTTCACCATGGATGAGGGGCTGTCGGACGCGGTGATCGAAACCTTCGTGCGCCTGCATGCCGAAGGTCTGATTTATCGCGGGCAGCGTTTGGTGAATTGGGATCCGGTGCTGAAGACCGCCATCTCCGATCTGGAAGTGGTCAGCGAAGAGGAAAACGGTTTCCTGTGGTCCATCGCCTACCCGCTGGCCGATGGCAGCGGAACCCTGACCGTGGCCACCACCCGCCCGGAAACCCTGCTCGGCGACACCGCGGTCATGGTGCACCCGGAAGACGAACGCTACGCGCATCTGATCGGCAAGACCGTGAAGCTGCCGTTGACCGATCGCGAGATTCCAATCATCGCCGATGATTACGTGGATCGTGAATTCGGTACCGGTGTGGTCAAAGTCACGCCGGCGCATGACTTCAACGACTATGCAGTCGGCCAGCGCCACGGCCTGCCGATGATCAACATCCTGACCCCCGACGCGCATCTGAACGATGCCGTGCCGGAAAAATACCGCGGGCTGGATGTGAAGACCGCGCGCAAAGCGGTACTGGCCGACCTGACCGAAGCTGAATTGCTGGTGGAGGAAAAACCGCACAAACTGCAGGTGCCGCGCGGCGACCGAACCGGTCAGATCATCGAGCCCTATCTCACCAACCAATGGTTCGTGAAAATGGACACGCTTGGCAAGCGCGGCCTTGAGCTGGTTGAGAACGGCACGGTGAAATTCGTGCCGGAGAACTGGATCAACACCTACCGGCACTGGATGGAAAACATCCAGGACTGGTGCATTTCGCGCCAACTATGGTGGGGTCACCGCATTCCGGCCTGGTACGATGCCGAGGGCAACATTTTCGTCGGCCACACTGAATCGGAAGTTCGCAACAAGCACGGCATTGCCGAAGCAACCGCGTTAACCCGTGACAACGACGTGCTGGAAACCTGGTTCAGTTCGGCGCTGTGGTCGCACTCCACACTCGGCTGGCCGGATGAACAGGCCATGGCCGCGCTGGAATACGACAAGCGCCTGCCGACCTCGGTACTGGTCACCGGTTTCGACATCATTTTCTTCTGGGTCGCCCGGATGATCATGATGACCGATCACTTCACTGGCCGCGTGCCGTTCAAGCATGTGTACATCACCGGCCTGGTGCGGGACAAAGACGGCCAGAAGATGTCGAAATCGAAAGGCAACATCCTCGACCCGATCGACATCATCGACGGCATCACGCTCGATGCCTTGGTGGAAAAACGCACACAGGGCCTGATGCAGCCGCAGATGGCCGAGAAAATCCGTAAAGCCACCCAGAAGGAATTCGCCGACGGCATTCCGGCCTTCGGTACCGATGCGCTGCGCTTCACCTTCGCCTCGCTGGCCACGCATGGCCGCGACATCAAGTTCGACCTCAACCGGGCCGAAGGCTACAAGAACTTCTGCAACAAATTGTGGAATGCGGCGCGCTTCGTGCTGATGCATTGTGAGGATTTTTCGACGTATGGCGCACCGCCGGCAAGCTCGCAGGCCGAACGCTGGCTGCTGGCGCAATTGGCCCAAACCAGCCGCGAGGTGGAACTCCATTTCACCGAATACCGTTTCGATTTGGCCAGCACGGCACTCTATGAATTCACTTGGAACACCTATTGCGACTGGTTCCTGGAATTTGCCAAACCGGCACTGGCCGGTGACGACAAAGCCGCCGCCGACAGCATGCGTCATACCCTGCTGTTCGCACTGGAAGCGACACTGCGTCTGCTGCATCCGGTGATTCCGTTCATCACCGAGGAAATCCGGCACGCCATTGCGCCGAAACTCGGCATCAACAGCGATAGCATCAGTACCTGCAGTTACCCGAAAGCCGCGGATTTCGGCAACACCGATACCGGCGCTGTTGCCGACATCGAATGGCTGAAGGCCGTGGTCGGCAACATCCGCCGCATCCGCAGCGAAATGAACATCGCCCCGGGTAAAACCATCCCCTTGCTGTGGCAATCCCGTCAGATCGACGACCGCAAGCGCATGGCCAACGCCGAAGCCGCCTTGAAATTCCTCGCACGCCTGGAATCCATCGATGAACTGTCCGGCGAAGCGCCGGCCGCAGCGACGGCCTTGGTCGGTGAACTTCAGGTGTTCATCCCCTTGGCGGGTCTGATCGACCTGGATGCCGAGAAATCACGTCTGGCCAAAGAGCTCAAGCGTATCGAAGGCGAAATCGGAAAATGCCGCGGCAAGCTGTCCAGCGATACCTTCGTGGCCAATGCGCCGCCCGCAGTGGTGGATCAGGAACGCCAGCGACTGGCCGATTGGCAGGCACAGCAAAGCGCACTGGCCGCGCAATTGCAAAAATTGGGATGATCATGCAAGGGGTTGTGCGCTGCGCCCCTAGGCCGTGAAATCGAACTCCTGCAGCTCGATGGCCATCACGATGCCGTCTTCGCGGCCCTTGGCAGCCGGGTAGTAATTCGGCCGCTTGCCGATTTCATTGAAGCCTTCGCTTTCATACAAGGCAATGGCATTGGGATTGCTCGGCCTGACCTCGAGAAACAGCCGCTGCAGACGGTGCCAGCGCGCCACTTCGAACACTTGCCGCAGCAGACGCCGGCCCTGGCCATGGCCCTGATGCTCGGGCGCCACGCACAGATTCAGCAGATGCCCTTCGCCGGCCGCACAACTCATCACGAAGTAGCCGATGATTCCGGATTGTCCTTCCAGCAGCCAACACTCGTGGCCGGCATAGAGGCAGTCCCGGAAGATACCGGCCGTCCACGGAAAGGGATAAGCGCGGTTTTCAACCGACATCACCGCATCGACATCGGCCTGCTTGATCAGACGCAGCTGCGGGTCGCTTGCTTTCTGCGCACTCATCGGCCAATGCGCAGTGACCGGATGATGTTCCAGACCAATTTCTTGCCCTCGGCACCCGTCACCGATGCCGGCAAGGCTGCGGTATCGATGCCTTCGGCGTAACGGCGGATATTCAGGCCAAGTCGGGTCTGCCAGAATTCGGATTCGGCTTTAGCGGCGAGCGTTGCCGATGACGCTTCAGGTGCGGACACCACCGATTGATACACGGTCAATCCCATGGCCTGCAGACGCTCGCGCTCCAAACGGCTGAACATATTCAGGCCGCAGTGGATTTCGGTTTGAGTTTCAGCCACAGCCAATACAGCGGGCCGGAAATGGCATAGGAGCCTGCCACCAGCAACAACACCCGCGGCGGGTCAATGAACAAGGCCACCAGAACCGCGACCACGACCAAGGCCATGCCGAACGGAATGCGGTCTTCACGCTCTTTCGGCTGCCCGGAGCCCTTGAAGCTGGCATAGCGGAAGCGCGACACCATCAGCAATCCGCAGACCACGGTCAGCGCCAATGCAAGGTAACGCAACTCCGTGCCTTGCCAGCCGAATTCATTCATCGCCCACACGAAAGACATCATCATGCCGGCCGAGGACGGACTGTTCAGGCCGATGAACCAGCGCTTGTCGACCGAGCCGACTTGGGTATTGAAACGGGCCAGTCGTAACGCAGCGCAGGCGGCGTAGAGGAAAGCGGCGGCCCAGCCGACTTTGCCGAGCAGGGTGCCGTCCAACTTCATGCTGCTCAGCGCCCAGTGATACATGACCAGCGAGGGCGCCATGCCGAAGCTGACCAGATCGGCCAAGGAATCGTACTGCACGCCGAACTCGCTGCTGGTGCCGGTCAGTCGGGCCACACGGCCGTCGATGCCATCGAACACCGCCGCGATGAAAATAGCCACAGCCGCAGCTTCGAAACGGCCACTGGCGGCAGCGAGAATGGCGTAAAAACCGGCGAACATGCCGCAGGTGGTCAGCAGGTTGGGCAACAGGTAAATATGCTTGTTGCGCGGGCTTTGCGGGGCGGGATTTGGTTCCATGGCTCCAGTTTACCCAGTTTCGGCGGCCCCTGTCCAAAAATGGCTTGGGCAATCGGGCGTTAACCCTTACAATAAACGCTTGAAAAAACGTGATTTACGCCATGCGCCTGTCCCAGTTCCATCTGCATACCTCAAAAGAAACCCCTGCCGATGCCGAAATCGTCAGTCATCAGCTGATGCTGCGTGCGGGCTTGATCCGCCGACTGGGATCTGGTCTGTACACCTGGACCCCACTTGGCCTTCGGATCCTACGCCGTATCGAAACGGTGGTTCGCGAGGAAATGAACCGTGCCGGCGCCCTGGAAATGCTGATGCCCTCGATCCAGCCCAAGGAGCTTTGGGAGGAAACCGGGCGTTGGCAGAAATTCGGCGGGCAACTGCTGAAAATCAAGGACCGCAAGCAGGCCGATTACGTGTACGGCCCGACCCACGAAGAAGTCATCACCGATTTCGCCCGTCAGGAACTGCGTAGCTACAAACAACTGCCCCTGAACTTCTACCAGATCCAGACCAAATTCCGCGATGAAATCCGCCCGCGCTTCGGCGTCATGCGCGCACGCGAATTTTTGATGAAGGATGCCTATTCGTTCCATCTCAGCCCGGAATGCCTGGCGCAGACCTATCAGGTCATGTTCGATACCTACAGCAGCGTGTTTACCCGCCTCGGCCTGCGTTTCCGCGCAGTCAATGCCGACACCGGTGCCATCGGCGGCAGCGCCTCGCACGAATTCCATGTACTGGCCGATTCCGGCGAAGATGCCATCGCCTTTTCCGATGCCTCGGATTACGCCGCCAACATCGAAATGGCGGAGGCCCTTGCGCTTGGCAGCGAACGCAACCTGGCCTCCGAAGACCTGCGCGATGCGGCAACCCCGACACAGACCACCTGCGAAGCCGTCGCCGAACTGCTGGGGGTCGCACTCACGCGCACGGTCAAAAGCCTTGCGTTGATTTCCGAGCATGGTTTCACGCTAGCCTTGGTGCGCGGCGACCATGCCGTCAACGAGATTAAACTGGCGAAAGTGTCCGGATTGGCCGACTACCGGATGGCCAACGACGCCGAAATCGCCGAATACCTCGGCGCACAACCCGGCTTCCTCGGCCCGGTCAAACCGCTGAAACCGGTGTACCTGATTGCCGACCGCACAGTCGCGCAAATGGCCGATTTCATCGTCGGCGCCAACCGCAACGGTTTCCATTTGCAAGGCGTGAACTGGGGCCGCGATCTGGCCGAGGCCGATGTTATCGCCGACATCCGCAATGTGGTCGAAGGTGATCCGTCGCCGGATGGCAAGGGCGTTCTGTCCATCGCTCGTGGCATTGAAGTCGGACACGTGTTCCAGCTCGGCCAGAAATACGCCGAGGCCATGAACGCCACTGTGCTCGACCAGAACGGCAAAGCCCAGGTCATGTTCATGGGCTGCTACGGCATCGGTGTCAGCCGGATTGTCGCCGCCGCGATCGAACAGAACTTTGATGCCAATGGCATCCGTTGGCCGGAAGCCATGGCGCCCTGGCAGGTCGTCGTGTGCGTGATCAATCCGAAAAACGATGGCACCGTCAGCGCTTACGCCGAAAAGCTTTACGCCGATCTGCAGGCCAAAGGTTTGAGTGTTTGCCTCGATGACCGTGGTCTGCGCCCTGGCGCGATGTTCGGCGATATCGAACTGATCGGCATTCCGCACCGCGTGGTGGTTTCCGATCGTGGCCTGCAGGCCGGCACGCTGGAATACCGTCACCGCAACGCGGAAGCTTCGGAAAACCTCAGCGAAGCCGAATTGATGGCCCGCCTTGCCGGCTGACTCGCCGGCTTAAAGATAACGGCGCGATGACACCAGAAGGTTGCCGAACAGAATACCGGCGACCAGCGCGATCAATGCCGCGAACAGCGAAAACGCCAGATCCAGACTGCTGGCGAGATCTTGGGCAAAGGCAATATTGAGGGTGCGGTAGCCCAGACTGCCCGGCACCAGCAGGATGATGCCCGGAACGCGGATCAGGGCGCCCGGACGATTGAAAATGCGCGCATACAGGTTCGATACCGCCGTGACCGTAAATGCGGCAAGAAAGGCACTGACCGGAATGTCACCGGTGGTCAGGGCCGGCACCAGAGCGCAGACCTTCATCACGCCGTAGCCGAGCAGTACCGCCGCCATCGCAATCGGAATATCGCGCAGATGGGTTTTGAACAGCACGGCCAATGCGAACGCACCGGGCAAGAGTATCGCCCAAGGCATCCAAATCGGTAGCACCGAGGATCCGGCATTGCTGAGCAACTGCCAGCCGGAGAGCTGGACCAACTGCGCCGCGAGAATGGTGCCGAATGTCAGCTTCATCAAAACGGTCATCGCACCGGCGAAACGTGCACTGCCTGAAACCAGCTGCTGGTTGGCCAGTTCGTTGATGGCCGATGTCAGCATCATGCCCGGCATCATGATGATCAGCGCCGAAATGACCACCGGCTGGATGCTCAATGGCACCAGGAAGCAGCCGATGAGCGATGCCGCCAAGGTGACCAAAAACGCCGCGACCGCCTCCATTGCATCATGCAGTTGTGCTTTGCGCTCGCCATACTGAGCCAGCACACCGATCATCATGCCGAGCAGCGCGGCGACGCCGAAATCATTCCAACCGGTACGTGGAAACAGACTGACCACCATTGCCGAAGCAATGCCGAAACAAGCCACCGATGCGATGCGATAGCCACGGCTCGGTTCGCGATCCATGGCTTTGAGCCGGGACAGCCCGCTGGCGATATCCAGCGTACCAGCCATGACCTGCTCGGCGATGGCATCGGCATCGGACAGACGCCCGAGATGGGTGTCTCCCGGCTTCAAACGCATGACCCGGGTCACCGTATGCGGTGGCCCGAGTACTGGATCCTGGAAGCTGATGATGAACCCGGTCGGATTTGACCAGATGCTGACCAGCAGGCCGAGTTTGGTGGAAACCCGATCGACCGCGCCTTCCAATCGATTCACCGAGGTTCCGGACGTATGCAGATGCCGCGCCAGTTCGAGCACGAAATCAACGCGCTGGCGGAAGCGGTCGTGGGCGATGTTAGCGGTCATGCTTATGCGGATATCCGAGTCATGGGGCATTGTAGGACAACTGCTATTGTTTGCCCATCTGCGATAAACTGAGCATATCCCACAGGATGTCCGTGATGCCGATGGCCACATGGCACGACAATACCGAACCCGGACTACATCCGGATCCGCAACAGTCCGACCGGCTGCTGGTTTCCGGTGACTGGACCTTCCGTCAGGCCCAACGCCTTCTGGATCTGATTGCCGGCAGCGGCAAAGACGTCCAGACCCTGGATGCACGTGCCATTACCCGTCTCGACGCCAGCGGCTCGCAGCTGCTGCTGTCGCTGATGACCCGTCTCGGATTGCCAGCGACGGCGTTGGCCGCTAAGCCCGAACATGCCGCCCTGATTGAAGCCGTCCGGAATTCCGGCGCAAGCTTACCCCCGTCGCCGCCGGCCGACAAACTGCTGTACCGGATTCTGGAGGCTGTCGGTCGATGGGTCGCCAATGCCTACGCCAACATTCTCATCTTTCTGGATTTCCTCGGACGCACCCTGCTCAGCCTGATGGAAAGCCTGCTCAATCCCCGACACTGGCGGGTCACGTCCATCATCTTCCACATGCAGGCCGTCGGTTTGAATGCCGTTCCCCTGGTGATGCTGCTGAGTTTCATGGTCGGCGCCGTCGTCGCATTTCTGGGCGCCACCGTTCTCAGCGAGTTCGGCGCGCAGCTCTGGGTCGTCGAGTTGGTCGGTGTCGCGTTTTTCCGCGAATTCGGCGTATTGTTGACCGCCATTCTGCTCGCCGGCCGCACCGCCAGCGCGTTCACGGCGCAGATCGGCTCGATGAAAAGCGGCGAAGAACTCGATGCCATCCGCACCATGGGTCTGGATCCCATTGAATTATTGGTGTTGCCGCGCCTGAAGGCGCTATTGCTGACCTTGCCGCTGCTCACCTTTCTGGCCACCATGGCCGGTCTGCTCGGCGGCATGGCAGTCTGTGTCTGGCACCTCGACATCTCGCCGGAGATGTTCATCGCCCGTCTGCAGAACGAATTATCGCCGCGGCACTTCTGGGTCGGTATGAGCAAAGCCCCCATCTTCGCCATGGTCATCGGTTTGATTGGCTGTCTTGAGGGCTTCAAGGTGAAAAACAATGCGCAGTCGGTCGGTGAACACACCACCTCCAGCGTGGTGCAGTCGATCTCCTTGGTGATTCTGCTTGACGCGCTGGCTGCCATGTTTTTCATGGAACTTGACCTGTGACTAGCGATGTCATCATCGACGTCACCGGACTGAACAACCGTTTCGGCGATTCCGTCGTGCACGAGAACCTTGATCTGCAGGTCCGGCAGGGCGAGATCATCGGTGTGGTCGGTGGATCCGGCTCCGGCAAGTCGGTTCTGATGCGTAGCATTCTGGCACTGCACCGCCCGCAGGCCGGCCGTATCGGCGTGCTCGGACATGATGCACTTTCAGCTGATGCTGCCAACCGGGAGTACATTGAAGGAAATACCGGCGTGCTGTTCCAGAATGCGGCATTGTTCTCGTCGCTGACCGTACTCGAAAATGTCATGGTGCCGCTGAAGGAACACAGCACGCTGCCGGAATCGGTCATGCGCGATCTGGCCATGGTCAAAATCCAGCTGGCAGGATTGAGCGCCGATGCCGCCCTGAAGCTGCCGGCCGAACTTTCCGGTGGTATGCGCAAGCGTGCCGGCATCGCCCGCGCACTGGCGCTCGATCCGGCGCTGCTGTTCCTCGATGAGCCGACCGCCGGTCTCGACCCCATCGGGGCGGCCGGCTTCGACCAGTTGATTCTCTCCATCCAGCGCGCACTCGGACTGACCGTATTTCTGATTACGCACGATTTGGATACCTTGTACACTATCTGCGACCGCGTCGCGGTGCTGGCCGACCGGCGTGTTCTGGTCAACGCACCGATCAACGAAGTCGCTGCTTTCGACCATCCGTGGATTCAGGAATACTTCCACGGGCCGCGTGGGCGGGCTGCCGAACATGCCCAGGAGAAGCTGTAATGGAAACTCGTGCCAATCATGTCCTGATCGGGGTATTCACACTGGTGGTGCTGACACTGCTGGTCGGCTTCGCGTTGTGGGCCGCCAAGTTCGCCTCCGACAGCAGCTGGAACGAATACGATGTCGTATTCTCGGAAGCGGTAACCGGTCTGGGCATCGGCGGTACGGTGCAGTTCAACGGAATCTCAGTCGGTGAAGTGCGCCGTCTGGAGATCGATCCGACCGACCCCAACAAGGTTCTGGTCCGGGTGCGCATCAAATCGGACACACCAATCAAAGTCGACACCGAAGCCAAGCTGGCTTTCGTCGGATTGACCGGCATCACCCAGATTCAATTGAAATCCTACAACGCCAAGAGCCCGGCGTTGGTGCCTTCCGAAAGCACGCCGGTTCCACGCATTTACGCCAAGGAATCAGCGCTGTCGAAACTGTTCAGTTCAACTGACGACATCACCACCACTGCCACCAATGTCATGCTCCGCCTGAACCAGGCTTTCAGTGATGAGAATATCAAAAGCCTCAGCAAGACCTTGGACAACCTCGAGAAAATTTCCGGCTCGGTCGCCGCCGAACGTCAGGACATCGGCGCCATCATCCGCGATACCCGCGCCGCCATCGCCAAACTCGACAGCACCCTGGCCAGCACCGACAGTATTGCCAAGAAACTCGACAGCGGCGTGGCTGACCAACTTCCGGATCTGATTGCCAAGCTGGAAAAAACCCTTGTTCAATATGAAGCGCTCGGCCGCAATGCCAATCGCCTCATGGAAACCAATAATGACGCCATTGACAACTTTTCGCAGCAGGGTCTGGCCCAGGTCGGTCCGGCTATCGCCGAATTGCGCACCCTTCTGAAACAGCTGCGGCGCGTGGCCGCCGAGATTGAAGAGCGTCCGAATGCCCTGGTTACCGGAAAAAGCACCACCGAGGAGTTCAAACCATGAACAAGCATCCGTTGCGCCTTCTGCTGGCACTGGCTATGGCGTTGCCGCTGGCCGGTTGCATATCGCTGATCAAGGAACCCGATCCCATCGCAGTCTATGCGCTGCGCCCGCAACTTCCCGATAACGCCACGCTGCCCACGGTCAACTGGTCGCTCACGGTCATACGGCCGAATGCCGTTGCCTTTCTCGATTCCAACCGGATCGCGGTCCGTCCCGAACCCAATGTCCTGCAGGTCTACAAAGGGGCGAACTGGTCAGAGTCGCTGCCGGATCTGGTGCAGGCAAACCTGGTGCAGGAATTGGAAAACTCCGGCCGCATCAAATCCGTGTCGCGCCAGAACAGCGGCGTCCCGGCGGAAGTGGCGATGCTGGTTGACATCCGCCAGTTCGAGTCGGTGTATGCTGCGGACGCGAAGATTCCAGATGCCGTCATCCAGATGCACGTGAAGGTTTTGGAGTATCCGAGCAACCGCGTCATCGCGGCGCAAACCTTCAGCGTCATCGTGCCGTCGGCAAGCAAAGACATCCCGGACGTGGTGCAGGCCTTCGAAAGCGGCTTGAACACCGTCAATGCCGACATCATCGCCTTCACCCTGGCCAACGGGCGCAGCAAATCCAAATAAAAGCCCGGGCAGGTTTACTGGTGGATTTTCCGGAAAGTCAGATTAATCCGGCCATCCACCGGCTTCGCGGTGCGTGGCAGGCTGTGTTGGTAGTTTTTCTGGGTATCACCGTGCATCAGCAGCAGACTGCCATGCGCCAAGGCTATGGCCGATGATGCTCCTCCCGAACGCGGGCGCAACAGGAAACGGCGCACGCCGCCGATGCTAACCGATGCGATTACCGGCTGCGGGCCGAGTTCGGGTTCATCATCGCTGTGCCAACCCATGGCGTCACGACCGTCACGGTAATAATTCAGCAGAACGCTGTTGAAGGCAGTGCCCACAACACTTTCGACGGCTGCTTTTAGCGCCAGCACCGGCTGCGACCAGGGCTCGGGCTCAAAGCGCGTATTGGAATACCGATAAACGGCTCCCGGATCACCCATCCAGCAGCACAGGCGCGGGGTCAGTACATGCCGGCCATGAATGTATAGTTCCGGTTGCTGCCAAGCTATCTTGTGCTGCAACTCTGCAAGAAGCACATCCGCCTGCTCTGGCGGCACAAACCCGGTCGCGTAGGCGATATCGGCACGCGGTAGCGGTAAGGTCCGCAGGGCGGATGGGTCGGATTGCTCGAACATCCCGCGATTATTGCCCAAAGCGTGTGAAACCGCGACAATAGAGCGATATTTCAGAGGTGATGCCATGTCCGAACGCGATGTAATGAAATACGACGTCTTGACCGTAGGCGCCGGCCCGGCCGGGCTGGCCTTCGCCCTGCGCCTGAAACAGAAGAATCCGGCCTTGAACGTCTGCGTCATTGAGAAAGCCTCCAGTGTCGGCGCGCATGCACTCTCGGGCGCCGTCATCGAAACCGAAGCGTTGGACGAACTGATTCCCGAATGGCGCAGCAATCCGCCGCCGATTTGCGTCCCGGCCAAAAACGACGAGTTCTGGTTCCTCAGCAAAACCGGGGGCTTCAAAGCCCCGATCAATCCGCCGCAGATGAACAACCACGGCAATAGCATCGTCTCGCTGGGCGCCTTGTGCGCTTGGCTGGCCGGTCATTGCGAGGCCGCCGGCGTGGAAATCTATCCGGGTTTTGCCGCCTCGGAAATACTGTATGACGATGAAGGCGCCGTCTGCGGCGTGCGCATCGGCGATATGGGCGTGGCCAAAGACGGTTCGCACAAGCCGACCTACACCCAGGGCATCGATATCAAAGCCAAAACCACCGTGCTCGGCGAAGGTGCGCGCGGGCATCTCAGTAAACAGCTGATTGCCCGCTTCAAACTGGATGCCGATTGCGATCCGCAGAGTTACTCGATCGGCATCAAGGAACTCTGGCAGGTGCGCGAAGGCGTTGCCGAACCCGGCAAGATCGTGCACAGCATGGGCTGGCCGGCCGATAGTGCCACCTACGGCGGCAGCTTTTTGTATCACCTGGACGGCAACCGCATCGCACTCGGCTATGTTTCAGGCCTGGACTACACCGATCCCAATTACCAGCCTTACGAGGCCTTCCAGCAGTGGAAGAACCACCCGAGCGTGAAACCGCTGCTCGAGGGCGGCAGCATCCTCTCGGCCGGTGCACGCGCCATCGTCACCGGCGGCTACCAGAGCCTGCCGAACGTCGAGATGCCCGGGGCGATGCTGATCGGCTGCGCTGCCGGTCTACTGAACGTGCCGAAGATCAAAGGCGTGCACCAAGCCCTGCGCTCGGGCATGCTGGCCGCCGAACACATCGCTGCCAATAATGATTCAACCGGTTGGAACGCCAAACTGCGCGCATCAAAGGTAGTCGCCGAACTGAAGAAGGTGCGCAATTTCAAACCGGCGTTCAAGAAAGGCCGCCTGTTCGGGCTGATCAACGCCGGCTGGGAAACGCTGACCGGCGGTCTGTCGCCGTGGACCTTGAAGGTGAAGGCGGACTGGTCCAGCCTGAAAAAATTGAGCGAGGCCGAATCGCCGCAGCGCGATTATGTGGAACGCACGCTGGCCCCGCGCGACCGACTGGCCGGCGTTTATTTCGCCGCCACCGAGCACGACGAAGACCAGCCGGTGCATCTGCAGGTGGCCGACACCAACATCTGCATCACCCAATGCGCCGAAGAATACGGCAACCCGTGCACGCGCTTCTGTCCGGCAGGCGTGTATGAAATCGCACAGGACGATGCCGGAAAGCGCCTGCAGATCAACGCCGCCAACTGCGTACATTGCAAAACCTGCGACATCAAGGATCCGTACCAGATCATCAACTGGGTCACGCCGGAAGGCGGAGCCGGACCGAATTACCAGAACCTCTAAAGGATAACCATGCTCGCCCTCGTCTCCGTCGCCGCCGCCCATGCCCTGGATGAAGATCTGGCCCCGCTGTCGGCAGCGCTGGACGCCGAAGGCATCGCGCACCGCGTGGTGTACTGGGATGAAGCCTTCGTGGACTGGTCACATTACCGCGCCGTACTGATCCGCTCGCCGTGGGACTACATCGACAAGCTGCCGGAATTTCTGGCTTGGGCCGCACGCGTTTCCGCACAGAGCACGCTGCTGAACCCGCTTGAGGTCATTACCAGCAACACCGACAAGCATTACCTCGATGTGCTCGCCCAGCGCGGCATTCATACCGTGCCGAGCCGCTTCATCGAACCCGAGCAGCATGCCGAAGACGGTCTGCATGCGTTCCTTGATGCTTTCGGGCATGCCGAATTCGTGGTCAAGCCCGCGGTCGGTGCCGGCTCGAAAGACGCCCAGCGTTATGGCCGTGAGGATATCGATGCGGCGCTGATGCACATCAAACGCCTGCAGCTGAAAAACCGCAGCACCCTGCTGCAACCTTACTTAATCAAAGTCGATGACGCGGGCGAAACCGCACTGCTGTACTTCAATGGCGTATATTCGCATGCCATCCGCAAAGGCCCCTTGCTCAAACGCGACGAAGGCCCGACCGAAAAGCTGTTCGCGCCGGAAGAAATCATGGCGCGAGTGCCGGGCGAGGATGAAATGGCCTTGGCCGAGCAGGTCATTGCCGCGCTGCCGGCGCTGTTCGGGCTGGACGGCCCGCTGGCCTATGCCCGTATCGATCTGTTGTGCGACGAAGACGGCCGGCCTTGCCTGTTGGAGCTGGAGCTGACCGAGCCCTCGCTGTTCTTCAATTACGCCGATGGCGCCGCCCAGCGTTTTGTATCTGCTCTCAAAAGCCGTTTAAGCCTTTGATTTCACCTTTCCTTCAGCCCAAACGGCTGTTTGAAAAAGCGGATTTGGGCTAGAATAAGGGGCTGTTTTTTCCCGAAACACTCCCCTTTGAGGCCGAGCAATGAAGATTCTGGTTGGTTACAAGCGCGTGGTCGATTACAACGTGCGCATTCAAGTCAAACCTGACGGTTCCGGTGTCATCACCGATGGCGTGAAGCTGTCCGCCAATCCGTTCGACGACATCGCCCTGGAAGAAGCCCTGCGCATCCGCGACAAGGGTCTGGCCACGGAAGTGGTGGTGGTCACCATGGGTCCGGCCGACTGCCAGGCACACATCCGCAATGGCCTGGCCATGGGCGCCAACCGCGCCATCCATGTCGTTACCGATGCCGCCATCCAGCCGCTGACCGCCGCCCGTGCCTTCCTGAAATTGATCGACAAAGAACAACCCGGCCTGGTACTGATGGGTAAACAGGCCATCGACGACGACGCCAACCAGACCGGCCAGATGCTGGCCACGCTCTGGGGCCGTCCGCAGGCTACTTTTGCCGGCGCCATCGCCATTACGGGCAACACGGCTCAGGTCACCCGTGAAGTCGATGCCGGTCTGGAAATCCTCGACATCGATCTGCCGGCCTTGGTCACCGTCGATCTTCGCTTGAACGAACCGCGTTTCATCAAGCTGCCCGACATCATGAAAGCCAAGAGCAAGCCGCTGGAAACGATTGCCTTCGCCGACTTGGGTGTGGAATCCGCCGACTTTCTGGAAACCACGCACTACGCGCCACCCGCCAAACGCAGCAAAGGCGTGATGGTCAAAGACGTCGCCGAGCTGGTCGCCGCCCTGAAAAATAAAGGACTTGTCTAATGAGCCGCGTACTGATCATCGCCGAACACCTCAACGGCCAGCTCAACGGTGCCACCGCACGCTGCGTGTCCTGCGCTACCGCACTGAACGCCGACGCCATCGATGTGCTGGTGCTATCGGATGCCGGCCAAGCCGTGGCGGCGCAAGCCGCGAAAATTTCCGGCGTTAGCAAAGTGCTGGTGGCCGATAACGCCGCCAATGCGCAGGCCATCGCCCAGGTGCTGGCCCCGCAGATCGCACAGGCCGCCTCCGGTTACAGCCATGTATTCGGCGCCTCCACGACCTTCGGCAAGGATGTGATGCCGTGCGTGGCCGCCCTGCTCGGCGTCAGCCAGATTTCCGATGTAATGAGCGTGGAGTCCAGCCACAGCTTCAAGCGCCCGATTTATGCCGGCAATGCCATCATTACCGTCAATGCCCCGGCCGACAAGCCGGTGGTCGCCACCGTGCGCACCGCATCCTGGCCGGCCGCCGGCAACGGTGGCAGCGCTCCGGTCGAAGCGCTTGCCCTTTCAGCCCCACTACCCACCCACACCCGCTTCGTTTCGCTGCAGCAGGGCAAGTCCGACCGTCCCGATCTGCAAAGCGCCAGTAAAGTGGTGTCCGGCGGTCGTGCGCTGGGTTCAGCCGAGAACTTCGCCATCGTATATTCGCTCGCCGACAAACTCGGTGCCGCCGTGGGTGCCTCGCGTGCCGCGGTCGACGCCGGCTATGTGCCGAATGAACTGCAGGTCGGCCAGACCGGCAAGATCATTTCGCCCGAGCTGTACATCGCTGCCGGTATTTCCGGCGCTATCCAACATCTGACCGGCATCAAAGACGCCGGCACCATCGTCGCCATCAACAAAGATGGCGAGGCACCGATTTTCGAGGTAGCTGATTTCGGACTGGTGGGTGATTTGTTCCAGATTCTGCCAGAGCTGGAAAAAGCGCTGTAACGGAAACGGTTATTTCGAAACTAAAAACGGCCCGCAAGGGCCGTTTTTGTTTGCCAGTTGAAAGCGAGCGGCCTACAACAACGGCACACCGGTTTTACCCTGCACTTCCTCAAGCGAAACCTCCGGCGCGAGCTCAATCAACTTCAATCCAGCGTCGGTCACGTCAAACACGCCGAGCTCGGTGATGATGCGGTTGACCACGCCAAGACCGGTCAGCGGCAAGGTGCATTCCGGCAGGATCTTCGGTGAACCGTCTTTGGCGGCATGCTCCATCAATACCACCACACGCTTGACGCCGGCCACCAGATCCATCGCGCCGCCCATGCCCTTCACCATCTTGCCGGGTACCATCCAGTTGGCCAAGTCGCCTTTGTCGGTGACCTGCATGGCGCCGAGGATGGCCAGATCGATGTGCCCGCCGCGGATCATGGCGAATGAATCGTGACTGCCGAAATAACTGGCGCCGGCACGTGCGGTCACCGTTTGCTTACCGGCATTGATCAGATCAGCATCTACTTCGTCTTCGGTCGGGAACGGACCGATGCCGAGCAGGCCGTTCTCGCTCTGCAGCCAGACGTCCATACCCTCGGGAATGTGATTGGCCACTAGGGTCGGCAGGCCGATGCCGAGGTTGACATAGGCACCATCGATTAATTCTGCGGCGGCGCGTTTGGCCATGTCATCACGGGTCCAAGCCATGTCGTTCTCCTTATGCCGTGCGCACGGTGCGTTGTTCGATGCGTTTTTCCGGCGCGGCGTTGACCACGATGCGGTCAACGTAAATGCCCGGGGTGTGGATGGTGTCCGGATCAAGCGCGCCGACCGGAACGATTTCCTCGACTTCGGCAATGCAGATTTTTCCGGCCATCGCCACTACCGGATTGAAATTGCGCGCGGTCTTGCGGTACACCAGATTGCCGGAGACATCGGCTTTCCAGGCTTTCACCAGCGACACATCGGCATGCAGTGCGGTTTCCAGCACATAATGCTTGCCGTCGAATTCACGGGTTTCCTTGCCCTCGGCGACGATGGTGCCGTAACCGGTGCGGGTGAAGAAGGCCGGAATGCCGGCACCGCCGGCGCGCAAACGCTCGGCCAGCGTGCCCTGCGGATTGAATTCGAGCTCGAGCTCGCCGGCCAGATACTGGCGTTCGAACTCCTTGTTTTCGCCAACGTAGGACGAGATCATCTTGCGGATCTGCCGGGTATTCAGCAGCATGCCGAGACCGAAGCCGTCGACGCCGGCATTGTTGGAAATGGCGGTCAGCCCGCTTGCACCGGAATCGCGCAAGGCAGCAATCAGGGCTTCGGGAATACCGCACAGACCGAAACCGCCGACCGCGATGGTCTGCCCGTCCTGCACGATACTGCGCAGAGCGTCATCGGCACTGGCGTAAAGTTTGTTGTTCATGAAGAAATCCTCGCTATGACGCCAGTATCAGGCCGAAAGCGCCTGATGGATATCGGACCAAAGGTCGATGGCATCCTCGACGCCGACGCTGAGCCGCACCAGATTGCCGGTGACGCCCAGGGCGTTGCGGCGGTCCTCCGGAATCGAGGCATGGGTCATCACCGCCGGGTGATTGGCCAGGCTTTCCACGCCGCCGAGCGATTCGGCGCAGGTGAACAGCTCCAGCCGTTCCATGAAGCGTTTCGCTTCGGGGAAGCCACCTTTCAGCCAAACGCTGACCATGCCGCCGAAACCGTACATCTGCGTTTTGGCCAAGGCGTGCTGCGGATGCGAGGCCAGACCCGGATAGGCGACTTTTTCCACCGCCGGATGCGCTTCCAGTTTTTCGGCGATGAATTGCGCGTTTTCGCAGTGCGCCTTCATGCGCAAGTGCAGGGTTTTCAGACCGCGCAGCGCCAGAAAGCTGTCGAACGGACCCTGCACGCCGCCGATGGCGTTCTGCAGAAAGGTCATTTGCTCGGCGAGCGCAGCGTCTTTCACCACCAGCATGCCGCCGACGATGTCGGAATGGCCGTTGAGGTATTTGGTGGCTGAATGCATCACGATGTCGGCACCCAGTTCCAGCGGGCGCTGCAGCGCCGGGGAACTGAAGGTGTTGTCGACCGCCAGCAGCAGGCCGTTGGCCTTGGCGAATTCAGCCAAGCGGCGGATGTCGACCAGCTTCAACAGCGGATTGGTCGGGGTTTCGCACCAGATCATTTTGGTGTTGGGTTTCAGCGCAGCTTTCACTGCGTCCAGATCATTCAGATCGACGAAGCTGAAGTCAAGACCGGCGCTGCGCCGGCGTACGCGTTCGAACAGACGGTAGGTGCCGCCGTACACATCGTCCATGCAGATCACGTGCGCACCGCTGTCCAGCAGTTCAAGCACCGTGGACGTCGCCGCCAGACCGGAGGCGAAGGCATAGCCGTGCGTTCCGGATTCGAGCTCGGCCACGCAGCGCTCGTAGGCGAAGCGGGTCGGATTGTGGCTGCGCGAGTATTCATAACCCTGATGTTCGCCCGGGCTGGCCTGGGCATAGGTCGAGGTCGCGTAAATCGGCACCATCACCGCACCGGTGGACGGATCGGGACTCTGGCCGGCATGGATGGCTTTGGTACCGATGCCGTGGATTTTCTTGCTGCTCATGGGATTCCTTTATTGCACGCGGCGGCGCAGGTAATTCAACAGATCGATACGGGTAATCAAGCCGAGGAAGCGGGTGCCGTCCATCACGATGGCGACCTTGCCGGCATCGAATACCGGCATCAGTGCCGCCATCGGCGCACCGACCTCAAGTACTTCCAGATCGCGCACCATCGCGGTCGACACCAGGTCCTTGAAGCGCTCCTGGTCGGTGTGCACATGCATCAGCACATCGGACTCGTCGACGATGCCGACCATCTTCTCGTCTTCCATCACCGGCAGCTGCGACACGTCATACATCTTCATGCGCTGATAGGCCACGGTCAGGCTGTCATTCGGGCCGACCACGACCGTATCACGCTTGGCGTAGGGCCGCAGGATCAAATCGGACAGATCACCCTTGGCTTCGCGTTCGAGAAAGCCGTTATCCAGCATCCAGTAATCGTTGTACATCTTCGACAGATACTTGTTGCCGGTATCGCACACGAACACCACCACCTTCTTGGGCACGGTCTGTTCGCGGCAGTATTTCAGCGCGGCCGCCATCAGTGTACCGGACGAGGAGCCGCCGAGCACGCCCTCTTTCATCAGCAGTTCGCGGCCGGCCATGAAACTTTCCTTGTCGGAAATGGCATAGGCTTTTTTGACCCGGTGGAAATCGGAAATGCTTGGCAGGAAATCCTCACCGATGCCCTCGACCATCCAGGATCCGGATTTGGTGCTGAGCACGCCTTCGTTGATGTACTGGGTCAGAATGGAACCGACCGGATCGGCCAGCACCAGCTCGACATGCGGCGCGGCGGTTTCGAAGAAGCGGGATAACCCGGTCATGGTGCCGGAACTGCCACAGCCGAACACGATGGCATCCATATCGTGGCCCATCTGTTCCCAGATTTCCGGGCCGGTGCCGGTCTCGTGCGCCAGCGGATTATCGGGGTTGCCGAACTGATTGATGAAATAGGCCCCAGGGGTTTCACGGGCGATGCGTTCGGCCATGTCCTGGTAATACTCTGGATGGCCTTTGGCGACATCGGAACGGGTCAGCACCACCTCGGCCCCCATTGCGCGCAGATTGAAGATCTTCTCGCGGCTCATCTTGTCGGGCACCACCAGCAGCAGCTTGTAGCCTTTCTGCTGGGCGACCAGGGCCAGTCCGATGCCGGTGTTGCCGGCGGTACCCTCGACCAAGGTATCGCCCGGGGCGATCTTACCGGCACGTTCAGCCGCTTCAATCATCGATACGCCGATGCGGTCCTTGATCGATCCACCCGGATTCATGCATTCAAGTTTGAGGTAAAGCTCGCAAAGGCCGGTGTCGAGATGCTGGGCTTTGACCATGGGCGTCTGCCCGATCAGTTCCAGAACACTGTGATGGATGGTCATGGGATTGGCAGAAAATGGCGAAGGCACATTCTACCAGTTTCACCCCTTGCCAAGGCCGGGTGACGGCGGTCCGACGAGGAGGACCGGATCGCCACCCTGGCCTGTTTCCGTTCCGGCTCAGCGACCGGCTTCGCCGAGCATGCGGGTCAGACGATCCTTGGCCATCAGCTTTTCCCGCTTCATGCGGGTCAGCGTCCGGTCGTCGATCGGCAGCACGCCGAGTTCGGCATCGGTGACTTTCTTGTCGAGCTTCTGGTGGTGGAAATACAGACGGCGGAAATCACTGTCCGCCTGCATGCGTGAATCGACCGTTTGTTGCGATTGACCTTCAAACACGGGAACCCCCTTGGCAAAAACAAAAACCCCGGCAAGGCCGGGGTTTCATGGGTTGTGCACGCGGTCATGACGATGGAATCACGGCCCGCTTCTGGCCGGAAATCCTGTGCTGCATCGGGACGAGGTGATGTGGCGTCGTGCATGATCGTGGCTCGCTTTCGCCATGCATCGGAAAACTGCCTGCATGGGATATAAAACCTACGCCGGTCTTTTTCGGGCCGCAAGCCCTTTTTTATGTCGTTGATTTCGCGATATTTTCAAAATGGCCTCGGGCCGAAATCGTAAAATAGAAGTTTTATTATTATTTTTCATAGACTTATAGGCGTCTGACGCGAGGCTGAAAATCGCAAGCCGCTGATTTGCCGATTATTTCTGGATGATCTCGACACGCCGATTCTGCGCACGCCCTGATTTTCCAGCGTTTGAAGCCACCGGCTTGGCCGAACCCCAGCCTTTGGCGCTGAGTTTGGCGGCAGGAATACCGGCCGCCCGGAGTACCGCCATCACCGCCTCGGCACGCTGGCGCGACAGCGTCAGGTTCCCGTCCTCGCTACCCAGATTGTCGCTGAAGCCCTCCACGGACCAAGCCTTGCCGGAGGCCTTCAGGCGCTTGCCCAGCTGGCTGAGGCTTTGCCGGGCTTCCGGTTGCAGGGTGGCTTTGCCGGCCAGGAACGCGGTACCGACCAACCGATACCGGCCTTTGCCCGACCCGCCCAGACTGACCAAATCGTCGCCACGGGCATTGGCCAAGGCCGCCAGCTCCTCTTCCAGACGGGCCAGTTCGCCATCTTTGGCGGCCAAAGCGGCACCAGCCGAAGCCGATTCTTCCGCCACCAGGGCGGCGTCCGCATTCAACAAGGCCTCTTCTTCTTCGCGGGCCAGCGCCTGCAGACGCAGGCGCTCGGCTTCCTTGCGCGCCATTTCGGCATCGCGGCGACTGGCTTCGAGCAAAATGGCATCGCGTTCACGGTCGAGCTCGAGCAATTGTTGGCGCAACTGAGCGACTTTCAACGCGGATTCGGCGGTGCTCACCCGGAGTTCGGCAATGCTGGTGGCAAACGCCCTGTCACGGGACCGCACCTCCGGCAACGCCAGCATGGCCTGACGGGCCTGTAGACGCTCGAGCGCGGCGGCATCGCCCTCACCGGCGGCGGCATCCACAATGGCCAGACGCTCCTGCAGAAGCGGCCATTGTTGCTGCGGGTCTGCAGCCGAGGTCTGTGCAGCCAAGGGCGTGCAGGCAAGCGCCAACAGAAGAAAGCCCAGATAGGGGCTCATGGCCGGTTACCGTCTTTGCCGAACAATAAATCCCGGCGCAGGGCATTGTTCTCGGAAGTCTTGCGTTCGATCTGTTCGGCCAACTTGCGCTGCCGGGCCTGTGTGGCGGCCAGCTCGGCCTGCGCTTCCGCGGTCTGTGCCGCTCGATCGGCATCGCTCTTCTTGCGTTTGAGTTGCAAGGCCTGCGCTTGGGCATAGGCATCGCGTGCGGCCTGATACGGCTGCGCTGCCCACTGCGCTGCCTGTTCACGCTCGGCCTCGAGCAAAGCGCGTTCGGCGGCGGCGAACGCCGGCGTCGGTGCCGGCGTCTGGGCAACGACAGGTGTGACCGCCAGAAAAAAAGCGATGGCCGACAAGTACACAAACCGCTTGGACACTCTATAATCCATTGAAAGAGGGAATCTGGAACCGCGTTCCAGTGTACACAATAACGGCGTTGTCAAAAACCGGACAAGGGTAATTATGGATATCGGCTACTTCCTGAAATTGATGCGCGAAAAGAACGCATCCGACCTGATCCTGAGCACCGGCGCACCCGTCTATATCAAGGTCGAGGGCAAACTGTACGCCCTGGGCAACAGCGGCCTGCCGACCGGCATGGTCAAGAAGATCGCCTACTCGCTGATGGACGAAGACCAGATCAAGGTCTTCGAGCACGAGCTGGAATACAACATGGCCATCTCCATCCGCGAGGCCGGCCGTTTCCGGGTCAACTGCTTCAAGCAGCGTGGCGAGATTGCCATGGTCATCCGCGCCATCAAGAGTGAAATCCCCACCATCGAAGAACTGAAGCTGCCGCAGACGCTCAAGCGCATCATCAATGAGCCGCGCGGTCTGGTGCTGGTGGTTGGTTCCACCGGTTCGGGTAAATCCACCGCGCTGGCGGCGATGATCGACCACCGCAATGAAACCCAGACCGGTCACATCCTGACCATCGAAGACCCGATCGAATTCCTGCACCGGCACAAGAAATCACTGGTCAACCAACGCGAGGTCGGTTTCGATACCCACGGCTTCCACAATGCGCTGAAGAACGCCATGCGCGAGGCGCCGGACGTCATCCTGATCGGCGAAATCCTGGACGCCACCACCATGGAAGCGGCCATCACCTTCGCAGAAACCGGCCACTTGTGCCTGGCCACCCTGCACTCCAATAACGCCGATCAGACCCTCGAGCGCATCCTGAACTTCTTCCCGGAAGCCGCGCACAAGAACATCCTGATGAATCTGGCGCTGAACCTGCGCGCGGTGATTTCGTTGCGCCTTGTGGTCGGCGTCGATGGCCGCCGCATGCCGGCCACGGAAGTGCTGATCAATACCCCGATGATCCGCGACTTGATTCGCCGTGGCCGAATCCACGAAGTCAAGGAAGCGATGGACACCAGTCTGGAAGAAGACATCCATACCTTCGATCAGTCCCTGTTCCGCATGTACAAGGACGGCAAGATCACGCTTGACGAAGCCCTGCTCAAAGCCGATTCGCGCGACGGTCTGGCGCTCAAGGTCCGCTTGTCGGAAGGCGGCAGCGCCGAACACGACCCCTACGGGGATCTGTACAACAATCAGTAATAAAAAAGCCCGCGCAAGCGGGCTTTTTTCCGGCATCAATTGACGCGGAATTCCGCGGGCGTATCCGGTTGCCGTCCGGGGTGCGCACGCGCGAAGGCCGGCAAGGGCTGGCACTGGCCGACGATGCGCATCACGTTCGGATACGGCGTCATGTCGAGGTTGAAGCGCGCGGCCGCGAATACGTGCGGCACCAAGCAGCATTCGGCCAGCCCCGGCGAGTCGCCGGCGATGAAGCTGCCGCCATGGGGATTCTTCGCCAGTTGTGCTTCGATGTTGCCGAAATTCACCGCCAGCCAATGCCGGACCCAGGCATTGCGCGCGTCTTCGTCCAGGCCATGTGTGTGCTGCAGATGCTGCAACACACGCAGATTCATCATCGGCTGTCCTTCCGACGCGATGTACAGCGCCAGTCCGCGCACGAAAGCGCGCGCCAACGGCTCGGCCGGCAGCAGGCGCGGCCCCGGAAAAACCTCGTCGAGGTATTCAATGATCGCCAGTGACTGGCCGATGGCTTGGCCGCCGTGCACGAGGGTCGGCACCAATTGCTGCGGGTTGAGTGCCCGGTAGGCCTCGTGATGCTGCTGCCCGCCATCTTCCAGCAGATGCACCGGCACAATGCGGTAATCCAGGCCTTTCAGATTGAGCGCGATGCGGGCACGGTAGCTGGCGCTGGAGCGCCAGTAGTGATAAAGCACCAGATCGGGTTCGGCCATGGCTCAGGCTCCGGCGGTGGTGATTTTCTGTTCGATGGCGCCGAACACGCTGGTGCCGCTGCGGTCATTCATCTCGATGCGCACGACATCGCCGAATTTCATGAACGGCGTGCTCGGTTTGCCGTCGCGCAGGGTTTCCACGGTGCGACGTTCGGCGAAACAGGAGGCGCCAAGCGCGGTGTCTTCGTTGGCCACGGTGCCGGAACCGACGATGGTGCCGGCCGATAGCGGCCGGGTCTTGGCGGCATGCGCGATCAGCTGGGCAAAATTGAACTGCATATCGACGCCCGCTTCCGGCGCGCCGAACCATTCGCCGTTGATGTGGGTCAGCAGGGCCAGATGTACTTTGCTGTCCTGCCAGGCATCACCGAGCTCGTCAGGGGTGACGAACACCGGGCTGAGCGCCGAACGCGGTTTCGATTGCAGAAAGCCGAAGCCCTTGGCCAGCTCATCGGGAATGAGGTTACGCAGCGATACATCGTTGACCAGACCGATCAGCTGGATGTGGCCTGCGGCCTGCTCGGGCGTGACCGCCATCGGCACGTCGTCGGTGACCACCACCACTTCCGCTTCCAGATCGATGCCGAAAGCTTCGCTCGGCACCAGCACCGGATCGCGCGGGCCGTAAAAACCGGCCGACACCGCCTGGTACATCAGCGGATCGGTGTAGAAACTTTCCGGCACTTCCGCGCCGCGGGCTTTGCGCACCCGTGCCACGTGCGGAAGATAGGCGCTGCCATCAACGAATTCATAGGCGCGCGGCAGGGGTGCGGCCAGGGCAGCCATGTCGAGCGTAATCACGTCTTCGGCGTCAATCGTCTGCACATTGCCGTGATTCAGCGCTTCATACACACGGTTCAGGCGGGGCGCGGCATTCTGCCAGTCTTCCAGCGCACGTTGCAGGGTAGGCGCAATGCTTGGCACCGGCACCGCACGTTGCAGGTCTTTCGAGACCACCACCAGCGTGCCGTCGCGGCCGCCTTGTTTCAGGGAAGCGAGTTTCATGCGTTATCCGGAGTGAAGTTTTTGCGCAGACCTTGCCAGCAGGATTGGTAGTCGCGCTGGCGGCTGGCACATTGTAGCGCCTGCTGCGTGGGTGCGAACATATGGCGGGTTTCGAACATGAAGGCCATGGTTTCGGCAATCACGTCGGGTTTGCTCAGATCGGCGCTCGAGGCCTTGTCGAAGGTGGCGGCATCCGGACCGTGTGCGCTCATCGCGTTGTGCAACGACGCTCCGCCCGGCACGAAGCCGTCGGCTTTGGCGTCGTACACGCCGTGAATCAGGCCCATGAATTCGCTGGCGATATTGCGGTGGAACCACGGCGGGCGGAAGGTGTCCTGCGCCACCAGCCAGCGCGGCGGGAAAATCACGAAATCCAGATTGCTGGTGCCGGCGGTGTCGCTCGGCGAATACAACACCAGGAAGATGCTCGGATCCGGATGGTCATGGCTGATCGAGCCGATGGTGTTAAAGCGGCGCAGGTCGTATTTGTAAGGCGCGTAGTTGCCGTGCCAGCCGACCACATCCAGCGGCGAATGCCCGATCGGAGCGCGCCAGAGCCGGCCCTGGAATTTATTGAGTAGTTCGAAATCGCCTTCGCTTTCTTCGTAAGCGGCTACGGGATACAGGAAGTCACGCGGATTGGCCAGACCGTTGGAACCAATCGGACCCAGATCCGGCAGACGCAGCAGTGCGCCGTAGTTTTCAGCGACATAACCGGCGGCGCTGCCGTCCGGCAGATCGACCGCGAAACGGATGCCGCGCGGAATCACCGCGATCTCCTGCGGTTCAATTTCGAGCACGCCCATCTCGGTGCGCAGACGCAGACGACCGGCCTGCGGCACAATCAGCATCTCGGCATCGGTGTTGCTGAAGAAACGGCCTTGCATGTCGGCATTGGCGGCATAGCGGTGCACGCCGACGCCGGCATTGCCGCACATGGCGAACAGGCCGTCGATGAAATCCTTGCCCGGCGTGGTGGCCGGCAGCGGCGACCAACGCAGTTGGTTCGGATCGGCCGGCAGTTCCGCAAAGCGGTTGTGGAAGGCGGAATCCGGCAACAGCTCGAAACTGCCATGCAGCGCGGCCGGGCGGATGCGGTAGAACCAGGTGCGGCGGTTACTGTGGCGGGGCGCAGTGAATGCGGTGCCGCTCAGCTGCTCGGCATACAGACCGTGCGCCACCCGCTGCGGCGAGTTGCGGCCCTGCGGCAGCGTGCCAGCCAGCGCCTCGGTGGCGAATTCGTTGCCAAATCCGGATTGATAGGCGAGCGTCATAGCGACTCCTTACAGAACGCCGCGGCGCATTTGGTCGCGCTCGATGGACTCGAACAGAGCCTGGAAGTTGCCTTCGCCGAAACCCTCGTTGCCCTTGCGCTGGATGATCTCGAAAAAGATCGGACCGACAGCGTTTTGGGTGAATATTTGCAGCAGCTTGCGCTGTTTGGTTTCCGGATCGGCGTCGATCAGGATCTTGTTGCGGCGCAGGCGCTCCAGATCTTCGCCATGGTTTGGAATACGTACATCGACGGCATCGAAGTATGTGTCCGGGGTATCCAGGAACTTCACGCCGGCATCGATCATCTTCTCGACCGTGGCGTAGATGTCGTCGGTGAAGCAGGCGATGTGCTGGATGCCCTCGCCGTTGTAAGCTTCAAGATACTCGTTGATCTGAGATTTCGGATCCGAAGACTCGTTGAGCGGAATGCGCACCAGGCCATCCGGTGCCGTCATCGCCTTGGACAGCAGCCCGGTCTTGGCGCCCTTGATGTCGAAGTAGCGGATTTCGCGGAAGTTAAACAGCTTCTCGTAGTATTCCGACCACTTGGCCATGTTGCCGACGAACAGGTTATGGGTCAGGTGATCGATGAAGGTCAACCCGAAACCCTTCGGCATCATTTCCGCGCCCGGAATCCATTCGTAATCCGGATCGTGGATGGTGCCTTTCTCGTCGTAGCGGTCGACGATATACAGCATGCAGCCGCCGATGCCTTCGATGACCGGCGCGGCCACGGCCTTGGTCAGCTCCTTGTGGGTGACCGGGGTGGCGCCGTTTTTAAGGGCCTGTACGCGGGCCCATTCCGCCAGCTTGTTGACGCGGATGGCGAAACCGCAGGCGCTCGGACCATGCTCAGCGGCGAAATCGGCGGCGAACGAGTCCGGGTCTTCATTGATCAGGAAGGTGCAGTCGCCCTGGCGGTAGGTGGTGATGGCGCGGGTCTTGTGGCGGGCCACCGGCACGAAGCCGAGCATGCGGAAGTAGTCATGCAGCTGCTGGGCCTGTCCGGCCGGAGCGGCGAACTCAACGAATTCGAAACCGTCGATGCCCATCGGGTTTTCGAAGGTGACGCGGGAATTTTCGACTTGGGCGTTCATGCAGGGTCCTTTACAGCGGTGACGGATGCGTTAATATAGTTTCAATTGAAACCAATTGCAAGCCACCATGCCCAGCCCCAAACCCCATGCCGAACTCCGGCTTGAACGTTTCCTGCCCTACCGCCTGTCGGTGCTGTCGAACCGGGTCAGCCAGGACATTGCCCGGCTGTATTCGGCGCGCTTCAACCTGTCAATCACCGAATGGCGGGTGATGGCAGTGCTGGGTCACGAACGCGGCCTGAGCGCCAACACCGTGGCCGAGCGCACGGCCATGGACAAAGTGGCGGTCAGCCGGGCGGTTTCGGCGCTGATGGGCAAGAAGTTCCTGAACCGGCAGACCGACCCCTCCGATGCCCGACGATCCAGCCTGGCGCTCAGCGCGAAGGGCTATGCGGTGTTCGACCAGATCGTGCCGCTGGCTCTGGCCTATGAACGGAAGATTCTGGCGCATCTGGCGCCGGAGGCGCAGAACACCCTGCTGGCGATACTCAATACGCTGGAAGCGGCGGAGTTGGCCGAGAAGCCGGGGGCGGAATAACTCGGGTTGACGAGTGCTTGGGGCCGCCGTTTATTGTCTTATCTTCACATGCCGAGGCAACTTTCAATAATTCGCCTCATCTTCAAACTCGAACAGAAATGAGGCCCAACTAGTCTTTCAAACGGACGAAGAATCCGCCAAGCAGAAAAATGAGTAAACTGCACTTAACAACAACGGCTGCCATTTCGCCAGACCGGGCGATAGCCAGCACGCATGATGTTGTAAGTTGAAATTCCGCTTTGTCAGCCTTAATGGGAAAAGGTGAAAATAATGTCTGATTCGACAACACAAAAACAGGGTTGGCTAAATCGCGGCTTGAATGCGATTGAGCACGTCGGCAACCGCCTGCCCGACCCGGCAATGTTGTTTGCGCTGTTTATGGTAGCGGTTTGGCTTTTGTCTGCCTGGCTTTCCACGGTCACTTTTGCAGAAATCGATCCGCGCACCCAGCAGGCCTTTGCGGTAAAAAACATGCTGTCGGGAGCGGCGCTGACCGAGTTTATGGCGAACCTGGTTCCTACTTTCGTCAATTTCCCGCCATTGGGCGTGGTGCTTGTGGCAATGCTGGGCCTGGGCGTGGCTGAACACACCGGCTTCATCAGCGCTGGTCTGCGCTCAATCCTGGCTGTCACGCACCGCCGCTTATTGACCCCGGTCCTGATTGCTGTCGGCGTGTTGTCGCATGTTGCGGTGGATGCCGGCTATGTACTGGTGATTCCGCTGGGAGCGGTTATTTTTTATGCCGCAGGCCGTCACCCCCTGGCTGGTATTGCAGCGGCGTTTGCGGGTGTGTCAGGCGGTTTTTCCGCAACCTTATTCATTCCATCCAGCTTGGACCCCATGTTGGCAGGCTTGACGCAGGCCGCGGCGCATCTGTCTTCCGAGCCGGGCGCTGCAGCGCTGGTGATCAACCCCTTAAATAATTTTATTTTTACAACTGCTTCTACTTTCCTGATTATCGCCATTGGCTGGGCGCTTACCGATCTGGTCATCGAACCACGTTTACGGAACACGCCGGTCGATGGCGACCCTGCGGCGTTGCCAAAGCTGGAGGCGTTAACAGCTCAGGAACGCAAAGGCTTGATCTGGTCAGGCATAGCAATGTTGATCAGCGTTGGTTTATTGGTGCTCAGCATGATGCCCGCCGATTCCTCATGGCGCGCACCCACCGGAGAAATCGCCGTTGCCGCCGCGCCCGTAATGCGCTCGATTGTGGGTTTGATTTTTGTATTTTTCCTGATACCCGGCATCGTGTATGGCGTGGTTTCAGGCAGTGTCAGTACTCACCATGACATTGTAAAAGGCATGAGCAAATCCATGAGCGGCATGGGATATTACATCGTGATGGCGTTTTTCTGCGCGCAATTCATCTACGCGTTTGGCCAATCCAACCTCGGTGCATTATTTGCCATCAAAGGCGCCAATGCCCTGAAAGAAATGAATCTGCCCATGGGCGTAACCCTGGTCGGCATCGTTTATCTCACGGCCTGCGTGAATTTGCTCGTGGGGTCTGCTTCTGCAAAATGGGCATTGATCGGTGCCGTGATGGTGCCGATGCTGATGCAGCTCGGCGTATCGCCCGATTTAACCCAGGCCGCTTATCGTGTGGGCGATTCTTCAACCAACATCATCACGCCGCTGATGCCGTACTTCCCCTTGATTGTGGTGTTCTGCCAGCGTTATGTTAAAAACACGGGCATAGGCACGCTAATCGCCATGATGTTGCCGTATTCCATCGCACTGCTCGTACTCTGGACGGCGTTCTTGCTAGGATTTTGGTGGCTGGACATCCCGCTGGGAATTGGATCGCATTATTCCTTTCCGTAAAGACATCCCATGCAAATCACTTCCCTCATGCCCTTTCTTGCTGCCGGAATACTTCTGATCGCGGCGCTGGCCGTGCGCTTTGCCGGTACGAACCGGATTCTGAATATCGTGGATTACGCGAGGGTCACCGATATCCCCGCCCTGCACCGCTGGGCCGGCAACCGCCTGCTGCTCTTGCCGCTGGTTTCGGCAGCGATTGGTTTAGCCAGTCTACGTCATCCGGCCTTGGCCATCCCCTTGATTATTGTGCTGGTGATGGCGGTCTTGGGCGTGGTGATGTGGATTGCCGCCGGTTCCGGAAAATTCAGCCGGCTCTGAAAGCTTTGGAGCGGGTGATGGGAATCGAACCCACGTCTTGAGCTTGGGAAGCTCAGGTCCTGCCATTGAACGACACCCGCATGATTTGATTCTAAAACAAAAAAGCGGCCCGAAGGCCGCTTTGCGTTTGACCCTGAAAAAGGCGCTTACTTCACGCCATGCATCAGTTTGTTGATCAGCGGTGCCGCCAGGAAGAACAGCACGGCAATCAC
The DNA here is from genome assembly GCF_044353605.1 of Arenimonas sp. Taxonomy (GTDB): domain Bacteria; phylum Pseudomonadota; class Gammaproteobacteria; order Xanthomonadales; family Xanthomonadaceae; genus Arenimonas. Next base: position 67,356 of record NZ_JBILBO010000002.1, on the reverse strand, counting down.
GATGCCGAGAATGAACAGCTGGTTGAACGTGCTGGCGTACTGCAGCAGCGAGCTGGCGCTCTCGCCCTCGGCGTTGCCACCCGAGGCGATCGCGGCGATGCGGCCGGCGACGAAGTTGGCCATCGCGATGGACAGGAACCAGCCGCCCATGGCCAGGCCCGTTTCCTTGGGCATCGCCAGCTTGGTCACCATGGCCAGGCCGATCGGCGACAGGCACAGCTCGCCCATGGTGTGGATCAGGTAGGTCAGCGCCAGCCAGACCCAGCTGATCTTGCCGCCGGCGTCCACGAAGTTTTCGATGGCGAACACCAGCACGTAGAAGCCCAGCGCCGCGCCAGCCATGCCGTAGGCGAACTTGCGCGGGATGGACGGGTTCCAGTCGGCCTTGTCGAGCTTGATCCACAGCGTGGCAAACACCGGCGCCAGCAGGATGATGAACACCGGGTTCACCGACTGGAACACCTCGAAGGTGGGGGTCCAGCCGAAGATGGAAACGTCCGGCATCTTCACGAAGTCCTGCGCCAGGAAGGTCAGCGAAGAACCGGCCTGCTCGAACAGCGCCCAGAACAGGATGTTGGCCACGAACAGGATCAGCATGGCGATGTAGCGGTGCAGCTGCACCTTGTCGCCGCTGCGCACGCCGCTGTAGACGAAATAGGCCACCAGCGCCAGCATCATGCCGATCAGCAGCACGCCCAGGATGTCGCTCTTGCTGAGCAGGTAGTACACCGGCACCACCATCACGGCCGCGGCCAGAAGCACCTGGATGACGGGCGCGAAACCCTTCTTGCCTTCCGGCGCGGTGCCGACGTGGCCGAGCCAGCCTTTCAGCAGTTGGAATACCATCAGGCCGAGAATCATGCCGATGCCGGCCGAGAAGAAGCCCCAGCGGTAGCCGTAGGTCTGGCCGATCCACGAGGCGCAGATGAACGGCGCGAAGAACGCGCCGGCGTTGATGCCCATGTAGAAAATGGTGAAGCCCGAGTCGCGGCGCACGTCGCCCGGCGCGTACAGCTTGCCGACCATGGTGGAGATGTTGGGCTTGAACAGGCCGTTGCCGACCACGATCACGGCCAGGCCGATGACGAAGGTGGTGAGGTCGGGCGCCATCAGCATGAAACTGCCGACCGCCATCAAGGCGCCGCCGAGCATGATCGAGCGTTGATAGCCGAGGATACGGTCGGCCACGAAGCCGCCGGCGATACCGGTCATGTACACCAGGGAGGTGAAACCGCCGTAGGTCAGGCTGGCTTCGGCGCGGGCACCATCGCCCAGATGCGCGAAAAACGCGGCCGCGATATGCACCGCCAGCATGGCGCGCATGCCGTAGTACATGAAGCGTTCCCAGAATTCGCTGGCGAACAGGTTCCATAAAGCTTTCGGATGGCCGAGGAATTCGCCGGCCGGTGGCGGCATGAAGCCGTCTTTGTTCTCAACTGCTCCGCTCATGCGGACTCTCCCTTGGTTTGTTTTAATGGTGGAACGGTGGATTCATCATAATTAAAACGCCGTCGATTGACAGCTTTTTTTCGGAAAAAAGACGCAATTGCCTGTAAATCCGGCTGTTTTCAGCCGATACGGGTACGTACTTCGAACAATTCCGGGAAAAAGCTCAGGTCCAGTGCTTTCTTCAGGAAGGCCACGCCGGACGATCCGCCGGTGCCCGGCTTGTAGCCGATGATGCGTTCGACGGTTTTCAGGTGGCGGAAGCGCCAGTGCTGGAAGTTGACCTCGATATCGACCAGCTGCTCGCAGAAGTGATAGGCCTCCCAGTGCGCTTCGGTGTTTTCGTAGATAAGTTCGAAGGCGGCGATGACTTCCTCCCGGCGCTCATAGGGCTGCGACCAATCGCGGTTCAGGCATTCGGCCGGAATGGCATGGCCGCGCCGCGCCAGATGGCGCAGGAATTCGTCGTACAGGCTGGGCGCGTTCAGGGTATCGGTCAGGTGGCGGTGGATGTCCGGGTCGTAATCGAACACCTTCACGTAATGCGCGTTCTTGTTACCGAGCAGGAACTCGATTTCCCGGTACTGGTGCGACTGGAATCCCGAGGACGAGCCGAGCACGCTGCGGAACTGCATGTAATCGCTCGGGGTCAGGGTTTCCAGCACCGACCACTGTTCGGTCAGCTGCTTCTGGATGTGTTTGATGCGGGCCAACATCTTCTGGCATGGGCCGAGGTCATCTTCGCGCAGCTGGGCCAGCGCCGCCCGCAGCTCATGGATGACCAGCTTCATCCACAGCTCGGAGGTCTGGTGCTGGATGATGAACAGGGTTTCGTCATGCACCGGCGGATCCGACAAGGGATGCTGGGCGCTCAGAATCCGGTCCAGGCGAAGATAGCCGCCGTAACTCATGCGGTCCGTGAAGTCGGTGGTGATGCCGTCTTCAAGCGGGCGTTGGTTGCTGGGTTCGGTCATGGCAGGCTCACGGTTTCTTAACCTCGCCAGTTTAACTTATCGGCTACACTATTTCCGTTCCCGGCAGGATGACCTGCCACAGCTTCCAGGAGCCCTGAATGGAATCCGCCGTACGTTTCGAAATCGATTATCTGCAGTACATGGATGCCGACGGCGGCATCGTCAACCCCGATCTTCCCGACTTCGCCCGCGACCGCGCGCAACTGGTCGGTCTGTACAAGGAAATGCTGAAAGTCCGCTGCTTCGATGCCAAGGCGGTGGCTCTGCAGCGCACCGGCAAACTCGGCACCTATGCCAGCTGCCTCGGCCATGAAGCGGCCCACATCGGCATCGGCACCAGTCTGCAGATCGACGACGTGTTCGCGCCAAGCTACCGCGAATACGGCGCCCAGTTCGCCCGCGGCGTGAAACCGCGCGAGGTGCTGATGTACTGGGGCGGCGACGAACGCGGCAACAATTTCTCCGGCCCGGCTCATGATTTCGCCTGGTGCGTACCGATTGCCACCCAATGTCTGCATGCGGCCGGTTCCGCGCTGGCCTTCAAACTGCGCGGCGAAGCACGCGTGGCGTTGGCCTGCGTCGGTGACGGCGGCTCCTCAAAAACCGATACCTACGCCGCCATCAACTCGGCCGGCGCCTATGGCCTGCCCTTCGTGCTGTGCATCATCAACAACCAATGGGCCATCTCCGTACCGCGCACGGCCCAGACCGGCGCCAAAACCCTGGCACAGAAAGGTCTAGCCGGCGGACTGGAATGCCTGCAGGTAGACGGCAACGACATCATCGCGGTGAAAGCGGCGGTGGCGCATGCGGTCAAGCGTGCGCGCCATGGCCATGGCGGCACCGTGCTGGAACTGATCACCTACCGTTTGTCCGATCACACCACCGCCGACGACGCGCGCCGCTACCGCGACGACGAACAGGTCAAGGCGGCTTGGCAACGCGAGCCGGTCAAGCGCCTGAAAACCTATCTGCTGGCGCAGGGCTGGTGGAGCGAAGATGAAGAAACCGCCTGGGTCGCCGAATCGAACGCCTGGGCCGATGCCGAGGTGGACGCCTATCTGGCCACCACGGTGCAGCCGGTGGAAGCGATGTTCGATTACCTGTATGCCGACCTGCCGCATGATGTGGCTGAACAGCGCGAACAGGCGCTGGGCTGGGAGAAACGCTGATGGCCGCAATCACCCTCATCGAAGCCCTGACCCAGGCCATGGCCTATGAAATGCGCCGCGACCCGAGCGTGCTGGTGCTCGGCGAAGATGTCGGCGTCAATGGCGGCGTTTTCCGCGCTACCTCCGGACTCATCCAGGAGTTCGGGGCCGACCGCATCCTCGACACCCCGCTGGATGAAACCACCATCGCCGGCCTCACCGTGGGTCTGGCCGCACAGGGCATGAAGCCGATTGCCGAGGCGCAGTTCGACGGCTTCATGTATCCGATGGTCGATCACATCATCTGCCACGCTGCACGTCTGCGCTACCGCACCCGCGGCCGCATGAGCTGCCCGATGGTGCTGCGTGTGCCCTGGGGCGGCGGCATCCGCGCGCCGGAACACCACAGCGAAGCCAACGAAGCCATCTTCACTAATGTGCCCGGTCTGCGCGTGGTCATGCCCAGTTCGCCGCAGCGCGCCTACGGCCTGCTGCTGGCCGCCATCCGCGATCCCGACCCGGTGATTTTCTTCGAACCCAAACGCATTTACCGGCAGTACAAGGAAGAGGTGCCGGATGACGGCGAAGCCCTGCCCTTGGATGTCTGCTTCGTATTGCGCGACGGCAGCGACGTGACCCTGGTGACCTGGGGCTCGCAGGTCAAGGAAACCTTGGAGGCCGCCGATGCCCTGGCCAAAGACGGCATCAGCGCGGAAGTGATCGATCTGGCCACGGTCAAACCGCTCGACTTCGACACCATCCACGAATCGGTGAAAAAGACCGGGCGCTGCGTGATCGTGCATGAAGCGCCGCGTACTGCCGGTTTCGGCGCCGAAATCGCCGCGCAGCTGGCCGAGAAGGCGATGTACGATTTGGTTGCGCCGGTGGAACGCGTGACCGGTTACGACACGCACATCCCGCTGTTCCGTCTGGAAATGAAATACCTGCCGAGCGTCGAAAAAATCGTCGCCGCCGCTAAACGCACCCTTGCCGCGAGTTGACCATGAGCACAGTAAAACCCTTCCATCTGCCGGATCTGGGCGAAGGCCTGCCGGACGCCGAAATCGTCGAATGGCATGTCAAAGTCGGCGATGTGGTCGGTCTGGATGCACCGCTGGTGTCGATGGAAACGGCCAAGGCCGTGGTCGATGTGCCCTCGCCGTTCTCCGGCAAAGTGCTGGCGCTGGCCGGACAGCCGGGTGATGTCATCCTGACCGGCGCGGTACTGGTCGAAATCGAACTCGATCCGAATCTGCCGCAACGCGCCGACGCCCAGGACACCGGACACCACCACGGCGCCACGGCCGCGCATGCGCACCCCTCACCCCCAGCCCCTCTCCCCGCGGGAGATGGTGGCGAGCAAAGCGAGCCGGGTGAGGGCGCCGACGCCGGCACCGTGGTCGGCGCCATGGAAAGTTCGAACGCGGTACGCAGCGAACAGGCTGTCGCCATCGGCGGCGTGAAAGCCATGCCGGCCGTGCGTGCGCTGGCGAAGAAACTGAAGGTCGATCTCGCGCGCGTGCGCGCCACCGGTGCCGAGGGTGTGATTACCCTGGCTGATGTGAAAGCAGCAGCCGCGAATCCGTCAACGCAGTCCGCCGCGCCGGCTCCGGCAGCGCCTGTTGTAAGCAGCGAACGCAGCGCGCCGCCGCCTGCCTTCATGCCGCCACCGGCCGGCGATGACAAAGACGAACCGATCCGCGGCGTGCGCCGCAACATGCTGCGCACCATGAGTGCTGCGCATGCCGAAGTGGTGCCGACCACGCTGATGGACGATGCGGATCTGAGCGCCTGGGCGGCGGGTGAAGACATCACCGTGCGCACCCTGCGCGCGCTCGCGGTAGCCGCCAAGACCGAGCCCGCGATGAATGCCTGGCTCAATGCCAAAGAAGGTACCCTGCGCCGTCATAGCGCAGTGCACATCGGTGTCGCCATCGATTCCGCCGACGGCCTGTTCGTGGCCTCGCTCAAACACTGCGACTCGCGTGACGGCAAAACCCTGCGCGCCGAACTCAACCGTCTGCGTGACGGCGTGCGCGATCGCAGCCTGCCGCCGGAAGACCTCTCCGGCTACACTTTGATGTTCTCCAACTTCGGCGTGTTCGCCGGAAAATACGCGACGCCGGTCGTTGTGCCGCCATGCGTGTGCATCGTCGGCGCCGGTCGTCTGTATCACGCCGTGGTACCGGTCTTGGGCGGCATGGAAACGCACCGCATGATGCCGATTTCGCTGACTTTCGACCACCGCGCCGCTACCGGCGGCGAAGCCGCGCGCTTTTTGAAAGCGATGATCGACGATCTTCAGCGATCGCGTTAACCGAGTTCGATGGCGTCCTGAAAAAGCGCTTCCAGGGCGTCGAGCACATGGCTTTCTTCAGCCCGCTCGGCCAACTCGGAAACGTCCTTAAGCGCATGCCAGGCGGCTTTGCCTTCGGCCTTGATCTTGGCGAGGAACGCGCCGGCCTCGCGCGGGTTGTCGAAGCCCCTGCTCTGCAGCAGCACATCGCCGTTGGCCTGGCTGAGTTTGAAATAAAACTTGCCATCCTTTTCGCGGTACTGCTTGAACACCGGCAAGGCCGGCTTTTCATTCGATGCATTCGACTGTGCCGGCAACACACTGCCCAGATTGCGCAGACCGACGGCATGGCGTAATTCCCGCAGCAGCGGCGTGGCAATGGCGCGGGCTTTGACGGCACCGGCTTGCAGGATGGCTTCGATGCGGGCCGGATCGGCCATCAAGGCGTTGTAACGCTCGCGCATTGGTGCGATTTCAGCATCGATGACTGCAAACAGTTGCTGTTTGGCATCGCCCCAGGCGATGCCTTCGGCAAAGGCTTTGCGCATGGCGGCGGTCTGCTCCGCTGTGGTGAACGCCTGATACAGCTGGAACAGAGCCGAGCCCTCGGTATCCTTCGGCTCGCCCGGCGCTTTCGAGTCGGTCAGCAGGCCCATGATCTGTTTCTTCAGCGTCGCCGTATCAGCGAATAGCGCGATGGTGTTGTCGTAACTCTTGCTCATCTTGCGACCATCCAAGCCCGGCAGCGTGGCCACCGATTCCTCGATGGTCGCTTCCGGCAGCGTGAAATACGCTTGGCCGTAAAGATGGTTGAAGCGCGCGCCGAAATCGCGTGCCATTTCGATGTGCTGGACCTGATCGCGCCCGACCGGAACCTTATGCGCACCGAACAACAGGATGTCGGCGGCCATCAGCACCGGATACATGAACAATCCGGCAGTGATGCCGGCGTCGGCGTCGTTGCCTTCGGCGGTATTTTTATCGACCGCCGCCTTGTAGGCATGCGCGCGGTTGAGCAGGCCCTTGCCGGCCACACAGGTCAGCAGCCAGGTCAGCTCCGGAATTTCGGGAATATCGGATTGCCGGTAAAACCAGACTTTATCCGGATCCAGACCGCAGGCCAGCCAGGACGCGGCGATTTCCAGCGTGGATTGCTGGACGCGCGCCGGATCCTGCACTTTGATCAGCGCATGGTAATCGGCAAGGAAATAGAAACTTTCCACACCGGCCTGCCGGCTGGCGGCAACGGCCGGGCGGATGGCACCGGCGTAATTGCCAAGATGCGGCGTACCGGAGGTGGTGATGCCGGTCAGGACACGCTGGTTGGCCATGGGGAATTAATTTTTCGCGGCGTCTTCGACTTTTTCGCCGGCTTTCTGGACGTCTTTGCCGACGCCTTCAATGGTATTGCAGGCCGACAGGGCCAAAACGAAGGACAGGGTCAGCAGAACGGTTGCGAGCTTTTTCATAAATACTCCTCAGGGTTAATCAATGCGCATCAGGGTCGATTTGCCGAACAGGCTTTCGACCAGATCCACGGCGAGGGCGCCGGTCTTGTTATGTTCATCGAAAGCCGGGTTTAATTCAACTATGTCCAGCGAGCCGAGCCGGCCGGTATCGGCAATCATTTCCATCACCAGCTGCGCTTCGCGATAGTTCGGGCCACCCGGCACCGTGGTACCCACGCCCGGGGCGATGGACGGATCGAGGAAGTCGACATCGAAGCTGACGTGCAGATGGGTGTTTTCATCGACGCCTTCCAGGGCTTCTTCCAGCGAACGCTTCATGCCCACTTCATCGATATAGCGCATGTCGTAGATGTCGAGACCGTAGCGGTGCACCAGTCGCTTCTCGCCGATATCCACCGAGCGGATGCCGATCTGGCGGATTTCCTCGGGTTGAATGGCCGGCTTGCTGCCGCCGAGTTGGGTCAGTTCGTCCGGGCCGAGACCACACAGACACGCGACCGGCATGCCATGAATATTGCCGGAGGGGGTCACCTGGCTGGTGTTGAAATCGGCATGGGCATCAAGCCACAGAATGCGCAGTTTTTTTCCGGTATCGCGGCAGTGCCGAGCCACGGCGGTAATCGACCCGATACCCAGACAATGATCGCCGCCAAGTACGATCGGCAACTCGCCGCGCGCCAGGCTCGCCGAAACAGCCTCCATGGTCAGGCGGTTCCATTCCGCCACTTCCGGAAGATGACGGTAGCCGTCATTCGGTGCCTGCCAGGGATTGACCGGCCCCTGCAGGTTGCCATAATCGAGCACGTCCAGGCCGTGCGAACGCAGGGCGTCGGCAATACCGGCGACACGTAAGGCCTCCGGTCCCATCGATGCGCCGCGGTGCCCGGCACCGATGTCGGTCGGAACGCCGATGAGGGCGATGGTGGGGGTATCAACTGTCATGGTGGTTGCGCCTGATTGGTGCCGGCACCCGGATTCGAACTGGGGACCTACCGCTTACAAGGCGGTTGCTCTACCAACTGAGCTATGCCGGCATGGGATGCCCATTGTACGCGAGCATCACGGATTTGCGTAGCCGTCAGCGGCAGGCCTGCGTCGGAATTTTCGGATTCTGTTCGGCCTGCCATTGGCTGAAACCGGCCTGATTGCGGATACTGGCGTCAATCCACCATTCCTGCCGTGTCTGCTGCTCACTGCGCAACACCGCTTCCAGTCCAAGCTGCTGCACGACGCGCTGCCGCGCCTGGGCATCTGCCAGCGTGGCGTATTGACCGAGCGCGATGCTTTGGTCGGACTGGATTTCCGGAGCGCCGATCCCGGCACTGAGCAGGCTCTCCACCAGCAACTCCGCATCCGCACGGCTGGCACTGGCCGGGATATCCAGACGATAGCGCGTGCCGGTGACGCCGTCGGCCGCACGCATCTGCATATCCAGGGTGATGTACTCCAGGGATTGCCAGGCGCGCCGCATCGCGGTCTCTTCGGCGAAGGGACCAATCCGCCAGCAACTTCCGGTAGGCAGGCGCTGGCGTTCCTGCTGCAATTGCAGGTACTCCTGATGCAGGATCAGCCCCGGCGTACCGGCTTCGGTCATCGGCAACACATGACCCTGCATTTCGGGCCGCCACAGATTCCACATCAGGGCGCCGGCATTGGCAAATAGCAGCAACAGGCACAATCGACGAAGCCAGATCATAAACCGCTCAGTTCGATATAGCGCAGCATGCCGTTGAAGATCAGGTCGGGTGCAGCCACTGCCTTCGGCAAAAGCTTCAGCCAAGGCTCGGCTCCGCCACCGGTCACCAGTAACTTGACCGGACGGCCATGGAATGCGCCCGTCAGCACCCGGTCAATCATGCCCAGCGTCTGGTGCTGGATGCCGCTGGCAAGTGCATCAAGGGTGTTGTCGGCCAGGAAGCCGGCTTGACCCTCACCTTCGAACAAACCGGGGAAATGATCACGCATGCGCTGCCACTGGAAATCCGGACCGGGCGCAATCAAACCGCCACGGTGCCGGCCATCGGCGGCCAACACGTCGAGCGTCAGGGCGGTTCCGAAAGACAGCACAGCGCAGTCGGTCATCGCATCGCAGGCGGCCAGCAGTCCGAGAAAGCGGTCCACACCCAGTTGCCGTGGCTGTGCATAAGCGATGCGCAGGCGGCCCATTTCGGCACAGGATTCAATCCGGGTCACCGGTTGCCGGATATGCGAAAGCAGATGCTCAAGGCGCTCCGCACGCCAGCCCTTGCTGACCGTGGCCAGGAAGACCCGCTCGTACTCAGCATCGGCCAGCAGTTCGAGCGCCAGATCGACCGCATGCGGGTCATCGTAATCCAGGGCGGGCAAAGGATGCCAGCCGGCAGCCTCGCGGCGCGCCATTTTGATACGGCTGTTTCCGCTATCGATCAGACAATCAGCCATGGGACACCCGCACACTGACTTCGCCACTGTGCAAACGGTGTTGACCATCGGCATCTTCAAACAACAGGGCGCCATCGGCAGTAATACCGCAGGCACGCCCATCGCGCTGCTTTGCGCCGGCCTGCACACGTACCGCCCTGCCCTGCAGACCATCCAGGGATCGCCAATCCGCGATAAAGGCCGGAAGACCATCCGTTTCGAAACGCTCGAAACCCCGGGTCAATTCGGACAGCAGTCCTGCAAGCAGCCGGTTACGGTCCAAGACGGCTTGGGTATGCTCCGACAATGCGGCCCAATCCTGATCGATGCCGGCACCGGCCTGACGCGATAAATGCACATTGATACCGAAACCCAAGGTGACGTCACAGGGGCCGTCCGCTTCACCGCGGAGCTGGATTAAAAGGCCGCCGCATTTACGGCCATGCAGCCAAATATCGTTGGGCCACTTCAAGGCCAGACCGGCGATGCCCTGGTGCTGAAGCGCGTTCACGATCATGACGGCGCAGGCCAGACTGAAACCGGACATGGCGGCGACCGGAAGATGGAATCGGCGGTTGACGCTGCAATGGATATTGGCCAGCGGCGGCGAGCACCATTGTTTTCCGCGCCGGCCCTGCCCGGCGGTCTGCATTTCCGCCAGCCAGACCGCGATGCCTTGTGACGGCGCCGGTTCGGCCATGGCCCGTAGCTGTGTCGAATCGGTTTCGAAATCGATCTGCAGACTTTGCAGGTCCTGCCGGCTGGCGGCATCCATCGCCGCGAGGATCACCGATTTCTCGAGCAAGGGTGTCGGCCGCACCAGACGATATCCGCGTTGCGCATCGGTATCGATTGGCAATCCGCGCTCCCGCAGCTGTTCGATGCGCTTCCAGACCGCCGCACGCGACACCCCGAATTCGGCAGCGAGGCTCACGCCCGATTTCGGACCGTCCATCAGCGCGTTGATCAGGGCCGGATTATCCACGGCGTCCGGACAACAGGCGTCCGAGCAGACGGGCTTTCTCGAACCGGTTCTCGGTTCCCGAACGCAGCCGCTGCAGATTGCTGCGGTGACTAAAGGTCAGCAACACGGAACTGGCTATGGCAAACCACCACACTTGGGCATCGGCACCGGACCATGCGGCACTGACCAGCAGACTGATCGCCGCCAGCACCGTGGAAAGACCGACATAGCCGGTCAGCAGGAGATTGAGAAACCATACGGAAAACAACAGAATCAAGGACTGCGGCCAAACCAGAATCAGTCCGCCAACGAGTGTGGCCGCACCCTTGCCGCCGCGGAACCCGTGCCATACCGGCCAGATGTGGCCCACAACGGCGGCGAACACACAGGCCATCGCGGCCATATCGTTGCCAGGCAGGAAATGCCGCGCCAACCAGGCCGCGAGCAGACCTTTGCCGACATCGATCAGGACCACGCCGAGTGCGAATACCAGGCCCTGGGTCCGCAAGGCATTGGTGCCACCGGCATTGCCGCTGCCAAGCGTACGGATATCGACACCGCGCAGTTTGCCCAGGCACAGACTGCCGGACACCGAGCCGAGCAGGTACGCCACGACAATCAGCAGCCAGAGCATCAGACCGTCTCCGTGACGACCGGCTGGTAGGAAATCACCAAAGCGCCGGGGCCGGCATGGGCGCCGATGGCCGGACCGGTTTCCACGCACCAGGCCTGCGCACACGGCACCAATGCCGTGAAGGCCTGCAGGAGCGCCTGACCGGCCTCCGGATCACCGCAGTGGCCGATGATGGCGCGGTATTGCTGCGTGCGGTCGATGCGCTTGGCAACATGACGTGCGTAACGTTCGATGATATTGCGTTTGCCGAACAGACCGCTGTTCAGCGCCAACTTGCCCGCCGGGGAAACCTTGGCGATGGCGGTCAACCCTAAAGCGTTGGCAATCGGGCCGGCCCAGCGTGGAATGCGGCCACCCCTTACGGCATGGCTGATATCCGCCGTGCAGGCCCAGGTTTCAGTCACCGGCCGCAACTGCTCCAGGAGGGCCATGATCTGGTCGGATGACTGTCCGGCCTGCGCCGCTTCGGCAGCGGCAATGACCAACAGACCCTGACCGCCGGCGGCATTGGCGGTGTCGAAGATGTGGATGCGATCGGCGTGACCGCGTTTGGCGGCGGCCTCGGCCGATTGCACGGTGCCGGAAACCGCCCGCGAAAGACCGACATAGACCAGATGCGGATGGTGCGACAGCAGAAACTCGAACTGCCGGCGGAAATCACCCGGCGACGGCTGACTGGTTTTTGGCAACACCAGTTCGGTACGCAACTTGTGATAGAACTCGCTGGTACTCAGGCCGACCTTGTCGAGGTAATCGGTCTCGCCGAAGCTCAGACGCAAGGGCACCCAATGCAGGTTGAGCGACTCGGACAGCGCTTCCGGCACATCGGCCGAGGTATCGGTGATGATGACAACCGCATCGGTGCCGGCCGCGGTGCGGGCCTGGGCGTGCATATCGTCGGCTTTGGTGCCCTCGACCCGTCCGAAACGGGCGGCCAGATCGAATAACTGTTTCGGATTGCCGACATGGGCATGCAGGCGCACGCGCGAATGGGATCCGGCAATCACGACACAGGAGGCTCCCAGATCGCCGACGGCCGCACGCAGGCCGCTGCGGTCGAGTCCATCACCGAGAATCAGACATTCGCTGCACCAGCGATGCTCCGGATCGGCATCGGCCAGCTCGACATGCGCCTTGGAGACTTCCAGATCGGCACTGTCATTCTCGATCTCGTCATTGAGATCGATGTCACCCTCGAGAATGAACTGGTAGACGCCTTCGAGCATGTCGACGAAGCCCTGTGCGCCGGCATCGACCACGCCGGCTTTCTGCAGCACCGGCAGCTGGTTCGGTGTGTTGGCCAAGGCCTTACGGGCCGCGACCAGCGCCTCGCCGAACCAATGCTTGAAATGGTAGCCGCGCTCGCGGCAATGCAGCGATTCGGCGAACACGCTGATGACACTGAGAATGGTGCCTTCCTTGGGTTCCGACAGCGCCTCGCGGGCGGTTTCGGCACCGTGCTGAATGGCCTGCGCCATCTGCTCAAGACTGGCGACCTGGGAATGTCCGATGCGTTCGGAGATGCCGGTAAAAAACTGGGCCAGAATGGCGCCGGAATTTCCACGCGCACCGTCGATTGCGTGTTCGCTGACCCGTCGCAGCAGCTCGCCGGTACTCTGCGCACGCCGGCTGAGCGCACCGGTCAGCACATTGCCGAGGGTGAAGGCCATGTTGCTGCCGGTATCGCCGTCGGGAACCGGAAACACGTTGATCTTGTTCAGCAGATCCCGCTGTGCGATGACCCGCCGCGCGCCGGATATGAGGGCTCTTCGGAGCATCGGGGCGCGGATGACCGGGGCGTGGTGTTGCAGCGGAATTGTGTTCATTCGTTGTTATGGACTTCTGGGCCGGAATGATACCGCCGGCGGTCAGTCATTTTTAATGCACCGGCCCGATTCTTGCAACCTTTTTCGGGGCGTGAGCATCTATCCAGAGACCGTACCGAAGAGTAGCAACATCATGAAAACCCTACTGATCGTCGCCATCCTGTGCCTGAGCCTGATTCTGTTGTCCGGCATCACGCCCGCCAGCCGAACGCCGGTGTTCCGGCTGAACACCCTGATTACGGCCGTGGACGGCCATGCAGCACCAACCACTGCGGCACCACGCAAGGGGGGCGGCGGCCAGGCACGTTGGCTACGGGTAGTTCCCGGCCTGTTCCGCTAACTTAGACAGGGCAAGCGGATGGTAAAACGGGCACCGCCCAGTTCCTGGGAACGGTCGACTGACAATTCGCCGCTGTAGGACCGGATGATGTCCTGCACGATGGCCATACCGATGCCATGGCCCTGCACGCGCTCATCGCCGCGTACGCCGCGCTGAAGGATTTTAGGAATATCCTCCGGCGCGATGCCTTTGCCATCATCCTCGATGCACAGATACAGGCCCGGCCGTCGCGCCGCCGGCTCGTAAACCGGTTTCACCGTCAACAGCACACGGTGCTCCGCCCATTTGAACGCGTTTTCTAGGAAGTTGCCGAGCAACTCCTGCAGGTCTCCCGGCTCGCCGGAGAACTGCGCCTTGTCATCCACTTCGAACTCGCACAGCACCCCGCGTGCCTGGTAGATCTTCTCCAGACTCTGCACGATATTTTCGGCATGTGGCAGCACATCGACGGGTGCCGAATAAAGCGCGTGTCCGGAACGCGCCGCGCGCGCGAGCTGATAGGACACGATGTCGTTCATGCGATGAACCTGTGTATAGACTTCGCCTTTGAAGGACGCGGGATCGTCGGCATTCTCGATTTCCGACTGCAGCACCGCCAATGGCGTCTTCAGGCTGTGCGCAAGATCGGCCAGCGTGTTGCGGCTCAGTTCAAGATTGCTGCGTTCACTGTCGATCAGGGCATTGATGCTTCCGGAAATCGGGCGCAGTTCGTTCGGATAGATCTTGTCGAGCCGCTGCTGCCGTCCATCCTGCAATGCCTTCATGTCGGTTTCAAGTATACGCAGCGGCTGTAGACTCCAGCGCAGAATAGCAATCTGCACAAGCACCAGCAGGATGCCGGCAATGCCCAGATAGCCCCACAACGATTTCCGGTACTCGGCAATCTGCTTGAAGATTTCCTCTTCGCTCTCGTAGATGCGTAGGGTAATCATGGTTGGGCCGGCCGGCGTGTCGTCGAAGCGGGTGCTTGCGGTATAGCGGTAAGCCCGGATATCCGAGTCCTCGCCGATCGGCAGGGTGATCGGTCCGGTGAACTCGGAGGGTATACCGAAGCGTGGCAGTGGCGGTTTAGGCAGACTGAACAACTTTACCGACTCCGACTGCCAGCTACCGCCGGGTCCATCGAGCTGGGCATACAGGCCACTGCGGAAATTGTTGAAGCGCGCATCGGGCAGATTGTCGATGGTGGCGCTTTGTAGCCGGCCGTTCCTGTCGAAATTCACCTCATCCCAGATAGCCAACGCATAGCGCTCCATACGCGCTTCCATGTTGTTGACCAAGGAACTCTGGAAGGCCTTGTCGAGCGCGATGCCGGTCAACCCCAGGAAGGCAACCAGACCCAGACTGGCCGCAATCAGCTGCCGCGCATGCAAGGACAGGGCACGTCGCGTGGTGCTCATAGCGGGAGGCGGATTACTCGTTGCGCGGGATGGCGAAGCGGTAGCCGCGACCGCGCACGGTTTCGATTGGTTTCAGGGACCCATCCGGATCGAGCTTCTTGCGCAGTCGCCCGACGAACACTTCCAGCACATTCGAATCGCGGTCGAAATCCTGCTGGTAGATGTGTTCGGTAAGATCTGCCTTGGACACCAGTTCGCCGGCATGCAACATCAGGTATTCCAGCACCTTATATTCGTAGCTGGTCAGATCGGCGGCGACATCGTTGATGGTGACTTTCTGTGCGGCCAAATCAAGCTTGACCGGCCCGCATTCCAGGCTCGGCTTGCTCCAGCCGGCGGCGCGCCGCAGCAGCGCATTGATGCGTGCCAGCAACTCTTCGACATGGAAGGGTTTGACCAGATAATCGTCGGCACCGTACTTGAGTCCTTCAACTTTGTCCTGCCAGCTTGAACGCGCGGTCAGGATCAGGATCGGGAATTTCTGGCCGGCATCGCGCAGGCCACGTACCACATCCATGCCCGAAATCTTCGGCAGACCCAAATCCACCACGGCCAAATCAAACGGGATTTCCCGGCCATGGAACAGGGCCTCTTCGCCGTCACTGGCGGTATCGACTGCGAAACCTTCACGTTTCAAGCGTGCTGCCAAGGTCTCCCTCAGTGGTGCTTCGTCTTCCACAAGCAGGATGCGCATGACTCGTCCTTTCCGGGGTGGGATTAATGATCGGCGGTGCGGTTCCGTTGTCCGGGGTCGTCGTCCGCTTTCTGGACAGTTTCCACGGAACGGCCATTTTCGTCAAATAGCTGCTGATGGATGATGATGCGCCCATTTGGCATCTGGACTTTGATCTGGTTGAGTTGCCTGCCCTGCACGCTAACCGGTTTTGCTCCAATGACCTTGCCCCCGGTCTGGCGTTCGAGTTGGCGGACGGTCATCGTGCGGGGCTGGGATCGCAAAGTGGTCTTGGTATTGGGCAGACTGTTGCGCGGACCGGTATCGCGATCCTGGTCCTTGGGTTCCGGTGTTACGCGAGGCGATTGCGTCGATTGCGCCAAAACGCCGTGGGCACTTGCGGCAATCATCAACGCGGCGAGCAAACGGATCTTCATGGACGTATGGTAGTACAAACCGACCGTTAGTTAAATAAAAGTTAGTTTGGCATGGCCTAGGTGAATTGGCTCTGAACCTGCGCTTAGTAGATTTCACCGACGCAGCAGCGCAGCGAGCCACCGGCCAGCTCCAGGGTCGGCATCGGCACGGCATGCAGGATGAACCCGGAGGCGTCCAACATCGCCAGTTGGCCAGGGTCCAGACTGGCAGCGGCGCGTGCACTGAGAAAAACATCCTGCCCGCTCAGGGCGATGCAGTTACCGGCGAAGTCGGCTTTCTGCGCCGGACTCAGCTGGATTGCCGTGCCGCCATAGAATCCGGCGATGGCCTCTGGCACACGGCTGTCACGGAACCCGCAGGGCGCGATGACCGCCGCACGGCCGGCCAGAATGCTAAGGACGACATTGGTGTGGTACTCGCCTTCGGCCAGATCGAACATCAGGGTGGCGCGCAGGCCGAAGGCCGCGTGCATGGCGCGCGCGCCGGTTTCATCGCAGCGTTCGCTCAGACCGCAGAAGCCAATACCGCGGGAACGGTCGATGACCATCGACCCGGTCAACTCGCAGATGCCCGGCTGGCTGCCGAGGTCAGCCAGCGTGCGTCCCAGCGTTTCAGTGAAGAACCGGCGGATGTCATCACGGGCGGCCTCACGTTGACGCACGGGGTGACGCATATGACCGAGGATCAGATGTTCCGGTGTCAGCGCAAAGACATTGTTGGGGAACACCGCATCCGGCGTTTCGGAATCACCGGGAAAACAGATGACTGGCAGGCAGCGGCGGATGACTGCCTGCAAAGCACGGTGTTCGGCATGCGCGGATGCGGCATCGACCATCGCCGACATCTGCATGTAGCGGTTGTCAGTGGCGGATTGTTCGGCCAAGCAGAAACCTTCCGGACTGACCATGAACACCGCCTTCGCGCAGGCCGGTGCATCGGGCGCACAGATTGCCGCAAACGCGAAAAAAGCCTGCAGATCACGGGTAATCATGAAACCTCGCGCAAGCGTGTCGCCGCCAGAGCCTTGGCGATGACCGGCCAGCCGGCACCCGGTAACGGTGCTTCCTGACTCAACACCTGCCGGAACAGGCGGCCGCCGGGTTGGCCATGGAACAGTCCGAACAGGCATTTGCTGATGTGCTTGAGTGCCACGCCCGAAGCGCACTGCGCCGTCACGTAGTCCTGCAGGGCAAGCAACAGATGCTCCCGGTCGTATTCGGGCCCTCCGTAAATGGCGGCATGCATGCGGTGCAGACGGAACGGATCCTGATAAGCGGCACGGCCGATCATCACACCATCCACTTTGGGCATCGCCTCGAGACAGTCATCGACTTCTGCCAATCCGCCGTTGAGTACGATGCGCAGATTTGGCCGTTCCTGTTTGAGGCGGAACACCCAGTCATAACGCAATGGCGGGATCTCGCGGTTTTCCTTCGGACTCAAACCGCTTAACCAGGCCTTGCGCGCATGCACCACGAATTCGGCACAACCATTGCCGGAAACAGTGTCGATGAAATGCAGGAAAGCATCGTAGTCTTCCTGTTCATCCACGCCGAGCCGGCATTTCACGGTCACCGGCACGCGAACCGCGTTTTGCATGGCAGCGATGCACTCGCCGACCACCTGCGGTTCTTTCATCAGACAAGCTCCAAACCGACCGGCCTGCACGCGGTCGGATGGACAGCCGACATTGAGGTTGATCTCGGCATAACCGTACTGCTCGGCGATGCGACTGGCTTCGGCCAGATGCGCCGGATCGCTGCCGCCCAGCTGCAGCGCCAACGGCTGCTCGCGGGCATCATAGCCGAGCAGGCGTTCACGATCGCCGAACAGAACCGCCTGGGCATGCACCATTTCGGTATATAGCCTCGCCTTAGGCGCCAGCAAGCGGTGGAACACCCGGCAGTGGCGGTCGGTCCAGTCCATCATGGGCGCGACGGAAAGGCGGATGCTGTCGGTGTAGGTGCTCATTTCGAAATCATTTCCGCCAGTTCAATGCCGCCGAACTCTGCTCGCGCAGTTCGGATTGTTCGGATTCGATGGAAATGTCGAGACCGGCCCTGAGCAGGTACTTCAGGGTGATGACCTGACCGATGCCCAACAGCGACACGCCGTAGCTGACGAATAGTCGCGGCGAAATCTGCTTGCCGACGGTCAGCGTGGAATCGCCGAGTGCACGCGACTCGCTAATCGAGGCCTGATCCAATCCGACCTTGCGTCCGAGCGTGCCGACCAGGAACGATCCGCCGGCGTTAAGCGCCATGGACTTGGCATTGATGGAATCGGCCTGTCCGGCGCTGACCGAGTTGAGCGGGCGGCCGAACAGCAGCCAGGACAGCGCATCGGAATCGGACATGGCTGGATTCGAGACCACCGTGGTTTTCGGCTTGGCCGCCGGACCGGTGATCTGCAGGCCGACCGTGATGTTCTCTTCTTCAATCACCCGTTCGGTCAGGATATCAAGACGCGGCTCGTATACCAGATTGTTGTTGTACTGGAGATTGCCACGCTTGATGCTCAGTTCCTTGCCGTATGCGGCATACTCCCCGCTGAGACTGAGGGTGCCGGTGAGTTTGGTCGGGCTGTCGTATGGGCTGTCGACCGCGACTTTGCCGGTCACTTTGCCATCCAGTCCGTAGCCTGTGACTTTGACATGATCGCTGACACCGACCTTCAGTTTCAGACCCAGCCGGAGCAGATCACGTTGCACTTTTTCCGGCACCGGGTCGACCACCACCACATCGCTGGAAATGGCGACACTGCTGCTGAGGGTTTCCAGATTGACCTGGCCGCCGAGCAGATTGATATCGCCATTAAGACTGTAAATGCCGCCGGCATAGCCGAGCAGCAAATCAGTATCGGCACTCAGCTGCATGTTGGGCGTATCGGCAAGCGTCACGTTCTTGCCGATCAGGCGCAGATCAATCGGCTGCGGCAGCTGATCGGCCGGATCCCAGACCCCGATGACGGAAAGACGGCCATCGCCCGACTTGATCGATCCCTTCACCAACATGGCAAGATTATCGGTACTCTTGGCGGTAATCTGGCCATCAGCCAGTTTCAGACCCAGCGCCGGTATCTGCACATTGAAATCCTGCAGACGATACGCGCCGTTGATGCTTGGGGCATCGCGTCGTCCGGAAATTTCTATTTCACCGTTGATGCGTCCCGTCGGCTGCGCCAGATCCAAGGAAAACAGTTCGAGCCAGGACAGCTCGTTGATCTGCAGTTTCAGGTTGCCATTCAAGGGCGCATTCTGCGAGAAACCGGTATCGAGGGCACCCTCGATCAAACCACCCTCCGGCAGACGGGCAAATACCTCGCCGGCCAGACGATTGGCGAGCCACTTCAACTGCAAGCGGAAATCCTCGACGCGGATCACTTCGTTGGCATCATTGGGTTTTACGCCCACTTTCAACAATGGCACGTTCAGATCGACGAACCCGGAACCGCTGACCGCAAAGTCCTTGGGCAACTCGGCGCGCAGAACGGCTGTTCCCGAATAGGCGAACTCCTTGCCGGCATTGTTGACCCAGGGCTCGAGCAGTGACAGCGGAAAATCATCGCCATTGACGGCAATCAAATTGCCTTCATCTTCGGCGCATAGACGCGCACTGTGATCGGTGCTGGCCAGGCAGGCTGGCGTGAACCGATAACCGGAATCGTCGATTGTCACCAAAGTGGGCTGCTGCAGCTGCCATATGCCGAGGACGCCGCCATCGGCGCGCAGGGATTCCGGGCGAAGCCGGGTGATGCCGTCCTGCCATTGCAGATTGCCGGATGAATCCAGCGCATAATCGCCCGCATTCGCGGACAGCCGATAGCTGGCATCGCGTAGCGGTCCGTCCAGAACCAGGGCAATGCGTTCGACCGCTTGCCCATCAATCAGCACGTCGTCGGCTTCCAATTGCGTCCGTCGACTGCCGAGGGTTCCGCCGGTCAAGCTCAGCCGGCCAATGCGGTAGCCGGGAATTTGCAGGCCGCTGCCTTGCACATCGGCCTGGTAATCGGGACTTTTCTTATCCCCCTGCACGAGCAGTGTGCCGCGGACCAGGCCGGACCAGGCCGGACTGATATCGTTCAGATCCAATGGCAGCAAGGCTGCAGCTACATCCAGTTTGCCGTTATCGCTGCCCTTGAGCGTCACATGCGATGCACCGGCATAAAGATCGGCATCACCGGCCACGGCCAATCCATCGAAACGCATATCGGCTTTCCCCGCCAATCGGCGTCCGCGCAATTGACCGCCGAGACCATCGATTTTCACCGTACCGCGCCAATCCTTGCCGATCGGCTGCTGCACCGCAATGCGCAGATCGGCATTGACGGCACCGGGATAATCCGCGAAGAAGTAGCTCGGATCGAACTTCGCCAACTTGCCCTCGAAGGCGATGTCCATCGCCGGCTGCCAACGCAGACGCATCCGACCAGCCAGCCCACCCTGCGCCATGCTGACTTTCATTTTGGGCAGATCCAAAGCACTGTCGCTGCCGTTGCCGGTCAGATCAAAGTCGGCGCGTTCCTTTCCGCGCACCAGCGTTCCGGTGGCTTTGAGTTGCCAGGCACTGAGTTTTCCACTGGCTTCCATGCGCGTACTGAGCACGACCGGTAAAGGCTTGGCACTGTTCTTTGCATTTTCATTTTCCGTCAACGGCAATACGAAATCGGAAATCTGCAGCACCAAGGCATCACTGCTGAGCTCGCCTTCGGTATTCAGACTGCCCCGTGCTGACAGACGTGCGCCGGCATACCCCACATGCAAGTCTTCCAACAGAATGCGGTTGCCCTCAAGGACAAATCGCGAGGGCTCGATGACCAGCGTCTTGCCATCACGACTGATCTCACCGGTGATCTGACTGCGTCGGTCATCGCCGGACGCACCCAGCTGCACGCGGTAGGCATGGGCATCGGCCAAACCCAGCATGGCAGGCTCGAAGCGTTCACCGCTGGCACCCAACACCCAGAACGGCCGGCCGTCACGCGTGCTCAACTCCCAGCGGATGCGAACCGGTTCGGGCAATGCCCCCTCGATATCAAACAAAAAGCGTTCGGCATCGCCTTCGGCATGCAGACGCAGGGCTGGCGGTGCGCCGGCGGCTTCCGTCTTGAGCCGGACCGACCCATCCAGCCGGGTGGCGTAGCCGCGGTTCGGCCGGTAATCGCCGTTGACGCTGATCTGGCCATGTGCCGATTCGGCCAAAAGGTGATCGAGCGTGAGCGCACCCGGCGCCAACTCGAGTCCGCCACGGATGTCGGTGACCGCATACAGAAGCCGGTTCTGTTCGAACAGCTGCAGATCGGAAATACGGATATCGGCGGCGCGGATACGCAAGGGAATATCGAGTGCCGGCAGGCTTTCCGGCCAGTGCGGGAACTCGAAGGGGGTGTCGTCTTTTTTCAGATGCAGACGCACGCGCTCGGCACGGAGCTGCGCGATGTTCACATGCCGGAACAGCAGCGGCAGAATGTCGGCATCGATTTCCAACAACCCCGCTTCGAAACGCTGCTCGGCATCGGCATAGGACAGTTTCTGGAAACGCAATCCATCGGCAAGCACGCCTTCGACTTTTTGCCACTGCAGGCGCGTTCCTTTAGGCAACTGCCCCTGCGCCTGTGCCAGTACGAAATCCCTGCCCCCTGCAGTCTTCACCAACCAAGCGCCAAAAACGACGGCGCCGGCAATGAGCGCCAGAAGCAGCAGACCAAACATCGATTTCTTTGACAGGCTCACAGATCGGATCCGATGGTGAAATGGATGCCGAAACCCGGATCCGGACCGTTGAAGCCGTAGGCCACATCGAAACGGACCGGCCCGATCGGCGATCGCCAGCGCGTGCCGGCACCCAGGCCGAAATTGGCATTCGGCTTGCGGTCAAAGGCATCGCCGACATCCACGAAACCGGCCGCCGCCCATTCCGGATTCAGTCGGTATTCGTATTCGATGCTGCCGACCGCCATGTAACGCCCGCCGAGGTTGTAGTTGCCGTAATATTCACCGATTTCCTTGTAGCCGTAACCGCGAACACTCTGGTCGCCGCCGGCGAAGAAGCGCAGCGATGGCGGGAAGTAGGGATAGTTGCCGGACCATGTTGCGCCGAGTTCGGCACGCATCAGCAGGCGGCTGCGGTCATTCAGGCCGAAAATCCGCTTGTTCTTGACGGTGGCCTGCACGAATGGCGCCTGCGAAGCTTCGAATTCATAACCGGAACGCAGCTGGTAATGCCAGGCCGAACCGCTGGTCGGGTACAGCGGATCATCGCTTCTGCGCCAGACCGCATTGAACTCGGGGTAGGCTACCGCGGTATACAGGACATTGCCGAGCGATTGGTCGATGTCGGGAATGGCTTCATCGAATCGTTCGCGGCGCACATTGATGCTGGCCAGCAGATCCCAGTTGCGCAATTCGCCGCTGCGGCTGAACGTACCCTCGATGTAGCGGCTGGTGGTGCTGGTGTATTCCTCGTTGCGGGCGACCAGACCGATGCCATACCAGCCATCCAGCCATGCGAAGGCCGGAATGCGGTACAGGGCGGTGAAGCTCTGCTCGTTCTGTGCCCAACCGACATTGAAATCGAGCTTGTGACCGCGGCTGTTGATCCAGCGCCGTTCGACGCCGTACTCGACACCAAGGCCGGTTTTAGTGCCATAGCGGAAACTGGCGAACTGGCTGCTGCGCTTGCCCTGGGTCAAACTGACCAGAACCGGCACTGTGCCGTCCTGCTTGTTTTCGAGATCCGGCACGATCTCGATCGAGCTGAAGTAATTGAGCTTGGCCAGTGATTCCTGCAATCGATTGATCTGCGGCTGCGAATAGTATTTTCCAGATTCGAAATTCACCAGCTGCTCGAGCAGACCCGGTTCGAACTTATGCCCTTCGAAACGGACGTCGCCATAGCGGTAGCGGATACCGCTGTCCCAGGCCAGATTGATATCTGCGCTCTGCGCCGCGCGGGTCACGCGTACTTCATGCACGCTGTTGCGCATGTCGAAATAACCGCGGTCAAGCAGAGCCTGGCTGATTGCCGCTTTGTTTTCCTCATACAGGCCGTGATTGAAGACCTCGCCCTGTGTCGGCTCGAAACCTTCCAGCCAGAATCCGATGAAACGATCCTTGCCGCCGTCACCATCGACCTGCAAAGCGGTATCGCGGACCTTGACGGGCTCACCGGGTACGACATCAACGATGATCTGGGCGCGCTCACCGTCACGCTCCATGCGACTGCTGACAATAGGATGGTAATACCCCAGCGGCTCCAAGCTGTCTTCAACCAGGCGGTTGATGTTGCTGACGTAATAGCCGAGCCGTCCTTCGGAAACCGTTTCACCCTTGCCCTGTGCTTCCGGAAGTGCCACCGCCCGGCGCACCACTTGCTCGAGCACCTTGTCTTTTTCCAGACCGTTGATCTTGACCGGCAACAGTTCCGCAGCCGGCACCGAAGCGGAAAAGGTGCTGAAAACAAAAAGAAAGGGGAGGAGCGGCCGCATACGGCATTTTACGGGGCGCTCAAGGCACACGGCAAGCAATTACTGCGTGTGCACGGGTTCCGGGTACTGCCTTCCGGCGCGTTTCGGACGGAAACAGGGGACACGCGTGAAGAAATCCTCTGCACCATGTTCCGGATGCCATCCCGGAATGCCGGTCAAGGGAATCGGACGCAGCTCCTGCGGGTCATTCAGCAGCGCGCCAGCGGCGATGCCTTCCGCAATGTGGAATGCCATGTCCTCATCCTCCAACGTGTCCGATACATCGATGACCAGTGCCTTGGCCACCAGCGCGATCGCAGGCGTCAGCGCATGCTCGAACAGGGAATGTCCGAACAACCAGAGCTGGACCACGCCGCGTTGTTCGGCATCCGCCCAATTCCGGAACAGGTATGGCCAGTCATGCGCGTCCCATGCCGACAGCAGCGCGGCATCGTGCAGACGCAGCACAGCACCGGCCTCATCAAATTGGGTCAGCGCGCATTGCCCGCGCGTTCGTTGTTTGGGGCCGACCCGAGCGATATCAGCGACCTGACGGGCGCTCAATGCCTGCTTGATGGCGGGATAGCGCATCCAGATGAAGGCATTGAACAGATCGTGCCAGTTGCGGGTCCGGGTGGCGATGGCTCCGGTGTGCGTAATGCGCTGCTCGTAATGCATATCATCCGGAAGCGCATCCTGATCGACGAAATGGAAGTGATGGCCTCCAGCATTGATGGGGGCCTGCCAGAGCGCGTTGAGTGCAGCCAATTCCGGCCAGTCCTTGGACCGGCACAGTCCGTACTGGTCGTCGCGAAGATGGGCGAAAACCGGATGCGTGAAAACCTGCGCATCGATCAAGTCGCGTTCAGGAGCGAGGTAACGCATGCCTGCCGGTTTAATGGAAACGTGCCGCTTTCATCGCCAGCCCGCGTACCGCCGCGGGAATCTGTGCCGCCGATTCCGCCGTGCGCATCTTTTCATCATCGGCGATGAAGCCCTCATGGTGGTCCAAGGCCCAGGTCAAGGGATACGGCACATGCACGGCGAATCCGCCGATCTGCAGCACCGGCGCAATGTCCGAGCGCAGGGAATTGCCGACCATCAGGAACTGCTGCGGTTGCAGACCAAACTCGGACAGCACGCGCTGGTAGGTAACCGGATCTTTTTCCGAAACGATTTCAATGCGGCCGAACAACGACGACAGGCCGGATCTGGCGACCTTGCTTTCCTGATGGAACAGATCGCCTTTGGTGATCAGGACCACCTGATAGTCATGGGAAACCTCGGCCACCGCTTCGGCGATGCCCTCCAATAATTCCACCGGATGGTTCAAGACTTCCTTGCCGAGCTGGATGATTTCATGCAGGTGATGCGCGCTGATGCGTTCGGAGGTCATCGCGACCGCCGTCTCCAACATCGACAGGGTCATGCCCTTGGCCCCGTAACCGAACAGCTTGATGTTGGCCCGTTCGACGTCGAGCAGATGTTCATGCACATTGTCATTGCCGATGTCGATGTAGTGACCGAGGATGGTCTCGAAATGGCCATGCACTTCGCGGTAAAAGCCCTCACTGTGCCAGAGTGTGTCATCGGCATCGAAGCCTACCAGTTTCAGCATGTTCTTACTCCAGGTTTCATTTGGGTTCGCGCCACAGGCGAGCGCCGAGAAAAATCAGCCGCAGCTGAAGTACGAAATGCTCGACCAACTCCTGCTCACTCTGGCGGTGGCCGGCCGGCAAATCGAGGATGTCGGTGGCGGCATTGAGCATGGTACTGACCACCAGACTGCAGATCAGCTCGATGGTCTGTCCGGACAGGCCGGGCACGGTGCCGAGTTCGCGCATGTCGTGCGCCATTTCGTGCACGAAGCGCTCTTCTTCGCGGCGGATGGCCTTGCGGATGACCGGCGAACCGCCGCTGCGTTCGCCGACGATGAAGCCGAACACCAGACGGTTCTGTTCCAGATAGCGTTTATAGACCAGTACCGAATTGTGCAACATGTCTTTCGGCGGAAAGCCGCTGCGGCGGGCTTCGCGCAGCAGGCGGCGCAGGGTCACCCCACCCTCTTCCACCAGCGCCAGGCCCAGTTCGTCCATATCCTTGAAATGCCGGTAAAACGAGGCCGGGACGACCCCGATCTCGCGGGTCACTTCGCGCAGACTCAGCGAGGTGAAGCCGCGTCCCTGCCCGACCAGATCCAGCGCCGCCTGCATCAGCTGCTGACGGGTCTGCAGCTTACGGGCGTCGCGGCGGGTGCCGGTGGCGAGCGGGAGGGTCGGCGAACTGGACAAAGGGGCACTTCCGTAGGAGTGAACCCAGTATAAACACTGGGCCGGTGCTGGCAATGCGTAATTGACACAGCCAGCTATTTGAGTAAACATATGTTTACTGATATTAACCGGTGGATGCAATGTTGCCAATGGCCCCTTCCCTGTTCTGGCGCAGCCCGTGGCTGAAGCCCTTGAACGACGTCACGGCATGGAACATTCTGCTGCAGGGCGCCAACGCCACCTGGTCGCTCACCGAAGTGCGCGCACGCGTGTTGCGTAGCGTGCAGGAATGCCGGGATGTGGTCAGCTTGTATCTGAAACCGAACCGTCTGTTCAAGGGCTTCACTCCCGGCCAGCATTTGGCCCTGACCTTGCCCTGCAACGGCGTACTGCAATCGCGCAACTTCAGTCTGTCGAAAGCGCCGGATGCCAGCGGCGTTCTGCGCCTGACCATCAAACTGAATCCAAATGGCATGGTGTCACAGGCGGTCGCCAAACTTAAACGGGGCGCGGTGGTCATTCTCAGCCAAGCCAGCGGGGAGTTCACCCATGCCCAACCCGAGCGCGGCGTCCTGCTGCTGTCGGCGGGCTCGGGCATTACACCCATGGTGGCGATGCTGCAGGATTGGGCCAAACGCACAACCCGCCCGGATGTGCTGATGATTCACAGTTGCCGCGATGAAGCCGACTGGATCCTTCGCGAGGATCTGCGAACACTTGTTCACCAATGGCCGCAGTTGAAAATCCAACCCGTATTCACCGGTGCCGAAGGCCGCTTGGATGTCGAACGCATGCAGGCGCTGGCCCCGGATTTCGCCCTGCGCGATACCCTGCTGTGTGGTCCGCAAGCGTTCATGGACGGGATTGCCGCGTTTTACCACGAGCAGGGCCTGAGCCGACAGCTCAAGCAGGAACACTTCCAGGCCCGCAGAACCGAAATCCGTCCGGATGCCGCGCGTTATGAGGTATTCGCACCCGATGGACGCGCCGTGTTCCATGCGCTGAACGGCCAGCCCTTGCTGGAAGCCGCCGAAGCCGCCGGCCTGACGCCGGTACACGGCTGCCGGCGCGGCATCTGCAAAACCTGCACCTGCCGCAAACTCGGCGGCACCGTGCACAACCAATTAACCGACACCCTGTCCGGCAGCGGCGAAGAGTGGATCCAGCTCTGCGTCTCGACCCCGGTCAGCGACCTGCATCTGGAGCTCTGAACCATGGCCGTGAAAACCTTCCTCGATGGCGACCGTCTTGCCGCATTCCAGCAGGAACTCGACCAGCTGCGCGCGAAAGTGATGGCCGATCTCGGCGACATCGACGCCGCTTACATCCGGCGCGTGCGCATGCTGGCCCAGGGCAGCGCCATCGCCGGCCGCAGCCTGCTGATGTTCGGCATGGGCCCGATCAGCTGGGTGTCCGGCATCCTCGCCTTGGCGCATGCCAAAATCGTGGAGAACATGGAGCTCGGCCATAACATCCTGCACGGCCAGTACGACTGGATGAACGATCCGGCCTTCCACTCCAAATACTACAGCTGGGACATGGTGTGCGCGCCGGAAAACTGGCGCAAGTCGCATAACATCGAACACCACAACTACACCAACATCCTCGGCAAGGACCAGGATTACGGCTACGGCATGTTCCGGCTCACCGCCGCGCAGCGTTGGCGCCCGTCCTATCTGATCCAACCGTTCAGCTATCTGGTGCTGGCCAGCAATTTCCAGTGGGGCATCGCCATCCAGGATCTGAAACTCGGGCGCTGGCTGCAGGGACGCATGAGCACGGCACGCCTGAAAACTCTGGCCAAGCCGTTCATGAAGAAAGCCGGTTCGCAGTTGGTCAAGGATTACCTGCTGTTTCCGTTGCTGGCGTTCTGGCAGTGGCCGCGCGTGCTACTCGGCAATCTCATCGCAAACGGCATCCGCAACGTGTGGACAAACGCCGTGATTTTCTGCGGCCACTTCACCGCCGATGCGCAGACCTTCACTCTGAAAGAAACCAAAGACGAATGCCGCGGACGCTGGTATCTGCGCCAGATTCAGGGCTCCAGCAATCTGGAGGGCGGACGCTGGTTCCACCTGATGACCGGCAATCTCAGCCATCAAATCGAACACCACCTGTTTCCGGACATGCCAGCGCGGCGCTATGCCGAGATTGCCCCGGCGGTTCGCGACATCTGCGCCCGCTACGGCATCCACTACAATTCCGGTGGCTTCTGGAAACAGTACGCCAGCGCCCTGTGGCGGATCCTGCGTTACGCTTTTCCGAATGGACGACGCACGCTGGCCACGGCCTGAACCCGTTCCCGTTACCGATAAAAAAACCGCCCGAAGGCGGTTTTTTTATTGGCTGAATTATCCGCTCAACCGCATTTGCTGTAACCGCAGTTCAGGCAGGTCTGGCAGCCGTCCATCAGCACCAGCGCCTTGTTGTTGCACTTGTGGCACATGGTGGCCGAGGCGGGAAAAGAGGCTCCCTCGCCGGACTGCGATGCCGCCTCGTCGGCGCTGTCGCGCCCGGCATCCACGGCGAGGTCGCCCTCAGAAGATTTCTTTTTCGTGCGGCTCTCGTAGGCCGCGCGTTTTTCGGCGATCATCGCGCGCTGGGCGTCGCTCAGCTCCGGGTCGACGATCATGCCGATGAATTTCAGGTGCTCTTCCACCACCGAGCCGATTTCGGCCACGATCGAGGGCATGTACACGCCGCCGGCCTTGAAGTAGCCGCCGCGCGGATCGAACACCGCCTTCATTTCCTCGACCAGGAAGGTGACGTCACCACCCTTGCGGAACACGGCGCTCATGATGCGGGTTATGGCGACCACCCATTGGAAGTGATCCATGTTCTTGGAGTTGATGAACACCTCGAACGGACGGCGCAGTTCGTGATCGGTGCCGGGATTGAGCACGATGTCGTTGATGGTCACGTACATGGCGTGTTCCACCAGCGGCGATTTGATTTTGTAGGTGGCGCCGACCAGGGCTTCCGGGCGCTCGACCTTTTCATGCATGTGGATGATTTCGGCGGTGGCCGGCATGGCCGCCACGACGACCGGCGCGGCTTCAGCGGCCTTGTCTTCCGGCTTGTTGACGCTGTACGACTTGATTTTTTTTGTAATTTTGATGGCCATTACTGCAAAGACTCCTGGGGTATTCGATGAAACGCTGACATGGGACGGACCGCGTTCCACCCGTCACGGGCAGAACGCAGTCGCTGCTGCTTATTTTCTGGTGGACTTCTTGGCCGGTGCTTTCTTCGCCGGTGCTTTTCTGGCGACGGCTTTTTTGGCCACGGCCTTCTTGGCCGGTGCTTTCTTCGCGACCGCTTTTTTGGCCGGAGCTTTTTTCACCGGGGCTTTCTTGGCGGCCGCTTTCTTGGCCGGGGCCTTCTTGGCGAGCTTGGCTTTGACCTGGCTGATGGCTTTCTTCACCGCCTGCGCGGCCTCGGAACGCTCGGCCTGGCTGATGGCCTTCTTGACCGCCTTGGCGGCATCGGAATGCTCGGCTTGGCTGATCGCTTTCTTGACGGCTTTTGCCGCATCAGAGCGCTCGGCGCGGGCCACTTCCTGCTTCACTTTCTTGATCAAGGGCGCTGCCTTTTTGCTCAGCGCGGCACCGGCCTTTTTGGCTTCGGACTGCACCTTGTTCACCGCGCCTTGCATACCGCTGGATTTCTTCGCACTCATGACGTCACCCTGTTTCGTTGGAATGGTTTAGAACTTGCCGTAGTAGCCTTCTTTCAGCGCATCGAACAGATTGGCGGCGGTATGCATTTCACCGTCGTATTCAATCTGTTCATTGCCCTTTACTTCTACCACGGAACCGTCTTCCAGTTCAAACCGGTAGGTGGTGTTTTCCAGATCCGATTCCTTCACCAGTACGCCTTGGAATGCAGCCGGATTGAAACGGAACGTGGTGCAACCCTTCAGGCCCTGCTGGTGGGCGTAGGAATAGATGTCCTTGAAGTCTTCGAACGGATAGTTGGTCGGCACGTTGGCGGTCTTCGAAATCGAGGAGTCGATCCACTTCTGCGAAGCAGCCTGGATATCGACATGCTCTTTCGGCGAGATGTCATCGGCGGCCACGAAGTATTCCGGCAACGCGGCTTCCGGATCATCGCTGTAGGGCATCGCTTTCGGGTTGATCAGCTCGCGGTAGGACAGCAGTTCGTAGCTGTACACTTCCACTTTTTCCTTGGACTTTTTGCCTTCGCGGATCACGTTGCGGCTGTAGTGATGCGCGAACGAGGGCTCGATGCCATTGGAGGCATTATTGGCCAGCGACAGGGAAATGGTGCCGGTCGGCGCAATCGAGCTGTGATGGGTGAAGCGGGTGCCCTTCTCGGCCATTTTGGCGACCAACTCAGGAGCTACCGAAGCCACACGCTGCATGTAACGCGAATACTTGGCGTGCAGGATGCGGCCCTTGATTTTCTGACCCAGTTTGTAGCCATCGGCGACCATTTCCGGACGCTTACGCAGCATTTCGGCAGTGACCGTGAACGCTTCGTCCATGATCGGGGCCGGGCCTTTCTCTTCGGCCAGTGCCAGCCCGACTTCCCAGCCGGCCAGCGCCATTTCGCGCGAGATGGCTTCGGTGAATTCCAGGCTTTCGGCGGAACCGTACTTCATCTTGAGCATGGTCAGCGTGCTGCCCAGGCCCAGAAAGCCCATGCCATGGCGGCGCTTGCGCATGATTTCCTGGCGCTGCTGTTCCAGCGGCAGGCCATTTACTTCCACCACGTTGTCGAGCATACGGGTGAACACGCGCACGACTTCCTTGTATTCTTCCCAATCGAAAGCGGCTTTGTCGGTGAAGGCATCACGCACGAACAGGGTCAGATTGACCGAGCCGAGCAGGCACGCGCCGTAAGGCGGCAATGGCTGTTCGCCACAGGGATTGGTGGCGCGGATGTTTTCACACCACCAGTTGTTGTTCATTTCATTGACGCGATCGATCAGGATGAAGCCCGGCTCGGCGAAATCATATGTAGACGCCATGATGCGGTTCCACAGCAACTGCGCACGAATATGGCCGAAAATCTTGCAGGCCACCAAGCCGTCGTCACGGGTCACATAGCCGGTGTTGACCGGCCAATCGCGCCACACTACCTGCGAGGCGTCATTCAGATCAAGATCGTTCTGCTCTTTGACACTGACCGGGAAAATCAACGGCCAGTCGGCATCCTTGTTGACGGCATCCATGAAGCCATCGGTAATCAGCAAGGAAAGATTGAACTGACGCAGGCGGCCGTCTTCGCGCTTAGCGCCGATGAACTCCTTGACGTCCGGATGCGACACATCGAAGGTGCCCATCTGGGCGCCACGACGGCCACCGGCGGACGACACGGTGAAACACATCTTGTCGTAGATATCCATGAACGACAGTGGACCGGATGTGTGCGCACCGGCGCCGGATACGTAAGCACCGCGCGGACGCAGGGTCGAGAATTCATAACCGATGCCGCAGCCGGCTTTGAGGGTCAGCCCGGCTTCGTGCACTTTGTCGAGAATGCCGTCCATCGAATCGGGAATCGAGCCCGACACCGTGCAGTTGATGGTGGAGGTGGCCGGTTTGTGTTCCAGCGCACCGGCATTGGAGGTGATGCGGCCGGCGGGAATGGCACCGCGGCGCAGCGCCCACAGAAAACGTTCATTCCAGTACGCCTGACGCTCGGCATCCGGCTCGGCTTCCGACAGTGCCTTGGCAACACGGCGATAGGTATCGTCGATGCTCTGATCGACCGGTGCGCCGCTTTTGGCTTTCAGTCGGTATTTTTTATCCCAGATATCCAGCGAGGCCGGTTGCAGCGGGAGCGCATCGTTGTGCGGGGTTTGAACGCTGGCGGGAACGGCTTCCAATCTGGGTGTACTCATATCCAACTTATCTCCATGATAATTCAAGCTTTGCAGCCATCGCTTAGCACCCCCTCACTACATGTTGGGGTTTCTCGTTATAAAAACACTACATCTTGTGTTTCAGGAGTCTACATTAACCGTCTTGAAACGGCATGTCAACACGAAATTTTAACCTGATGCCACGTTCATATTTCCTTAACTTACAGTGAGATAGACTCGTTTCATTGGCGTGAAACCAAGTCGTGAATCACCATTTTTTTTCACCTTCGCTATACTGCTTCCCAGACCTACGGCAGGAACCCCCATGGCTCTCTCCTTGCGTACCTTGGCTTTGGCAACGCTATGCACCACAACCGGCGCATTGGCTGCCGGTTTTTATTTTGCAAATCAAAAAGATAGCAATAATAATGCGTCTGCAGAGCGCTCGTGGATGATTCCGGAGGCCCAGGCAGCAGCGCCGGCCATCGCCCAACCCATGCCCACACTGGCGCCGATGCTCGCCAAAGTGACGCCTTCGGTGGTGAACATCTACACCAAACAACGGGTCCGGGTGAACAATCCGATTGCCGATTTTTTCGGGGGCGGGCGCTATCCGCAGGAACGCATCGCACAATCACTGGGTTCTGGCGTCATCGTGGATGCTGCACGTGGCCTGATCCTGACCAACAATCACGTGGTCGAGGGTGCCGATGAAGTATCGGTCAGCCTGTCCGACGGCCGCACTTTCGAAGCCCAACCGGTCGGCTCCGATCCCGACACCGATATCGCCGTCATCCGCATCGCCGCCAAGGATTTGGTGGCCTTGCCGGTCGCCGACTCCAGCAAGCTGCGTGTCGGTGACTATGTGGTCGCCGTCGGCAACCCGTTCGGCCTGGGGCAGACCGTGACCTCGGGAATCGTTTCCGCCGTCGGCCGCAGCGGCCTGCAGGGGCTGGGCTTCCAGAATTTCATCCAGACCGACGCGTCGATCAACCCCGGAAACTCCGGTGGAGCACTGGTCAATCTCAACGGTGAACTGGTCGGCATCAATGTCGCCAGTTTCAATCCACGCGGCAGTGCCGCCGGCAACATCGGACTGGGCTTCGCTATTCCCTCCAATCTCGCCAAGGAAATCATGCGACAGCTGATGGCCTTCGGTGAAGTCCGCCGGGGCACGCTGGGACTGGATGCCGAAACCGCGCAGACACAGGCCGAACCGATTACGCGCGGCGCGTTGGTAACACGGGTTTACCGCGGCAGCCCGGCCGAAGCCGCCGGCATCCGTCCCGGCGATGTCATCGTCAAAGCCAACGACCAACGCATCGACGGTGCCGACGCCCTGAGCAATCTGGAAGGCCTGTTGCCGCTCGGCGCGCCGGTAAAACTGGAACTGGTGCGCGACAGTCAACGCCTTTCGGTCAGCGCGCAACTGAAAGCCTCGCCGAAAGAACTGGACGCCGGCCAGCTGGATGCCCGGCTGGCCGGTGCCGTGCTAATTGACACGCCGGAACGCTACCGGCAGACCGGCATCCGTGGCGTCATCATCAGCAAAGTGGTGGCCGGTAGCCGCGCCGAACGCAACGGTCTGGAGGCCGGCGACCGCATTCTTGTGGTCAACCGCCAGTCGGTCGGTGATCTGGCGGCCTTGCGCGGACAGCTGGCGCAGAACCCACCGCGTCTGGAGTTGGGTCTGGCACGCGGCCGGCAATCCGGTTATCTGCAAATGCGTTAAAAACACGCAGTGTGCACGCCGATGCGCGGTATGCTAGGAGAATGAATACCGTAAAAGCTATCAGCCTCGATTTGGACGATACCCTTTGGCCGATCTGGCCAATCATCGAGCGCGCTGAAGCGGCGCTCCATGATTTCCTGCTGGCCCACGCTCCGGTCACCGCCGAAC
This sequence comes from Arenimonas sp., assembly GCF_044353605.1. Lineage (GTDB taxonomy): Bacteria > Pseudomonadota > Gammaproteobacteria > Xanthomonadales > Xanthomonadaceae > Arenimonas. The sequence continues at coordinate 33,881 of NZ_JBILBO010000002.1, read as the reverse complement.
AGTTTCCGGTACCGGCCATGCGCCATCTTCGCGAACAGATCGCCCAGGCGCATCCGGAACTTGCGCACGACTTCACCGCGCAGCGCAAACTGTCCCTGCAGCACGCCTTCCATCTGAGCGGCGAAAGCGATGCGCTGATTGAGCCGGCCTTCGATGCCTTTTTCCGGGCACGCAACGACGTCACGCTTTACAGCGACTGCCTGCCGGCGCTTGACCGGCTGGCGGCGCGCTTTCCATTGATCGGACTGACCAACGGCAATGCCGACCTTGGCCGCACCGGCATCGGCCACTACTTCACCGGCTGCATTTCCGCGCGCGATGTCGGTACCGCCAAACCGCATCCGCCGATCTTCGAAGCCACCAGCCAGGCTCTGGGCATCGCACCGCAATACATTCTGCATGTCGGCGATGACCCATGGCTGGATGTGCAGGGCGCACATGATGCCGGCTTCCGTTCGGCCTGGATCAACCGCACCGGCGCGGTCTGGCCGGCGGAAATCACACCACCGCATCTCACTATCACTACCCTGCAGCAACTGGCCGAACGGCTGGAAGAGGTATCCGCATGACTTCTGCATTTTCCGCACAAGGCCTATCAAAAGAGCGGCACCCGCAATCGCGCTCCATCATCTTCGTGTCGGCCGAACACTACCCCGCCTGGCTGACGACGCAAACGGAATTCATCCGTAATTGGCTGGCCAGCCAGTCGTTCCAGGGGCGTGCCACGCAATTCGTCCTGTTGCCGGATGCGAGCGGGCAATGTCATCAGGTGGTCGCTGTCATTAGCGGCGACACCCCCTATGCGATTGCGCATCTGCCGAAACTGCTGCCGAAAGGCCATTATCATCGCAGCACCGATTCTACCGCCGCTCTCAGCGCGGACAATCTGCTGCTCGGCTGGGGACTGGGTGCTTACCGATTCGAACGGTACGTGGCCAAAATCGAGCCGGCGGTTCTGCATGCCGAAGACCAGAGCGCGTGCGCCGAAAGTGTACTCACCGCCAGCCTGGAAGTGCGCGACTGGATCAATACACCAACGGAACACATGGGCCCCGATGAGCTGGAGCAAGCCACACGTTATATCGGCGCAAGCTTCGGGGCAAGCGTATCCAGCATCTGCGGCGAGGAGTTGCTGACGCAGAATTTTCCAACCATCCACGCGGTCGGCCGCGCCTCACACCGGGCGCCGCGCCTGATCCGTCTGGACTGGGGCGATGACGCGCATCCGCATATCGTGTTGTGTGGCAAAGGCGTCTGCTTCGATACTGGCGGCCTCGATATCAAGGCCGCTGACGGCATGCGCAACATGAAAAAAGACATGGGTGGCGCGGCGCACGCGCTGGGTCTGGCGCGCCTGTTGATGCAGAACACGGTACCGGTGCGATTGACCTTGCTCATTGCCGCCGTGGAAAATGCCATCGCCGGCAATGCCTTCCGCCCCGGCGATGTCATCACCACCCGGCAGGGCCTGAGCGTTGAAATCGACAATACCGATGCCGAAGGCCGATTGGTGCTGTCCGATGCCTTGACTCTGGCCGGCGAACTGAAGCCGGACCTGATCATGGATTTCGCGACCCTGACCGGCGCCGCCCGCATCGCGCTCGGACCGGATCTGCCGGTGCTGTTCTGCAACCATGCGGAAACGGCCCGTGATTATCTGGCGGCTGGTGAAACCGAGCACGACCCGCTCTGGCAACTGCCTTTATGGCAGCCCTATCTCGGTTACCTGAAATCCAATGTTGCCGATCTGGCCAACTCGGGAGCCAGCAAAATGGCAGGCTGCATGACCGCCGCCCTATTCCTGCAGCGTTTCGTCCCAGCCGGCACCGCCTGGACGCATCTGGATGTGTACAGCTGGAACGATTCCGAGCGGCCCGGAAAACCGGCCGGCGGCGAAGCCCAGGGGCTGCGTGCGGCGTTCCGCTTCCTGCAGAAAAAATATGACCACCGGCACTCCACCGCTTCCTGAGTCAATGACAGAATAATGGCCATCACGCCAAGGACTAACGCATGAACCGCCCTGATGAATTGCTCAACCAACTGAAAATAAATCGCAGTGGCAGCACAGCGATGAAAAAGAAGCGGCGCTGGCCCTGGATTGTCGGCGCTCTGCTGGTTCTGATGTCGGCTTTCTTCCTGTTTCGCGACGGCAAGGCGCTGGAAGTGGAAACGGTCAATCCGCGTTCGGCCGCGGAAAGCGGTCCGGCTTCGGTGCTGGATGCATCCGGTTATGTCACCGCACGCCGTATCGCCACCGTCTCCTCGAAAATCACCGGCAAGGTGAAAGAGGTCTATATCGAAGAAGGTCAGCGCGTGAAAGCCGGCGAAGTGCTCGCCCGTCTCGATGTGCAGGATGCCGACGCCCAATATCGCCTTTCGCAATCGCAGCTGTCCGCCAGTGAATCGCAGTTGGCGGAAGCGCGCGCGCAACTGGCGTTGGCCGAGAGCAACTATGCCCGCAACCGCGAGCTCGGCGCCAAACAGCTGGTTTCGCGTCAATCGCTGGACGCCGCCAAGGCCGAACGTGATTCGCGCGCGGCACGTCTGAACAGCCTGCAGAAATCGGTCAGCGTTTCGCGCGACCAACTCGGCGTGTCAGCCCTGAACATCGACAACACCGTCATCCGCGCGCCCTTCGATGGCGTGATCGTGGCCAAAGCCGCGCAGCCGGGCGAAATGATCTCGCCGATTTCCGGCGGTGGTGGGTCAATCCGTACCGGCATCGGCACTCTGGTTGATATGGATTCGCTGGAAGTGCAGGTCGATGTCAACGAAGCTTATATCGGCCGGGTCACCCCCGAGATGCCGGTCCAGGCCGTTCTGAACGCCTATCCGGATTGGAAGATTCCCGGCGCGGTGATTGCCATCGTGCCGACTGCCGATCGCTCCAAGGCCACTGTGAAAGTGCGGGTGGCATTGAACAGCAAGGATCCGCGCATCGTGCCGGACATGGGCGTGCGCGTCAGCTTCCTCGAAGCCAAAACCGATGACAAACCCCTGACCGGTTTCTGGGTGCCGAACGGGGCCGTGGTCAAAGACGGCAACGCCGCTTTTGTGTTCACCATCGTTGACGGAAAGGCCGTGCGTACCGCCGTGACCGTAGCCGACAGCAATGACAGTGAAAGCCGGATCAGCAAAGGCGTTGCCAAAGGCGATTCGCTGGTGGCCGCGCCCGACAAGGATCTGAAAGATGGTGCGAAAGTCGTCCGCAAGGCGGATGCCGGTCAATGAGCACTCGCGACAGCAGCGCCGGTCTGTTCCCGCTGGTCGAAATCCGCCAGCTGACCAAGGCCTACGTGCGCGGCAAGCAGGTACTGGAAGTGCTGCACGGCATCAATCTCGATATTCCTGAAGGTGATTTCGTGGCACTGATGGGGCCCTCAGGCTCCGGAAAAACCACCCTGCTCAACCTGATCGGTGGCATCGATTCACCGACCAGCGGCGTGTTGACCATCGATGGCCAACGTATCGACGATCTGGGCGGCAACGAACTTGCTGCCTGGCGCGCCAACACGGTCGGTTTCATTTTCCAAAGCTATAACCTGATGCCGGTGTTGAGTGCCCAGAAGAACGTTGAGCTGCCGCTGTTGCTGACCGACATGGATGCCGGCGAGCGTCGTCACCGCGCTTCGATTGCGCTCAAGCTGGTCGGCATTGCCGACCGTGCCGGCCATAAACCGAACGAACTCTCCGGCGGCCAACAGCAGCGTGTGGCCATCGCACGCGCACTGGTGTCCGATCCACGCATTCTGATCTGCGATGAACCGACCGGCGACCTCGACCGTAAAACCGCGGATGAGGTGTTGACCTTGTTGCAACAGCTCAACCGTGAATTCGGCAAGACCATCGTGATGGTGACCCACGATCCGAAAGCGGCCGAGTTCGCCAAGCGCACGGTGCACCTCGACAAAGGCAGTCTGGTCGACGAGCCGAGTCACTGAGATGATCCGCAAATACCTGCCATTGGTCTGGGGCGCCTTGATGCGCAAGAAAACCCGGACGGCATTCACCCTGCTGTCGCTGTCGGCGGCTTTTCTGCTGATCGGCCTGTTGCAGGCGGTCAACTCGGTGCTGTCCGGCGGTGCCGATTTCCTCGGCGCCAACCGGCTGATCACCCAGGCCAAGATCAGCTTCACGCAGCCGCTGCCGATGCGACTGTTGCCGCAGATCGAAGCCGTTCCGGGCGTCGAGCATGTCGGTCATTCGCAGTTCTTCGGCGGCATCTACCAGGACCCAAAGAATTTCTTCCCGCAATTCGCCGTGAACCCGCAGCGTCTGCGCGACACCTATCCGGAGTGGACCATGGATGAAGATGCCTGGCGCACCTTCATTTCGACACAGGACGGCGCCATCGCCGGCAAAGTGCTGGCCGACAAGTTCGGTTGGAAAGTCGGCGACATCATCCCACTGAACTCCTTCATCTGGACCCAGCGGGACGGTAGCCGGGTCTGGCAATGGCGTCTGGTCGGCATCTTCGAAGGCCGTGACCAGGAATGGACCGACCGTGCCAATCTGATGTATCTGAATTACGGGCAGTTCGATGAAGGCCGTTCCGAGGCTGCGCGCGGCCTGGCCGGCGTGTTCGTGGTACGGGTGAAAAACCCGATGGACTCGGAGCGCATCGCCGCCGAAGTCGATGCAAAGTTCGAAAACTCCTCGGAAGAAACCAAAACCCAGAGCGAGCAGGAATTCCAGCTCGGCTTTCTGAAGCAACTGGGCGACATCGGTTTCATCGTCAACGCTATTTCCGGCGCGGTCTTTTTCACCATCCTGATCCTGACCGGCTATACCATGAGTCAGGCCGTGCGCGAGCGTATTCCCGAACTGGCTGTACTGAAATGTCTCGGCTTCACCGACCGCACCATATTGTCGTTGGTGCTGGCCGAATCGTTCCTGCTCTGTTTCATCGGCGCACTTATCGGGCTGTTGCTGGCCAGCGTAGTGACCGGACTGCTGCCACCGGAATACCCGATCAAAGCCGACGCCCGGGTCTGGCTGTTCGCGCTGGCCACCACCGTATTTCTGGCGCTGGTGGTCGGGCTGCCGCCGGCGCTGCGTGCAATGCATCTGAAAATCGTTGATGCCCTGGCGGGACGCTGACATGAGCACACTGACCCAGATCCGTGAAATCGTGCTGATGAATCTGAAAAGCATTCCGCAGCGGCTCGGCGCCTCGCTGGTCATCGTCATCGGCATCGCCGGTGTGGTCGGCGTGCTGGTGGCGATGCTGTCGATGTCGACCGGGCTCAATAAAACACTGACCGCCACCGGCGATCCGAACCGCGCCATCGTGCTGCGCGGTGGCTCCAACGGTGAACTGGCCAGCTTTCTCGATCGGAGTTCAGCCACACTGATCAAACAGGATCCGGCCATCGCCAGACACAGTGACCGCTTGCCACTGGCTTCAGGCGAATTGATCGTGATTACCGAAGTGCCGCGCAAAGGCCAAAGTTCGGGCGCCAACGTCTCGTTGCGCGGCGTCGAACCCAAAGGCCTGTCTGTCCGTCCGGAACTGAAACTGTTTGCGGGCCGATGCTTCAAGCCCGGCCTGCGCGAAATCATCGTCGGCAAAGGCGCCTTCACCCAATTCGACGGGCTGCAGGTTGGTGCAAAACTGAAATTCCGCGGCTCGTACTGGGATGTGGTCGGTATCTTCGAAACCGGCGATGCCCACGACTCCGAGCTGTGGGCCGATCTGGATACCGTGCAGAGTGCGTTCGGCCGATCCGGTGTGTCGTCGGTCGTCGTGCGCTTGAATTACCGCGAGGCATTCAAGGACCTGAAGCGCCGCCTGGAATCGGACCCGCAGCTGAACGTGGAAGTGAAGACTGAAAAAGATTACTTCTCCTCGCAGTCCTCCGGTCTGACCCGTCAGATCGGATTTCTGACCAGCATCGTTACCGTCATCATGGCCTTCGGTGCCCTGTTCGGCGCGCTCAATACCATGTATTCGGCGGTTTCAGCGCGTACGGCGGAAATCGGAACACTGCGCGCGCTCGGTTTCGGCAATGCACCGGTGGTGGCCTCGGTGATGGCGGAAGCGATGTTCCTGTCCCTGCTTGGTGGCGTTCTCGGTGCCGGCATCGCCTATGTGCTGTTCAACGACTACTCGGTATCCACACTCGGCGGCGGCTTCACCCAAGTTGCGTTTAATTTCGCAGTGACACCCGGCCTGGTCGCACAGGGGCTGAGCTGGGCACTGGCCATCGGCTTTCTCGGCGGATTGGCACCGGCGGTGCGGGCCGCACGTCTTCCGGTCACGGCGGCACTGCGAGGCTGATTGCATCGGCGTGTCAACGGAATCCGGAGTGCGGCGTTGACTCAGTACACGCCCGGAGCCGCCGACATGATATCCAAACGCTGCCTCGCCCTGCTTTTGCTTGTCCTGACTCCCCACACCCAGGCCGCCGAACGTTTGCAATTCGCACGCAGTGATGGCGCTGAAACACCTGCTTTGCATTACGCACCGGTGGGTGTCTGTCTTGGCACGGTGATTATCAGCCATGGCGCCGGCGGCTCCGAGAACGGTCTGGCCTACCTCGGCAAATTCATGCAGAGCAAAGGCTGGCGTGCCATCGTCCTTGGCCATGTCGAAAGCGGACGCGCGGCATTGCGCGGGAAAATCCCGGGACTGGACATCAAGGCGGGCTTGGCGGCGCTGATTACCGATCCGGCCGCCTACCGTGGCCGCTTTGCCGACATCCAAGCCGCTCTGGTCTGGCAGAAAGGCTGCTGTAAAAATCCGTTTACCGCATTGGTCGGTCATTCCATGGGTGCCGCAACGGTGATGCTGGCGGCCGGCGCAGACAATCAACTCGGACTACGCACCCGCATCGGCTTTGATGCCTATGTGGCCATGTCGCCGCAGGGCGCTGGTCGTATTTTTCCGGAGAATGCCTGGCGTGGCATCACGGCGCCCGTGTACGCATTGACCGGAACCGAAGACAAGGCGCTGAATGCGAACTGGCAATCACGTTTGGAGGCTTACAAAAGCATGCCGCCCGGTTGCAAATGGCAAGGCATCATTACCGATGCCAATCATATGGCCTTCGGCCGTGGCGGCTCGGAAGGCGAAACGGTTTTGATTACCGGTAGCGTGCTGAGCTTTCTGGAAAAAGCCAAGACCAAGGACTGCAGCCGCCCTTATAGCGGCAAGGGCATTCGCATCGACAGCAAGTGAATTCCTGAATGGATGGCAACGTGATGTCAAACGCTGTCAACCGGCGAGCTCCACTCCCGTTATTTCCTGTACACGCCAATACCGGCGCCTACTCCAAGGAGTATGTCATGTTGAAACCCGCCCTTATCCTCGTTGCCTTGTTCGCCGTTTCCGGACTGGCCGATGCTAAAGCCCCGCGAAGCGTGCATCTTGATCGCAAAGGCGACCGCATCGACCAACGTCTCGATATCAAGGGCGATCGCATCAATGACCGTCTGGATCGCAAATCCGACCGTGCCGATGCCAACGGTCACGAAAAGCGTGCACGCCATCTGGACATTCAAGGCAACCGCATCGAACGACGCTTGGATCGAAAGGGCGACCGCATCGACCAACGCCTGGATCGCCACGCCGCGCACGTCCGTCGTCGCGGTTGAGCTAGACTGGGCTCGGGCACCGGGATGATGACGGCTGATGAGTGATCTGCAGATGGCACGCTTTCTGGCTTCGGTCGAGCACCGTGCGTTCCGCATGGCCTTGGTCGCGGTCAGGCACCGCGATGACGCCCTGGATATCGTGCAGGATGCCATGCTGCAGCTGGTCCAGCGCTATGGCAGCAGGGATGCCTCGGAATGGCCACCACTGTTCCACCGCATCCTGCAGAACCGGATCATGGACTGCCACCGCGGCAAACGCTGGAGCCGGTTGTTGATGCCCTGGCGCGATGAGCCGGAAGACGGCCATCCGGGCTTCGACATCGCCGATCCGCAGCAGCTGCCGCAGGCCGAGCGTCTGCAGCAGACACGGGCCATGGCACGGCTGCAGACGGCGCTGCAACAATTGCCACTGCGGCAACAGCAGGCCTATCTTCTGCGGCATTGGGAAGGTCTGGACGTGAAACAGACCGCTGATGCTATGCGCTGTTCGGAAGGCAGTGTAAAAACCCATCTGTCGCGGGCTCTGGCGGCACTAAAAACCCAACTCGCGGAGGACTGGCCATGACCGGCACTGATGACAATCAACTGACACAGGATATCCGGCAGGTGCTGGATGCCAACCCACCCGATGCCGAAACCCGCAAGGCGCTTCAGCTTGCACGCGCGCGCGCGCTGACACCGGAACAAAAACGGACTTGGCGGATGCCCTGGCTCGAGTTCGCGGTCAGCGCATCGCTGGTTGCGGTGCTGGCCATCGCACTTCCGCGTCAGCCTGCAGCGGTCAAGCCGCCACAAGCGGTTGCCGCCGCCGGGAAACCCACACCACCTGCTAGCGCAACGGCGGCCAAGCCGGCCCTTAAAACAACGCCGGCAACGGTCGCAGCCGATGCCGATTTGCTGGAAAATCTCGAGCTTTATGAAGATGCCGAATTCTACCAATGGCTGTCCGAGCAGGACGGCGAAGGAGCACAAGATGCCTAAGTACATCCTTTCCCTGATTCTTTTCCTTGCCACTGTCAACGGCACGGCACTTGCCGCCGATAACGCGATTGCCTGGAAAAGCCTAAGCACAGCCGAACAGCAGGCCTTGCTGCCGATGAAAGACAAGTGGGCGACGTTGCCGCCGGAGCGCCAGGCCAAGCTCCGTGACAATGCCAAACGCTGGTCGGCGATGACGCCCGAGCAACAGGCACGCATCAAGCAGAACCGCGAACGCTGGCAGGCCATGACGCCGCAGCAGCGGCAACAGATGCAGCAGCGTCAGCAGCGTTTCCGGGAAATGACGCCGGAGCAGCGTCAGCGCATGAAGAAAGCGTTTGCACGTTACCGCGAGATGAGTCCGGTGCAAAAGCAGGCGATGCGTGAGCGATTCCGCAGCATGAGCCCCGAACAGCGCCGGGAACTGCGCGAACGCCGGCGCCGTGTGGATTGATCACGCACCGTGTAGGCGTTTACCCAGAGTGACGATACCGATGCTGATAAGAATCAGCATCATGGCGGTGACGGTATGTGAATTGACGGGTTCATCCAGGAGCATTGCGCCGAGCAGCAGCGCAATTGGCGGATTGACATAGGCGTAGCTGGTGGCCAGCGCTGGACGAACATGCTTGATCAGCCAGACGAAAGCCGAATAGCCAATGACCGAACCGAACAGCGCCAGATACAACATGGCGGCAGTCGCCTCGGCTCCGGGCATATGGGTGAAACGCTCGCCGATACCGAAACCGATGGCCAGTGAAATCAGACTGCCAAGCGCCATTTGCCAAGCCGACAGTACCAGCGAGTCCGGCAGATCACGCCCCTTGCTCCACATCGAGCCCCAGGCCCAGCCCAGAGGCGCGGCAATCACGCACAGCAGGCCGACGGTGGATACGCGCAGCTCGCTGCCCAGATTGAGCCAGACCACGCCGAGGAAACCGAGAATCAAACCACCCCACTCGATCCGGTTCGGATGATAGCCACGCAGCGCGGCGAACAGACCGGCCCACAGCGGCATCGCCGCCACGCCGATGGCCACCACGCCGCTGGAAACGCTTTGCTCGGCGATGTTCACGAACGCATTCGAGAGCACGGTCATCACCGTTGCCAGAATGACGATGGCACGCCACTGCCCGCGCTTCGGCAAAGGCGTGCGCCGCCAGGCCAGCCAGGCCAGCATCAATCCGCCGGCGATGGCCATGCGTGTGCCGGTCAGTAAAAACGGGGGGTAATCCGGCAGTGCCAACTTGATGGCGAAATAGGTCGAACCCCAAATCAGATAGACCGCCGCCAGCGCCGCAGCGACGTGACCGGGTTTCGGTGGCGTGATCATTGCGCAGTGACGCCGCTGCGTTCACGGCGCAACAGATCTTCCTTCAAGGGCAAGCCCCAACGATAACCGCCGAGCGACCCATCGCCGCGGATGATGCGGTGACAGGGCACCAGAACGGCTACCCGGTTGCCGGCACAGGCCCGTGCCACCGCACGTGCGGCTTTAGGCAGGGCCAGACGCTCGGCCAACTCGCTATAGGACAGGGTACTGCCCCGTGGAATGGTCATCAGCGCCTGCCAGACACGGTGCTGGAACGCCGTGCCAATCAATTCCACCGACACCCTCGCCGCTTTTCCGGATAGAGCATCGGCAACCGCACGAACCTTTTCCGCGATGATGCCGTCATGGTCGGGGACGTGATTAATTTCAGCATGAGGAAACTCGGCGCACAATTCTTCGAGCAATTGCGGCTGCTCGTCCGCCAACGCGACCGCGCAGATGCCACGCTCGGTGGCGGCGACAAGGGCGTTCCCCAGTACCGTCACCGTGATCGTCCAATGGATGGTCATGCCAGCGCCACCCTTTCGGTATACGGCCGGCAACATGCCGAGTTTGGCTGCACCGTTTTCATAGATTCGCGAACTCGATCCATAACCGCTATCGACCCAGGCCTGGGTCACATCCGGGGCATGTTTCAAATGCTGCTTCAAAGCAGCGACTTTGCGTTGTGCCGCATATTCCGCGGGGCTTAATCCGTAGGCCTGCTTGAAGCGTTTCTGCAGATAGCCCGGGCTCCAGCCGATGCGCTCGGCCAATTGCGGCAGCGGGCATGCGCCACTATCCAAAAGCCGGCGAGCAACATCCAACTTGTTTTCGATGATGGTGTCCATGCCGGCAGACTACCCCAGCTAAAGCCGGGGCGTTATCCGCATCCTGCACTACTGCGCCCAGACCTTGGCGGCATTGGACTTCGGAAACACCTGTGTCAGCAGCGGCTTACTGCCTTCCAGCAGAACGATGGCATCGGCAAGAATGGCTGCGGACTCATTCAGCAAGGGATCCGGGCGCTCCTTATCTGCATTTTCCTGGGCGATCTGCTCGCTGACTTTGCGCTCGTTGGCCTGCAGACCATCATCATTATCGTCCGGACCGGCCGACTTCAGGCCCAGGGCCTTGCGCTCGGCCTCGCGTGCTTCACGCTTGGCTTTGAATGCCGCCCGCTCGTCCAGACGCTCCTGCTCATTCAGGGAAACCGTTTTCTTGGCGCGGTCGGCCTTGAAGCTGGCCACATCCTGCATCCACCAGCTGAACTCCTTGTCGCCGGTGATGCGGGTCTCGTGACGGCTGATCAGCTGCGGATTGATGGCCTTGAACATGCCGAGACGGCTGTAGCTGGCTGCCGGAATTTCGGTATATGGCAGGGCATTGTCGAAGGTGCTTTCGCCGTATTCACCGGCATCGACGGTCACCGGAAACGGCACATCCGGGCTTACCGCAGCATTCTGCGTGGTGCCGCCGTTGATGCGGAAAAACTGGGCAGTGGTCATGTGCAGATCGCCGAGTTTGAAATCCTTGGTGCGCTTATACCGATCGAAAGGAATGACACTTTGCACGGTGCCTTTACCGAAGGTCGGCTCGCCGATGATCAGGCCGCGGCCGTAATCCTGGATGGCGGCTGCGAAGATTTCCGAAGCCGATGCCGAAGACCGGTTGACCAGAACCGCCAGCGGGCCGGACCAGGCCACGCCGGATTCGGTATCGCCGCCGACTTCGATGTCGCCGTTGCTGCTGCGCACCTGCACGACCGGGCCGGTGTCGATGAACAGGCCAGTCAGCTCGATGGCTTCCGGCAGGGCGCCACCGCCATTGCTGCGCAGATCAACGACCACGCCGTCGACTTTCTCGGTCTTAAGTTCGGTCAACAGCTTGCGGACATCGGAAGTCGCCGAACGGACATCGGGGTCGCCGCGGCGGGCCGCTTCGAAATCCAGATAGAATGCCGGCAACTCGATCACGCCGATGCGCTTGCCGCCGCTTTCGATGATTTTCTTGCTGGCCGCCTGTTCCTCGAGTTTGATTTTGTCACGCACCACACGCACAATCTGGCGGGTGCCGTCGGCGCCCTCATCGCCGGACTGCACTTCCAGACGCACCACGGTGCCCTTGGCGCCGCGGACCTTGGCCACGACATCGTCAATGGACCAGTCCACCACATCGACCATCGGACCGCTGTCGCCCTGGCCGACCGCCAGAATGCGGTCACCGGCTTTGATCTTTCCGGTTTTCTCGGCGGGGCTGCCCGGCATGATGGTGCGGAACAGCACGAAACCATCCTGCTGCTGCAGCACCGCACCGACGCCTTCCAGCGACAGTTTCATGGTCATTTCGAAGTTCTCCGCACTGCGCGGCGAGAAATACGCCGTGTGCGGATCTATCGCATTGCCATAGGCATTCATGTAGTTCTCGAAGACATCATCACCATCGAGCTGGTGGATGCGACGCGAAAGATCGCTGTAGCGCTTATCGAGCATGGTACGGATTTCAGGCATGCTGCGGCCGGCCAGCTTCAGGCGCAGCACGTCGTTCTTGACCGACTGCCGCCAGATTTCATCGAGCGCCTTGTTGTCTGCCGCCCAAGGGGCCTCCTCGCGGTCGTAGTGATAGGACTCCTTCACGGTAAAGTCGAAATCCTGTTTCAGCAGATTGCGGGCATAGGCGATGCGCTGGTCAACCCGCGTGAGGTAAACCTTGAAGATGGTGAACGGTGTCGAGAAATCCTTGGCCTTGACCGCATCGTCATGCTTGGTTTCAAAATTTTTGAATCCGGCGATGTCGCTGGCCAGGAAGAACATCCGGTTGCCATCAAGGGACTCGAGGTATTTCGCATGCATCTTGCGTGAGAGCTCATCGTCGAGCGGCAGCGGACGGTAGCTGAAATCGCTGCCCGAAAGGTGCAGATACATGAGTGTTCCGGCCTGGGACTGGGCCTCCGTGGGGGCCAACGCCGCTTTCTCGGCCGGGGCGCTGCCCTGTGTTGCCGCATAAGCGATGGCCAGAGGCAGCAGTGCCGCGATTGCCAGAACGATCCGTTTTTTCATGGGTTGCCTCTTAAGTTACCGCCATTGTGCGCGCAAAGCGTGGGGAAAAGCATGGGCCATTGGTTGGGTCAGGCTTCGACGAACCCGGCATCCATGGCCATGCGGTCCGCGTGGTAGCTGGAACGCACCATTGGTCCTGATGCGACATGGGTGAAGCCCAGTTGGTTCCCGTAGGCTTCGATTTCGGCGAATTCTTCCGGGGTCCAGTAGCGGATCACCGGATGGTGGTGCGGGGTCGGCTGCAGGTACTGGCCGACGGTAATCATGTCGACGTCATGGGCACGCAGATCGCGGAGCGTCTGCTGGACCTGTTCCATGGTTTCACCCAGCCCGAGCATGATGCCGGATTTGGTCGGTACTCCGGGATTGTCGGCCTTGAACTGCTTCAGCAGGGTCAGGGACCACTGGTAGTCGGCTCCGGGACGTACATTCGGGTACAGATCGGGCACGGTTTCAAGATTGTGGTTGAACACATCCGGTGGCGATTGATTCAGCAGCTCCAGCGCGCGTTCCATACGGCCCTTGCCGCGGAAGTCCGGGGTCAGGATTTCGATCTTTATGCCCGGACTGAAACGGCGGACCTCTTCGATGCAGCGGGTGAAATGTTCGGCGCCACCATCACGCAGATCATCGCGGTCGACCGAAGTGATCACCACATAGCGCAGCTTCATGTCGGCGATGGTTTTGGCCAGATTCAAGGGCTCGGAAGCATCCGGCGGCTTCGGGCGGCCATGCGCAACGTCGCAGAAACTGCAACGCCGGGTGCAGACCTCACCCAGAATCATGAAGGTGGCGGTGCCATGACTGAAACACTCATGGATGTTCGGGCAGCTGGCCTCTTCGCAGACGGTAACCAAACGGTTCTCGCGCAGCTGCGATTTCAATTTGGCGACGGCGTTGCCGGAGGGAATGCGGACCCGGATCCAGCTCGGTTTGCGCAATACCGATGCCTCGGCGAAATTGACCGGGCTGCGTGCGATTTTGCTTTCGCCCAGTTGCTTGACCCCGGCCTCAAGGCTGGTGACGGTCTGCGCGGCGATGGTTTTATCCTTGGACATTACGCACTCACGTTTCGGGAAGGAATGCCGGCGGCAACGCATCGGTCAAGACCGGGGTCAATCCCAGCTGCTGCGAGAGATGCGCCACCAGCACGGGCTCGACCTGATCAAGGCCCACGGCTGGATTCAATTCTAGCATCTGCGTCACTTCCAAGCCGGCATAACCGCAGGGGTTGATGCCGTGGAATGGCGTCAGATCCATGGCAATGTTGAAGGCCAAGCCGTGTAGGCTGCAGCCATGCTTCACACGCAGGCCAAGGGCGGCGATTTTGGCGGCGCCGACATACACCCCGGGCGCCCCGGTGCGACGTTCGGCCGCGATATCCCAGTGGGCAAGCGTGTCGATCAGCGCCTGCTCGATACGGGTGACCAGTTCGCGCACGCCGATGCCCAGACGGCGGATATTGACCAGCGGATAGGCCACGATCTGGCCGGGGCCGTGATAGGTCACCTGCCCGCCCCGGTTGCACCGGATGACCGGAATATCGCCCGGCAGCAGGACATGTTCGGGTTTGCCGGCCTGACCGAGGGTATACACGGGCGCATGCTGGAGCAGCCAGAGCTCATCATGGCCATCGGCATCGCCGCGCCTGGCGGTGTGCCGCTCCTGGGCCTCCCAGACCGGTGCGTAGGGCTGGATCCCGAGCCGGCGAATCTGCCAAGACGGGTTTACAGCGTCCACTTGATCTCGGGATGGGCCCGCAAAGCATGATGCGCCGCCTCATAGTCGGCGCGGGTTTCAGCCTTGAACTGCAGGCTGACCGAAACGAACCGGCCGGCACTGGAAGCGCGGCTGGACACGGTTTCATGCAGCACAGTCAATCCGGCCTGTTCCAGCTCATGCGGAACGGCCGTTTCCAAATGGGCGGCGGCACTGCCCAGGGCGGTGATTTCAAACACGCCCGGGAAGGCGAAGCCCTTTTCAGGGGGTTTTTCGGTAGTCATGGACTCATTATCGGGGCAATCCGGACAAAACCCAAGGCCGGACCGGGAGATATGTCTTCTGGCACATTTTCTTAACGTGGTTTCACGTAAAATCGGGAGGTTATCCACCAAAGGTCCTTCCCCATGTTGAAAAACCCCGTCACCCTCGCCATCGCCCTGGCCCTAGCCACCGCAAGCCTCGGTCTTCCGACCGAAACGGCCCACGCCGCATCCAAGGAATCCGTGCAAGCCATGAATCCGTTCTTCCAGAAAAGCCCACTGCCCTTCCAATATCCGCAATTCGACCGCATCAACAATGCGTCCTATGGACCGGCCTTTGAAGCCGGCATGAAAGAGGGTGCGGCCGATATCGAGAAGATTGCCAACAATACGGCCAAACCGACGTTCGAAAATACGATTGTTGCGATGGAAAAATCCGGACAGGTGCTCGACCGCGTATCCACCGTATTCTTCAGCCTGATTGGCACCAACAACAATCCGGACATGCTCAAAATGCAGGCGGAACTGGCCCCGAAACTGTCGGCCTACTCCGATGCCATCACCCTGAACGGTAAACTGTATGCCCGCGTCAAGGCGCTGTATGACCAGCGCGATAGCATCGGACTGGACGCCGAATCCAAGCGCCTGCTCGAGCGCTACCACACCGATTTCGTCCGCGAAGGCGCACAGCTGAACGAAGCCGACAAAACCACGTTGAAAGACATCAATGCCAAGCTGGCCGGTCTGCAGACCACCTTCAGCCAGAATGTGCAGAAGGAAGTCAACGCCGCCGCCATCGTGGTCGACCGCAGGGAAGATCTCGCCGGCATGTCCGACTCCGACATCGCCGCCGCCGCCGCCGTGGCCAAAGCCCGCGGCATGGAAGGCAAGTACGTCATCGCCTTGCTCAACACCTCCGGACAGCCTGCGCTGGATTCACTTAACAACCGTGCATTGCGCGAACGCATCCAGAAAGCGTCGATTGCCCGTGGCAGCCAGGGCGGTGAATTCGACAACCGCGCCGTGTTCGCCGAAATCGTGAAGCTGCGTGCCCAGCGCGCCAAACTGCTCGGCTATGGCAACCATGCCGAATACGTGCTGGAGGATGCCACCGCGAAGACCACCGGTGCGGTCAACAAGATGCTGTTCGGTCTGGCGCCTGCGGCTGTGGCCAACGCCAAGAAAGAAGCGGCCGATATGCAGAAAGTGGTCGATGCCGAAAAAGGCAAATTCCAGCTGGCTGCCTGGGACTGGTCGTACTATGCAGAGAAGGTCCGCAAGGACCGTTATGCTTTCGATGAATCGCAACTGCGTCCCTATTTCGAAATGACCAACGTTCTTGAAAACGGCGTTTTCTATGCCGCCGAAAAACTTTACGGCCTGACCTTCAAGCGCCGCGATGATCTTCCGAAATACCATGAAGACACCTCGGTCTACGAAGTATTCGATGCCGATGGCAGCCATCTGGCGCTGTTCATCGCCGATATGTATGCGCGCGATAACAAACGCGGCGGCGCCTGGATGAACGCTTATGTGTCGCAGAACCGCCTGACCGGCAATACGCCGGTGGTGGCCAACCACCTGAACGTGCCGAAGCCGCCGAAAGGCGAGCCCACGCTGTTGACCTTCGATGAGGTCACCACCATGTTCCATGAATTCGGTCATGCGCTGCACGGCATGTTCTCGGACGTGAAATATCCGCGCTTCTCCGGCACATCCGTGCCGCGCGATTTCGTCGAATACCCCTCGCAGGTCAACGAAATGTGGGCGACCGATCCGGCCATCCTGAGCAATTATGCCAAGCATTACCAGACCGGTGCGCAGATCCCGCAGGCGCTGCTGGACAAGGTGCAGGCCGCGGCACAGTTCAACGAAGGATTCCGTACCACCGAATATCTGGCCGCTTCCATCATCGACCAGTCCTGGCATCAGAAAACCGCCGACCAGCTACCCGGTGCCGATGGCGTCCTGGCGTTTGAAAGCAAAGCCCTGGACGAAGCCGGCATCAATCTGGCTCTGGTGCCGCCGCGCTACCGCACCACGTATTTCAGCCACATCATCGGCGGCTATTCGGCCGGCTATTACTCCTACCTGTGGAGCGAAGTGCTGGATGCCGACTCGGTCGAATGGTTCAAGGAAAACGGCGGACTGAAGCGCGAGAATGGCGATCACTTCCGTAAGACTCTGCTGTCGCGTGGCGGCAGCGAGGATGCGATGAAGCTGTTCGAGGATTTCCGCGGCCGCGCTCCGGACATCCAGCCGCTGCTGAAACGCCGCGGTCTGACCGCCGCGCCGGAAACCAAGTAAGTCTCACACGCAACACAAAAAAACCGGCGCACGCCGGTTTTTTTGTTACGGAATTATTGAGGGTTACAGGTTATCCCACCACATCAGGAAACCGTCCCACAGACGTCCGAAGAACCCGGCTTCGGCCACGGCGGTTTTGGCGACCAGCGGCGCTTCTGCAACCACTTTGCCGTCGAGACTGATTTTCAGCGTACCGACTTTCTGACCGGCAGCCAGCGGTGCGATGACATGCTTGGGCAGATCGATATTGGCTTTCAAAGCATCGAACTTACCACGCGGCAGGGAAACACTGAAAGGCGAAGCCACAGTCAGCGCCACGGCATTTTCTTTGCCTTTCCAGACGCGCGGCGAAGCGATGATTTTGTCCGGCGTATACAGCGTACGGGTTTCATAAAAGCGGAAGCCCCAGTTCAGAAGCGCCAGATTGCCGTTTTCGCGCAGAGCGAAACCCTGCCTCTGCGTATCGGTCTGGATGCCGAGCACTACCGACACCAGGCGCTGTTCACCGCGCTTGGCCGAAGCCAGCAGGCAGTAGCCGGCGCCCGAGGTATGGCCGGTTTTGATGCCGTCGACCGAGGCGTCCTTCCACAACAGGCCATTGCGGTTGTGCTGACGGATGCCGTTGACCGTGTATTCCTTGATCTTGTTGTACGAATAAGCTTCCGGGAAGTCACGAATCATCGCGCGTCCCATCAGCGCCAGATCGCGTGCGGTCGAGTAATGGTTCGGATCCGAAAGGCCATGCGGATTGGCGAAGTTGGTATTGTTCATGCCGATTTTCTTGGCATAGGTGTTCATCAACTCCACGAATGCCACTTCGGAACCGGCCACGTGTTCGGCCAATGCGATGGCGGCATCATTGCCGGACTGGATGACCATGCCGCGCTCGAGTTCATCGAGGCTGACCGTGCTGCCCAGCGGCAGGAAGCTGGTGGATCCGTCGGTACCGCCACCGCCGCCGCGCCAGGCGTTTTCGCTGATCAGCACCTGCTCGGTGCGCTTGATTTTGCCGGCTTTCATTTCGGCGGCGACCACATAGGACGTCATCACTTTGGTGATGCTGGCCGGTTCAACGCGGGCATCCGGATTGGCGCCGGCCAAAACCTGACCATTGCTGAAGTCCATCAACAGCCAGGCCGAAGCGCCGGTCGGCGCCGGCGCGGCCGGAATCTGCACGGAATTTGACGGGGCCGCATTCGGCACCGGAACGGATTGCGCGGCAGCGAAAGCCACGGCACACAGTGCGGCACTGGCCGCAAGAAAACGGGGGAATCGCATGAAAGCTCCAAAAGGGGGTTGCAACCCTGCCATTTTAAGCCTATTCGGACCCGACACGGACTCCCTGCAGGCCGATTTCCTGCAATAACTGCTGAATCCGCGGGATTTCCAGACTATTCAAGGGGCCGATGCGGACCCGCCAGACCGGCCCCTGCTCGGTCCGTGCTTTCTGGATGAAGGCGGCATCGATGGAAAGATCGCGCAACCGCTCCTTCAGAACCTTGGCATTGTCTTCGCTGGCAAAGGAACCGACCTGCAGATAGCGCTGTTCGCTTTCCGGCGTTTCCACGACCGCGACTGGAGCCAAATCCTCGAGATTGCTGACGGCTTCGACCTCGACCTTGGCCGTACCGAGACGGTTGATGCCGAGCTTGGTGGCGGCCGCAAAACTCAAATCGATGATTCGGCCTTCATGGAAGGGGCCGCGGTCGTTGACGCGCACAATCACCGACTGCCCGGTATCCAGCCGGGTCACCCGGACGAAGCTCGGCAGCGGCAAGGACTTGTGTGCGGCGCTGAATTGGCACATGTCGTAGATTTCGCCGCTGGAGGTGGTGCGCCCGTGGAATTTGGTGCCGTACCAGGAGGCGACGCCGCGTTCCTTGTAACCTTCCGCCGAATCACGCACATAATAACTGCGGCCCAAGACCTTGTAGGGCGATCGGTTGCCCCCTCTTGATTTCGGCTCGCTGCGCGGCACCGGCTCTTTCAGCAGGCTGACATCGAGTTCACCATCCGGATGGGCGTCGGCAACACCGGGCGCGTAGAGACCGCCTTTGGTGTAATTGCGTTCGTCATGCTGCATCACCTGCCGGCAGACGCGCGCGTTGTTGCGTTCGGCTTCGCCCGCGGTGTCCGACAGGGGCGGAGTCACCGCCGGAACCTGTGCCTGTGGCGGTTTTGATGCAGACGGCGCCGGCACTTCAGGACGTGGCGGGGCGCTGCTGCAGGCCGCGAGCATAAGCGCCAGTAAGGGCGCGTATTTCAATGCCGTCATCGTCCGGCCGGTGCTTGGGCGGCAACGGAAGAGTCTTCAGGCGCCCCGTAGGACCGCTGCGCAATTTCCTGCGACAGCTGCCAGACCGCCATGGCATACATCGGCGATCGGTTGTAGCGGGTAATCACCCAGAAGTTCTTGAAACCGATCCAATGCTCGGTGCCCTGCACGCCTTCAAGCGTCAGCAAAGTAGACGGCAGGTTCTCCACCGGACGGACCGGCGAATATCCCCGGGCGGCAAGTTCGGCCAAAGTGAACTTCGCCTCCCAGTTTTCCGGTTTATACGGTGCGGCGCCCGGGCTTGCAACGGCTCTTACGAACACCGGCTTTTCGGTCTGCCATCCGAAGCCGTTGAAGTAATTGGCGATGGATGCAAAAGCATCTTTCTTCGAGCCGAACAAATCACGACGGCCGTCACCGTCGCCGTCCACCGCATATTTTCGGTAGCTCGACGGCATGAATTGACCCAAGCCCATGGCGCCGGCATAGCTGCCCTTTAAAGCATGGATGTCGAATCCTTCCTCGCGTACCAATGCGAATAATTGGCCCAGCTCATCGGTGAAAAAAGCGGAGCGCGCCGGATTGGGCTTGCCGTTGATGATTGGGTAATGAAAGGCCAATGTATACAGTGCATCGAGGACATTGTGGCTTCCCATATTGCCGCCCCATCCGGTTTCAACGCCCATGATGGCCAGGATGATTTCAGACGGCACGCCGCTCTTGACGGCAATCTCCTCGACGCTGACGCGGTTATCGGCGAAATAGGTACGGCCCTGCCGGATCCGGCCATCGGTCAGGAAGATGGGGCGGTACTGCGCCCAGGTCCGGGTCGATTCCGCCGGACGCGCCATGGCATTGACGATCGACTGTTTGTAGACCGCCTTGGACAGGGTGTCGCGGATTTCACTTTCAGGAATGCCGTATTTCTTTGCAGTATCGGCGATGAATTGCTGCTTGCGTGTTTGCAGATCCGCGCTCAGCGGCTCGCTGTCTGCCGGCGGTGCTGGCGGCAGTGGCGCGGGAACCGGAACCGGCGCCGTCGGTACTGCAGCCTGCTTGACCGGTGTGCCGGTGCAACTGGCCAGTGCAAGGGTCATCACCAGCATCGGAATCTTTTTCATATCTTGTGTCCTTGTTCGCCCATCCGCACGATTCCAAATTACCACAGTTCATTTGCCACCGTAATGCGTCTGGCGTGAACTCAAAGTAAATCCGGATCCAGATCCCGGCAGAGTGGATCGAGCGTGGTGAAAACGATAAGTTGTGCGTCCTTGGCCGGAAGCTCCCAGGTGATGAAGTAATGCGCGGCGGCGATTTTCCCTTGAAGCAGGGCCAGACGCGGACCGCGAGCATCGGCCAGCAACCGCGATGCCGTCAGGGCCTGATCCAACCAAAGCCAAGCAACGACGGCATGCCCCATCGCATCCAGCAGCAGATAGGCATTGGCCAGCGCCAGGTCCATGTCGGTGCGCGCGGCCGCACCGGCGGCATGGATGGCGGGTGCAAACTTCGACCAACGCGTTGCGAGGATATCGGCCAGTGGCGCGAGGGCGTCATCACTGCGGGCGGCGGCAAGCGTGGTTTCGACGCGCGCGGTCAGCAGGGCGAATGCACGGCCGCCGGCCGCCAGTAATTTTCGGCCAAGCAGGTCCATGGCTTGGATGCCATTGGTGCCTTCGTGGATGGCGTTGATGCGGTTCTCGCGCCAGAGGCGTTCGACCGGAAAATCGCGCGTATAGCCGGCGCCGCCGTGCACTTGAATCGCGATGGAGTTCGCTTCCAGGGCATAATCCGATGGCCAGGCCTTCACGATCGGCGTCAGAAGATCGACCAGCGCCTGGGATTCGGCCGCTTCCGCGCCACCGGACTTCGCCTCATCAACAAGGCGGGCGGCATAAAGACACAGTGCCAATCCACCTTCAACATAACTCTTGGCGCGCAGAAGCATGCGGCGGACATCGGCATGCGCGATGATCGGAATCATCGGCGAAGACGCATCACGCTCGCCTACGGCCCTGCCCTGGCGGCGCTCCTTGGCATAAGCTAGCGCCGCCCGGTAACCGGCATAGCCGCCCATGGTGGCGCCGATGCCGACGCCGATGCGGGCCTCATTCATCATCACAAACATGCCGCGCAGGCCATCGTGCGGTGCGCCGACCAGCTCCCCGATGCATTCCTCGGGTTCACCGAAGCCGAGCAGGCAGTTGACCTGGCCGTGCGTTCCAAGCTTGTGGTTCAATCCAAGCAGGGTGACACCGTTGCGCGTGCCCGCATTGCCATCGGCATCAACATGCAGACGCGGCACGATGAACAGCGAAATGCCCTTGCTGCCCGCAGGGCCACCCGGAATCTTGGCCAGAACCAGATGTACGATGTTGTCCGAAATTTCATGATCGCCGCTGCTGATCCACATTTTGTTTCCGCGCAGGGCATAACGTCCGTCTGGAAGCGGCTCGGCGATGGTGCGGATGTCGGCCAGGCTGGAACCGGCCTGGGGTTCCGAAAGGCACATGGTTCCGTACCAGCGGCCATCAACCATCGGCGGGAGATAACGACGCTTCTGGTCTTCGCTGCCGACCTCGCGGATCAGATTGGCGGCAGCCTTGGAGAGGAATGCATAGCCGTTGGTTGCGACATTGGCGCAGGAAAAGATACCTCCGATTGTCGCCACCAGCGTGTACGGAAGGCCAAGCCCACCCTCATCCAGCGGAGTTCCCATGCCGAAAAATCCGGCATCGCGGTAGGCAGCCAATGCCTGTGCGATTTCCGGCATCAGCTGGACGCGACCGTCCTTGAACTGCGGGGGATTGGCATCGGATTTGGCGGCATGCGGAAGGAACTCCGCTTCGGCCAGAGCCAGTGCGGCATCAAGCATGGCCTGCATGGTATCGGTATCGACATGCGCAAATTCAGGAATTGCGGACAGGTTCTCCGCATGCAGCCAGTCGAACAGAAGAAAGTGCAGATCATCGCGGGGTGGCAGCATCGGAATTCATCCAGTCAAGATAAGGAGGGGCTTGGCATCAGGGTAAGGAATTGCAGGGCTCAGTCACTGAGGTATTTCCGGTGGGCGAAGGCCGACATGATCAGTCCGAATCCGGCCAACAGCGAGACCGCTGAGGTGCCGCCGTAGCTGATCAGCGGCATCGGCACACCGACCACTGGCAGGAAACCGGCAACCATACCGCCGTTGACCATGATGTAGATGAAGAAGGTCAATGCCAGGGTACCGGCCAACAGGCGTGAATAGGTATCTTTGGACTGCATCGCCATCCAGAGACAACGCGCGATGACAAAGAAGTACAGCGCCATCGCCAGCAGCACGCCGAGCCAGCCCCATTCTTCGGAAAACACCGAGAAGGCGAAGTCAGTCGTATGCTCCGGCAGGAAGTCGAGCGCTGCCTGGGTGCTTTCTCCCCAGCCCTTGCCGCTGAAACCGCCGGATCCGATCGCGATTTTGGATTGGATGATGTTCCATCCCGCGCCCTGCGGGGCGCTTTCCGGATTCAGAAACACCATGATGCGGTCCTTCTGGTACGGCATCAGAAATTGGTAGCCGACGGGAACCGCAATGGCAGCCATACCCATCGCAATCAAAATACGCCGCCATTGCAACCCGGCCAGAAACAGGGCGAAGCCTCCCGATGCGGCGACCAGCATTCCCGTACCGAAATCAGGCTGCTTCACGATCAGCAACACCGGCAGCCCGACGATGACGGCACTGACCGCCAGCGTCTTCCAGCTTGGCGGCAATGTTTCACGGTGAAGATACCAGGCCAGCATCATCGGCACGCTCAACTTCAGTAGCTCGCCCGGCTGCAGATAGAACACACCGAGATCTAGCCAGAGATTGGCGCTGCGGCCGCTGCCGAAAATGAACACCAAGGGCATCAACGACAGCGTGCCGGCATAGATCCAGGGCGTCCAGGACCGCAGCGTGGCGGGCGTGGTATTGGCCAGAAGCAGCAAAGCGATCGAACCCAGCAAGAAGCGCGCACCCTGCGCCAGCACCGCATGCAGCGCATCGTCACCGGCGCTGGACTGCACCAGCAGACTGACCGTCATCAGTGCGAGCAAAGCCGCCATCAGCGGGGCATCGACGCGCGACAGCAGACGTGCGATGAAATCACGGAATCCGGCGAGCAGTTCAATCATTGGCTATCTCCGGAACCGCTGGTTCAGGCTTAGGCAGCAGGTAGGCATCCATCATCTTGCGCGCGATCGGTCCGGCCGTGCTGGCGCCGTAGCCGCCATGCTCGACCACCACCACCACCGCGATTTTCGGATTATCCGCCGGTGCAAAACCGATGAACAGCGCCTGATGTCTCAGATGAAGGGGCAGACTGCGGGGATCCATGCTGACATTTCCGCGACGGCTGATTTTCTGCACGGTCCCGGTTTTTCCGGCAATGCGATAGGGCGAGCCCAGGGCAATCGCCCACCCGGTTCCCTTTCGGGTATGCATGGTCGCCTCCATGCCGATACGGATGGCCTGCAACTGCGCAGCGGTGGCACCGATGGATGTCGACGGCGGTGCCGGTAGCGGCCGCCACGCTTGATTCAATCCGGTACGGGTGGCTTGCACCAACCGCAGTGGTATGCGACGCCCGCCATTGGCAAGACTGGCCGTGCCTTGCGCCAGTTGCAAGGGAGTAACCACCCAATAGCCTTGGCCGATTCCGGCAATCACGGTTTCACCCAGATACCAGGGCTGATTGAATCGCTTGCGCTTCCATTCGGGTGACGGCAAGATACCCGGAACTTCGCCGACCAAATCGATGCCGGTCGGCTGCCCGAATCCGTAACGGCGCATATAGGCATCGAATTTCGCGATACCCATGTCCACTGCCAATCTGTAGTAGTAGGTGTTTACCGATTCGGCGATAGAGGCATACAAATCAACAGTGCCATGTCCGCCGGCATGCGAATCCCGGTATCCGCGGCGTTGTCCCGGAATGAAGAACTCGCCACTGGAATACACGGTGTCTTCCGGTGTGCGCATGCCGGACTCGAGACCTGCCAGTGCCACAAAAGGCTTGATGGTCGAGCCCGGCGGCGTTCCGCCACGGACATTGCGGTTGAACAGCGGCCGCGAGGGATCGGTGGAGAGCGCGGTATAGTCCACGGTCGAAATGCTGTTGACGAAAAGATTGGTATTGAACGATGGCAGACTGACCATCGCCAATACCCCGCCGGTATTGGGATCAACCGCCACCGCCGATCCGGTCAACTCGCCGAAGGCGGCTACCGTGGCTTTCTGCAAATCAGCATCGATACTGAGCTTGAGATCGGTACCGGCCTGGGATGTATGCCGTTTGAGTACGCCGAGGGAGCGGCCGCGCGCATTGGTTTCGACTTCTTCGTAACCGATGGTGCCGCGCAACTGTTCTTCGTAGGCGCGCTCGAGACCGGTCTTTCCGGTATGCGTCAGTACCGAATAGCGCTCATCACCCATCGCTTTCAAATCCGCCTCATCCAGTCGGGCAACATATCCGATGACATGCGCGAACAGATCATCGTACAGATAGCGTCGTGTCAGATAAGGCACCACCTCGACACCCGGAAACCGGAATCGGTTCACCGAAAAGCGCGCCACTTCTTCTTCACTGAGGCGCAGCTTCACCGTGATCGGCAGGAATTTACGGGAACTGTCCATGGCACGGCGGAACCGGCGCAGATCATCCTTCGACAATACGATCAGCCCGCCTAACTGCAGCAGCGTGGCATCGATGTCTTCGACCTGTTCCGGCGTGAGTTCCAGCCGGTAAGCGGACACGTTGTCGGTCAACAAGTTTCCTTTACTGTCATATATCAGCCCGCGTGCGGGCATGGTCGGTTTGAGGCGGACGCGGTTGCTGTCGGCTTGCTCGCGGTATTCATCGAAACGCAGGACCTGGAGATTGAAATAGCCAAACAACATGGCGGTCATAACCGCCGCAACCAGCAGCATGGTCACGAAGGCCCGCTGCCGGAACAGCTCGGCCTCGAAATAGATGTTCTTGATCGTCGCAGACATCCTCAGCGGCCACGATTCTGCAGGCGCAGATTATCCAGCAGCATGTAGAGCCAAGGCCAGATTAGAAATGCCAAAATTGGCGAGCCCCAGATTTCCGCCTGCACCATCGGAACGCCTTGCGACAGGCGCATCAGCCAAAGCGCAGCGAGATCGGCATAAAGCATCAGCATCAAGAAGCCCGATTGCTGCCAAACCGGATAAAAACGGAACCGGCTACGCATCAGATGCAGGATTCCGGCTATCAGAAGCAATCGCAAGGCATGTTCGCCGAGCATGGAAAAACTGGCCAGATCCAGCAGCAGACCGATCAGGAATACGCGGCCAAGTCCCATTTTCTGGGGCGTTTCAAGAACCCAATAGGCAACAACCAACGAGAGCAGAAAAGGACGGAGCGCGGAAATCCAATCCGGAAACGGAAGCACCATGAACAGGAACGCCGCGACCAAACTCAGCCAACGCAGCATGGGAGTATCGCGCCGGATCACGGCTTGCTCCCCGTGGCTTGATCCGGCGCAGTGGTCTGGGCTATCGGAGCCGTACCGGACGACACAGAGGAAAGGACATCAAGAAGAAGCAGATGTCTGCCATAACGGGGCCGGGCGAACGGCTGTACCTGTGCGCTGATGAAGGTCAATGCCGGATCCTGCCGGAAGGCTTTGACCTGGCCGACCGGAATCCCTGAAGGGAAGCGTCCGCCGATGCCGGATGTCAGCAGGATATCACCCGCCTTAACATCATCACTCGGTGTAAGGTTGGCCAGTGAGAGACTGTTGTCACTACCCTGACCGAACAGCACGCTGCGGAAACCCGAGCGTGCGACCATGACGGGTACTGCATGGTCGGCATCGGTGATTCCGATGACGACCGCACTTGATGGATAGACTTCAGCGACCTGCCCAACCAATCCATTGGCATCGATCAACACTTGGCCGACACGGACATTCTCGCGCGCACCTTTGCTGATGACAAATCGTTTCTGCGACGGATCCGGATTGATGTTCAGCAATTCAACCACGCGGGCCGTCGGAGCCAGACGCTGGCGCCCCATAAGCAGTTTGCGTAACTGTGCATTTTCCGACTGGACAGCCAGCATCTGCTGTAATGCAAGATCGGTTTTGAGCTTTTCCTTTTCGAGCACATCGATACGTTTTTGCAGGCTGTCATTGGTGCTCAATGCCGCGACCCCACCCTGCCAGAGCGCTTGCGGTCGCGATGCCAGCCACCACACCGGCGATGCCAATACACTGGTCCGACTGCGGATTTCACTACTAATGGAAAAACGCGCATCAATCGCCATCAGGCATAAAGCCGCGACGGTATAAAAAAGAATCGGCAGCCAGGCGCTGAGGCCGCTGCCGATCCGAAGGGAGTGGCGGTTATCCGATGCCACGGATCATTCGCGTGTCGAGAATTCGCCGCCGCCGTGCATGTCGATGAGATCCAGGGCCTTTCCGCCACCGCGGGCGACGCAGGTCAGCGGATCGTCGGCAACGTGGACATACAGACCGGTTTTGTCGGAAATCAATTTGTCGATGTCGGTCAGCAGTGCGCCACCGCCGGTCAATACAATGCCGCGTTCGGTCATATCGGAACAAAGCTCCGGCGGTGTCTGTTCCAACGCCAGTTTGATCGAGCTAACGATGCCGGAGAGCGGTTCACGCAAGGCTTCCAGAACATCGTTCGAATTCAGGACGATTTCGCGCGGCACGCCTTCGGCCAGATTCCGGCCTGAGATGCGCATCTCTTTGACATCCTGCTGCGGGAAGGCACAACCGATTTCAAGCTTGATCTTTTCCGCAGTGGCATCGCCGATTAGCGTTCCACGGGTGCGGCGTACATGATTCATGATGGCCTCGTCGAAACGGTCGCCACCGATTTTGACCGACTGCGCATATACGATGCCGTTGAGCGATATCACGGCAATCTCGGTGGTGCCGCCGCCGATATCGATGACCATCGAACCGCGCGCCTCGGCAACCGGAATACCGGCACCGATGGCGGCTGCCATCGGCTCTTCAATGATGAACACATCACGGGCACCGGCTTCGAGCGCAGACTCCTTGATCGCACGGCGTTCGACCTGGGTCGATCCACAGGGCACGCAGATCAGCACGCGCGGACTCGGGCGCAGGAAGCGCGAGGTATGCACTTTACGGATGAAGTGTTTGAGCATTTCTTCGGTGTAGGTGAAATCGGCGATGACGCCGTCTTTCATCGGACGCACCACCGTGAGATTACCCGGAGTCCGTCCCAGCATCTGCTTGGCATCGACGCCGACGGCGGCCACGGTATGCGAATGGTGGCCGCTGCGGTTAGTGCGGATGGCAACCACCGACGGCTCATTCAGGACGATGCCCTGGCCACGCACATAGATCAGGGTGTTGGCTGTTCCAAGATCGATGGACAGATCGTTCGAAAAGAGACCGCGGAGATTTTTAAACATCGTGGAAAGCCTTATTTAATGGGGATTGATGCGAGTCAATAGGATACCGTTTCCGGCCTGCCGGGACAAGCAATCCTTGCTTCATGTTTCCTTGAAATTCAGACAGATGCCTGCCAATCGGGTAAAATGACGGACCTTATGGATTTCAGGGATTTACGATGTCTCGTGCGCTGATCTGCGGTTCCCTGGCCTTTGACACCATCATGGTGTTCCAGGACCAGTTCAAGAACCACATCCTGCCCGACAAGGTGCATATCCTCAACGTCTCGTTTTTCGTGCCGCGCATGCGCCGCGAGTTCGGGGGCTGCGCCGGCAATATCGCCTACAACCTGATCCTGCTGGGCGGCAGGCCGGTTCCGATGGCGACCGTCGGCCAGGATTTCGAGACCTACCGGGAGCATTTCGAGCATTGCGGCATCCCGCTGACCCACGTCAAGGTGGTTCCCGACCTGTACACCGCTCAGGCCTTCATCACCACCGATCTCGACGACAACCAGATCACCGCCTTCCACCCCGGCGCGATGATGCGCTCCTTCGAGAACCATGTGAAGGATGTGCCCGATGTCGGTTTCGGTATCGTCGGGCCGGACAGCTACGAAGCCATGCTGCAGAATTGCAGGGAATTCAACGAGTCAGGCATTCCGTTCATCTTCGATCCGGGCCAGGCCATGCCGCTGTTCAATGGCGATGAGCTGAAACAGATGATCGAGCAGGCGACCTACGTCACCGTGAATGATTACGAATCACTGCTGATGAGCGACAAGACCGGGCTGAGCACGGCTGAAATCAGCAGCCGCGTGCAAGGCTACATCATCACCCGCGGCGACAAAGGCTCGGAAATCCATACCGCAGCGGGCATGATGCAGATTCCCGCCGCCAACGCCATCCGCGTGGTCGATCCGACCGGCTGCGGCGATGCCTACCGTGCCGGCCTGATTTTCGGGCTGATGAAGGGCATGGACATGGCCACCGCCGGCCGCATCGCCTCGCTGATGGGCGCACTCAAAATCGAGCATCTCGGCCCGCAGAACCAGCGCTTCAGCTACGCCCAGTTCGCCATGCAGTTCAAACAGCAGTTCGGATACGCTCTCGACTGAGCGGCGCTGCATTCGGCCAAAGAAAAACCCCCGGCATGCCGGGGGTTTTCCGTTTCAGCCTGGAACGATCAGAATTCCTGCGAGAATCGCAGACCGATGGTGCGTGGCTGGGCGGCCACGGTGTACACCTGGCCGTCCGGATATTCCGGAACAAGACCTGATGCACCGCAGACGGTGATAGCACACATGGTGAAGCGGTTGAACTCAGCACGCTCGTCGAACAGATTCTTGACGTACAGATTCAGCGTCCAACTGTCCTTACGGATGCCGGCCGAGAGATCGAACATGGTGTACGAGGGCATATCGCCCAGAATCTCGCGCTCAACAATCCGGAGATCGCTGGTGCGGCGTCCTTCATACACCACCGAACCCTGGATGAAGGGCTCGTAGCCGTTCCAGTCGAAGGTGTAACGCGCGTTCAGATTGCCTTTGAACTCGGCGGTGACCGGCAGACGCGTACCCGTGGGCGCTTCCGGATCGGCGCAATCCGTCACCGGATTGCCGTCTTCATCGGTGAAACCGCAGTAGTTCTCGGTCAGCTTGGCATCGTAAAACGCCACACCGGCGCTGAACTGCAGGTTATAGGTCGCGGCGAAGTTAACATCCATTTCCAAGCCATCGATACGGGCCTGGTTGGCGTTCTTTATCTCCGTCAGACCGTTCTGGCCGAGAATGGTGAACTGGAAGTCCTTCCATTCCTGACGGAACAAAGCGCCGTTGAAGGTCAAGCGGTTGTCCATCCAGCTGGTTTTCCAACCGAGTTCCCAGTTGGTCAGGTAGTCGGCCTGGTACGGCGGCAGGGTGGCACGGCGGTTGATGCCTCCGGGGCGGTACCCTTCCGACCAGGTGCCGTAAATCAGCTTGCTGTCATCCAGTTTGTAGGTAATGTTGAACTTGCCGAGCGTACCGTTTTCCTTGGTGGTTTTACCCAGGCTGCCATCCGGATCAACGATGAATTCACAAGGTGCGCCGTTGAATTTCGGCCAATCGGCCGGATTGGTGCTGCCCCAAACGAAAGCGCAGCCGGCTTCGCCATAACGCTGGTCGCCCGGTTTGCTGCCCTGACTCGAGAAACCCCGCGAGAAACCGAAGAAGCCGCGCAGACTGTTGTCATTCTCGAAATAGCGGAAGCCGGCAGTCGCGGTCAGCTTGTCAGTAAAATCGAAGCTGAACTCACCGAACACGGCCTTTTCGCTGTCACGGCGGTCCTGTTTGGTCAGCCAGATGGTGTCTTCCCATCCGGTCACTTCATAGCCGTCATACCAGTCGGCGATCATGTAGCGTTCCTGGATATCGCGGTACTGGTCGATCTGGAAATAACCACCGATGAAACGGAAGCGCTCGTCCTGCGGCGAGGAAATACGCAGTTCGTGGCTGCGCTTGGTCTGGTGACCTTCGCTCAAGGTGATCTGTGAAGGATTGATGTAATCGCCGTTGTTGTCGTAAGCATAGGCGCCATAGCCGGAGACGACGTCGTACCAGAAACCGTAATCGTTGTAATCGGATTCAGATTTTCCGTCACGGTCGAGCGTGGAGAACGCATAAACCAAATCGAAGTTGCCGATTTTACCGGTCACGGTCAAGGCGACCTGGGTAAATTTGTCTTCCATCGACTCGGGATAGTAACGCGAGATTTTCAGGTCGCCGACGACCGGATCAAACGCGAAGCTGCCGTTGGTGGTTTCTTTCTGGGTCATGATGCTCGGCATGATCGACCAGTTTTCGCCGAGATCGATTTTCAGGGCGGCTCGGGCACCGGTCGTATGCGAATCGTTGTAATCCTCTTCGACCAGACCGGCGTTGTCCATGGTGATGCCGGATGTCGGGAAAGTGCGTTCGTTATAGACGTTGTCGATCCAACCAGCTTCTCGTTTGTCCCAACCAACCACACGCAGCGCAGCAACATCCGAAAGCGGAATGTTGAGGAAACCCTCGAGAATATGGCCATCACCGCCGCCACTGACACTGTTCATCTCAAACGCATAACCGGCAGTAAAACCGCTGGAATCGGGCTTGTTGGTGATGATCTTGATGGTGCCCGACTGAGAGCTTGCACCGTACAAGGTGCCCTGCGGGCCGGCAAGCGCTTCCACGCGCTCGATGTCGTAGATGTGCGGTTCGATGGATCCGCCGACGCCGGTAACTGGCTGTTCATCAAGATAGATACCGACCGAGGGAGAAGGACCGGAGTGGTTGCCATCACCGCCACTGACTACGCCACGGATGTAAGGATCGGTACCGCCACCTTCGCCTTGGGTATAGGACAGGCTGGGCAGCAGTTTGGCATAATCATCGAAATCGTTGACGTTCATTTCGGTCAGCTTCTGCGTTCCAAGAACCTGAATGCTGATCGGCACTTCCTGCAGGTTTTCCGTGCGCTTCTGTGCAGTCACGGTCACCGTGTCGAGCGTAGCCTTTTTTTCTTCGGCAGCCTGGTCATCCGGGGCGGCCAAAGCTGCGGCACTGAGCGCCATATAGATTGCGGCAGTGAGCGGCAATCGCGACACCCTCAGCTTCGGCCTGATATTTTTATGTGTTTTCATTTACTCTCCCTTTCGTTGGTGTTGTACAGCTGTTTTATTGAAAACCGGGACTTCCGGGTACTGCGCGAGGACAGGACCCAATGCTTCCTGCAATGGGTCGAGCCAGGTTTCGTAATGACGCCAGTGATCGACGCCCTCCTTGTAAATCGGACGGCGCACCTGCTCGGAACTGGCGGTGCGCACCGGGCGGTCGTTTTCGAAGAAGCGCATACAGCCTTCTTCAAAGGGCAGGCCGCAATAGGCCAACAGGCGCCGGACTTCATTTTCGGTATCTTCGACCATGTTTTCGTAGTGCACGCGGTGGATGCTACCAGGCAGCACCTCATCGAAATGCGCCATCAGTTCGACATAGTCCCTATAGTAGCGGCCCATGTCATCGAGACTGTAACTGAAATTCTGGCCACGGGCAAAATGCTGCTTGAAATTGGAAAAGCAACAGGCCAGCGGATGCCGGCGCGCATCGATGATTTTGGCATTGGGCAGCATCAGCCGGATCAAGGCGATATGCGCGTAGTTGTTGGGCATCTTGTCGATGAACATCGGCGCGTCCGTACGGCGCTGGATACGGGTATTGTCGAGATAGCGACGGCCGTAGATGGCGGCCTGCTCGGCGGTCATTTCCGGAAGCATCGGGTAATAGGTGCCGGCCGAGGCATGATTCTGGCGACGGTACAGATCCTTGGTCACGGCAATGATGTCAGGCAGCTCCATGGTGCCCTCCACCTGCGAATGGCTGGACAGGATCTGCTCCAGTAGCGTCGAACCCGCACGCGGCATGCCGAGAATAAAGATGGGATCGGCATCGGCAACGCCGAAACCGGAACGTTCCCGGAAGAACGTCGCATCGAACAGGCGTTGGTTCTGGCGAAGTTTGAGCGTATTGCGGTCTGCGCTGTACTGGATCAGGCTCTTGCGAAGCCCGTTACCGCTGTCGTAATGATGGAAGGATTCTTCGTATTCAGACTGGTCTTCCAAGGCCTTGCCGAGGGCAAAATCGAAATGGAAGCGATCCTCTGCGGCAAGATCGTCACGACTGAGCTGTGACTGCATGGCTACAACGTCCTCGACACTGAACCGGAAGGTCTTCAGATTGGCAAGGCTCCAGTAGGCCTCCCCGTAATGCGGTTCGATGGCGATGCTGCGGCGATAGGCATCAACCGCCGCATCGGTACGGCCGGCAGTTTTCAGAGTATGGCCATAACTGTGCCAAATCCGCGAATAGCCCGGGTGCTCGGCGAGCACTTCCTCATACAATGCAATAGCGGCCTCGAAATCCCCGATCTTGCCCAAGGCCACGGCCTTGAGATTGCGGTAACTCATGTTGCGCGGTTCGCCCCGCAGCAGGATTTCGGTCTGCTCGAGCACTTTCGCGAAACGGTTGTTGCGGTTGAGGATGTACGAGTAGTTCTGGCGGGCGAAATTGAACCCCGGGGAAAGCTCAAGACAGCGTTCGAGCAACAACTCCGCATCCTGGTCACGACCGAGGCGTGCTGCGACTTCGGCCAGCATCCGAATCGCCGCGACATCGGTGGGATTTTCCTGCAGATAATCTTTCAAAGCCCTTTCGGCGACAGGAATATCGTTCTCGCTCATGGCGGCAGCGGCAGCCAACAGCCTCGGGTTGCCATCGGAATGACGCAGCTGCATGGCATAGGCCGCATCGGCGGCAACGGCATCGCCGTTGGCGGAATGGATATCGGCGATGGCCAGCCAGGCCTTCGGCGAGTCGGCTTTGAGTGCGACCGACTCACGCAGTGCAGCCAGTGCTTTGTCACCCATGCCCATGCGACGGTACAACTGACCGAGCTCGAGATGAACGGCGAACCATTGCGGCCGGAGCGTGCGAAGTCGCTGGAGCACCTTCTCCGCCGGCGCAAGATGTCCCTGCTTTGCCTTGGCAAGCGCATTGAGCAACAGCGCGTTCGGTTGCTCCGGCAGCACCTTCAGGATCTCATCGGTCTGCGCTTCTGCCATGCGTGGTTGATCCGCCAACAGTTTGGCGGCTTGCGACAGGGCGGCTTCCAATCCAGACGTTGGGTCCGGGACGGCTGACATCATGAACCTTAATCAATGTTAAACAATGATTAAAAATACCATAATTCGACCCGTCAATAGAGGTGTATCGGGCATTATTTCAGCCGGAATTCCAATAAAAAACCCCCGATCCATTGGATCGGGGGTTTAGGGTAAAGACCCTGGCGATGACCTACTCTTGCATGACAGAATCACACTACCATCGGCGCGGTTGCGTTTCACTTCCGTGTTCGGGATGG
>NZ_JBILBO010000008.1:0-78460 GCF_044353605.1 Arenimonas sp. | reverse complement strand
CAGAAGACCGAGGAATATGCCCATCTCGACCAGCCCCAAGAAACCGAGATCACGGAATACCACCGCCCACGGAAACACAAAGGCGATTTCGAGATCGAAAACGATGAACATGATGGCGATGAGGTAATAGCGCACATCGAACTGGATATGCGCGTCTTCGAAGGCGACGAAGCCGCACTCGTAAGGCGAGAGCTTTTCGGCGTTAGGGCGCTGCGGACCGAGCAGGCGTCCGAGGACCATCAGGGCGATGCCGACACCGGCCGCGACCGCAAGAAACAATGCTATGGGCACATACGCATTCAGCACATGTGTCTCCTTGTTTGAAGGGTGAACATCCCTGTTTTCCCGCATGCTGCATGTTCGGGGACAGGCGCACTATGATAACGCTTCGGGCACATCCAATGCAATGAATACGGTGGATTTTTCCTCACGAATCAAACGCAAAGTCCGATTCGCGGGCAACAAAAAACGCCTGCCGAAGCAAGCGTTTCTTAATGGTGCCCAAGAGGGGACTCGAACCCCTACGCCCTAAAGCGCTACCACCTCAAGGTAGTGCGTCTACCAATTCCGCCACCTGGGCTTGAAACTATTTTAGCATTACGCCGTTTGGGCGCTTACTTCTTCTCGGGTTGCGGGGCTGCTGGAGCCGCCACAGGTGCATCCGTCGTGGCCGGAACTGCGGGAGCCGCAGCAGGAGCCGGCACGGTGGCTGCTGGGGCCGATCCGGATTCCGGAACCGCCGGCAAGCTGCTCATCACGCCGATATCGGCCGCTTCGACCTCCGGCTTGTTGAGGTTGACCGCTTTCCAGGCCATGAACAAAGCCACGACGAAGAACAGGAATGCCAGCCACTTGGTCGACTTGGTCAGGAAGTTGGCGGAACCGCGGGCACCGAACACGGTACCGGATGCCCCGGCACCGAAGCCGGACCCGGCCTGGGCACCTGCACCGCGCTGCAGCAGAATCAGCACTACCATGGCCACAGCGACCAGAATGTAAACAACCGTCAAAATGGTATCAATCATAGTTAAACCGTTAATTTATGCCCGCAGCGGCAGCCACGATGGCACTGAATTCCTGGGCGACCAAGGAAGCCCCGCCCACCAATCCTCCGTCGACATCCGGCTGATTAAACAGCTCGGCGGCGTTGGAGGCCTTCACACTGCCACCGTAAAGGATCGGCAATAAGCTGGCTATTTTAGCATCAAAAGCAGCCACTTCGCCACGGATAAATGCGTGTACTTCCTGTGCCTGCTCCTTGCTGGCGGTTTTTCCGGTACCGATGGCCCAGACCGGCTCATAGGCGATGATTGCACCGGCGAAGGCCTCGGCGCCGCCTTGCTCAAACACCGGCTTAAGTTGTTTTTCGATGACCCATTCGGTATGTCCGGCTTCGCGCTGGTGCAGGCTTTCGCCCACGCACAGCACCGGAATCAGGCCGGCGCGCTTGGCCGCCAGGAACTTTTCGGCGACCAGCTCGTTGGATTCCTGCTGGTATTGGCGGCGCTCGGAATGCCCGACCAGCACGTAGCGGCAGCCGATATCGGCCAGCATTTCGGCAGCGATATCGCCGGTAAATGCGCCCTGTACATGCACGCCGACATCCTGGGCACCAAAAACAAACCCTGTGCCGGTATAACGGCCGATCAGGTGGTCAAGGATCGGCAGCGGCGGGATGATGAGGGTATCCACGGCCGGATTCAGGGACGGCGCCAGCGTATTCAGCAGGGCTTCGCCGAAGGCTCGGCTGCCGTTGAGCTTCCAGTTCCCCGCTACGATTTTTTTCCGCATGTCGCTCCCCTGCCCGACGGCTTGATGCACAATGAGGAGGCCATTTTAACCTGAATGAAGTCCGACCATGAAAACCGACCAGTACGCCCTGATTACCGGCGCCTCCAGCGGCATCGGCGAAGCCATTGCCCGTGAATACGCCCGCCGCGGCAAACCCCTGATTCTGACCGCCCGCCGCAAGGATCGTCTGGACGCACTCGCCGCCGAACTGGGCCAAAAGGTACCGGTCGTGGTGTTGGCCGCCGACCTGGCCGATCCGAAAGCCCCGCAGGAAATGTTCGACGCCATCCAGACTGCCGGTCTCAACGTCGACACCCTGGTCAACAATGCCGGCTATGGCGTGCCGGGCCGGTATCTGTCGGAGACCTGGGCCAGCCACCGTGATTTCCTGCAGGTGTTGATGACCGCCGTGGCTGAACTGACCTATTTGTTCCTGCCGGCCATGGAAGCCCAGAAGCATGGCCGCATCCTGAATGTGGCCTCGCTGGCCGGGCTGGTTCCGGCCTCGGCCGGGCATACACTGTACGGCGCCAGCAAGTCCTGGTTGATTCGTTTTTCGGAATGCTTGGCCATGGAAAGCGAATCCCGCGGCGTGCACGTGACCGCGCTCTGCCCCGGCTTCACCTACACCGAATTCCACGACGTCAACGGCATGCGCGCCAATGTCTCGAAACTGCCGAAGTTCTTGTGGCTCAGCAGCGAAGAGGTGGCGGTAATCGGCATCGATGCCGTGGAAGCCGGGAAGCGGCGTGTCATCAGCGGTTTCGCCAACAAGGTCATCGCCTGGATGACGCGCTATCTGCCGGACTTCCTCAGTAATGCGTTGGTAGGGGGTAAAGCCAAGCAGTTCCGGAATGCGGAGTAACCGCGCAAGACTAAAGCACTAAAAAACCCGGCTCTCGCCGGGTTTTTCGTTACACCAGTTTGATTTCGCGCAGGCGTTCCATCAGGTACTCATGGCCGGTGATCGGCTCGGGGTAGCGGTCCGGGTTTTCCGCCGAGATGCACTGCGGCAATGTCTGGATCAGGAAATCCGGATTCGGGTGCAGGAAGAATGGAATGGAATAGCGCGGCTTGCGCGCGTTCTCGCCCATCGGGTTTATCACCCTGTGCGTGGTCGACGGATACACATGGTTGGACAGGCGCTGCAGCATGTCGCCGATGTTGACCACGATGGTGTCGGCATCGGCGGTGAAATCAATCCACTCGCCCTTGCGCGACAGCACCTGCAGGCCGGCCGCACTGGCACCGACCAACAGGGTGATGAAGTTGATGTCTTCATGCGCGCCGGAACGCACGTTCGGCACATCCGGATTGGTGATTTCGGGATAGTGAATCGGACGCAGAATGGAGTTGCCGTAGTGGGTCTTATCGGCAAAATAGTTTTCCGGCAGATTGATATGCAACGCAAGCGCCGACAACACCTTCGAACCGAGCGTATCGAGTGCGCTGTATAAGCGATACAGGTATTGCTTGAACTGCGGCACTTCCGTGGGCCACAGGTTTTCGGCCATGATGTCGGCGTATTGCGAATCGCGGGCGATCTCGCGGCCGACATGCCAGAATTCTTTCAAATCCGGATACTGCGAATCCTTCGCGGTTTCGATGCCGAACGGCGTGTAACCGCGGGCACCACCGGTACCGGGCTGGTGATACTGCATCTTGACCGCATCCGGCAGGGCGAAGAAATCCCGCGAAGCGTTATAAGCCCCTTGGATCAGCTCATCGGTCACGCCATGGCCCCGGATGCCGCAGAAGCCCCACTCGCGATAGGCAGCGCCCAGATCGGCAACGAAAGCCTCTCGGTCGGTGTCAAAACGGCGGATATCGAGGGTCGGAATCTGGCTCATGGTTCGTGTTCCACTGGAATTTCAGAAAGTATAAGCCGGTATCGCTGAATCGGCCTTGATTGGGGTCAAACCGCGGATTTCACGACGGCGGACAAGGCATCGAGCACGGATTGCATCAGCGCGGCATCACGGGCCTCAACCGTGACACGCACCACCGGCTCGGTGCCCGAGGCGCGCAACACAAGACGGCCCTTGCCCTCGAGGCTGCTTTCGGCTTCGGCACGGGCGGCCTGCACGGCCGCGTGCTCCAGCGGTTTGGCGCCGGGCTGCAGACGGACATTCACGGTTTTCTGCGGGAACGGGGTATATCCGGACAGCGCCGCTTTCAGGGTGGTGCTTCCGGCTATCAGGGCTTCAAGAACCTGCAGCGCCGCCACCAGCGCATCGCCGGTGGAGGTGCGGTCAAGTACCAGCAGGTGGCCGGAGGCTTCACCGCCGAGAACACCGCCCTGCTCGGTCAGCGCCTGATGCACGAAGCGGTCACCGACTTTGGTGCGTACGAACAGGATGCCTTTTTCGCGGCAATGCAGCTCCATCGCAACATTGGTCATCAGCGTGCCGACCACCGGTCCGCGCAACCGGCCGCAGGCCTGCCAGTGATTGGCCAGCACGTAAATCAGGGCATCACCGTCATGCAGGGTGCCGTCGGCATCCACCATCTGAACGCGGTCGCCATCGCCGTCGAAGGCGATACCCAGATCGGCGCCGCTTTCGCGCACGAAGGTCTGCAGCGCATCGGGGTGCGTCGAACCGACGCCGTCGTTGATGTTCAGGCCATTGGGCTGCACACCGATGCTGACCACCTCGGCGCCGAGCTCGGAAAAGACTTCCGGCGCCAAGGCGTAGGTGGCGCCGTGCGCGCAATCCAATGCGATCTTCAGGCCGCGCAGCGAAAAATTCGCCGGCACCGTACTTTTGCAGAATTCGGCATAGCGGCTATGGGCATCCACGATGCGCTTGGCCTTGCCGAGTTTTTCCGAAGCGACCGTCGTCAGTGTTTCGTCAAGCTGCGCCTCGATGGCGAGCTCCATGGCATCGCTGAGTTTCTCGCCGCTGGCGGAAAAAAACTTGATGCCATTGTCGTAATGCGGATTGTGCGAGGCCGAAATCACGATGCCGGCGTCGGCACGCAGCGATGTGGTCAGATGCGCCACCGCCGGAGTCGGTACCGGCCCAAGCAAGCGCACATCGACACCGGCAGCGACCAGACCGGCTTCCAGTGCGGATTCGAACATGTATCCGGAAATACGGGTGTCTTTGCCGATGACGACCAGTGGCTTGCCGGCCGATGCACGCGCCAGCACCGTGCCGGCGGCCCAGCCGAGTTTCAGCATAAAATCCGGCGAGATATGGCCTTCACCGACCTTGCCACGGATACCGTCGGTACCGAAGTAGCGGCGCGCGCCCATGCCGGTCAGGCCGCGTCCGTGGCGTGCTTGGGCTGACTCATCATCAGGGCCAGCAGATCGGCCAGGCGGTCGCGCATCTGGCGGCGGTCGATGATCAGATCAACGGCGCCATGCTCGACCAGAAACTCCGAGCGCTGGAAGCCTTCGGGCAAAGTCTCGCGTACGGTCTGCTCAATCACGCGTGGCCCGGCGAAACCGATCAGCGCTTTGGGTTCGGCCACATTCAGATCACCCAACATGCCGAGCGAGGCGGATACACCACCGGTGGTCGGATGGGTCAGCACGGAAATGAAAGGCAATCCGGCCGAACGCATCTTGGCGATGGCGGCCGAAGTCTTGGCCATCTGCATCAGCGAAAACAGGCCTTCCTGCATGCGGGCGCCGCCGGTAGCGGAAAAACAGACCAGCGGGCAACGGTATTCAATGGCACGTTCGGCGGCCAGAGCGAATCGCTCACCCACCACCGAACCCATCGAGCCGCCCATGAAGCGGAATTCGAAGGCGCTCACGCAGATGTCGCGGCCCTTGAGTTTGCCGTGGATGGAAATGAGTGCATCCTTCTCGCCCACCGCTTTCTGCGAGGACTTGATGCGGTCTGCGTATTTTTTCTGGTCCTTGAAATGCAGGGCATCGATAGGGCCGAGTTCATCACCGATTTCGAACACTTCGCCCTCATCAAGGAAGGCCACCAGGCGCTCGCGGGCACCGATCGGCATGTGGTGATCGCATTTCGGACAGACATGCAGGTGCTCGTCCAGCTCGGCGGCGTAAAGCGCGGCACCGCAGCTATCGCATTTTTCCCACAATCCTTCCGGCACGCCACGCTTGCCGGTCCCTTGGGTCCGGATGCGGGCGGGCATCAGCTTGGTCAACCAACTCATGGCATGTTTCCGTAGAGGCCAAGCGACAGTTTACTGCAAACCGGCCGTTCAGGCCGCATCAAGTGCCTGTCGCAGGGGTGCCAGGAAACGCCCGGCGGCATCGGCCGCCTGCTGCGGCGTCGTGCATTCAGCCAGTGAAGCCACCAGCGCACTGCCGACGATGACACCATCGGCGTATTCGGCGCAGGCTTTGGCGGTAGTGGCATCTTTGATACCGAAACCGACATAAACCGGCACTGCGGCGGCGGCGCGGATAGCACCCACCCGCTGGGTCAAGTCACCTGACTGTGCCAGATCTTTGCCGGTCACCCCGGCCATCGACACGTAATACAGATAACCTTGCGCCTGTGTGCAGGCATCCGCCAGCCGCGGACCGTCGGTGGTCGGTGCCAGCAGGGTAATCAACTGCAGACCATGCCTGTTGAGCAGAGCGCGGGCGGCATCCGATTCTTCTGGCGGCAGATCCACGATCAGCAGCGCATCGGCGCCTGCCGCCGCGGCATGCTCGGCATACCAGGCCCAGCCGCGACGCTCGATTGGATTCAAATAACCCATCAGCACAATCGGCGTATCGGCATCGCGCTGGCGGAATTCGGCAACCATGGCAAAAATCGCCGGCGCATTCACGCCGCGGGCCAATGCGCGCTCCGAACTTTTCTGGATAACCACGCCATCGGCCATCGGATCGGAAAACGGCACGCCGAGCTCGATCAGATCGGCGCCGGCTTCCACCAGTGCGTGCAAAACCGGCACGGTGGCGTCCCGGCCCGGATCGCCGGCGGTGATGAATGGCACCAAGGCCTTGCGCTTGGCAGTGGCCAGGGCCGAAAGTCGGCTCGCGAGCCGGCTCACAGGCTGATGCCTTCGCGTTGCGCGATGGTGTAGATGTCTTTGTCGCCGCGGCCGGACAGATTGACCAGTACGATGGCCTCTTTCGGCAGCGTGGCGGCAGTTTTCATCGCCTGCGCCACCGCATGCGCCGATTCCAGCGCGGCCAGAATGCCCTCGGTACGCGCCAGCAGGTGGAAGGCTTCCATGCACTCGGTATCGGTGATTCCGACATACTGCGCGCGGCCGGTGTCTTTCAGGAATGCATGCTCGGGGCCGACGCCGGGGTAATCCAGACCGGCGGAAATGGAATGGGTTTCGGTGATCTGGCCGTCATCATCGCAGATCACGTAGGTGCGGTTGCCGTGCAGCACGCCCGGCACGCCGGCGGCCAGCGAAGCCGCATGCTTGCCGGTGGCCAAGCCCTCACCCGCCGCTTCGGCGCCGATCAGATTCACTTCGGCATCGTTGAGGAAGGGGTGGAACATGCCGATGGCATTGGATCCGCCGCCAACGCAGGCGATCACTGCATCCGGCAAACGCCCATACTGCGCCAACATCTGGGCCCGTGACTCGGTACCGACCACCGCGTTGAAATCGCGAACCATGCGCGGATACGGACTGGGGCCGGCGGCGGTGCCGATGATGTAGAAGGTGTCCTGGATGTTGGACACCCAATCGCGCATGGCTTCGTTCAGCGCATCTTTCAAGGTTTTCGAACCGGAGGTGACCGGCACCACTTCGGCGCCCAACAATTTCATGCGGAACACGTTGATGGCCTGGCGCTCGATGTCCACCGCGCCCATGTACACCACGCACTTCAGGCCCAGACGCGCGGCCACGGTGGCGGAGGCCACGCCGTGCTGTCCGGCACCGGTTTCGGCGATGACCCGGGTCTTGCCCATGCGCTTGGCCAGCATGGCCTGGCCGATGGTGTTGTTGATCTTGTGCGCGCCGGTATGGTTCAAATCTTCGCGCTTGAGCAGGATGCGCGCGCCACCGACATGCTCGCTCAGCCGTTTGGCTTCGTAAATCGGACTCGGCCGGCCCACATAATGGGCGTAATCGAAGGCCAGCTCGGTCTTGAAGGCCGGATCGGCCTGGGCCGCTTCATAGGCCTGTTCCAGCTCGGCCAGCGGCGCCATCAGGGTTTCGGACACGAAACGGCCACCGTAAACGCCGAAATGGCCTTCGGCATCGGGGTACTGGGAATAATCGAGGGGGGTGTTGGGCAGGGTATTCATAGGCTTTTATTATGGTTCATCCGCATGTGCAGCGCGGATGAAATCCCGCATTTTCATGGCATCTTTGACGCCCGGCGCCGATTCAATCCCGCTCGACACATCCACAGCATAAGGCTTCACGGTGGCAATGGCTTCGGCGACATTCCCGGCATGCAGACCGCCAGCCAAGTAAATCGGTTTATCCAGCACAGGCAAGTTGGTCCATGCGAAGCGTTCGCCCTGCCCACCCAGCTCGCCGGGTGCGTGGCCATCGAGCACTAACGCCTGTGCGCTCGGGTAATCTTTCTGCCGCTGGGTGATATCGCCAGCGCCCTCGCCCATCGCCATCGCTTTGATGAACGGCATCCCGAACTGCGCACAGAACGGATCGGTTTCATCGCCATGGAATTGCAGCAGACTCGGCTGCAGGGCTTGGATGACCGCTTGCACGGTGTCGGCATACGGGTTTACAAATAACGCGACCAGTTCGATATGGGCTGGCACCGCCGCGCGAATCGCCGGCATCGCTTCCAGCGGCACATGACGCTTGCTGCCCGGCACATGCACCACGCCGATGGCGTGCACACCGAGCGCGGCGGCTAGCGCGGCGTCCTCGGCGCGGGTGAAACCACAGAATTTGATGCGCACGCTCATTTCAGCGTGACCGCTTCGGGCAGGCCCCACTCCGGCGGATACAGCGCGCCGAGAAACATCAGGCCTTCGGCCGGCGCGGTCGGCCCGGCCACCGTGCGGTCGCGGCCGTCGAGCAGGGTTTTCATCCATTCCACCGGCTGTTCGCCCTTGCCGATCAGCAGCAGGCTGCCGACCAGATTGCGCACCATGTGGTGCAGGAAGGCGTTAGCCTGCACGTCGAAATAAATCGTATCGCCCTCGCGACTGACATCGAGCCGGTGCAGATTGCGATTCGGGTGCTTGGCCTGGCACTGCACGGTACGGAACGCGCTGAAATCCTGTTCACCGAGAATTTTCTGCGCCGCTTCATGCATGCGCGCGGCATCAAGTTCTTCCCGGCTCCAGCTCAGGAACTGGCGGTTGATGGCCGGCTTGACCGCACGGATCAGCAGGCTGTAACGGTAGCGGCGCGCGCGGGCGCTGTAACGGGCGTGGAAATCATCCGGCACTGGCTGCAACCAGAGCGCGCGGATGCTGTCGGGAAGCCGGGTGTTGGTGCCGAGCACCCAGGCACGGGCATCGCGCGGGGCGTCGGAATCGAAATGCACCAGCTGGCAACGGGCCGACACGCGGGCATCGGTGCGCCCGGAGCAGATCACTTCGACCGGGGCATCGGCAACGAAGGACACGGCCTTTTCGACCGCAGCCTGAATGGTGTCACCGGTATCGTGTTTCTGCCAACCCATGAACGGGCTGCCGTCGTACTCTAGGGCCATCGCGTAACGCATACATCGTCCTATCGCGGGCGCCGCGCGCTCACATGGTATGGGTCGGCGAATCGGAATCCATCATGCCGGCCAGAGTGGCCTCGATTTTATGGCGGATCTCGTGGTTCTCGGCGGCATCGCTGAGCTGAACGCCGACGCCGGGGCGACGGCCGCCCATTTGACCCATCGGCGAAACCCAGACCACCTTGCCGACCACAGGCAAACGCGCCTTGTCTTCCATGAAGGTGACCATCAGGAACACCTCATCACCCAGATGGTAGCGCTTGGGCGTCGGCACGAAAATGGCGCCGCCTTTCACATAGGGCATATAGGCGCTATACAGCTCCTTCCGGTCCTTGATCTGGAGCGAAAGCAATCCTTGCTTGGCAGTCGGTGTGGCCATGGTCGTGTCCTATCGGAAATCCTGCAGCAGTTGCCGCCATTCCAGCATCCGTCCGGCCAGGCCGAGATCGTGACGCAGGGGCTGACT
Source organism: Arenimonas sp. (assembly GCF_044353605.1). Lineage (GTDB taxonomy): Bacteria > Pseudomonadota > Gammaproteobacteria > Xanthomonadales > Xanthomonadaceae > Arenimonas. Next base: position 68,588 of record NZ_JBILBO010000008.1, on the reverse strand, counting down.
TAAGCTTAACCGCAAACGGTTGATGCCATCAATCCATTCCTTCAGGCGCTCGACGGCCTGCGGGGACTTTGCGCCCTCGGCCGCCTGTGCCGCCCAGGTCCGGGCCAGACCGTAAGCAATCTGTGCCGCGAACAGCAGACGCAGATCGGCACGTTCATCAGCCAACCATTTGCGGGCGATGGCGGCCGGACCGGTCTGGTTTTTTACGCAGGCCGCAAGATCAGCGCGAACCTCCTGATACAGGGCAGAGCCGCCGTTGCCGGCCCATTCCAGTGCCAGTCCCGGATTGCCGCCGGCCATGGCGAGCAAAGCCTTGGCATCGGCATCCGCGAGGCGATTCTGTTTCAACCATGCCAGTGCCGTGGCGGTGTCCGGGCATGCCATTTCGATGCGCTGGCAGCGGCTGCGTACCGTGGCCGGCAGCGCCTTGGGCTGGTCGGTGACCAGAATCAGGTAGCGTCCGGGCATGGGTTCTTCCAGGGTCTTCAGCAGCGCATTCGCCGCCTGCGCATTCAACCGGTGCGCGGTTTCGATGATGACCACGCGCGGACCGGCCAGTTGCGCGGTCAAGGCCAGCCATTCGGACATGTCACGGATCTGGTCGACGCCGATGGCGGTTTTCAGCTTTCCGGTTTTTTCATTGAGCTCGATGCCGATCTGCCGGAAATCACCATGGCTGCCCTGCTCGAAACGCTGGCAGGCCGTGCAACCCGAGCACGCCGCCTCGGCATCGCCGACCTGCTGGCAGAGCAGACGCTTGGCCAAAGCCCGCGCCAGCTCCAATTTTCCGAGATGGGCCTCGCCCTGCAACAGTTGCGCGTGCCCGAGACGGTGAGACCGGAAAGCTGCCACCGTGCGGGCATGCAATGGCTGCTGCCAGGCACTGAGGGTCATGCCGCCATCCAACGGCCGACCGCCGCGAGGACCTGCCGCACGACATCATCCTGTGGCTGCGAGGCATCGATGATAACGATACGCTCCGGCTCCTGCTCGGCCCGCTGCCGATAGGTTTCGCGCACACGCTGAAAAAAATCGGTACGCTCCTGCTCGATGCGGTCCAAAGCCTGCCCGCGGGCTTGTGCGCGTGCCATGCCCTGCTCCACGCCCAGATCGAGCAGCAAGGTCAAATCGGGACGGATGCCGACGAAGTCCCGTTCGAGGGCCTCGATCTGTGCCATCGGCAAGCCGCGGCCCCCACCCTGATAGGCGAAGCTGGCATCGGTGAAACGATCGGTCAGCACATATTGTCCTTCTGCCAACGCCGGACGGACTAGCTTCTGCACCAATTGCGCGCGCGAGGCGAACATCAGCAGCAGCTCCGCTTCCGGCACGATGCGGTGATCGGGCGATAACAGCACCTGGCGGATACGCTCGCCGACTTCCGTGCCACCCGGTTCACGGGTACCGATGACCGTGATGCCGGCATCACTGAGGAACTGGCGGATGGCGTTGAACACCGTCGTTTTACCGGCGCCTTCGCCGCCTTCGATGCTGATGAGTTTTCCGGAATTCTGGGGCATGTCAGGGCTTCAACTGATAGGTTTTCACCGCTTTGCGGTGCTGCTCGTAAGTGGCGGAGAATACATGACCGCCGTCGCCGGTGGCCACGAAGAACAAGGACTCGCCCGGCGCCGGATGTGCTGCCGCCTCCAGCGCAGCGCGCCCGGGCATCGCGATCGGTGTCGGCGGCAAGCCATGCATACGGTAGGTGTTGTAAGGGGTCACGGTCTGCAGGTCTTTTTTGCGGATATTGCCATCATACGCGTCACCGATGCCGTAGATGACGGTCGGGTCGGTTTCCAGACGCATGCCTTTCTGCAAGCGGCGCACGAACACTCCGGAAATCTGAGGGCGTTCCTCGGCTTTGCCGGTTTCCTTTTCGATAATCGAAGCCAGCGTAAGCATTTCATCCGGAGTCTTCAGCGGCAGACCGGAATCGCGTCCGTTCCAGCTCGCGGCCAACGCGACGTCCATGGCCTCGGCAGCCTGCCGCAGCAGATCACTGCGTTTTCCGGATTTCGGTACGAAGTAGGTATCGGGCAGGAAACGGCCTTCGGGATGCACGCCCTTACGCCCCAAAAGCGTCATGATGTCCGCATCGGACTTTCCGGCAAGATCATCATCCAGTTCGGACAAAGCCGCCAGCTCGGCGCGCATTTGCCGGAAACTGCGTCCTTCCACCAAGGTGTATTTCACCCGGACGGTATCGCCACTCGCCAGCATGGCCAGCACACCGGCGGGCGTGATGCCATTCTTGAATTCATAATCACCGACATGGATTCGGCCGGCCATGTCCATCTGCAGGGCCAGCACCTTCCATTGCCAATCCCAACCCTGGCTCATTCCGGAAGCACGCAGCTTCGGCAGTACGCGGTTCAAGCCATCGCCTTTGGCGACCGTTACCATCGCTGTTGCCGGAAGCGGCAAAGGAGTCTGTCCGAAATCACGCAAGCGCAAATATCCGAACACACTGAGCGCGATTGCCAGCATCCCGGTGAGAAAAAAGTATTTGCGCCAGCGGTTTTTCTTGGCCATGCCTTACTCGTCAGCAAAAAACGGATGGGCGTCCAGAAAGCGCTGTTGCAGCGCGTCCAAGTCCGCGTGGCCGTTGATCGGAACGGATCCGATACGGCGGACCTCCATGATACCGCGAACGGCATTGCACAGAAAAACTGCATCGGCGGCTTCCATCCCGGCACGCGTAAGCGGACCAATGTGGACATGCTCCAGCATGGACAGCAGATGTTCCCGGGCAATGCCGGCAATGCCACATTGCGAGAGTTCAGGCGTATGCCACTGCCCGCCGGCATAAACAAACACATTGGCGGCAGTAGCGCAGACCACATGGCCTTCGCGATCGCGCATCAGCCCTTCGTCATGGCCGGTGTCGGCACATTCGCGACGGGCCAGGACATTTTCAAGACGGTTAAGATGCTTCATGCCGGCCAACACCGGCTGCTGCGCAATCGGAGTCGTGCACCAATGCAGGCGCAAGGGTTCGGCAATCGGTGGCGGCAAAGGGTGCGTGCTGAGAATGCACGTGGCCGGCCCTGTGACCGGCAGATAGCCCCGCCCCGATTCGCCGCGGGTCAGGATGATCTTCAGCACCTGTGATCGGGCATCGAGTAATTCCTTCGCGGCGGCATGAATCATGCCTTCATCGGGCAATGCCAGACCGAGGCGCTCGGCCCCCTGCTGCAAACGCCGCCAATGCGCGCGCCACCAAGGCAAATCACCACGGCTGGCGCGCAAGGTTTCGAATAGACCGTCACCATAGATCAAGCCACGATCCTGCGGAGACAGCACTTGAACGCGGTCATTACCCTGGAAAATCACGGTACTCATTCCACGGCTCCAATCGCCCGCAGCAGACCCTTGGCCTTGGCCCGGGTTTCCAGCAGTTCATTGTCGGGATTGGAATCGGCGACGATGCCGCCGCCGGCCCGCAGCTGCAGCACATCGCCCTGCAGCCACAGGCTGCGGATCAGAATGTTCAGATCCATGTCGCCATTGCCATCGACATAACCGAGCGCGCCGGTGTAGGGACCGCGCCCGCTTTGCTCCAACTCCGCGATGATTTCCATGCAGCGCACCTTCGGGCAGCCGGTGATGGTGCCGCCAGGAAACACCGCGGCAATGACCGATCCGGGCGTAGTGCCCGTCCTGAGCGTACCGGTGACATTGGAAACGATATGGTGCACATGCGCATAGGTTTCAACGCTCATCAACTCGTCGACCTTCACCGAGCCCGGTTCACACACGCGCGACAGATCGTTGCGCTCCAGATCAATCAGCATCACATGTTCGGCGCGCTCTTTGGGGTGGCCGATCAACTCACGGATCTTTGCGGCCTCGTCATCGCCGGGCATGCGCGGGCGCGTTCCGGCAATCGGGCGTGTCTGCACGCGGCCGGCCTTGACGCTGACCAGACGCTCCGGCGAAGAGCTAAGGAGCGCCCAATCGGCAACCCGCAGCAAGCCGGCGAATGGCGCCGGATTCATCCTGCATAAACGCGCGTACAGAGCATCGGCATTGGCACCCGGAAAACGGCCATTCCACGCGCGTGACAGATTCACCTGAAAAACGTCACCGGCTTTCAGGTAGTCCAGTATGCGTGCGACACCGGAAGTGAAACGGTCTGGATTATCTTCATGGCATTCGCCGACCGTTGGCCAGTCTTGCACCGGCGGCAAGGCCGCCGCTAAGGCAATATCGTTCTCGATTGCGGTCAGCAAGTGGGCATGACCTGGTTCAGCAACCGCCAGACAGCGGTTTTCAATGCGATCGAAAAGAATGGCCGCCGGGCAGCGTAGCGCCAGTGCATCCGGCAAGGGGCCGGCGAATGCCGGTAAGTCCAGGGAGGTTTCAATCTGACCGGCGACTTCATATCCCAGATACAGCGCCCAACCGCCGTGAAAGGGCAAGTCATCTTCCTCAACGGCATGGGACTGGTTCTGAAATGCCGCATCAAAGGCCTTAAGAAAATGGCCGTCATGCATTACCCCATCAAGCCCACAGGTCTTGCCATCGCGGCTATAAAGACCTTCGCCATTGCCGATGAACAGGATGTCCCAGCGGGACAATGCATTTCCGCCAGCGACGCTTTGCAGCAGCAGCGGATAACGCACCCTATCGAGGCGCTGCAACGCCGCCGGATCAACGACGACGGACAGATTCTTGAGGACAGGGGCCATGAAGGCCCTCAGAGCTTGCAGAACACCAAAGTGCCGTTGGTGCCCCCGAAACCGAATCCGTTCGACATCACCACGTCGAGTTTTTTCTCGCGCGGTACATTCGGTACGTAATCCAGATCGCAACCCTCGCCGGCGTTCTCCAGATTGATGGTCGGTGGCACGATGCCATGCTGCATGGCAAGAATCGACAGCACGGCCTCAACGCCGCCGGCAGCGCCGAGCAGATGGCCGGTCATCGACTTGGTCGAGCTGACCAGGGTTTTATAGGCGTGATCGCCCAGCGCCAGTTTCATGGCATTGGTTTCGGCCAGATCGCCCAAGGGCGTGGAGGTACCGTGTGCATTGAGGTAATCGATCTGGTCGGCATTGACACCGGCATCTTTCATCGCCATCACCATGCAACGCGACGGGCCATCGCCGGTATCGCTCGGGGCGGTCATGTGATAGGCATCGGAACTGGCGCCGAAGCCGGCCAGTTCGCAATAGATGCGGGCACCGCGGGCTTTGGCGTGTTCGTATTCCTCCAGCACCAGAATGCCGGCGCCGTCGCCAAGCACGAAACCGTCGCGGTCGCGGTCCCACGGACGGCTGGCGCGTGCGGGTTCGTCATTGCGGGTCGACAGCGCCTTCATGGCGCAGAAGCCGGCAACAGCGGTCGGTGTACAGCCATGTTCGGCGCCACCGGCCACCATGATGTCGGCATCGCCGTACTGGATCATGCGCATGGCCATGCCGATGGAATGGTTGGAGGACGCACAGGCCGAAACCGCCGAGAAGTTAGGACCCTTGAAGCCTTTCATGATGCACAACTGGCCGGAGATCATATTGATGATGGTGCTCGGCACGTAAAACGGCGAGACCTTGCGCGGGCCGCCCAGGTACAGATCGACCGCGGTCTCTTCGATGCCGCGGATGCCGCCGATGCCGGACCCGACCAGCACGCCGGCACGCTCGGCATTGGCCTCGGTGATTTCCAGACCGGCATCCTGCATGGCCATGAACGATGCGGCCAGACCGTAATGGATGAAGATGTCCATCTTCTTGACGTCTTTGGGTGGAAACCAGGCTTTCGGATCGAAATCCTTGACCTCACCGGCGATGTGGGTCGCCATGGCGCTGGCATCGAAATGGGTGATGTTGCCAATGCCGGAACGGCCATTCATGACGGCATCCCAGTTGCTGGCCAGATCGTTGCCCAGCGGCGACAGGATGCCCATACCAGTAACTACAACACGACGTTTCATAAGCGAGACTCCGGAATTTTGACAGCTCGGGGCGGCCGTGCCGCCCTCAATGAAGTGAATCGATAAAACGAAGCCCCTGCGCGTGGGATGCCACGCTCCGGCCTTCAACGCAGACTATTGTACCGTCCGTTTCGACAGAATACGAATCCGGATTCTGGTATGCCAGCCACCAGTTTTCATGCATGTGGAGAAAGCGGAAAGCCTCTGTTTGCGGTGATTTCGGAACCGTATTCCTGCTGCCGTGCACCAAGGCCAGATTGATGCCGGTACCACCGCCGAACGGCCGTCCCAACCAGAGCCAAGATTGGCCGGGACAGGGTTCGCGCTGGGTATCGACCAGAAGCATGCCGACCCGGTGCCTTACATCGGCATGCGCGGGAACCGCATACGGCGCTAAAGCCTCGATGCTCATGCGAACGTGCCAGCGCCAGCCGATCTCGGTGTCCGCAATCCAACCGGGCAAGTTAACAACAAACCCCGAAACCACGAGCAAAAAGGCCCCGGTAAACTGTGCGCGTAAAGAGGCCATGCCGTCCCGATAGCGCCGCAACCACAGCCCCGTCTCCAGCAATACCCAGAACAGCAGAATGTATCCGGAATAGAACAGGAAATCGTAAAGCCAAAGCCGTGGATCGAGATCTTCAGCCCAGGGTGAATAAACCGAGCCTGCCCATAACCAGAGCCCGCTGAGCAGAGTTAAAACAATGAGCCGGCAAATAGGCACAATCGACTGGAAGCAAACAGGGCCGCATCAAGCGGCCCTGTGGCAGTCCCTATCCCGGCAATTAAGCCTTGACGTGGGCTTTGATGTAATCGATGGCTTGCTGGATCGAGGTGATTTTTTCAGCTTCCTCGTCCGGAATTTCGCATTCGAACTCTTCTTCGAGTGCCATCACCAGTTCGACGGTATCGAGCGAGTCGGCGCCAAGATCATCCACGAACGAGGCGTTGGCGGTGGCTTCATCTTCCTTCACGCCCAGCTGCTCAACCACAATTTTCTTAACGCGTTCTTCAATAGTGCTCATGAAACTGTCTCCTCCCGAGGAGTAACGATTTTGGGCTGTGGAATCATGCCGCCGGCGCTTGGCCCAAACCACGCCGGACAGGATTTAGAGTATTTTATCAAACTTTGACCGGAATGGTCATGGCATGTACATACCGCCATTCACATTCAGGGTTTCGCCGGTGATATAGGCTGCCGCCGGACCTGCCAGAAATGCCACCGCCTCGGCGATATCAGACGGGTTACCCAGCCTGCCCAAGGCAATCTGCCCCATTAAGGCCTGTTTGGCTTCTTCTGGCAGCGTGTCGGTCATGTCGGTCTGAATGAATCCCGGCGCCACCACGTTGACGGTAATGCCACGGGAGCCGATTTCCTTGGCCAGGGACTTCGAAAAAGCAATGATTCCGGCCTTGGCGGCGGCATAGTTGGCCTGGCCGGCGTTGCCGGTCAAACCAATGACCGAAGCGATGTTGATGATGCGGCCCTTGCGCGCTTTCATCATGCCGCGCATGACCGCCTTACTGGTGCGGTAGACCGAACTCAGATTCGTGTCGAGAATGATGTTCCAATCCTCGTCCTTCATGCGCATCAGAATCTGATCACGGGTAATGCCGGCATTGTTGACCAATACGCTGATCGGGCCGATGCTCTTGCCAATGTCCTCGATGACGGTCTCGACCGCGGCGCTGTCGGTGACATCGAGCACTTTACCGAGACCGCCAAGGGCAGTCATACGGGCCGTGATGGCCTGTGCTCCGGCTTCAGTCGTGGCCGTGCCAACCACTTTGGCACCGCGCGCGGCAAGCAGGTCGGCAATCGCCGCACCGATGCCCCGGCTGGCGCCGGTGACCAGAACCACTTCACCGCTGAGATCATGGGTCATTGCGTGTCCTTATTCGAAAGTCTGTGATGCCGTAGCCTGCCACTCGGCGGCGCTGGCCAGATTATAGGTCGAAACCGATTTGTCGATGCGTTTGATCAGTCCAGACAACACCTTTCCGGGACCGCATTCCACCGTGTGGCGGACGCCGGCCGTTACCAAGACCTGCGTGCATCGGGTCCATAGCACCGGCAGGTAAAGCTGCTCGACGAGGGCGCGTTGAATCGCGGCAATGTCGGTTTTCGGTGCGGCATCGACGTTGTGAATGACCGGACGGTCCGGCATCTGCCAGATGACCGCAGCGATGGCGTTCTGCAGTTGCAACGCGGCCTCGTGCATCAGCGGAGTATGCGAGGGCACGCTGACCGCGAGCTTGACGGTTTTACGGATACCCGCCGTCTGCAGTGCGGCAATGGCACGGTCCACCGCATCGGCATGACCGCCGATGACGATTTGTCCGGGGGAATTGTAGTTGGCCGGCACCACCACGGAATCGGCTGTGCTGGCTTCGCTGCAGATCTGTTCAACCTGGGCATCCTCGGCACCAAGTACGGCCGCCATGGCCCCGGTACCGGTCGGCACGGCGGCCTGCATGAATTGGCCACGCAGGTGCACCAGATGTGCGCCGTCTTTCAGGGACAGTGCGCCGGAGGCGACCAGCGCCGCGTATTCGCCCAGACTATGGCCGGAAAGAATTGCCGGCTGTGGCAGCCCCTGCATCTGCCAAAGTCGCCAGAGCGCGATGTTTGCGGCAAGCAGTGCGGGTTGGGTGAATTCGGTCTGGTTCAGTCGGTCTTCGGGATTGTCCTGACTGATCTGCCAGAGATCGACACCAGCGCCCTCGGAAGCCTCGGCGAAGGTTTCGAGAATGACAGGATGCACGGTAGCCAACTCGGCCAGCATGCCGGGCGACTGCGAACCCTGACCAGGAAAAATGAATGCCAGTTGCGAAATCATGGGTTCAGCCGCTCCGTGGATGATTGGCCGCCATTAAACCAGTTATTCGACCGTACTCACAAGTCCGGTCGGATCAGTAGCGGATCAGTGCCGAGCCCCAGGTGAAGCCGCCGCCGAAGGCTTCCAGAAGCATTAACTGGCCGCGCTGGATTTTTCCGGAGCGCACCGCTTCATCCAGCGCCAGCGGCACCGAGGCGGCTGACGTATTTCCGGTCTTGTCGACGGTCACGATGACCTGGTCCATCGACATATCGAGACGCTTGGCGGTGGCCTCGATGATGCGCAGATTGGCCTGGTGCGGAATCAGCCAATCCAAATCGGCCTTGCTCAGGCCATTGGCGTTCAGGGTTTCGTCGACCACGGAGTCGAGCGCCTTGACCGCATGTTTGAAGACTTCACTGCCCGCCATGTGGATTTTCACGCCAGCATTGGGCGCGCCGATGTCGAAACCTTTGGAGGGACCGACCGGACAAATCAGCAGTTCTTTCTTGCCACCATCCGAATGCAGGTGGGTCGACAGAATGCCGGCTTCAGTGTCGGCTTTCAACACCACGGCGCCCGCGCCATCGCCGAACAGCACGCAGGTTGCGCGGTCGTTCCAGTCCACCAAGCGCGTCAGGGTTTCCGAACCGACCACAAGGGCGTTCTTGACGGTGCCGGCACGGATGAACTGATCGGCCACGCTCAGCGCGAAGATGAAGCCGGAGCAGGCGGCATTGACATCGAACGCCCCGCAGCCGCCGATGCCGAGTTTGTCCTGGAGCAGGCAGGCGGTGGACGGAAACACGAGATCCGGCGTGGTGGTGCCGACGATGATCAACTCGATTTCATCGGCCCGCAGACCGGCGGCTTCGAGTGCCTTCAGAGAAGCGTGGTAGGCCAGGTCACTGGTGGTTTCACCCTCGGCCGCGACATGACGCTCGCGGATGCCGCTGCGGCTGACAATCCACTCATCACAGGTGTCGACGATCTTTTCCAGATCGGCGTTGGTGAGGATCCGCTCGGGCAGATAGCTGCCGGTACCGGCGATGCGCGAAAATGTGGCCATGGAATCGTTGTCCTGTTTCAGAAAAGCTTAAGGCGAGCCGAAGCTCGCCTTAAATACCTTAGAGCATACCCGACAGCCGGGCAAGCCTTATTCTTCGGTTTCTTCGACAGCCGACTTGACGTCGACCACTTTACGGCCGCGGTAGAAACCGTCTTTGGTCACGTGGTGACGCAGATGGGTTTCACCGGTGGTCGGATCGGTGGCAAGCTGCTTGGCGGACAGCGCATCGTGCGAACGACGCATGCCGCGGGTGGACGGGGTACGACGGGATTTTTGAACGGCCATGGTAAGACTCCAAACGAAATGCTGATATTACGTGTTGTCCTTCAAGGCTTTCAGGGCCGCGAATGGACTGCTTTTTTCTTCCTCGACCGCTTCGTCCCCGCTCCATTTCGGATCCAGGTCTGAAGCGTCCGGATTGACCGGCACCAATGGCACCGCGAGCAGAAGCTCGTCTTCAATCAGTTGAGCCGGCGAAACTTCGCCATGCCCTTCAATCAATACCGCCTCCATGTCTTCAGGCAGCGAGGCTTCCTGCGCCTCATCGCTGATCAGTCCGAGACGCTGGTCGATTGCCACCGGAAGTGCGAAGCGCTCGAGTGTGCGCTGGCAAATCAGATGAAACACCGTATTCAATTGAATGTGCATGACATCCAACTTCAACGGATCGCGGTAGAACTCGACCACGTAGCTGCAGTCCCCTTCGGCATCTGCGAGAACACCGGCCAGGCGCGGCATATGCGCCAATGGCAGGCTTCCTTCGAAGCGACGCTGGTTGGCCACCATGCGCCAAACATCGAGTTGCGGGGGCAAGGTGACAGACATAAGTGCTAAATTCTAATGGATTCATCGACCTGAGTCAAATCAAGGGCCATCCGGGATTTCACTGGACCCCAAAGGGAGAGCTGCTACCGCGTAAAGGCGTCCGAGACGCCAAGCCGAGCATCTATCTCTATGAATTTATTATAACATCTGAATATTGACCTGTTTTGCACAGGGGCGGTTTAGAATGGCTTATTTGACCGGAATCGCCGATGTCCGTGCCCGCCGAAGGCCCCGCAAACCCAATCCGCGCTGAACTCCAGGTGGCCATGGCCACCTGTAATCGTCAGATTCTGGGTAATCCGCATGCGGTCAAATCCGCATTCATCGCTTTTCTGGCCGGCGGTCATCTGCTGATCGAAGACCTTCCCGGTCTCGGGAAAACCACCTTGGCCCGGACCTTGGCCGCAGCACTTGGCTTGGCCTTCAAACGCATCCAGTTCACCGCGGACCTCCTGCCCTCCGACATCCTCGGGGTTTCGGTATTCGATCCCGAAAAACGCCGATTCGAATTTCATCCCGGTGCAGTATTTACCGCCATTCTGCTGGCTGATGAAATCAACCGGGCACCGCCGCGGACACAAAGTGCGCTGCTGGAAGCCATGGCCGAACACCAGGTCAGTGTCGATGGCAGCACCTACCCGTTGCCCGATCCGTTTCTGGTCATCGCCACACAGAACCCGACCGATCTGTCCGGCACATTCCCGCTCCCGGACTCACAGCTCGACCGATTCACCCTGCGGATCCGTATGGGCTACATTCCGGCGGAGCAGGAGCGCGCCTTGCTCAAACATGGCGTTGCAGGCAGCAACGCGATTCAGTCCGAATTTCCCGATCCGGCGTCACTGCGGCAGCTGCGCACGGAGGTTCAGGCATTGCATTGCTCGGAAGCGCTGATTGATTACCTGCAACGGCTGATTGCACAATCACGGCAGTTTCCCGGCATCCGGGTAGGACTGTCTCCGCGCGCCGGCATGTCTCTGCTGTCCGCTGGCAAAGCCCACGCCTACATCGAAGGACGCGATTTCGTGAGCGCCAACGACATTCAGGCCGTTTTCATCGAAGCAGCCGCTCACCGCATCCATCCAGTCGTGGAAGGAAACAACCGGGAATTGGCCGAAGCGCTGCTTACCAGCGTTGCCGTCGACTGACATGGTCGGCGCTGCGGTCAGCAACGAAGGTCTGGCTGCATGGCTGAGACGGTTTCCGCTTTGGCGTGCCGGGCCACGCGATGCGCAACCACTGGTCATCGGTAACCGCCGTATCTACGTCTTGCCGACACGTTTCGGTCTTTTCATCGGCATCGCGCTGGCTGTGCTGAATCTGGGTAGCCTGAACTACAACAACAACGCCGCTCTATTGCTGGGATTTCTGGTCATCAGCCTGTGCAACAACGCCCTGATCGGCGGGCATCTGGCACTACTGGGGCTCCAGCTGCGCTCTCAAACACCACAGCCGGTGTTCGCTGGCCAGATGCTCAGCCTGACCGTCCTGGTTTCACAGCGCGCAATCCAAACACGCCACTACGTGATTTCGCATGGACCGTGCGAAACCGGCTTCATGCTCGGTGCAGAACCGCTCGGAGCAACGATATCGATTCCGACGGAAAAACGCGGTTACCTTCTGATTGACCGTATCCGTATTGCAACCCTGCACCCACTCGGCCTTGCACGCGCCTGGTGCACGCTGAACCTACAGGAAGATGTCATGGTTTATCCGATTCCGCAGGGTCGGGACTTGAACGCCTATTTCGCTACCGCTGATATGGGTAGCGGGCGGCAAAGCCGGCAGCAGACCGAGCAGCCGCATCACCTGCGTGAATACCGCAGCGGTGATTCCCGTAAACAGATTGCCTGGAAAGCCAGTGCGCGCGCCGGAAATCTGCAAGTCCGCGAATACGAGCACGGCAATGCCGACGAATTGCTCTTGGACTGGCATCGGCTTGGCCATCTGGACTACGAAGCCCGCATCTCACAACTCTGCCTGTGGGTGTTGCAGGCCGAACAAAGACAGCGCCGTTACGCCCTCAGCATTCCGGGAGTGCGTTTGGCATCGGGCTCCGGGGCCGAACACCAGCATCGCTGCCTGGAAGCCTTAGCCCTGCTCCCTCATGTCTAAGGTTCTCCGCAAATCAGGCGCACTCTGCACGCTCTTGGCCGTGCTGCCACTGATGCCCCAGCTGCCTGCAATCCTCATCGTGCTGCTTGTGGCGGTTTTAGCCGCCGCCTATTTCCTGCCTAAACCGCATCTGCTTCTGATCCTCGGGGTCTTGGGCGCGACACTCCTGCTTTTGCTGTTTGCATACCATGGAAGTTTCGGACGTGATACCGCTGCTGCCATGCTGGCCTTGATGATGGCCCTGAAGTGTCTTGAAACAACAAGCATGCGGGACCTGCGCGCCCTGCTCGGCTTTGCTTTGTTCCTGCCGTTCGCGGCATTATTGAGCGTACAAACTCCCATGACGCTGGCATTTTCACTGATCAGCGTGCTGTTCTGGTTATTCTTGCTTAAGATCAGCAGTACAGGAGCGTTGCTCCTGCCGGAGAAGTGGCATTGGTCCTCGTTTAAAGCACTGTTACGTGCATTGGTCATGGCCGTGCCGATGGCGGTTGCACTGTTCTGGCTGTTTCCACGCATCGGAACCCCCTTATGGGGACTGCCGGGACTGTCCGAGCAGGGCACGGGCCTGGGAGACAGCATGAAGCCCGGTCAATGGTTGGATATCCTCGCCGATGACCGCATAGCCTTCCGTGTCGACTTTACCGGACCCGTTCCGGCCCCGGAGCAGCGCTATTGGCGCGGACCGGTGCTTTGGGATTTCGATGGCATGGAGTGGCGGCGCAATCCACAGGACAGCCAGCCCGTTCCCGGTCGAGCGCCCCCGATACGGGATGGAGGTGCTGACGCGAACATCAGTTATCGGGTCAGTCTTGAACCGACGGAAAAGAAGTATCTACCGGTCCTGGATTGGCCGCGTCAGGCACCGGAACCCTACTCGCTCAGTGCCGACTCAAGTCTGTATTCCAGTACACCCATCCAGAAGATGACCCAATACTCGGCGACCGCATGGACGCAAGCGGATGCCACATGGCAATTGGGCGATGCCGAACGGCGGCGGGCTTTGGGCTTTCCGACGGCATTCAACAAACGCACACAGGCACTGGCGCTGCAGTGGCGGACGCAGACCGGAAGCGATCGCGATTACATTGCCCGAGTGCTGCAATGGATCCGCAGTGATTTCAGTTATACGCTGGCCACCGACCCGCCGCGCTTTGATGCCGTGGATCGTTTTCTATTCGAAGACCGCAAGGGTTTCTGCCAGCATTTCAGCTCATCTTTCGCGTTGCTCATGCGCGCCGCTGGCATTCCGGCACGGGTGGTCACCGGTTATGCCGGAGGTTACCGTAACCCCTACGGCGGTTACTGGGTTTTATACATCAAGGATGCACATGCCTGGACCGAAGTCTGGCTCGACGGTGAAGGCTGGGTCAGGATTGATCCAACGGCTGCCGTCGCGCCCGAAAACATTCTGGATACGCTGGCAGGAAGTGCCGGACAGGAACAATATGCCGGTGGTGGCGGCACATTCTCGCCCCTATTCGACTACGGAGATTTCATGCGTTCGCGCTGGAATGACTGGGTCATCGGCTTCAATGCCGCACGTCAGATGGCACTGTTCAAGAACATGGGCTTTGCCCGCGCCGATCGCTGGCAGATGCTACTGGTGTTGCTGGCCCTGGCCGGGCTGATTTCGTTTACGGTATTCAGTTTGTCAAAGCAGGCGCGTTTCAAGGAACACCCGGTGGAAGCAGCCTGGCACAAATTGTTAAGGAGACTGCAAAAGCATGGCCACATTAAGGCTACGCATGAAACCGCTGCAGATTTCGCGGCGCGGGTTGACGACACCGAGCTGAAAGCGATCGCAAGGCGCTACACCCAATGGCGTTACGCTAAAATATCCCTGAACCCGGATGAAACGTCACTGCTGATTGCGGATATCAAACACCACTCCGGAAAAATCATCAGACCGTTGGAATCCGGAGTCTGATACCGGTTATCATAATCATCATCACTATTCTAGAGGTCCACCATGTACCGTCTCGCCGCCCTGCTTGCCCTGCTCATGCCTGCATCCGCTTTGGCGGGCCCGTTACCCACGACGGTCCCTGTATCGATTCCAACCCATGACGCGTTTTTCAATGCCATCCGTCGCCACTGCGGAAAAGCCTTCGAAGGCAAAGTCAGTATCGACAATCCGGCCTCGCCGGGTTTTGAAGGTCGTCTGGTCATGCATGTCCGGAAGTGCACCGATACCCAGCTTCAGATTCCGTTCCATGTCGGCGAAGACCGATCGCGGACTTGGCTGCTCAGCAAAACCGGCTCTGGACTGCAACTCAAACACGACCACCGCCACGAAGATGGCAGCAGTGATCAATCAACGATGTACGGCGGGCATACGCTTGATGCCGGCTGGGCCACGGTACAGTCGTTTCCGGCAGACCAGTATTCAAAGGAGTTGTTTACTGCCGCTGGTAATCCGCAATCCAACGGCAATACGTGGCAGATGTATGTGTACCCGGAAAAATTCACCTACCGGCTGACCCGCGAAGGCCGTGAGTTCCGGGTGGATTTTGATTTAAGCAAGCCGGTAGCACCGCCGCCGACACCCTGGGGCTACTCGGACTGAATCCGCCCTGCCTTGCTCAGGCAAAGCCACCGGTCAGCGGCGCGCCGCCCAGCAGGTGCATGTGGATATGGAACACGGTTTGCCCGCCGTTGCGATTGCAGTTCATCACCACGCGGTAGCCGTCATCGGCAATTCCTATGGATTTGGCGTAGGCCTTTGCCGCCAGTATCAGCCCGCCAAGCAGTTGCGCTTCGGAGTCCGGAACATCATTGAGGGTATCGAAGCGGCGCTTGGGTACAAACAACACGTGTACCGGGGCCTGCGGCGCGATATCGCGGAAAGCAATGATGTCCTCGTTTTCAAAAACGATGTCGGCGGGAATCTGGCGATTGATGATTTTTTCGAAGATGCTGTCACTCATGATGATCCTCAGGGCATGTCGATGCGGGTGCCGAACGCGTGCGCCAGGGTGCCGCGGTCGACGTATTCCAACTCGCCGCCAATCGGCACGCCATGCGCGAGCTTGGAAGGCTTTACCTCGAACTGCCGGGCCAGCTGCGCCAGATAGTGCGCGGTCGCCTCGCCTTCCACGGTCGGATTGGTGGCAATGATCATTTCGGTAATCACGCCTTCGGCAAGGCGCTTGGCCAGTTTATCGAGACCGAGTTCGCGCGGACCGACTCCGTCCAAGGGCGACAGCCGTCCTTGCAGGATGAAATAAAGTCCGCGATACCCGGTGGCCAACTCAATCACCAACCGGTCGGCAGGGGTTTC
Source organism: Arenimonas sp. (assembly GCF_044353605.1). Lineage (GTDB taxonomy): Bacteria > Pseudomonadota > Gammaproteobacteria > Xanthomonadales > Xanthomonadaceae > Arenimonas. Next base: position 52,539 of record NZ_JBILBO010000008.1, on the reverse strand, counting down.
CACCACACACAGCTGCGAGGAATCACGGGCGGCACTGGCACAGATGGTGCAGCATTCCTGTTCGGTGAAATCACGGCATTGGACACAATGGCCGATGCGCTTCAGGGACTCCTGCAATGTAGTGGCCAGACGCATGCCGCCCTCGCGATTACGCTCCAGCAAATGATAGGCCATACGCTGCGCGCTCTTCTGGCCCACGCCAGGCAAACAGCGAAGGGATTCCATCAACTGACTCAGCAGGTCACTCTGGCTCAAAACGGAAGCTTCATTCCCGGCGGCAGCGGCATACCGGCGGTGACCGCAGCCATGCGCTTGTTGCTTTCCTCATTGGCTTTGGCCACGGCATCATTGACGGCCGCGACAAGAAGGTCTTCGAGCATCTCAGCATCGCCAAGAACGCCGGGGTCGATAGCGACTTTGCGGGCTTCGAATTTGCCGGTCAAGGTGACTTTGACCGCACCGCCACCGGATTGTCCGGTCACTTCCATCTGTGCCAGCTCATCCTGCACTTTCTGCATGTTTTCCTGCATGCGCTGGGCTTTTTGCATCATCTGGGCGATATTGCCTCTCATAACATTCTCACTTCAATTCCAAAGGACGGATGGAATCCGGAACGATCTGCGAACCTTCGGCCAGAAGGGCGTTGACCACCGGATGGTTCTGAAACTCGGCTTCGGCCTGATTCTGCCGATTGAGTTTGGATTCGGTTTGCCGGCCATGCAGGGTTTCGGCCGCGGCATCGCGTAGTTTCTCGAATTTGAGTTGCACCGGACTGCCGAAGGCTTCACTCAGCGCATTCTGAAAACGTTCGCAAAGAGCCGGACTGAGACTCTCGTACAAATCGGCCGGATACGACAGCAGCAGCTGTGAGCCGTTACGGGCAACGAAGCCGCTGTGGGCGCCGAGCTGGCCGAGCGGACCTTTAAGTGCAAGACGTGCCAATAACTGCAGCCAATGTTCCGCCGTATCCGGAATATCAGCCGGTACGGCCGCGGCAACCGGTTCCGGTTTTGCAGGCGGTGGCGCCGTAGCTTCTTGACGGGGCGCCGGGGATGGCGATGGGCTGGCCGTCGTCTGTACAGGTGGGGCCGATCGCGTTACGACAGGCTGGGCATCGGCTCCAGCCGGCATGAACGCCAACATACGCAGCAATGACATTTCGAATCCGACCCGTGCTCCCGGTGCGAAATGCAAGTCACGGCGTCCCATCACCGCCATCTGATACCAGAGTTGCACCAGTTGGGGATCGAGATGCTGCGCAAACGTCTTGATGGGCACGCGCTGCAGCGAAGGCCGGTAATTCGGGACCAGCTGTACCAGTTGGATTTCATGCAGGGCCTGCGCCAGACGGTCGAGCACCTGCTCGAAATCGGGCGCAAAAGACGCCAATTGTTCGATGGCCGCCATCAGCGCCTCGCCATCACGGGCTCCGAGCGCATTCAGAAGTTGTTCGATCTGGCTGCGATCAACGGTACCGAGCATGGACTGCACCAATTCGGCCTGCAAGCTGCCGCCGGTGTAGGCAATGGCCTGGTCGAGCAAGGACAGTCCATCACGCAGACTGCCATCGGCGGCTTCGGCCAGCAAATCGATGGATTCGGCGTCAAAACCGATGCCTTCAGCCGACAGAATATGCCGCATCTGCCCGGATATCTGTTCGGGTTCCAGCCGGCGCAGATTGAACTGCAAACAGCGGGACAGCACGGTCACCGGCAGTTTTTCCGGGTCGGTGGTGGCCAGCAGGAATTTGACGTGCTCGGGCGGTTCTTCCAACGTCTTCAACAGGGCGTTGAAGGCGTTTTTCGAAAGCATGTGCACTTCGTCGATCAGGTAGACCTTGGTGCGCCCGCGTGAGGGCATGTACTGGGCATTGTCGATCAGGGCCCGGACATCATCGACGCCGGTATGGCTGGCGGCGTCGATTTCAATCAGGTCGGGGTAACGGCCGTTGTCGATGTCGGTGCAGGTGCCGCAGACGCCGCAGGGATCTTTCGATGTTCCGGATTCGCAGTTCAGGCTTTTCGCGAAAATCCGGGCAATGGTGGTTTTACCGACACCACGGGTACCGGTGAACAGGAACGCATGGTGCACACGACCGGTTTCCAGAGCATGGCTGAGGGCACGCACCACATGCTGCTGGCCGACCAGTTCGGCGAAACGTTTCGGACGCCATTTTCGTGCTAAAACCAGATAAGACATGGGCTTTCCCGTATTCAGAGCCTCATTTTGCCATATTTGGGCCGGCCCGGAACAGCGGCAGGCAACTTGTGGAAAGACCGGTGCTCGCGTATAATCCGCGGTTCACATCAGGTGATTTACATCTGCGGAGAGGTGTCCGAGCGGTCGAAGGAGCACGCCTGGAAAGTGTGTAAACGGCTAAACCCCGTTTCGAGGGTTCGAATCCCTCTCTCTCCGCCACTTCTGATACGGCCAAGCGCCGCGTTTCAATGGTGGCCCCTGTCGGCCCTCGCGACGATAGATTGAAAACCCCGCCAGGGCCGGAAGGCAGCAACGGTATTGATTGATTCGGGCGACGAGGTCAACCGGCAGGGGCTGCCACCCTCAGCCCTCGCGCCAACGTGCCTCGCCATCGGCATATCCTTCGCGCTTCCAGATTGGAACCCGCGACTTCACTTCATCGATGATCCAGCGGCAGGCGGCAAATGCCGCGTCGCGATGGGCGGCGCTGACCCCGACCCATACCGCCATGTCACCGATCGCGCAGTCGCCGACACGATGGATGCATCGGGCATCGATGATCTCGAAACGGGCCAGAGCTTCCGCCAGAATGCGTTCACCTTCATGCTCGGCCAGTTCTGGGTAGCAGTCGTAATGCAGGCCGAGCACCGGCCGTCCGGAATGATGATTGCGCACCCAGCCTTCAAAGGCCGCGTAGGCGCCGCAACGCGCATCGGTTAGCGCTTCACGCCAGGCGCGGTTATCGATTGCCGAATCGGTAATGCGGAAATGCATTCAGCCTCCGGATACCGGCGGAATGAACGCGATGACATCGCCATCCAATGGCACGTATTGCCAGTCGCAGAAGGCGCCGTTGCAGGCCACCCGAAGCTGATTTTGCGCATGCTTGAAGCCGTACTGCCCGCAAAGCACCGCATAAAGCTCAGGCAGCGATTCCGGTCGGGGCAACTGCTCTTCATTGACGCCGGCCGCATCCCGCAATGCCGCGAAATAAAGGACGGTCACGCTCATTGAGCTGACACCGTGCGTTTTCCGCCCTGTTTTTCACGCAACTTGACCGGCCCGATTTCGATGGCATGGCTGAGCGCCTTGCACATGTCATATACCGTCAGGGCAGCGGCCGAGGCGCCGGTGAGCGCCTCCATCTCGACACCGGTCTTGCCGGTGACGCGGACCGTGCAGAGGATGCGCAGGGTCTGTTTATTCTGCCAGTCAATTTGGAACACGCAGCCCTCGATAGCCAAAGCATGGCAGAACGGAATCCACTGCGCGGTGTTTTTGACCGCCATGGTGCCGGCGATGACGGCGGTATCGATAACGGCACCTTTGGCACTGCGCATGCCCTGTCCTCGCAGCTGCTCGGCCACGGCTTTTGGAAAGCGGACATCGGCACTGGCACTGGCCATGCGGACGGTCACGGCTTTGTCACCAACATCGACCATGGCCGGGCGTCCGGCGGCATCAATGTGGGTCAATTGCGGTTTGCCACTTTTCTTTCCGGCCACATCAGCCTCCGATGAAGAACATTTCGATTTTTTTACGGGCATCTGCGGCATGCCGGATTTCACTGTAACGGTCGGTGCGGTGCCGCCACAAGGCACCGATTTCGGTCGAGAGCCTTTCAGCCGAACGCAGATACGGTTTCAGATCGAAGCCGGCACTGGCGAACAGGCAGGTAAACAGCTTTCCGTCCACCGAGAGGCGCGCACGGTTGCAGTCTCCACAGAACGGCGCACTGACCGAAGCGATGAACCCGACCTCGCCGCCGCCGGATACGGCATAGCGCGCAGCGACCTCGCCCGGCGCGGCAGGCGCCATCGGCGTCAACTCATAACGGGACTGCAGGCAGGCCAGGATTTCGGAGACAGGCACGACCTCATCGCTGCGCCAGCCGTTGCAACTTCCGACATCCATGTATTCGATGAAACGCATGACATGGCCGCGGTTTTTGAAAAACTCGAACAAAGGCAGAATCTGGGATTCATTCAGTCCCCGCTGTACCACGCAGTTGATCTTGATCGGTCCGAACCCTGCACGTTCGGCGGCGGCGATACCCTCCAAAACCTGGGACAGACTGCCACGCCCTCCACTCATGTGCCGGAACAGCGTTTCGTCCAAGGCGTCCACGCTGACCGTAATCCGGTCGAGTCCAGCCTGGCGCAATGCATGGGCTTGTGCGGCTAGCAGCGATCCGTTGGTGGTCAGCGCAAGATCTTCGAGCCCATCGATCCGCTTCAACAAGCCGATCAACTCCGGAAGATTGCGGCGCAGCAGCGGCTCGCCGCCGGTCAAACGGATTTTACGCACCCCATTGGCAACGAATGCCTGTGCAATCTGCGCAATATCGGAAAACTCCAGACGCTGCTTGGCACCCAGGGCCATTTCATCCACGGTACCTTCCGGCATGCAGTACGGGCAGCGGTAGTTGCAGGTTTCCATCACCGATATGCGCAGATCCCGCAGTGGTCGACCAAGGGCATCGGTCACGGGAGCCGGAGCCACTGCCTGTAATTGCGGCATCATGCCAAGGGTCCAGGCACAGGCGTCGGCAGGGCGAAAGCCTGACCCGTCTTAGCGACACGGAAGCCTTGGGCCTGCATGACCTCACCATCAACAGTTGAGGCGTAGTGATACAGAACCAAGGATGGCCACCATGACGCAGGATAATCGCGCTGGATGTCGGCCAGACCGGTGTGCGAAGGATTGCCGTCCAGCCCGCAGTCATGCGCGATCAATTCGCCTGCCGCAACGCCATCGCCAAGCCGTTCCGGAATGGGACGGGTATCGCCGGTCCAGATGAAGCTTCCGGGCAGACGCAGACCAAAGGCGGAATCCGGCTGATGGTGGCGGACCGGAAACACGGAGAAATGCAGACCTAAATGCCAGAAACCGGTGCTGACCGGAATCAACTGGAATGCGTCCCACCAGTTGGCACCACCCTCGGCCAGTACGCCCGGATAATCAGCCAATCGGGATTGCATGGCCGGCACGATGGCTGCCGGTACGAACAGTTTGATCTTGCCGCGCAGGGCATCATCGAAAAAAGCCGTATAGAACAGGCGTTCCAGGCCACCGACGTGATCCAGATGCAAATGCGTGATGAAGATGGCCTGCGGCGCCTCCCCGTAGCGCGCCAGATAGGCGGTCAGGGCTTCCTGGCCGCAGTCAATCAGCAGCTGCGGTATTCCATCGCGCTCCAGCACGGCACTGGCCGATCCCAATACCGGAGCAGCCTGCGAATTACCGACGCCAAGAAAGCGCAATTGCCAATTCATGCCAAGCCCTCGTTATGCGCCGCGAGCAGACGCTGGAATCCTTCAGAGCGTTCAGCAGCGTCCACCATCGGACATTCTTTATCAATCGAGCGCTGCAAGCGCGCCAATACTCGTCCGGTCCAGATTCCGGCCCGGCCGCGCATACGGCCTTTATCCCAATCGATGACATGCAAGCCGTCGGCATTGCACAGGATGTTGTTGGCATTCAGATCGGCGTGCTGGGCGCCGGCACGATGGAATCGCGCAATCAATGCACCGGCCTCCGCCCATGGCGCATCGCCTTGTCGGATGTGATCGGCAAAGGATCGGGCTTCAGGGATGCAACGGGTCAGCAGGGCCGCCCGATAGGTCAACCCGAATCGCAGACAAAACGCCGCCATCGGCTCGGGGACCGGCAGGTCCTGACAGCGCAGCACTGCCAGCATCCGGTATTCCGCGAAACTGCGGGCACGCGCAAGGCCCGTATAGAGGTAGGAGGCCTCGGACAACAAGGCGGCACGGCCACCGCGCCGGTAATGCTTCAGCACAGCCTGGCCGGTCGACGTTTCAACAAACCAGGCCCCACCGCGGCCACCCTGTCCGGTTACCGGCCGTGCCGAGCTGTAAGCACTTGCGTTAAACTGACGGGCATCCGGCACCGGCAACAGCCGGGATGCATACAACACCGTGCAGACCCCATCCGCACCCGTGAAGTTGACGCATTCGGTTTGGCCATCCCGTTCAATCATTGCAAGAGTGTACCAAGTGAACCCAACCGCCGCCGTAAAATCCGTGTGCATTTTAAGATTATCGGCACTCGGCGATGCCACGCATGTCCTGCCGTTGATCCGGACCTTGCAGAAAAATCTGCCGGAATGCCGCATCACCTGGATTCTCGGTAAAGGCGAAGCCAAACTGATGGAAGGTCTTGAAGGCGTCGAGCTGATTGCCTTCGACAAGAAAACCGGCCTGCAGGGGCTGAAAGACCTGACACAGGCGCTGGATGGCCGACGCTTCGACGTGCTGCTGCAGATGCAGCTGGCGCTGCGCGCGAATCTGGTGTCGGCGGTGATTTCGGCAAAGCGCCGGATCGGCTATGACCATGAAAGGGCCAAAGAAGGCCACGGTTTGTTCGTCAACGAACGCATCCGGCATGACCGTCACCATGTGCTCGATGTGTTCGGGCTTTTCGCCGATCCGCTGGGATTCCGGCAGACGGAAGTGACTTGGGGGCTGCCGGTACCGCCGGAAGCGCATGCCTGGGCCGCCGCGCAATGGCCTGAAGGCAAACGGACGCTGTTGATCTCGCCGTGTTCCAGCCATGCGCTGCGCAACTGGTTGCCCGATCGCTATGCGGCCGTGGCCACGCATGCCATGGGTCAAGGCTGGCAGGTGGTTTTATGCGGAGGCCGGAGCGCACTCGAGCGCGATATGGGCGACGCGATCATCGCCGCCATGCCGGAGAAACCGATTGATCTGATTGGCAAGGACACGCTGAAACAATTGCTGGCCCTGTTGGCTCGGGCTGATTTGGTGATGACCCCGGACTCCGGGCCGGCACACATGGCCAACGCGATGGGCAGCAAAGTGCTCGGTCTCTATGCGTGCACCGATGGTACACGCTCCGGTCCGTATTCGGATCTGCGCTACACGGTCAATCGCTATCCGGAAGCCGCCATCCAGTTTCTGGACAAACCGGCCGCCGCGCTGCCGTGGGGCAAGCGCGTCGAATTCCCCGGGGTGATGGCCATGATCGGCGTAGACGATGTCATCGCCCGCTTCGAACGCTATCGCACCGAGAACGGCTGACGCGCAGAGACTCAGGGCGTGCGGTAGTCCTGATAGGACTTTTCTTCAACATACGCCGAACCGAGCGCAAGATTGATGTCTTTCTTGATCCGCGCACGCTCGTCATTTTCAAAATAAACCGCGCGCGCCAATTTGATGAACTCGGCATCGAAACGCTGGGCTTTCTCCAGGATACGGATATCGTCTTCGATGACCCACAGGCGCTCATTCACGGCCTTGAGCTGCCCCATCAATTCGCTGATATCGGTCGCCGAAGCCGGATGGGCCGCCCATGTTTTTTCGAGTGCGCTCAGTTCCTTGCGGACATTGGCGACTTTGACCGCATCACTCATCCGTTCGGACTTGATTTGCAGGATGGTCACTTTATCCAGCAGTTCACCAAAGGAGACGGGGGCGAGGATTTCAGACATGACGGACTCATAAGCGATTGAGGTTTCAGGATTATAGTCGATGCTGGCAGATCGGAACGGATTGCCACTGGCTCCTTTCCCGGAGCAAAATGTGAATCGGTTCACAAAAACCCAGACTTGCCCTACTATGAAGTCAGGGAACACACTGGGGATGGGGCAATGTCATTGAAATCGTTCACTGAATTTCTGTGTATCGGCATGCTTGCGGCAGTTGCCGCCGGATGCAGCAGCAGCACGCCGGAGGCACAGGCCAGCCGGCCACCGCCAGTCGACGATCCCAACATCGAAGTCAAACGCACCATCGTGATGACCGGTGCCGACCAATGCCTGCTGAAAATCCAACGTGGCCGTGACGAGCCGGAGTTGCTGACTCCCAAGGCCTGCGATCAGGTGACTGCCGCCGACGGCCATGTTACCAAAGTCAGCATCCGTTTCGATGCCCCCTGCAAGACCTATCCGTTCAGGAATATCATCGGTGAGCTTTATTTCGTCGATGAAAAAAGCATCGCCAGCCGGAACAGCGCCTGCCCGGTCGAATCGTTCAATACCAGTTATGGCTGGACTCTGGCAAAACAGTAAAGTCCCTCACGGCCCCGCCACCAAGAGTTTTCAGTTCGGACACACATCGCCTTCCTTGACCCTCGGCAATAATGGGTAACGGATCCGGCCGATTGACGGCAATGACCAGGCGATCATTCCGCCGCTTTGTCGACCCTTTCGATTCGATAACCCCAGCCATAGACCGGGAATATCTGCCAGCCGTGCTTAGGGCCGATATCGAGCTTGCGCCGGATTCGGCTGACATGGGTGTCAACGGTGCGGGTATCGACATCCGCGTTCAGCCCCCAAAGCTTTTCAAGCAGGGCAACCCGCGACAGCAAAACGCCGGGGCTCTGGAACATATGACACACTAACTCGAATTCCTTCTGGGTAAGCTCGACTGCCTTGCCATCGACTTCGATGCAGCGCCTTTCGCGGTCGACCCGGTAATCGCCGAAATTAAGAACCTGTGGCGGCTTGGATCTCCGGGCAAGCGATTCAATGCGGGCCATCAACTCATGGTGTTTCGGCGGCTTGACGACATAATCATCGGCGCCGGCCTTGAGAGCGGACACGATATCCAGCTCGGCATCCTTTGCCGTGATGAAAATCACGGGAATATCCCATCCGATGTTTTTGCGCACCCAGGCCAGCACATCGATACCACTGCCATCCGGAACCATCCAGTCGATGATCAGGATGTCGTATTTAGCGGACTGCAGGGCATCGGTGAATTTCTGGGCGGTATCGAAACAGTCACAGTTGAATCCATCCGCACTGAACCACAGGCGATACATCTCCTGTTGCGTGATTTCGTCTTCAAGTATCCCGATATGCATGTCTGGTCTGAAACGCCCTTGTCACTCCCTCGCCCATTGTAAAGCAAAATCCAAAGCCCAGAAGCCTCGGAGTGCCGAGGCGGCCGTGCTAGAATCGTATGAAATCCCTGCCATGACCGCCATCGAACCTTCCATGCTATCCGTACCGGTTCCCCAGGAATTCCGTGGCCGCCGTATTCTGGTCGCGGAGGACAATGCTTTCAACCGAACCATCATCAGCCAATGGCTGGCGATGGCGGGCATCGAAGTGGTTCTGGCCGGCTCCGGCGGAGAAGCCTGTTCCGCACTCGTTGCCGCCGATCCCGACTTGGTATTCATGGATGTCCGGATGCCTGACATGGATGGCATCGAAGCGACCCGCCACATTCGCAAGTCCGGTTTCAGCAAGCCAATAGTCGGGCTTTCGGCCGCGACCAGCAATGCCGACCAAACTGCCTGTCTGGATGCGGGAATGAACGACTTTCTCGCCAAGCCGATAGATGCCGATGAACTCTGGGGCTGCCTGACCCGCTGGCTGCAGCCGTGCGGAAGACCAGAAGCCGATGCCAGAACCGCCGACGCGTCCTCCGGAACGGAAGTCGAAACCCGCTTCCTGGGCAATGCCGGCTCGCTGGCACGTGCCCGCGAGGCTTTCATCGTCTGCCATCGCGATGACTGCATTCAGTTGCGGAACATGCTTGCCGAAGGAGATTGCACGGGTATGGCCAATCTTGCGCACGCCTTGAAAGGTTCGGCGGCGACCATCGGTCTGGAGGCACTCTCCAAGCTGGCATTGGCACTGGAAAAGAAAATCCAGATGCAGGCCGATACGGATGAAGTGCTGCAGCTGATCAACTGGATCGATAACCAGCTGGCGCATCTGGTGGAATCCCGGTGACCGGTCCGATTGCCATCTGAATGAAAAAGCCCCTGCTGGCAGGGGCTTTAGAACTACTGGCGGAGAGGGAGTCCGCCTGATTGAAGTCCGACATTGTCCAGAAGTTTCCATTATTAACATATATATCATTATGTTATGGAATATAATCGTCCAAGATGATCCTTTACAATCCCATTGAATCTGATTATAATTTGATAGTCATTTTGATAGTCTTAGGATAGCATGGCACGCCAACACCAACGACTTTCAGCTCTCAAAGTCACCAAACTCACCAAGCCAGGATTATATGGCGACGGGGGCGGTTTGACGCTTCAGATTACCTCCACTGGTTCAAAGTCATGGCTGTTTCGGTACATGGTGGCCGGAAAGCCGTTCGGGATGGGATTGGGGCCAACACATACCGTGAGCCTGACCGAGGCACGGCAGAAAGCTCAGGCTGCGCGGAAACTGCTGCTCGAGGGCATCAATCCTTTGGTAGCCAAGAAACAAAGCAAGCTCGCAGCTACTCTGATCGAGGCCAAGAAGATGAGCTTCGACCAATGTGCCGCAGCGTATATCCTTGCGCACAAGGCTGGATGGAAGAACGCCAAACACTGCGACCAGTGGACAAACACGCTTAGCACCTACGCCAGTCCTGTGTTCGGTCATTTGCCCGTGGCCGATATTGATACCTCCCTGGTCATGAAGTGTCTAACCCCGATTTGGGAGAGCAAGACCGAAACCGCCAGCCGTGTACGTGGGCGTATCGAGTCCGTTTTGGGCTGGGCTACCACCAGCGGTTATCGTACCGGCGAGAATCCTGCTCGTTGGAAGGGTCACCTCAAAAACCTGCTGGCCAACATCAGCAAATCCAGCCGGATGAAGAATCATCCATCACTAGCATGGCAGCACATCGGATCATTTATGTCGGCTCTGCGAACGCGTGAGTGCGTATCTGCTAAAGCGGTTGAGTTCGCCATTCTGACCGCCTGCAGGTCGGGAGAGGTGCGCGGTGCTCGCTGGCCCGAGTTCGATATAGCGGGCAAAATCTGGACAATTCCTGCTGTACGCATGAAAGCCAAACGCGAACATCAAGTGCCATTGAGTCACGCTGCGTTGGCTTTGCTGGAATCAATGCCCAAAGTCGACGACGCTGAACTAGTGTTTGCCGGTTCGAAAGGTCAGCCTCTGTCGGATATGTCTCTAACCGCCGTTATTCGGCGTATGAACGGCGATGAGAAGCCCGTCTGGGTGGATGCCAACGGCAATGGCATCACAGTTCATGGATTCCGCAGCACCTTTCGCATGTGGGCAGCAGAGAGCACGAATTATCCGCGTGAAGTTGCCGAACACGCCCTATCGCATCAACTACCAGATGCTGTCGAACGGGCTTATCAGCGTGGTTCACAGTTCGTCAAACGCGCGGCTTTGATGGCAGACTGGTCAGTTTATTGTGCGACTGTACCGACTGATGCTGTGGTCAAGCCAATACGAGGCACAGCCTAATGCAATTAAATCCGAGGCTGACAAGACGGTAATAGTGCGGTGACGGATCAGTAAGACAACCCCCAGTCCTTTTGTTACTTAAGCTGAAGCATATCCTGAGGATGCTTTAATAATTGACTTAAGATTTAAATTTCCAGAGCGATGTGCTTGTCGTGCTTTTGCTATTAACTCTTCAAATGACAGGACATTGTTTTTATGTCGCTTATGTGAGACACGAAATGCTGGAAAATCCTCTAATATAACATTCAACTCTTCATCTGTTACCCCATAGATATCCAGGACTACAGCGTCAATTGCTGCTCGAATCTTCGCACGATTCTCGTACCAGACATCAGAATTTTCAACTAGCTCGTCATGCGCTATGAGATATTTGGCAGCACCAATAAGAAACCTATTATTCTTGCTCATTGATCGAGGTGGCAGCGGAATATTTCGCCAGTAAAACTGATTTATTGTCGTAGAAACCCATCGTCTCATCAGCCAATCAACAACCAAAGAGTTTGCTAAAGCAAGCCAAAGCAAGTGCGAATCATAAGATTCATCATATAAATTCAGGACCGGAACTTTATTCCCGCAAACGGCAAAGGGCGGAATCATGGCTGCAAGCACTGTTCGCTCATTAGCGTGACCGCTTATTTCACAATACGCCGCTCTTGGACGAGCCTGCCAACCGCGTGAAATCGCATATGGTTCGGGCACAAAATAGTGCGGAAATATTTGCCGCTCTTCAGGTCGTGGCACCCTCCACTTGGCTGATCGGCCTTGACCATGCACATACAATTTAGCAACACAATCATACTGATGAACCATTCGTCCTTCATAAAGGGGGAGAAGAGCGATAGCAGAATTTTTTGATAGCCAACGCCCATCGGCTTGGCGTTCGTAACCATCTTTAATTGCCCGATTAGATTCAATAAACGCTGACGAATCATTCGTCATGTCCAATTCACGATTGAATTTAAAAGCCCAATGGCCTGATACTGTAGCGGCGGTTGGATAAGTTTTATATAGGCGCAAAAGCAGGTCTCTTTCTTGCGGAGTCCGTACTTCGGGTATCAAAGAATCGACCCCGCCTACCGCAGATAAATATTTAATGCTAAGTCTATTTTTGGCATTATTATCGCTTGCTTTGATATCCTCAACCCCAAATTTTGCGTTTAGAATCCCTCCTCGACGACCCTTTTTAAATTGTATCGAACAAAACCTATACATCGAATGTATATCGAAAATCTTTCGTCGGTTAATATATTCAACAAGATTTAGCACTTCGCCTTGCTCAAATATCAAGCGACGCAATGCTGCAGACCCCTGGGCTCTTAGCACTCCAGACGGTAAAAGCAACGAAGCAATTCCATCATCTGCCAATAGCGCAACTGATCTCTCCACAAAATATTTGTATAAATCAGGGTCTCCTGATGAGTCGGAGTTCAGCCTATATTCCGTAGAGTTTTTTAGGTTATTAGAAAGTAAAATCGTCTTATTAACATGATCATTCCAGCCAGCCTTAACCAAGTCGCTCAAATGTGTATCTAGATAACGCCCTAGATCACTACCCTGATATAACCTAACCCTTTCATCAATATGTTCAAAAAATTCGTGCCGAAGTGGGCGTAGTTTACTCCAAGGCGGATTTGTTACTATGACACTAAATCCACGCTTTTTGCGACTTGGAAACCATGAGCGCCAATCTGCTAAAGAGCTACAAATGGCATCACCTACTTTCAAGTGACGATCCATTGCAAGTGGCTTCCACTTTTTGTCGCCTATCTCTGCGATGATTAGGGATCTGACTGTCGCAATAGCAATTGGATCGATATCAACGCCATATAAGCAGAATCTGGCAATTTCGGATTTTAGCAATTGATTGGAATACTTTGAAAATCCTTGTTTCTCTCCTAATATTTTTGCGCCTATGCGAATGGCTGCCAGAAGGAATGATCCACATCCAACTGCTGGATCAAGTATTGAAACTTGCCGCAATTCTTGAATAGATGAGATAGATGAAAAAGCATTCCGCAGTGCAGGCTCAAGCATGGCTTCGGCTAATTCAGGAGGCGTGAAATAAACGCCTCCACTCCTTTGTTCAGAAGAAGTGGAAATTTCTAATTTTTCTTGTGCATTTTTGACAATGCATTTTCCGCTTAACTGTTCAAACGAAGCCCCTACCTTTGCTGCGGCTCCGCCGTCAGTTTTATCTTTAGCAACTAACTCACGCATTGCAACTTCGAGCCTGTTTACAGCAGTTAGACGCCTCGTTTTAACTAAACCATCAAAATTCAGCCCTTTCGCATCGTATAGAGCCGACAACGAAGCTTCAATAGTCCTAGCAAACGCGTATTCATGTATGGCCGCAAGACTCCTACTTTTATTGTGTGCGGCTTGTTCTGCGAAAGCCAAGTAGGCTTCATCAACAATTTCTGAAAATTCAAGTGTATTCTTTTTCACGATTGTGAAACCTCAGCCTGACTCAATATGTCCTGCAATACTGAAGCAAGCTTCTGATCAACTTTTTGCAAGTCATTTAGCGAATGCAGTCCAACTAAATCAATTGCCACTGCACCCACATGCAGCGTTGTTCCAAACGCATCAACTGTCCAAACTTGCAAATCACCGTCCGACAGTTCTGCGTCTCCGTGCACTTTTGGGTACACTAGTAATCCTACACGACAGCGTTGTGCTGTCATTGCAGCAACTAGCTCATATACGTCTTGATTCACGGGCTTCTTATTTTTAGCCCCACTTTGGTCAGAAAGGCGTTTATATTTTGCGTCAACTATTGCCACTGCCTTGTCTACATTCTTAACAACATTGTCTGGTTTTGAATAAAAGACCACTTTCCCATCGCTCGTCGGCATAGCGTAGGCCGTTTGAACCTGGGCATTTACTGTAAGCTTTAGCTTTTCCACCCGTGACACAGCCCGTTGCAAACTACATTGAACGAAATGTTCAAAAAGCTTCTCCATATTGAACACGAATGAATAACCATTCTGCGAGCCGCGACTTGCGGTGTGACTGAGGCCTGCAGAAAGCATTGAGGCGATTTCAAGCGCTCCTGTCCATGTTCGAAATTGTGGGGGCGGGTTAACTTGCATGCCCCTCATTGCGATCGACCGGTCAGGCCTACCTGGAAAGAGTTGTGAAATATCGCTTACTCTTCGTCGTATACTGGAGGATCTAACAGAAGCAGTCAACGCCTGGGCCGCCCATTTAAGCAACCCATTGAAAGGATTCACGGCGTCCAATTGATTAACGTCACATTCCAACAAGTGAGGACGGACAAAGACGGATTTTATTTGTCGCTGAAGATTTAGGCGACCTCGCATTATAGGCAATCGCTCTTCACGCGTTTGATAGGTGTGAATCATTTGATCCGATAATCCTGCTTCCACCGAATCAAGGAAAGCTATTGCCATCAAGTCAACGAAATTATGGCGGGATGCGGATAAATATTTGGAGCGATTATAAGCAATATGACGCTTTTTTGCATACTGCATCAGTAATAAAAGGCTTGCATCCCAATCGGCAGATATCATGCCTTGAGGTACAAACTTGGGTGCGATTTCTAGAACTGTGTCACCGGTGCTAATTGTTCCTGCAATACCTGACACAGATACTTCAATACCGCTTACACCGGTACGAAAATCAAAAGGATCAAAACGAAGTCCGAGAGAATTACGAAGCTTCTTACCTATTTTTAAGAGATCATTTTTTAATCTTAGTGTGTCTACTTTGCTTGAAGGAACAATGTCAGTAAGTAGGCACCAACTTCCATTTTCAATAAGGAATGCAGTACTTGTAGACACCATGCTCAAATTAATTATCCCTCACCCGTTGGCGAACTCGACACCCCAGGATTGGCTTCGTTGAGCAATGGAGTGGCTGGACTTGCTGGCACTGCTGCCGGGGCCTCAACCACACCTGCAAACTTCTGGAGATATTTCATCAATTGCTCTTGCGTCGGCAAAGGATCAGACATAATGACGAATTGGGTTGCACCATTTTCGATCTCGTCTGGCGACGGCATAACCAGCACCAAGCCGCTGCCATTTTTTCGCGACCCGTCAACTTCCAATATAGAAGCCAGCGTATCGCCACGACCATGAAATAGCTCAATTAGCTGCGGCAACACCCGATAAAGCCAAACATCGAATAATTGATTTCTTGCATTTGCTGCGTCTAATTGAGAAAAGTTTTTCAAATACCATTGGCCGAGCATGAAATCGACGCCAAGATGTAACCCAATCGCTTTGTTGACCTTTGATAGTGCAACTACAGCAATTCTGGCCACATCTAAAGCGCTCGCGTCTGCACCTAATGCCACAAGGTTTCCGCTGTCGCCTCTTTCGAGGCCAACAGCATACTCCAAATCATCGAGCGCTGGAGCAAGGTTGATCACATGAAACCGGCGGCGCAGTGCTGTGTCAATTGGTGCAATGGATTTGTCGACAGAATTCATGCTTGCCAACGTATACAATTCAGAAGGCATCGCGAAAGCACGCTCAATTACCTCTTCTCCTTGTGACGTTGACACGATGAGACGTTCGCCGGGCGCGAGATATGGCAATGTAATGGTAATGGTGGTCGCAATTGGCGCACCATCCTCGCCAAGACGCTTTTCTGGCTCCATAAGCGTAATAAATTCACCAAATATTCTAGATGTATTTCCTCGATTTATCTCGTCTATTAGCAGCAGTCCCTTGCCATTCCTTGCTTCTGCTGCGAGCTCAAGCAAAACCCCTGGCCTTGGAATAAGCGAGAATAGACCGCCAGCGGAAGACTCTGGGCGCATCCCCAAAACAAAGTCTTCATAAGAATATCCTTGATGAAATGTCACCCAACGGGTAGCTACAGTTGGAACAGTCGCAACACTAAAGGGAGCTCTTTCCTCACTTGTATCGATCACAATGTTTGTTGCGGCTGAACCAGAGGCGTTTTGCTCAAACCGCTTGGCTACCTCAGACATCAAGTGTGACTTCCCAGTGCCTGGCGGGCCGTAAAGTAATACATTTTTGTGTTTCAGCAAAGCTGCAACTACAATTTCAACTGAAACAGTCATAGTACCTCGCTCCATCCAGCATCAGATGCCAACATTAAAGTTCTCAATTTCTCTGGAATTGCAATGAAATCAGCACTCCTTACCCAACGCGCATGAAAACTGCCGTCGGTGTCACGTGCTATAACAATATAGTCATGAGTGCCAACTGTTTTTCTTGATGAATATCCTCGACCTTTTCTCCACAGAGGATAAGCTGTGTCAGGGCGCTGAGCTGGTATGTTCCAATCCTTACGTGCAGATGTTTGTCCCATATACTTGAATGTAAGTGTTAATGCATCGACTGGGTTTTGACCGGAGAAAGGCTCTATTGGAACGTCAAGCTCATACCCTCCTAAACCGGTATTATTCTTTTTCTCTACTCCAATGAAAAACCTTGAATAATCATGCGTTTGAAGAGCTATGTGATACTGACCGTTTGAAACACCTTCTAATGTATCAATAGTAGCCTGATTACATTTTCTCCAAAGGATCGCATTAACTGGTTTTAACATGGGAAGTTCCTACGCCATTTCTAGATGATACAAACGCTCGGCCACTGTTGGCCCCTTATGCGGCAAGCTACTGCTTCTATAGCGCTTTAACTGCATTTCTGTGTATGACGATCGACCATATCCACTTAAAATTTCGAGTATTTGCCCATGCTTGATTTGTCCATCATCATTATAGCTCAAGAAAAAATGCTCGCAACGTGCGTTGCGAACCAGATTTTCGAGCGCTGATTCAGCCTTTCTTTTATGGCAAAAATCTGACGCATGCGTTTCCCAGTTCCTGAGCCCTGTTGAACCAGTCAGTACAGGCATATCCCATCGAACAATAGTTTCTAATATATGATAATAAGCTGCATATTGTCGTTTTGTGTAGGGTGGGTCGCAGTAGATAATTCTTGATTTGGATTTGGAGATTGCATACTCAGCATCCAGAGAGGAAATTTTATGCCCATTCGAACGGCCATCTACAAATGTGCTTGGTCCCAATTGTAACGTTTTGAGTGCACGTGGTTTCCAGTTTTTCAAGTAACAGCCATAGGTGCCTGCAATATTGCTAACTCCACTTACAGCCCTGATCAAATCGGAAAGCAAAAGTGCCCTTTCGGCCTTGGTTAAAAGTGAGTCCCAGCTCTCGATTTCGGAACGAATAGTGTCAATTCGCATCGCATTCGTTTCAGTGAAATAACGACGCTCATATCCCAGCATTTCAAAAGAGGCCGGGGAATAATTCTTATGAATAAACCCACCATTTCTTTGCGGCAATTTATTCAGATAATCGAGCACTGAATAATAAGCATTCTTCTGACTGCCACGAATACTTTTTGGCAGTTTTGAGAAATTTGGCGCTACAGTGTTGAGCAATGTAGATGAGGTGAGATTGAAACACATAGCCAAATGATCGTTGGCAGTGACCGCATAACCACGCATCTTAAATGCTGCGGAAACCACACCGGTCCCGGAAAATAAATCCGTTACCTCACGGCCACCTGCCCCCACTTTTTTATCTATAGAACCAGCTACAAACGTCAATAGTGAACGTTTGCTCCCAATATATTCTGTTGCCATTGCTGGCATTACGACGTTTCCCATAGGACGTAAACTCATTGATTTCATATATTATCCTAGCATGTCAGCACCAAAAGCCTACCATGTCCCAGAATCAAATCCTGAGACACCCCTATACATGGCCCCGGCCTACGTCCGTTTCTGGTAGCCCTTTAGCTAGTAAATCATTGGTCCAGTTTACAAGTTTCCAGCCAGGTGTAGTATTGCATCAATGATATCTAGCGACGGTCCGGATCACCCTGTTCAAATGGTATTTAAAACAAAGATTTTTCACCAGCCTGAATTAGATCTTATATCGATCAACCAGAGAAAAGATAAATGTCGCAAACTAAGAACATAACAGCAATGGACTTGGCCGAGTTAGCATGCCAAGAGTATTGGACCGTCGAACAATTTTCATATCTTTTGGCTGGCCGCGGAATTGATACTTCACAACCACATGAAACACTATCAAATGATGCGAGAGCAGAAATTGAATCCGCCATTAGCGTAGGTAATTTGGCTGTAATTCTGGGCCCAAATTCCGATGACTTATTTTATGGTGCTCGTAGGATAAGACCGATCGATGCCATCCAATGGGCCAAGAGTAAACCTAGTGTTTTTCGCTTTCATAAAACATTTCCTGACTTTGCGCCATATATCAAAGAATTGACCAACCCAAAATTAAAATCTAGCCAAGTATCGGAACTTGAACAAAACCAATACTGGAACCATTTGAAGGCATTAGCCGAGAGGGCAATTCAAGACTATCCTGCGTTCGCCAAAAACAAGGGAAGAAAGGTTCAATTGTCCGATTTAAACGATTGGTTAAAAGCACTTGGTGCAAACACTCGCGAAACTGAAATACTGAAAAAAATTGTGTCAGAATCACATAATATTACTTGACATTTCAATGTCTTAATTTTGTCACGCCGTTTGTCATCTGACAGAAGTTGTGACAGTTTTTCATATGGGTCAACTTAATTACGTCCACCACGTAATCAGGAGACACTCAGATGGTCACCAACTTACTCAGACTTCCAGCCGTCAAAGCCCGCACGGGCCTATCCCGAAGCTCAATTTATCTTCGAATCTCTGAAGGTCGATTCCCCGCAAATATTTCACTTGAAGGCAGATCTGTTGGCTGGATCGAGGCAGAGATTAATGACTGGGTGAATAGCCGCATAGAGGCGAGCCGGAAGTCGGTAAGCAAGTGAGTGCTCGCATCATGACCGCCCCTGACAACCTGACAGTTTTTTCAACCGGCCCTGATGATTGCGGTAAAGGCGGTGAAGGCGGTGAAATCCAGATATCCAATGCCGATTTTGTGGCGGCGGTGTTTCCGCAATTACCTCAGGGCGCATACGTAGCTGTGTGTTCGAAGAGCGGCGACCCAGGCTTGGGTGGCTGGCTGGCCAAGCGCGCCGATCAATTGAGCGCCGACCTTTGCGCCTCAAATAACAATTACATCGGATGTGCTAGCTTCTACCCATGTAATGATGGCTCGTTCAAGGCACGCAAAGGGCAATTTGCAGCATGTCATTTCTTAATGCTCGATGATCTGGGCACCAAAGTACCTCTGGATCGCCTGGAAGGCTTTGAGTTGTCCTGGCTGATCGAGACCAGCGCCGGCAATCATCAGGGTGGCATCATTCTTGCCGAACCTATCGCCGATTCCTCAGTGGCCGTGCGATTGCTCAACACGTTGATTGAGTCAGGGCTATGTGATGCAGGTGCAACCGGTCCGTTGAGCCGCTGGGCGCGCCTGCCCGTGGCTATTAATGGCAAGCCAAAGCACAAGACCAAAAATGGAGTACCGTTTCAGTGTCGACTGGTCGAATGGCGGCCTGACACTCGATATACACCGGATGAGATTGTGGATCTCTTGCAACTGGAATCCGCCCAGGAGGGCCGTCCGAAGAAAACAGCAACGCCCACAGGTGGAGTCAATGGTTCGCGCAGTCTCGGCACCGACATAGATGAGGTTCTGACACCCAAGGCCGCCGAGAACCCGGTTATAGCGGCAATCAAAGCACGCGGCTTGTACAAGACTCCGTTGGGTTCCGGTAAGCACGATATGACCTGCCCGTGGGTGCAGGAGCACACAGATCAACTGGATACTGGTACTGCTTATTTTGAGCCAGACGAATTCTATTCGGTGGGCGGATTTTGTTGCCAGCACTCGCACCGCGATAAGTACCGCATCCCAGCCCTGCTCGAATTTTTGGGCGTTCGCAACGCTGAAGCAAGACACAAGCCTGTAATCCGCGTAGTACCCGGAGATTTGCATCAGGTGGTGGATGCGGCGGAGAAAGAACTGGCCAACCGTGGTCGGCATTATCAGTCAGGCAACTTGATTGTCTCCATCTCGACCGACCCTTCCAGCGGCGACCCATCTATCGTACCGACCAGTGCGCCGGCCTTGACACGGGAACTGTCGGTTGCGGCGACATGGGAGAAGTTCGATGGGCGCGCGCAGGAGTGGGTACGCTGTGATCCACCAACCCGGCACACCGGTATTCTTTATGATGCCCAATGTTTTCGTTATCTGCCCCCGCTAGAAGGTGTGGTACGACAACCCTATTTTCGCGAATCTGATGGCGAGCTTATTACGCAGGCCGGTTACGACAGAACGACACAGCGTTTCGGCGTATTTGACGCTCGGGAGTTTAACATTCCTGACCCAACACTCAATGCCGCACGAAAGGCACTAGCTTTGCTGGAAGACCTACTTACAGAGTTTCACTTCGTAGCACCCACCGATAAAGCTGCGGCGTTGTCAGCTATCTTCACTGCCGTGGTGCGCCCATCGCTACCTTATGCGCCAGGATTTCACATCCGAGCACCTGTGTTCGGTAGCGGCAAGACTTATCTTTGCGAACTGATTGGCGCCTTCGCCGGGCCTGCCGGCAATGCCAAGGTGAGCTACCCAACAACCTCAGAGGAAGCCACTAAGGTGATTCTGTCATTGCTGCTGACTAGCCCTGCTGTAATAGAGTTCGATGATATGGATACAGATTGGATACCTCACGGCACTATCAAACGAATGTTAACAGCGGAGCAAATTACCGACCGGATTCTGGGTGTGAGCAAGACGGCGACAGTAAGCACGCGCACCTTATTTTTGGGGTCTGGCAACAATGTGGGACCAATAAGAGATCTGCTGCGACGTGTACTAACAGTCCATATTGATCCGCGCTGCGCGACACCTGCGACTATTACCTACAGGGGTTTCCCGGTCGACAAGGTGCGCCAGAACCGAGGAAAGTATGTGGCAGCGGTTCTGACTATCATCCAGGCATGGCGCATGGCGGGGATGCCGCGTGTAATGGCAGACAGCATAGTAACCTTTAGTGGTGCGTGGTCAGACTATTGCCGCTATCCGTTGATGTGGCTGGGGCATCCTGATCCAGCCACGGCACTTCTGGACCAGGTACGCCATGATCCTGACAGTGATGCACTCAGCAGTTTGATGACAGAATGGTACTTAGCATTCGGTTCGGTCGCGACGACAGTACGCAAGGCCGTCGAAGCAGCGCAGTACATCACCAGCCTGCTCGATGCCATGCGCGAATTCCCCGTGGAAGAACGCGGTGATATAAATCGCTCGAAATTGGGCTGGATGCTGAAAAAGAACGCGAACCGGATTGTGGATGGGTTTGAGTTCCAACAAGCACAGGCCGATGGGCGAATCGCTTGGCGTGTGGTGAAAGTGAAATCACCTCCTTTAACACCTTCACCGCCTTTCATCATGCCAGTTGAAAAATCTGTCACGGCGGCCGCAACATTAGCCGAAAAGGGATTTTGAGCCTAGCAGGATTCAGCGACTTACTGACAACACTGCTGGCTGCCAATCAACCTGCAGGAATTAACCAATACTCATTTTCAATGCACTTGCCACGATCATATGGCGTAATTCCGAAAGAAATACTCGAAAGCTGAATTGGGGGGGGTCAGTCTGGCTAGATGGTAACACCGATTATGCGGATCTAAACTGCAAAGTTGCTTGATGATTTCGGCAAATCATGGGGTAAATGAAATGGGCGGATGGGGAAGTGGAAGCCGGCAGATCGGCAAAAAAACTACCAGTGATTACCTATCACTCGATTTACGGCAGTTAAACCGTAATGGTCTCTTGAATCCAGGCCGGTCATTCGACTGGATATGGAAATGTGGCGGTGAAACTGTGGCTTCGATAAGGTTACAGGTAGAGACCGACAAGATCATTTTGAATTACAAACATAAAAGTTCGCACAATAACTTGCAACCAATGGAATATCCGGTACGACTGGACTGGACGGCATGCACACTTGGAGGCCAGCGTGCCTGGCTGCTCTGTCCGGCAATTGGATGTGGGCGGCGGGTGGCCCTGCTGTATATCGGAGACTCTGGCCTTTTCTCGTGTCGCCATTGTTTACAGCTGGCCTATATCAGTCAGCGTGAATCCACGGGCTATCGCGCAATGAGGCGTGCTAACAGGATCAGGGAGAGCCTTGGATGGGAGGATGGAATCCTGAATAGCGCGGGCAACAAGCCTAAAGGAATGCATTGGCGCACCTTCAATCGGCTAAACGCCGAGCACGATGATTTCGTCAAAGCATCGCTGTTAGGAATGATGCGCAAGGTCGAGAGGTTGGTGCTGGGGTCGATTAATTGATAGCTGTTTTGATAGTTACAAACATTAAATAAAAATAAAAGCCCTATATTTCAAGGGCATAAGTACACAAGTTGGCGGAGAGGGAGGGATTCGAACCCTCGGTAGGCTCACACCTACGCCTGATTTCGAGTCAGGTACATTCGACCACTCTGCCACCTCTCCGGCGTAATGGTAGAAGGGAATTATAGCGTTCCCAACGCCTTTTTGGCTAGCCGTATATCCCCGAAACGGTCCAAACCGTTCATAATATCGGCATGCCCCGACGCTATTCCCGCCATGTTTGAAATCGGACACATCAGCCACCCCGGCAGAAAACGTCTGCTGAATGAAGACACCTATGATCTGGATGCCGCATCGGGTCTGGCCGTGGTTGTCGACGGCATGGGTGGTCCGGATGCGGGCGATATCGCCAGTGCATTCGTCCGCGACCAGGTGCGCAAAGGTCTGCAACAGGGTGACAGTCCGTCCGAAGCCTTGCGAAATGCCGGACAGGCCCTACGCATCCAACGTCCGCAACAGGGCTCACAGCCAAGCGGCGCCAGCGCCATAGCAGCGCTACTTTCTGAAGGCAGCCTGCAACTGGCCTGGGTCGGCACCTGCAGAGCGATTTTTTCAGATGGCAGGCAGTACCGCAACATCGTATCTGATGCCGAGACCCGAGGGCTTTTGAAATCCGGAACGGCAAATGCCATCCAGGCACTCGGCGTCACTGCAACCGATAAACTCTGCATATCAGAGGCGCGTATCGCCTTGAAACGCGGGGAATCCGTGCTTTTCTGCACCGACGGCATGCTAGAGGCATTCTCCGGACCCGAACTGGAGGCCGGCCTGTGCGATTCCCGCCTCAGCGCCCAGGAGTCGGTGGAATTACTGCTGATGCAAGCCTTGCGCGGGGAAGCAAACAACAACATGACCGCGTTGTTGCTTCGCCTCTCCTAGTCCGCCCAAAGCGATTTTCCGGACTTATCTGCGATTTTTTGAATGCGGGACTGATGGGCCTCAAGCTCAGCCGGCGTGGCATGGAGCATGAAAGCCGACGCAGTAACCGCGACGACGACTTCCGTACTCGCCATATCAGCCGCCGGCAAGGCCTCATCGAACCCGAAGCCGGTTTGACCGGAGGTCATGGCCAGATAGACATCGGTCAGCAGTTCCGCATCCAAAAGCGCGCCATGCAATTGCCGGTGCTTATTATCGACTCCGAGCCGCTTGCAAAGGGCATCCAGGGAATTCCGCTGTCCGGGATACAAATCACGCGCCATCTTGAGTGTGTCGAGCACGCCGGCATGGCGATCAATGCGACCGAATGCAGGACCTAGCAGGCCGAGCTCATAATTCAGAAACCCGACGTCGAATTCGGCATTGTGGATGACCAGCTCGGAGCCGGCGATGAATTCCAGGAAATCTTGCACGACATCCTCGAAGCGCGGCTTGTTGGCCAAAAAGTCAAGAGTCAGGCCCGTGACTTCGGCCGCACCCGGCTCCATGTCACGGCCTGGATTGAGGTACTGTTGATACGTTCTGCCTGTGGGCCGCCGATTGATCAGCTCAATACAACCGATTTCGACAACCCGGTTGCCCTTCTCCCAGGAAAGTCCGGTGGTTTCGGTATCGAGAACAATCTGTCGCATAAATTTTCCTATTTGAAGGTTTCAGCGGCAAGACGCGCCAAGCCGTCCACACGCTCGTTTTCAGCATGGCCGGCATGACCCTTTACCCAATGCCAATGCACTTTGTGTCGCGAATTGGCCTCGTGCAGACGCTGCCACAGATCCTGATTCTTGACCGGCTCGCCCTTGGCATTCTTCCAGCCGCGCTTGATCCAGCCCGGCAACCACTCGGTAATGCCCTTCTGCACGTATTGCGAATCCGTATACAGATCGACACGGCAATGACGGTTGAGCGATTCCAGTGCGCAGATGGCACCGAGAAGCTCCATGCGGTTATTGGTGGTATGGGTTTCTCCTCCGGAAAGCTCCTTCTCGGTCTGTCCGTAACGCAACAAGGCACCCCATCCGCCAGGACCGGGATTGCCGGAACAGGCACCGTCCGTGTGAATTTCGATATGCGGCACGTTGGCAATGGCATCTTTCATGTCGGTGTTCGTTCCCGGGCCAAGGCGACGGCCGCAGCATTTTTCCGCAAGGGGGTCAGTGCGGCTTTGCGTTTCCGCAACAGCAGAAAGTTTACCGAACACAGTGCCGGCGGTCGAGCATTGCCGAGCCGTTCATGGCGGATGAGATCAAGTCCGGCCTCACTCAGTTTTGCCGACCATGTCGCGGCTGTTGCGAGGTGCATGTCCGACCAGACGCCGGTCAGTCGCACAGGTGCAAACGGATTCAGGGTCAACAGCGCGAAATGCCCCTCTGGGACCAGCACGCGTTCACACTCGGCGATGAGTGCCTCCGGATTGCCGGCGGTTTCCATGACGAAAGCCGCCAACACCAATGCCATGCATTCATTGGCCAGCGGCAATCGGGCGTCTTCGGCGATGACATCCCCGTAAAAACGCTGCTGTGCACGTTGAAGCTGATAAACGGGAGCGCATTGCAGATCGGGCAAGGGCAACCCCTGTGCGCAGGGCTGCAGCACCAGGGCATTGTGGCCGCACAGCGGCCAGAGCCAAGAGGCGCAAGCTGAAACGCCTTGGGCGGCCAGCGCCTGGCCTTTGTCGGTCTCGAACCAGTTGTTTTCGCCCGTCATGCGCCGACACCGTTTAAACTAAGTCTATTGTGCGTCAAATGACGGCCACGGTCACCTTCCATGACAGTCCTGCAAGCGTTGCCTGCTTTCGAAGACAACTACATCTGGTGCTACCGAGGCAGCGAAGGGGCCAGCATCGTGGTCGATCCGGGGGACGCCGGCCCTGTGCTTGGCGCCGTTGCCGACGGACTACGGATCGAGGCGGTCTTCATCACCCACCATCATAACGACCATATCTGCGGTCTGAGCGCTCTGCGGGGCGCCTTCACCGGCACCGTCTTCGGGCCGGAGGATGAGCGCATCCCCGGCATCGACTGCATAGCCCGCAATGGTGATGTCCTGCAGATTCCGGGATTCCCGCCATTCCATGTCTTGGCGGTGCCCGGCCATACCCGTAGCCACATCGCCTATACCGATACGGACGTCCTATTCTGCGGCGACACCCTGTTCAGCCTCGGCTGCGGCCGGCTTTTCGAAGGAAGCCCCGAGCAGATGCTGGCCTCGTTGGACCGGCTGGCGGAACTTCCGGACGAGACCCTGCTCTGTTGCACGCATGAGTACACATTATCGAACGCCCGATTCGCTGCAGCCGCCGAACCGAATAACCCCGATCGTGACCGATTGCTTGAGGACATCCAGGCAAGACGCCTGCACGGGCGGCCAAGCCTGCCCTCCCGAATCGGCATCGAGAAAGCCTGCAATCCGTTCCTGCGAACAGACTTCCCCGAAAGCCTCAGCGGCCTGAAGCAGCATCTGGGTTTCATGCCGGTAACGCGCCTGGCCCGCTTTACTGCCTTGCGTGCATGGAAGGACCAGTTCCGATGAAGCCATGGCCGTCCTGGGTGCTGATCGCGGCGATGGGCTGTGCCGAATTGGCAAGCGCCCAGGACGCACTGAAACCGGCAGCGTTCGAACGCAGCGGCGCGGTTGTCTTCAACCGCATCAGCGGTGCGCTGGATCCGGCATCCTGCACCGAGAGCGCCGCCAAGAGCACATGGATGAAAGATTACATCCATGATCCAACGCGTTTTGAACGGCAATTGGTTGCGATGTTGCCGATACTCGATCACGTCAGCTACCAGGCGCGTAAACGCGGCCTACCGATGGAATATGCCCTGATTCCTTTCGTGGAGAGCCGCTTCCAACCCAAAGCCGTTGCCAAAGGCGGACCGACTGGACTTTGGCAGATTATGCCGGAAACCGGCCGCTATTACGGTCTCCAGATTGGTGGAAAGAAAGACGGACGGTTCTCGGTCATCCAGTCAACCGATGCGGCACTGTCCTATCTGCAGAAACTGCAAACCATGTTCAACGATTGGCAAACCGGCATCATGGCCTACAATGCCGGCGACAGCCGGCTTCGCGTCAGCCTGAGACGCCAGGGATTGACCAAGGCGGATGCCGATAAACGTCTACCCACCGGTCTTGCTCCCCACACTTACGCCTACGTGAAGAAAATTAGGGCGCTGAGCTGTTTCATGTTCGATCCGGCCAGTTTCGGGGTCAATCTGCCGAATGACGCCGTATTCACGCCACTGGAAGCCGATACTGACCCGATTGCACCAGTCCCGGATAACGGCAATTGAACGCGTGAAAACGCCCGGCATGCCGGGCGTCAGGAAATCACTTCTTTGGTATCTGATATCAGAGACGGTCTTCGGCAATAACCACGTTGAAGCTGCGGCGCAAGGCCTTGATGTATTCAGCGACCTGCTGGGCACCACGGACCTGGCCGAGATAGCCGGTCATTTCTTTACGTTCCTGAGGCGAAATCGCCGACAGGTCCGGCTCGTTCACGGACTTCAATTGCATCAGCAGATACGCGCCGTCCGGCAGTTTCGCGATACCGGAACCACCGGGCTTGCCATTCTTCGGCCGCGCAAGGCGGAAAGCTTCCTGGACCACCGGCTGAAGCTCCGGTACGGGCGCCTGACGGCCGACACCAGTCGCGGGGATGACCGGACGTGCTAACGATGCGGCAACCTGCTCCAAGGTTTCACCCTTATTCAAACGGTCCAGTAGCGCTTTGGCTTCTTTTTCGGCCTGCTTGGCGGCACGGTCCTGGACGAAGGCGAGACGCACCACATCCTTGACCTGCGCGAACGGCAGCACGGATACGGGCTTGTGGTCGACCACACGCAGAAGAACGACATGATTGGGTTCCAATTCAATGAGCTCACTGACGCGGCGCTCGACCAGAACATCATCCGAAAATGCTGCTTTGCGGATCGGATCAAGGGCGGCTATGCCCTCGCCACCGCGGCGGGTGAAAGCGGCGGTTCGCAGCAGGGGCTTGCCAACGGTCTTGGCTGCAGGCTCGAGCGAAGTGGCATTTTCGCCGACGGCATTGATCATCTTTCCGGCGAGGTCGTTGAACTGCCGCTCGATTTCCGAGCTGAGATAAGCGGCTTCGATTTCGGCGCGGACCTCTTCAAAGGGCTTGGCGGTACCGGCAATCAGCTCACGGTAAAACAAGATGTGCCAGCCGTCCTCGAGACGGACCGGCTCGGACACCTGGCCGGGCTTCAAGGCGAAGAACGCCTTGTCGAAGGCATCGCCGAAGATACCCTTTTCAATCGGCCCGAGATCGCCGCCGGCATCTTTGCTGGCAAGATCATCGGAGGCCTTTGCCAGTTCGGCAAAAATGCCTGGATTGGCCTGGGCCTGCTTGGCGAGGCCTTGCGCCTTGGCTTTGGCCGTAGCCTCGGCGGCGGCAGAAGCGCCTGCCGGAACTTCAACCAGAATGTGCGACGCCACACGCTGTTCAGGCGTTCCGTATTGGGCTTTCTGGTCCTCGTAACGTGAACGCAGAACCGATTCATCGACGGTGATGTCGGTCTGGACGGCATTCTGCTCCAGTTCCACATACTCTACCGTGACGGTTTCCTCGGTCCGGTAATCGGATTTATGGCTGTTGTACCAGGCGGTGAGTTCGGCATCGGTGGCATTCGGATCGAGTGCCGGCAACGGGACCTCGATATAGCCCAGATCACGTTTCTGCTCGGAAAGCTTGCGCATAGCGATGGCATCGCTGTCCGAGGCGATTCCCGAACTGACGTATTCATCAGCGATGAAGCGGGTCATCAAATCCTGTCGAATACGCTCCTCGAATTGGACAGGCGTGTAGCCCAATTGCTGGATGGCCAGCTGATAACGGGACTGATCAAATTTGCCATCCACAGTAAAGGCATCGATCTTGAGAATCTCTTCGCGAATCATCGTATCCGAAATCCGGATACCGGCCTGCTGAGCGCCAAGCTGCAGCACGGCCTCATCGATCATCTGTTCAAGGATGCGGCGCTTGTTCTCGGGCTTCTCGAATGCTGCGGCATCGAAAGCCTCTCCCTGCTGCTGCCGCTGCTGCTGGCGGACCTGATCAACCCTGCGGCTATAATCGGCGACCGAAACCTCGATTGAATCTTCACCATAGCCCAGCAGTTTTCCGGGTTTGGTTACTTTGGCCACGTAGTTGCCGGCTCCGGGAGGATTCAGACCCTCGTAACCGAAAAATGCCATGACGGCAATGATCATGACCAGGATTAGCTTGGCGATTGGGCCTGTGGAGTTTTCACGAATATTCTGAAGCATGGCGGGGCGCGGAACCGGATTGGGCAAGGCCACTATTATGAAGCTTTTGGCACCGGAACGCACGAAAAAGAAAAGGCACCCGAAGGTGCCTTTTCAACAGTGGCGGAGTGGACGGGACTCGAACCCGCGACCCTCGGCGTGACAGGCCGATATTCTAACCGACTGAACTACCACTCCAGTTCATTTGCTTGAAGCGCTGGTGGGTGCTGAGGGTTTCGAACCCCCGACCCTCTCCGTGTAAGGGAGACGCTCTACCGCTGAGCTAAGCACCCTCAAGCAGGATGCGTAGCATACACCATTTAACCGCCGGAAGACAACAGAAATCGGCGGAAATAACGCCAGATTACTTGTTGACGGCGTCTTTCAGTGCTTTACCGGCTTTGAAGCCCGGGTTTTTCGAGGCCTTGATCTTGATGGTGGCACCGGTCTGCGGGTTACGGCCTTGACGGGCAGCGCGTTTGCGCACCGAGAACGTACCGAAACCAACGAGGGTCACGGTGTCGCCTTTTTTCAGGGCTTTGGTGATCACTTCGATGACGGCATCAACGGCGCCGGCGGCGGCGGCTTTGGACAGGTCGGCCTTTTCGGCTACGGCACCAACGAATTCAGCTTTATTCATTTTGATAAATCTCCCAATGCGATTATTTCGCGAAAATGTAGAAATTAAGTTTAGGTCGTCCCGCAACTTAACCATATCGCCGAAGCCTGAAATAAAGGTTCAGAGCCCGGTTGCAATAATTTATACCAGTGAATCTTGCGATGCGCAATACCCTGCAAGCCTTTATTTGCAGGCTTCGCAGGGTTTTATGCGACTTAGTGAGGGCGCACGCCGGAATGTGTTTGTTTTGAACGCGTTTTGGCGACTTTTTTCTTGACAGACGGGGATTTCTTCGGTTCCAAAATCGGCTTGACCAATGCGATATCCAGCACCTGATCGATCCATTTCACCGGGATGATTTCCAGGTCACGGGTGACGTTATCGGGAATATCGGCAAGATCCTTGCGGTTCTCTTCAGGAATCAAAACCGTACGGATCCCGCCACGCAATGCGGCAAGAAGCTTTTCCTTCAATCCGCCGATCGGCAGTACACGGCCACGCAGGGTGATCTCGCCGGTCATGGCGACATCGGCGCGGACAGGTACTTTCGAGAGGGCCGAAACCAATGCTGTAACCATAGCAACACCGGCGCTCGGACCGTCCTTGGGCGTTGCGCCTTCAGGCACATGCACATGGGTATCGAATTTATTGTGGAAATCGATATCCAGACCAAGCTGGAGGCTGCGAGAACGCACCACGGTATAAGCGGCTTTTACCGACTCCTGCATGACGTCGCCGAGTTGTCCAGTCAAAATCAGCTGTCCCTTTCCGGGCATGAGGGTCGCCTCGATCTGCAGCAGTTCGCCGCCGACTTCGGTCCATGCCAGACCGGTGACCAGACCGATTTCGCTTTGCTCTTCGGCACGGCCGAAATCGAAGCGGCGGACACCGAGATAGCGGTCGAGATTGGCTGAGCCGACTTTTTTCAGCGCCTGTGACTTCGAGGATTTCACCTTGCCTGCGGCTTTCGCTTTCTTCGACGGGCCTGCCAACGCGATTTCCTTGACCACCTTTCGGCAGATTTTCGCCAGTTCGCGTTCAAGCGAACGCACACCGGATTCACGGGTGTAATACCGAACGATGTCCCGAACCGCTTCGGAATCGACGCGCAGCTCACCGTCTTTGAGGCCACTGGCCTTCAATTGCTTCGGAAGCAGATATCGCACCGCGATGTTCAGCTTCTCCTCTTCGGTATAGCCCGGGATTCGGATGACTTCCATCCGGTCAAGCAACGGCCCGGGGATATTCATCGAATTCGAAGTGCAGATGAACATGACCTCGGACAGATCCAGATCAACTTCCAGATAATGGTCATTGAAATTATGGTTCTGTTCCGGATCGAGCACCTCCAACAATGCTGCCGCCGGATCGCCGCGGAAATCATTGCTCATTTTGTCGATTTCATCGAGAACGAACAGCGGATTTCTGCTTTCAACCTTATTGAGGTTCTGCACGATGCGGCCGGGCATCGAGCCGATATAGGTCCGGCGGTGCCCCCGGATTTCCGCTTCGTCACGCACGCCGCCAAGCGCCATGCGCACGAATTTCCGGTTTGTGGCTTTGGCGATGCTCTGGCCGAGCGATGTCTTTCCGACGCCCGGCGGCCCGACCAGGCACAGAATCGGACCTTTCATCTTCTGCACGCGCGCCTGTACGGCGAGGTATTCCAATATCCGGTCTTTCACCTTTTCCAGCCCGTAGTGATCTTCATCGAGCACCTGCTGGGCGAGCTTGAGGTCTTTGCGGACCTTGGTACGCTTTTCCCAAGGCACGCCGACCAACCACTCCAGATAATTTCGGACCACGGAAGCCTCCGCGGACATCGGCGACATCTGTTTCAGTTTGTTGAGCTCGTTTTTGGCTTTGGTCTCTACCGCTTTAGGCATTTTCGCTTCGGCGATTTTACGAGCGAGTTCTTCGAGTTCATTGGGCGCATCTTCAGAATCACCGAGTTCCTTCTGGATGGCTTTCATCTGCTCATTGAGGTAATACTCGCGCTGGCTTTTTTCCATCTGCGTTTTCACTCGCGAGCGGATGCGCTTTTCGATGTGCTGGACATCGATTTCACCTTCAACGAGACCAATCAGTAATTCAAGGCGCATCTCGGGGGATACGGTTTCGAGCAGACGTTGCTTGTCAGCCAGGCGCACGCTCAGATGCGCGGCAACCGTATCGGCAAAGCGGCCGGGATCATCGATTCCGGCCAATGTCGCGAGCAACTCCGGCGGCAGCTTGCGGTTGGTCTTCACGTACTGCTCGAAAAGATTCAGAAGAGTACGCTGCGCGACATCGGCCTCGCGCGCATCCTTCACCGGCGTACTGTCCAGCATGGCGGCTTTGGCCATCAGGGTGTCGTCATGCAGGGCGACTTCGGTTGCTTGGACACGCTGCAGGCCTTCGACCAACACTTTGATGGTGCCGTCAGGCAGTTTCAACAGCTGGATGACCGTCGCCACGGTGCCGATGTCATATAAATCTTCGGAGTGTGGATCATCGATATCTGGACTGCGTTGAGCCAACAATACAATCTGCTTATCGGCCCCTTCCATCGCCAGATCGAGCGCTTTCATCGAACGTTCCCGTCCGACGAACAGCGGAATCACCATGTTGGGATACACCACTACGTCGCGCAAAGGCAGCACGGGCAAAAAGAAATCGTTTGACGGTTTTTTATCCATAAAAGCTCCAACGCGGGAATGCCCGCCATGCTTCCTTTATGGGGCTTTTCCGGGCGTCTTGCAAGTGCCTTTATGTAAAAAAAACGGAGCCGCTCGGCTCCGTTAGGTCACACCCCGATCAAGCGATTATTCGCCGGATGCGGCTTTGGGGGCGCTGCTGTTGGAGTAGATCAGGTATGGCTCTGCCTGATGATTGATTACCGATTCATCAACCACGACTTTGCTGACATTTTCCAGCGACGGGAGCTCGTACATGGTATCGAGCAGGACAGATTCAAGAATCGTGCGCAGACCACGGGCGCCGGTTTTGCGTTTCATCGCCTTTTGGGCCACCGCGGCATAGGCATCTGGACGGATTTCGAGCTCGACACCCTCCATTTCGAACAGCTTCTTGAACTGTTTACTGATGGCATTTTTGGGCTCGGTCAGGATTTTGACCAATGCGGCCTCATCCAGCTCTTCGAGCGTGGCCACCACCGGGAGACGACCGACGAACTCGGGAATCAGTCCGAACTTGATGAGATCTTCCGGTTCGACATCGTGCAGGAGCTTGGACAGATCCATCTTGCGCTCGGACGACTTGACCTTGGCCCCGAAGCCTATACCGCCGGATTCGGTGCTGCGTTGCTGGATGATCTTATCGAGACCGGCGAATGCACCGCCGCAGATGAACAGCATGTTCTTGGTGTCGACCTGCAGAAATTCCTGCTGTGGATGTTTGCGGCCGCCTTGAGGCGGCACCGAGGCTACAGTGCCCTCGATCAACTTCAACAAGGCCTGTTGAACACCTTCGCCGGAAACGTCACGGGTGATCGAGGTATTCTCCGACTTGCGGGAAATCTTATCGATTTCATCGATATAAACGATGCCGGACTGTGCTTTTTCGACATCATAGTCGCATTTCTGCAGCAACTTCTGGATGATGTTCTCGACATCCTCACCGACATAACCGGCTTCAGTCAGTGTGGTGGCATCGGCGATGGTGAACGGCACATTGAGCAGCCGAGCCAGCGTTTCAGCCAACAGGGTCTTGCCGGATCCGGTCGGCCCGATCAGCAGGATATTGGATTTGGATAGCTCGATGTCATCGTTCTTGGCACGGGATTCAATGCGTTTGTAATGGTTGTAAACCGCTACCGAGAGGGTTTTTTTGGCGCGCGGCTGGCCGATCACGTACTGATCGAGCACCTCGAGGATTTCCTTGGGTTTCGGCAGATGGCTGCGGGCCGAACCGGCTTTTTCCTGGAGTTCTTCGCGGATGATGTCATTGCAGAGCGCCACGCATTCATCGCAGATGAACACGCTGGGGCCGGCAATCAGCTTGGTGACTTCATGCTGGCTCTTGCCGCAGAACGAGCAGTACAGGATCTTAGTCGTGTCACCGGAGCGGGTTTTACGGTCGTCTGTCATAGTCTGGATTTCGGCAAAGGACACTCACTCTGAGCATAGCACAAGCGGCTCAGGGTGAAAGCACCTGGGAATGGGGATTAAGACGGCTGGATGCTGTCTGCAGGACGCCGATCGATAACGGAATCGACCACACCGTAGGCCTTGGCTTCTGCGGCGGCCATGAAGTAATCGCGCTCGACATCAAGCTCAATTTTTTCAATGGGTTGTCCGGTGTTTTCGGCCAATTCAGCATTCAGACGGGCGCGCAGATACAGGATTTCCTTGGCTTGAATGGCGATGTCGCTGGCCTGTCCCTGGGTACCACCCGAGGGCTGATGAATCATCACGCGGGAGTTCGGCAGGATGTAGCGTTTGCCTTTGGTTCCGGCAGCAAGCAGGAATGACCCCATGGAGCAGGCCTGACCGACGCAGATGGTAGAGACGTCCGGCTTGATGAAGCGCATGGTGTCGTAAATCGCCAGGCCCGCGGTAACCACGCCGCCGGGCGAGTTGATGTACAGGCTGATGTCCTTTTCCGGGTTGTCAGCTTCCAAAAACAGCAGCTGCGCGACAACGACATTGGCCACGTAATCGTCAATCGGGCCGACCAGGAAAATGACACGCTCCTTCAACAGGCGCGAATAGATATCGAATGAGCGTTCACCGCGCGGGGTCTGTTCGACCACCATGGGGATCAGGTTGAGTCCTTCGGTTACGGCCATGGCAGTCTCCTTCGAATGCGCAGTGGTCAGGGTAGATTAAACCGGACGCATCGCTTCAGTAAAGGAAAGTTCCTGGTCGGTCGACTGTGCGCGCTCGGCGACCCAATCGATGACCTGCTCTTCCATCACGCGGTTCTGCAGCCCTGACATTAAGTTGGGGTCGTTTCTGTACAATTCAATGACCTGTTTCGGTTCTTCGTAGGTCGAGGCAATGAGCGACAGGGTTTCCTTGACGCGGTTGAAGTCGAGTTGCAGTCCGTTCTGGCGGGCGATTTCACCGACCAGAAGACCGGCGGCAGTACGGTTACGTGCCGGCACCATGAACTGATCGAACGGATAAACCGCGTCGGCCTGCCCTTGCTGGCGGGCCTGCTCCTGGGCATTGGCGGCCAGTTTACGGGCCTCCTGCTCAATCATCTTGGCCGGCAGTTCGACATGGCTGTAGGCAGCGACCAGCTTCTGGGCGACTTCCGCACGCAGACGGCTCATCAGCATGCCTTTGAGTTCACGCTCAAGGTTGGCGCGCACTTCGTTGCGGAACACCTCAAGCTTGCCATTCTTGACGCCGAAGCTCTTGACGAAGGCTTCATCGGCTTCCGGAATACGCGGCTCGGAAACTTGGGTGGCCTTGATGGTCACTTTGGCGGCTTGACCGGCAAGCGCCGGGACACGCCAATCGGCCGGGAAAGTGATTTCCACGGAACGCTCATCACCCGCATTCATGCCTGACAGCTGCGCTTCCAGCTCCGGGAACATGACGCCCGAACCCAATACTGTAGCGCCCTTCTCGGTACCCTCTTCAGGCACGCGTGCCGAAGCGGTGCTGGCAAAGGTTTCGACGGCAACCAAGTCGCCTACCTGTGCGACACGGCTGACCGGCTCCCAGGTCCGACGCTGCTGGCGCAGGGTGTCGATCATATGATCGATATCGGCATCAGCGACTTTTGCCTGCACGCGATTGATCTGCAGCTGTGTGACGTCGATGGTGCCGAAATCCGGGACAATTTCAAAAGTTGCGGTGTAGCGGATTTCATTTTCAGCTTCGGTCGGCTCGGCCTCGATGCTCGGCTGACCGGCGATGCGGACGTTTTCCTGACGCACAGCCTGATCAAAACTGGCACGGATCAGCTCACCGAAAGCTTCCGAGCGGACCTGCGGACCGAAACGCTGCTCGATGACCTTGGTCGGCACTTTGCCCTTGCGGAATCCCTTCAGGTTGGCCTTGCTCGCCATATCGCGCAGACGACCGTCAATCACCGAGGACAGGCGGTCGGCAGGAATGGAAACCGTCATGCGGCGTTCGAGCGTGCTGGTGTTTTCGACTGAAATTTGCATTACAACTCCTACATGCGCTTTGCGCAGCTAAAAAATGAAAAAACCCGCGGAAAGCGGGCTTGACGACTGAAGCACCCTTCCATGCAGATGGTGCGAAAGGAGAGACTCGAACTCTCACGGGTTGCCCCACTGGAACCTAAATCCAGGGCGTCTACCAATTCCGCCACTTTCGCATGGACCGAGCAGATGATTCGGACGCCGGACGTGGCGAAGCCCTTGGTAAACGGGACTCGCAAAGCGCAGACCAGCGCCGTTTCGTTACAACAACGGACTGTCGCTATTATGCCGTAATTTGAACTGGGGTGGAAGACGGGATTTGAACCCGCGACCCTCGGAATCACAATCCGATGCTCTAACCAACTGAGCTACATCCACCACTGGAGAAACTGGCGCGCCCGGAGGGACTCGAACCCCCAACCAACGGAGTAGAAGTCCGTTGCTCTATCCAGTTGAGCTACAGGCGCTCAAAGGGGATTCTGCACCACGATACGGTTTCAGGGAAGCCTTTTCGTGCATCAGATTGGTCGGGGTTGAGGGATTCGAACCCCCGACCCTCTGGTCCCAAACCAGATGCGCTACCAGACTGCGCTAAACCCCGACGGGCTGTTGAAAAAATGGCGCGCCCGGAGAGATTCGAACTCCCGACCTACAAGTTCGTAGCCTGTTGCTCTATCCAGCTGAGCTACGGGCGCGCTGAGGGATGAAATTATGAATGAAATCAGCTTTGCCGTCAACCGAAAATTCCGTCAAGTCATCGGAGGTTAAGTCCGCGAAACCCTCATTCCGCCCTTAAAACCAGGCCCTGAGGCCCAGAACGAGCTGGTTTTCATGCCCCGGCCCGCCCTCCAAACGTTGCCAATCAGCGCTTTCTCCGAAATAACGGACATGGCTCCATCCGATGTAAGGCGCGAACTTCCGGTTGAATTCATAACGCAGACGCAGGCCGGCTTCGAGCGTATTCAGACCCTCTCCCAATCCGCGCTGCGGATCGGATTTTCCGTACAGCTCGGCTTCAAGCACCGGCTGCAGTATCCAGCGTCCGCTCAGGAGTGTCTCGTACTCCGCACCGAGTCGCAGACCGTACTGTCCGTTCTGGCCAAGATAGGCGCTCGCCTCGATTTCAAATTTATAGGGAGCCAGCCCGATCAATCCGAAGGCCAAAAAGTCCTGGGAGCTCCCGGGATTTTCATCGTGACGCAGTCCTACGACCGCATCCCACCAGGGCGAAACCGCGCGTCCGTAGAGCAACTCTAAATCAGCAGACTCGGTCTCGCCGGCCACCCGCTCTCCGGAACTGCGCAGCCAGAGCCGGTTGATGTCGGATCCGATCCATGCCTTGCCTTCCCACGCCATACCGGTGCCATGCTCGGCATCCCAGAGTTCAAGCTTTTCCATCAGCACTTTGCTTTGCCATTCCGGGGTATGCGCATGATCATGAGCCAACTTCAGAAATGCGGCGGCACGGTCGGCGTCGGTCACGGGCGGAATCGGTGTTTTCGGCGTATCCATGTTCCAGAAATCATCCGGTTCGGATTCCGTGGCCTCCTGCGCCATAGCCGGCAATGCGAGGATAAGGGAGAAAATCAGCGCGAAGCGCATCATTCGACCACCCGCACTTCGCGCATCATGCCCGACTCCATGTGATACAGCAGGTGGCAGTGATAGGCCCAGCGGCCCAGGGCATCGGCACGCACCCGATAGCTGCGCTTGCTGCCGGGCGGCATGTCGATGGTGTGCTTGCGCACCATGAAGCCGCCCTTGTCGTCCTCCAGATCGCTCCAGAGTCCATGCAGGTGAATCGGGTGGGTCATCATGGTGTCATTGACAAGCACGATACGGACGCGCTCGCCGTAATTCAGCTTCAGCGGCTCGGCCCCGGCAAAGGGTATGCCATCGAACGACCAGGCGAATTTTTCCATATGCCCGGTCAGGTGCAGTTCAATTTCGCGCTTCGGCCATCGCCCGTCAGGATCTTCGAAACTGCTCTTCAGGTCGGCGTAGGCAAGCACCCGCCGGCCGTTGTCGCGCAGGCCGATGCCCGGATCATCCAGTTTCGGCACCGGCGCCATAGTCTGCATGTCGACCAGCGGGTTGCCGGCCTCGCTGTCCGGATGGCGCTGCATGGTCTGACCGCCATGATCCATTTCGGCCATGGACGCCATGTCATGACCGCTGTGATCCATACCTTCATGGGAAGCGGCCTTGGGTGCTGCGCCGTGAGCGCCATGGTCCATTCCCCCATGCCCCATATCCTCCATAGTGAGAATCACCCGGGGGTCCGTTGCCGGAACCGGCGCACGCAGCCCCTCCCTCACCGCCAAAGTGCCGCTGACGAAGCCGGTCCGCCCCATGTCCTGCGCGAAAACCGTAAATGCGTCCTGCCCGGATGGTTCGACGATGACATCGAAGGTTTCAGCCACCGCGATACGGAACTCATCGACCGTGACCGGATGTACATTCTGCCCATCGGCGGCGACCACGGTCATTTTCAGGCCCGGAATGCGGACGTCGAAATAGGTCATCGCCGAGCCGTTGATGAAACGCAGGCGCACTTTCTCCCCCGGCTTGAACAAACCGGTCCAGTTGCCCAAGCCGGTGGTTCCGTTCATCAGATAGGTATAGGTGTTGGCATTGACGTCGGAGAGGTCGGTCGGGGTCATCCGCATGCGGCCCCAAGCGCCGCGATCATCCAAAGTTCCGGCAAGC
This sequence comes from Arenimonas sp., assembly GCF_044353605.1. Classification (GTDB taxonomy): domain Bacteria; phylum Pseudomonadota; class Gammaproteobacteria; order Xanthomonadales; family Xanthomonadaceae; genus Arenimonas. The sequence goes on along the minus strand of NZ_JBILBO010000008.1, from coordinate 14,162 downwards.
CCTTGCTTCTCGGTATCGCGCAGGAAGTCCGAAACGGTGCGCTTGCCGTAATTGTCGTAACTTGACATCTGCTTGAGACGCTTGAAAAGGTCCGCAGGCGACAGGTCGGTCCAGTCGCTGAGCAGCACGGTATAGTCGCGGTCATAGCGGAACGGTTCGGGTTCAAGCGGTTCGACAATCAATGCGCCATAGAGACCGGCCTGCTCCTGGAACCCGGAGTGGCTGTGATACCAGTAGGTACCGGATTGTTTGAGCTGGAAACGGTAAAGCCACGACTCACCACGATGAATGCCATCGAAACTCATTCCCGGCACGCCGTCCATATTGGCCGGCAGCAAAATGCCATGCCAGTGAATCGACGTGGTGTGGCCGAACAGGGACCCGCGCGGCAACAGATTGTCGACGCGCACGGTTACCGTATCGCCTTCACGCCAGCGTATTTCGGGGGCCGGCAGGCTGTCGTTGACGACCACTGCCGTTCGGGATTTTCCGGTGAAATTGACCGGCATCTCGCCGATGCGCAGATGCAGATCTCTGCTGCGCAGTATTGGAGCGCCTTGCCCTGCGCGCGCCGACACTGGCCAGGCGCCGAAACCGGCCATCATTCCGCCGGCGGCAATACCCTGTACAAAACGACGACGGCTTGGATCGAGGGAGGACATACTGTTGACGGTAAGCGATGATGGAGAACCATCATAACGCCGCCAGCAAGGGCAATGAGTCCAATTGATGTGAATAGCGCAAGAAAAAACCACCCGCAAGGGTGGTTTCGGAATTTGGCGGAGAGAGAGGGATTCGAACCCTCGATAAGGCTTTTGACCCTATACTCCCTTAGCAGGGGAGCCCCTTCAGCCTCTCGGGCATCTCTCCGGGGTCTGAAACGGCGTAGCCGCTACAGGCTGTCCATGATACGGCTTTTGGCCGTTCCGGTAAACCTCATTCTGACTTGGGTTCGGTGTTTTCCTTGGAATCCCGGCCGATTTTCTGATAAATCTCTTCCCGATGCACGCCCACATCCTTGGGCGCAGTGATTCCCAGACGGACCTGGTTGCCTTTCACGCCGAGCACGGTCACGGTGATTTCATCACCAATCATCAGCGTTTCTCCGACACGTCGGGTCAGGATTAACATGGAACCACTCCTTTTACGTCACAACCATTTTCCATTATCGCAAGCAAATCCTAGACCACATTCGGGCCAAGGGCAAATAACTCAGGTCAGACGGCCAGCCAGCCATTCATCTAACTCGGCCATGGCCTTGAGCAACGCCGGGCCGTCCTCACCCCCGCCTTGAGCAAAATCCGCCCTGCCGCCACCCTTGCCGCCAATCTGGGCGGCGATATGCGCCAATACATCACCTGCCTTGATTTTAGTCTGCGCCCTACCCTGCACGCCGGCAACCAGAGAGGCTTTGCCATCCTGCGCCGCAGCCAGAACGATGACCGAATCCGGAAGTTGGACCTTGAGATTGTCGACCAGTTCCCGGAGTCCTTTAGGATCGCCGCTCTCGATACGGAGTTTGACGAGCTTAATGCCGGCAATCTCGATCGCTTGGGCCGCCAATTCAGCGCTCTGCCCGGAGGCTGCCTTGGCCTTGTAAGCCTCCAAGGCCAACTCGAGCTTCTTCTGACGTTCAAGCAACTGGTTGAGCTTATCGACAACATCATGGCTGCGGGCTCCGATAAGCTCAGCAGCTTTCTGCAATACCGATTCGTTATACTTGAATGCGGCCACCGCGTTGGCGCCCGTGGTCGCCTCGATCCTTCTGACACCGGCGGCAACGCCGACTTCGGACAGGATTTTGAAAACACCGATGTCGCCGGTACGGTGCACATGGGTGCCCCCGCAGAGTTCTGTGGAGAAATCACCCATCCGCAGAACACGAACACGCTCGCCGTATTTTTCACCGAAAAGCGCCATGGCTCCGAAATCGAGCGCTTCCTGCATGCCCATATGATGGACTTCGGCCTCGGCATTTCGGCGGATTTCGGCATTCACCAAATCTTCAATACGCTGCAGCTGCTCGGCCGTGACCGACTGGAAGTGGGAGAAATCGAAACGGGTGCGCTCAGGAGTCACCAGCGATCCCTTCTGGCTGACATGTTCGCCGAGCACGCTACGCAGTGCCGCATGCAACAGGTGGGTCGCCGAATGGTTGATGACCGTCGCCTGGCGGCGGCCGTCATCGACGCGGGCGGAGAGTTTGTCACCGATGGAAATTCGGCCGCTATCCATCACACCGACATGGCCATGGAATATAGCGGACAGTTTCTGGGTATCTTCGACCTGAAAACGCACGCCCGTGGATGCACACAACACGCCGGCATCACCGACCTGTCCGCCGGATTCGGCATAAAACGGGGTCCTGTCGAGCAGAACGATGCCGCGCTCTCCGGCTTCAAGAGCGGATACCGGCTGCCCATCGCGGAGCAATGCCACAACGCGGCAGCCGTCACATTCCAGCTTTTCGTAGCCCTTGAATTCGGTGGCATGCAGGCTGGCAACCAGTTCCGCGGGCAGACCGATCGTGCCGGCGAATTTGCTGGCGCCACGGGCACGTTCCCGTTGCTTATCCATTAAAGTTTCGTAGTGTTCCATCGCATCTGGTGCCGGAGCCAAACCGCGCTCACGCAGGATATCCAAGACCAGGTCGGGCGGGCAACCAAAGGTATCGTGAAGCAGGAACAACTGCTCGCCGCTGATGACACTGGCACCTTCGGTCAACATGCCGTCAAGACGGATCATGCCGGCATCGAGCGTCGTCGCGAAGGCCGCTTCTTCGGCTTTCAGAGCCTGCTCAATCAAAGACCTTTTGCTTTCCAATTCGGGATAGGCGCCGGCCATTTTCTCGGCCAAGGGCTGCAGCATGCGCCAGAACAGGCCTTCTGGACGCAGCGCGCCGAGCTTCCAGATATGACGGACGGCACGACGGATGATACGTCGTAGCACGTAACCACGACCTTCATTGGATGGCAATACACCATCGGCAATCAGGAAACTACAGGCGCGGATATGATCGGCAATGACCCGAAGTGATTTGTTGCCCAGATCATCCGTGCTTGTCAAAGCCGCAGCGGTGCGAATCAGATGATCGAACAAATCGATTTCATAATTGCTGTGGACATGCTGCAGAACCGCGGCAATGCGCTCCAGGCCCATCCCGGTATCGACGCAGGGTGCCGGCAACGGCAACAGGGTGCCGTCGGGCTGGCGGTCGAACTGCATGAATACGTTGTTCCAGATTTCGATGAAACGGTCGCCGTCTTCATCCGGAGAGCCGGGCGGCCCACCGGCGATATGATCGCCGTGGTCATAAAAAATCTCGGTGCAGGGCCCGCAAGGCCCGGTATCGGCCATCTGCCAGAAGTTGTCCGACGCGAACGGCGCGCCCTTGTTGTCACCGATGCGGATGATCCGGGATTCCGGCAGACCAATCTGCGTATTCCAGATATCGAATGCTTCGTCATCGGTATGGTAAATCGTGACCAAAAGGCGATCCTTGGGCAGCTTCCAGACTTCGGTCAGCAGTTCCCAGGCGTAATGGATGGCGTCTTTCTTGAAATAGTCCCCGAAGCTGAAATTTCCCAGCATTTCGAAAAACGTATGATGACGGGCGGTGTAGCCGACCTGATCAAGGTCATTGTGCTTGCCGCCTGCCCGTACGCAACGCTGGGAGCTGACGGCACGGGTATAGCTGCGCTTCTCGGCGCCAAGGAACACATCCTTGAACTGCACCATGCCGGCATTGGTGAACAACAAAGTTGGATCATTACCGGGGACCAGCGGACTGCTAGCCACAACGGCATGGCCTTTGCTGGCAAAGAAATCAAGGAAATCCTGGCGAATCTGCGCACTCGAGCGCGACGTCATCTGTGTCATGGTTAACCTGAAGCGTGGGACGCGGCACCGAATGCACCGCTACGCCTTGATTTTAAACCATTTACGGCTGATTTTAAGGACTTTCGTCGATTAAATCCGGTGCAACCGGCCATTCACGTATTTTAACGGCCGTAAAAGCGGTTTTTTGGTCAAAACCCCGACGCAACAGAAAATCCACTGCTTTACGGCTTTGCGCCGGATCGGCCTGGATTTTACGGAGATAGCGTCTCGCCACCAGACCCTGTGCCGTATCCAGCCAGTCTTCGGGCAAGGACGCCATCGTTTCAGCAATCACCTCGGCATCGAGATTGTGCTGGGCCAATTCGGCCCGAATCCGGACAGGTCCATAGCCGGCAGCCTGGCGGGACCGGGCCAAAGCCATTGAAAACCGACCATCGTTCTGAAAGTCCTGCCGGGACAGCGATTCCAGCGCCGTGTCGATCTCATCCGCCTCTTTTCCCCGCTGCCGGAGCTTCTGTTTCAACTCCCGACGCGAATGCTCACGCCGAACCAGCAGGCCCATAGCCTGCTGGTATGCGGGAAGGTCCGAGGTCTTTCTCCGCATCAAGCTTCGATATCTTCAATCGGCTTCTTCGGGACGATGACCGGCTTGAGCTTTTCCTTGATTTTTGCTTCGAGCTCAAGGGCCATTTTCGGATTATCCTTCAGATACTGGCGGGCATTTTCCTTGCCCTGACCGATGCGCTCACCGAGCGCGCTGTACCAAGCGCCCGACTTTTCAACGAACTTGGCATCGACGCCCAGATCAAGGATTTCACCTTCACGCGAGATGCCTTCTCCGTAAAGAATTTCGGTAATGACCTGTTTGAACGGTGGCGCCATTTTATTCTTGACCACCTTGATGCGGGTTTCGTTGCCGATGATTTCATCGCCTTTCTTGACCGCACCGATGCGGCGGATGTCCAGACGCACCGAAGCGTAGAATTTCAGGGCATTGCCGCCGGTGGTGGTTTCAGGGTTCTGGCCAGGCATCATCATGCCGATTTTCATACGCAGCTGGTTGATGAAGATGACCATGCAGTTGCTGCGCTTGATGTTGCCTGTCAATTTGCGAAGTGCCTGGCTCATCAGACGGGCCTGCAGACCAACCTGCATTTCACCCATTTCGCCCTCGATTTCAGCACGTGGCGTCAATGCCGCAACGGAATCAATCACGACCATATCGACGGCATTCGAACGTACTAGCATATCGACGATTTCCAGAGCCTGTTCGCCGGTATCCGGCTGTGAAATCAGCAGGTCATCGACATTGACCCCGAGCTTCTGGGCGTAGCCCGGATCCAAGGCATGCTCGGCATCAACGAAGGCCGCCGTACCACCGGCTTTCTGGCATTGTGCGATGGTCTGCAGGGTCAATGTGGTTTTGCCGGAGGATTCAGGACCATAAATTTCGACAACACGGCCTTTTGGCAGACCACCGATTCCCAACGCGAGATCAAGCATGATCGAACCGGTGCCGATGACTTCGGCCGCTTCGATGCTCTTATCGCCCATCAGCATCACGGTACCTTTGCCGAATTGTTTATCGATCTGGGCCAGGGCTGCAGCCAGCGCGCGTTTTTTGTTCTCATCCATCGTCGGTTCCTCAGGGTTGTTTCGTTGGGGTAGTTGAATCATAAAAGGCGGCAGTCGCAAAAGCTGAGACCGCCGCGAAACCAGTGTGGCCCGGGTCCATATCCGGGGCAGTCAGGTAACAGCGTTGGTAGGTATCGGAATTTATGGACATGTTCATTTGCCGGAAGGCCGGATCAGGCCACAATAGAGGCCTTCGATGGCGAAATCCTGATCGGGGCGGACATCAATCGGCTGGAAATCCGGATTGCGCGGCAATAACCGGATGCCATGCTTACCGATTTTCAGACGCTTGATGGTGATTTCATCATCGATGCGGGCCACAACGATTTGATCGGAAAGCGCTTGTTGGGTTCGGTGAATGCCCACAAGGTCACCATCGAAAATGCCGTCATCGCGCATGGAATCGCCCTTCACTTTCAACAGATAATCCGGCGACGGTGAGAAAAACGCCCGATCCAGTAGTACGAAGTCGTCGGATGGGATATCGGCACCAATCGGCAGGCCGGCCGCCACCCGCCCTAGAACGGGCAGACGCAAGGCATCGCCGGCCGATTCCACCCGGGTTCGAGGCAGGGGAATCTCCACATCCTCATCGGATTGCGGGTGGCACAGGCGGATGCCACGGGCCTGTCCGGGCAGGCGGCGGATGTATCCGGCTTGTTCGAGTATGTCCAGGTGGTATTGCGCGGCACGAACGCCGCGGAAGCCGAGCGCGTTGGCAATCTCGGTCTGGGAAGGCGGCACACCCTGCTCATCGATGCACTGGGCGATGAAGGTGAGAATGGCTTGCTGGTTGTCGGAAATGTTCATTAGTAGTAATACTACTAACAAAAAACGGTCTGTCAAGCCCTTTTCAAGAATAATTCCTGATACAGCCCCAAGCATTTGATTCAAGGGTAGTATTAGCCAAGGCACGGGGGCCTAGGGGAACGATAAAAGGCATGGCGGTTCAACGGCATTACAGGGCATTCATCAGTTACAGCCACAGCGACGAGGCTTGGGCGCGCTGGCTTCAGCGTGCACTGGAAGGCTACCGCTTGCCGAAATCACTGCGTCAAAGCCAGCAGAATCTCCCCGCCCGACTTTTCCCGATTTTCCGCGACCGTGACGAACTCGCCTCCGGCGGCGATCTGTCCGAGTCGATTCGCAAGGCCATGGACGACTCGGATGCGCTGATTGTCATCTGTACTCCGGCGGCACGTGCCTCGCACTGGGTCAACGAGGAAATTCGCCGCTTCCGGGCCTCCGGCTGTGGCGACCGCATTTTTTGTCTTCTGGCGGCCGGCAGTCCGGATCCGCGATCCCCGCACTGTGCCTTTCCGGCCGCAATCCTACAGGATGAAAACGGCAACATCATCCATGAGCCCTTGGCCGCCGATGCCACTCCAAGCGGTGACGGCAAACGCAATGCGATGCTCAAAATCGCGGCAGGCCTGCTGAATGTCGGCGTTGATGATCTCAAGCGCCGCGACGCGCAGCGACAGGCGCGGTTCTGGTCGATTCTGGCGGCCGGCGCGGTCTTAATCGCGATGCTGACTATCGGCCTGGCGGTCTATGCCTTGAATGCCAAGCGTGAGTCAGAGATCCGCCGCAGCCAGGCCGAGAACCTGATCGGTTTCATGCTCGGCGACCTGCGCGAACGGCTTGAACCCATCGGAAAACTCGAAATCCTGGACTCCATCGGCGATCAGGCCATGAATTACTTCGCTACGCTCGGTGACCGCGGCACCCCCAAGGAACTGCGCGAGCGCGGCAAGGCCCTGCATCAGATCGGCGAAGTGCGCAAATCGAAAGGCGACCTGAAGGCCGCACTGATCGCCTTCGAAGAGTCGCTCAAGCAGATGCAGGCCCTTTACAAAGCCGACCCTAAAAACAATGACAATCTGTTTGAGCTCGGACAAGCTGAATTCTGGGTCGGATATGTCGCATGGGAGCGTGGCGATCTGAAGCTCGCAGAAAACGCTTTCAAGAATTACATGCAGTACAGCCGTGAGCTCCTCGAACGAGACCCAGGAAACTCGATCTACAACATGGAGCTTTCCTATGCGTATTCCAATCTCGGCAGTATGGCGCGCGCGCGCGGAAACACCCGCGTCGCTCTCGACAACTTCATCCTCAGCCGCGACATCAATGCCGAGGAACTGGCCAAGACCCCGGATGACATCGAGCTTGCCTACAGCCTTGCGGAAGCCTGGTCCTGGATTGGCTCGAGCAAAATGGATCTTGGTGATCTTTCCGGCAGCGATGAGGCCTTCACCGAGATTGCCAAGCTGCTTCGTCCGATTTACTTGAAAGATGAGAATGCGCGGGCAACCTTTACTTTTGCGTCCAACATGACCTTCCAGACCGACGCAAAACTCTATATCGGCGATGTCGACTCCGCCGCACGCCTCAATGCGGAGTCGCTGCGAATTCTTTCAATGTTGACTGAAAAGGATCCGAATAATGCCGATTGGCTTCAGGTGCTGTACAAGGCCGAATTACTTCGACTGTCGATGACTCCCCGTGGCGGCTGGTCGAACAGCCATGATGCTGATTTAGATGGTTTGATTGGCCGAGTAGACACACTTATTTCGAAGGACCCTTCAAATACCAAAAATAAAATCATACTTTCCGGAATGCATCGTGAAAAAGCATTGCGTATACTCCAGAACGGTAGAACCAAAGAAGCCATCATCTCTGCGGAAACGAGCCGCAACCTGGTTACCGCTCTGCTTAAAGAATCCGACCAATCCCCCCTGCTTGTCGCGGAATTGGCGAAATCGGTCTTGATTCTTGGTTCTGCGCAGATGGCCGATGGCCAGGCTAGCCAGGCGGAAAATACCTGGCGCGAGACAGCCAAGCTTCTGGACAGCCAGACCATCCGGATTTTTGATTTCAATCCCATCCGACGATTGATCGCAATCAGCCTCAGCCAAGCCGCAAAAGCGGAAGAAATCGAATCCGAATTGTCTAAGGCCGGCTACAAAGACCCCCGTTTCGTTCCGGATCCTACCGAGTCCGGTTTTTTGGTTTCATCGGCTTCACCCACCACCCCCTCTAAGGAGAACTAAGATGCCTAACTCAGATCAGCAGGTTTCATTATCCGTACAGAACGGCGGCTACCAGTATTCCGGCGGCAACAAAGGCAACGGCAATGTCGAAAATTCGGTCGGCCAGGGGCCGTCGAAAATCCACGTCTCGCTGAATGCGGCATCGAACTACTTCATCAAGGATGTCCAATTCCAAGGCAGTGGCCTGGAAAATTTCAGCTTCGACATCAAGGGCAATGAGCGCCGGGTCGATATCGACGACAATTGCCGAACACCGGCCGATGTCAAATATACGGTCATCGTCGGCGACTCGAACGGAGGCCCCGATGTACTCTGCGATCCGCGGGTCGTGAATAAATAAATCGGATGACTGCGGACTGCTTTTTGGCAATCCGCTCATTCCCTGCCGTCCCAGACCTGAGAACCTGCTCAAAACCTCAAGGACAACACATGCGAATCAGTCAAACACAAATCCTTGTCCTCGCTTTGGCGATGGCTGCCGTGTCGAGCAGCACCTCAGCACAGAATGGCAATGCGCCGGACTTCAAAGTCGAGCTCAACATCAATGGCTGCCAGTTCAGCGGCGGCACGGATGGCTACGGCAACGTCGAGGTCATGCAGAAAACAGGTGGCAAGAAAATCCAGATCGAGCTTTTATATGGTGATGACATGGTTTTCGAACCGACCACATTCACGGGTCCGGGCTCGGATCAGATCAGAGAAACGGCCGGCGGAAACGGCAACGTGCTCAATATTTTCAATGCCAACACCGGCCCGGCGGATGTCTATTACCAAATAAACCTTCGGAACAAACAAACCGGGGAGACTCTGAAATGCGATCCCCGGATTGTGAACCAATAATATCCGATCATGGCTGACACACATCAACCCATGGAGACTGCGGGCCTTGTCATTGGCGTGACCGGGCATAGGAATCTGCGCGAGACCGAATTACCGCGCCTGAAAAGGCAGGTCCATGGACTATTCGACCAGCTGCGGCAGGATTATCCGGAGTTGCCGCTGACGGTCTTGTGCCCGTTGGCGGCAGGAGCCGATCAACTGGTAGCCGGCATCGCGCTCGAAATGGGCATCAGGGTGATTGCCGCGCTGCCGGTTCCGGCAACGCTCTACCGCAGCGATTTCGACGACCCAGCCGAACTGATCGAATTCGACAGACAGCTTTCGCTGAGCGCCTGCCTCGAACTCGCGTTTCAGGACCTCCGGAGTCCTGACGACATACGCCATGGCGGCTACGCGCGCAACAGACAATATGCGCTTGCCGGCATGTTCACCTCAAGCCACTGTCATATCCTGCTGGCATTGTGGGATGGATCGGAAAACGGACACTTCGGAGGCACCGCCCAAGTCGTCGAATACCACCTCCACGGAACACTGCCTGGCACCATCGACCGCCGGCAGACCGCCATTGGCAATCTCGGACTGGACGAAGAGTCACTGGTGTATCACATTCCGGCCGGACGCCAGAGCAGTGAGACCGACATCAACGAGAAATGCCGCTGGCTGATCTCGGGCGATGATGCACAGCCCTCCAAAAGTATGCCGGACTCCTTCAACACCATGTTCCGTCGGCAAATCGAATACCAGCACGATTGCAAACAGTACCGCGAAGAAATCGTAAAAGCCGGAAGCCTGGGGGATACCGATTGTCCGATCGGATGTTATTTCGGCGGTGCCGATTGGCTCGCAACGACATACCGGCGACGCGTTAGCCGCATCCTTCTCGCCACTTACGTCCTCGCTGCACTGATGGGTTACGCCTTCATCATGTACTCGGACATCATGGCCAAAGATGTGATGATTTACCTTTTCCTGCTGTTCTTCCTGGCCGGCATCGGCATCAACAGTGTGGCCAAACGCCGTGAATGGCACCGGCAATACATCGACTACCGCGCACTGGCCGAAGGTCTGCGGGTGCAGTCTTATTGGCGGCGTGCCGGAATCGTCGATACCGGAAGACTGGCCTTCGCCCACGACAACTTCCTGCAGAAGCAGGACGTAGAACTGGGCTGGATCCGCAACGTGATGCGCGCTGCCAGCCTCGAAGGCATGCTGAAGCCGCTGGATCCAAAATGCGATGGAATCGATACCGTGATCCGGGAATGGATCGGCAATACGGAACCCCCCGGTCAACTGGCCTACTACTCGGCAACCTCCGAAAAAAGGGTGCGCCACCACCGCCGTAACGAATGGCTGGCGGCTTCCTGCCTTTGGATCGGCATCGGCATCAGCGTCGTGCTGGCGGTATTCGCCCGCGCCATTGACGGACTGGCGCAGAATGTGATGGTCGCCACCATGGGCCTGCTCTCGGTAACCGCGGCCGTGCATGAAGCCTATGCCTACAAGAAAGCCGACAAGGAACTGATCAAACAGTACCGTTTCATGGCACGTATTTTCAACGCCGCCAAACGCCGCCTCGACAGCAGCCGGTCTGATGAAGAACGGCGTCGCATCCTTCGCACGCTGGGTGAGGCCGCATTGGCCGAGCATGCCGAATGGACGCTGATGCACCGCGAGCGGCCGCTCGACAAATCGAAGATTTGAGCGGCGCCATCCGGGGCTGTCGGAATACGCCGCTCGTTTATTTTTTCACCGGCCCGGCATTCAACGGAATCCGATTGGCGCGCAAGACCGCTGCCTGCTTGGCAGGCACGGTGAACTCCACCTCTGGGCGCTGGCCCACATAGGTCCGGTCATTCAGCAGGTCCTCGAATTCGTCGAAGTTCCCGCGTGGCAGGCGTACCCTGCGTTGACTGGCTGAATTATTAAGAATCACCCACAGCGTTTCACCGCCGGCATGCCGTTCATAGGCGAACACCTCATCGCCGTTATCGGCCAGTAATGTCCGGTACGAGCCGATTTGCAGGGCCGGATGGGCGTTTCGGATGCCGATCAGCTTTCTGTAAAAAGCGTGCAATTCCAGATTCTGCACCACCGTATCGGCCTCGGATTCCGGACGCAGGTTCTGCCGAGGCAGCGCACGTTCCTTTTCATAGGCGATATCCGGCCAGATCATCGGCTTGCGGTCGTCCGGATCATTGCCGCCCCACATGCCCACTTCATCGCCGTAATACACCATCGGAGCGCCGACGTAGGTCATCTGCAGAACCACGAACAGTTTCTGCAGCTGCAATTCCGATGCATTCGGTTTACGTACGCTGAATTCGGGATTGTTGATCGGCTGCGACATCTGGAACCATTTCCCCCAGTCGCGGAAATTGCCCAGGGTTCGGTTGACGATATAGGACCCGATGCGGTTGGTATCGTGACTGCCGAACAGATTCTGGTTCACGTAAGCCACCCCGGGCGGATAAAGCGTACGCAACTCGGCCAGCTTGCGGTCGAATTCTCGGGCCGTGATGCCGTACTTTCCCTCGTTGAACAGGAATTCGGCCGCAGTGAACGCGAAGTTGTACTGCATTTCAGCGTCGAACTCGTCACCCTGAAGATAGGGCTTCACCACGTCCGGCGTATTGACGATCTCGGCGGTGAGGTAAGCCTCGGGATTGATGGCTTTGACATGACGGCGCCAGTCCTTCCAGAACGGATGCGCAACCATGTAGGCGACATCCAGACGCCAGCCATCGATGCCATGCTGCGTCCCCTTCCCTTTCGGGTTCATCCAGCGTTCGGTAGCTGCGAAGATGTAGGCCTTGGGCCCAGACACGATGCCCTTGGCGTCTTCGCGAAGCTCAGGCAGTGATTTGTTGCCCCACCAACCCTCGTAGTCGAACTGAACACCGGAGACCGGGTCGTCGAAGTTCTTGATGGTGAACCAGCTCAGATATGGCGATTTCATCTTGTTGCGGCGGACGTCCTGCAACGCGAAGCTGTTGAAGCCCATGTGATTGAACACGCCGTCGAAGATGACCCGGATGCCGCGTTTGTGCGCCTCGGCAATCAGCGTCAATGCCAGTTCATCGGCTTTGGTCCACACCCAGGTTTTCGGATCGCCGGGGTTTTCTTTGGCCATCAAGGCACGGTCGCCTTTCGGGTCAGGTCCGAAATTCGGGTCGATATGGTGGTAACTGGCGCCATCGTATTTATGGTGGGATGGCGAATCAAAAACCGGGTTTAAATAAATCGCATTAATGCCAAGGTCTTTCAGATAGTCGAGCTTGTCGATGATACCCTGCAGATCACCGCCGTAGCGCCGACGCTGCATATGCTTCCAAAGCTCCGGTTCGCCGTTGGCTTTTTCATAATCCTGCAACTGATACCAATCGCTGCCCCAGGGGTGCACGCGCCATTGTTTGGGCGGCTCCATCGGATCGGCACCGGCGATATCGGCCACGGTCGGATCATTCGACGGATCACCATTGCGGAAACGATCGGGGAAAACCTGGTACCACACGGCTGATTTCGCCCATTGCGGGACGAATTCGGCGGCGGGCTTTGCGGAGGCATGGCATGCCGTGGTTGCGAGAAGAATAAGCAAAAGCGGTTTGATTGCACGCATTTCTTTAAGTCCTTGCTTGAATATTCCGGCCAAACTGATGAAGGCCAATATTGAATGACTACTTTATCAGCGGCATCAGCCCTTGCAAGGCCACAGCAACCGTCTGCCGGCGTACGGCCTCGCGATCCCCCGCGAAATGGAACACTTCGGCACTCGGGTACTGACCTCTTCGCTTCCAGGCAATCCAGACCGTGCCGATCGGCTTGCCCGGCAAGCCACCACCCGGACCAGCGATACCGGTAACGGCAACCGCCAGATTGGCGCCGGATGTGATCAACGCGCCGGACACCATTTCAAGCGCCGTTTCCTTACTGACCGCGCCATGTTCCATGAGGGTTTCCGGTCGCACGCGCAACAGGGCCTGTTTGGCCTCGTAACTGTATGCGGCCATGCCACAGTCGAACCACGCAGAACTGCCGGGGATATCGGTCAGGATTTTGGCAATCCAGCCGCCGGTGCAGCTTTCTGCCGTGCACAAAGTCAGGTGTTCCGCCACAAGGCGCTCGCCAAGTTGCCGGGCCAGCTGTTGCAGGGCATTATCAGATCCATCAACGAAAGCGTTCAAGCAGGGTCTGCCTCGGGTTAGACTATGGCCATAGCATAAGCGAAAACCCCATGGCTTCGAACGATTTCTCCCAGCACACGCCGTTGATGCGGCAGTTCTTCAGCGCCAAAGCCGAATACCCCGATGTGCTGCTGTTTTTCCGCATGGGCGATTTCTACGAACTGTTCTATGACGATGCCCGCAAGGCCGCCCGCCTTCTCGACATCACCCTGACACAGCGCGGCCAGAGCGGAGGCAACGCCATTCCGATGGCGGGCGTTCCCTACCATGCCGCCGATGGCTATCTGGCACGTCTGGTAGCACTCGGCGAATCGGTGGCCATCTGCGAGCAGATCGGCGACCCGGCTCTGGCCAAAGGCCTGGTCGAGCGCAAGGTCGTGCGGGTCATCACGCCCGGTACCCTGACCGATGAAGCCCTGCTCGATGACCGCCGCGAACAACTGTTGCTGTCGGTGTCGCAGGCCCGGCAGGGCTACGGACTGGCCTGGGCGGATGTCGCGGCTGGACGGTTCCTGCTCAGTTTCGCCACCGATGCCGATCAACTGGCGGCCGAACTGGCTCGGCTGGATCCCGCGGAAATCCTGATTCCGGACTCCGATGAACTGGCGAACCT
>NZ_JBILBO010000015.1:0-27713 GCF_044353605.1 Arenimonas sp. | reverse complement strand
GCTTTCCCGATACCGTGCCACAGAATCAGGCGTAGATTGCCGCTGACGGCTTTCTTGTCCAGACGCATTTTGGCCAGCATCGCTTCGCTGTCTACGCCCGAAGGCATGGCGGTAGTCAATCCGAAGCGGGACAAGAGCTGTTCTAGGCGGATCCGATCCGACTCCGGCGCCAGACCGTGTTGTGCCGAATACGCGGCCGCCAGATGCATGCCGATGGCCACGGCTTCGCCGTGCACCAACGTGCCGTAATCGGTCAGCACTTCCAAGGCATGCCCGAAGGTGTGTCCGAAGTTCAGCAGCGCGCGCTCACCCTGTTCGGTTTCATCGCGGGCCACCACGCCGGCTTTCTGCCGGCAGCAGTGGGCGATGGCATACGCCAAGGCTGCCGGATCTTTGGCGATGAGGGCATCGGCCTGTTGTTCCAGCCAAGCAAAGAACTCCGGGTCGGCAATCGCGCCGTATTTCACCACCTCGGCCAGGCCGGCGCGGAATTCGCGATCGGGCAGGGTGGCCAGAACAGCGGTATCAATCCAGACCGCCTGCGGCTGATGGAAGGCGCCAACCAGATTTTTACCGGCGGCCAGATCCACGGCGGTCTTGCCGCCGACCGAGGAATCAACCATGGCCAACAGGCTGGTGGGAATCTGGATGAAAGCGATGCCACGCATGTAACAAGCGGCCGCGAAACCGGCCAGATCGCCGATGACACCGCCGCCCAGAGCCAATACCGTGGCATTGCGGCTCAAGCCCTGTGCTGCCATCGCCTGCAGCAATTCGGCGAAACGGGCCAGATTTTTTTCCGGCTCTCCGGCGGGCATCTGCCAGATCGGACAGTCACTCCGGCCGATGGCGCGTTTCAGCGGCTCGGCATACAAGGGGGCCACGTTGTCATCGCTGACGATCAGGCAGGGCCCGGTGATCGGCAAGGATGCGGCAGCATCGAGCAAGCCATCGGCAATGCGGATCGGGTAGCTGCGTGTGCCGAGGCTGACGGTCAATTCAGGCATGCGGGGGTTCCATGGTATTGCGGAATTCGGTAATGGCCTGCAGCAGATGCGGGCGAATCCGTGACATCGGCATGCGGCTGAGATCCAGGCTGAGATTGGCGCATCCCCGGTACAGCGGAGTACGGACTTCATACAACTGCTGCAGCCTGCCGGCGCGGTCTTCGCTCTGCAACAGCGGCCGTTTGCGGTCATTGGCCAAGCGTTGCAATTGCTGCTCGGGCGGGATGTGCAGGTGCACCACAAGTCCGCGCTGCCGCATCAGTGTGCGGTTGTCTTCATTCAACACTGCACCGCCGCCGGTAGCGATGACCTGCCCGTCTTCCGACAACACCCGGGCCAGGGCTTCCGATTCGCGCCGCCGGAAGCCGGCTTCGCCTTCCAGCTCGAAAATGTCGGCGATGCTGGCCCCGGTCCGGTTTTCGATGTCGGCATCCAGGTCCACGAATGCCTTGCCCAATTGCCGTGCCAGCCATTTGCCATGGGTGGTTTTACCCACGCCCATGGGGCCGATCAGAATAAGGTTTGACCTCGCGTTCATGCCTCAATGCTACCATTGCCGTTGATAATCCGTAACGGGCGGCAGATGGCTTTCCAGATCGCAATCCTCGGTGCCGGCGACCTCGGTCGGCGTGTCGCGCAGCAGCGTATCGCTGCCGGAGATGCCGTGGCGACGCTGCGTCGTCGACCGGTGGCTATGCCCGAGGGTGTGCAGGCGGTGACCGGCGATCTCTCACAACTGGAGGATTTGAAGCGCCTGCCCGCAGCACCGGATTGGCTGGTATTCTGCGCCACGCCCGATGCCCGCAATGAAGCCGCCTACCGTCGGCTGTATGTCGATGGCTTGGCCATGGCCTGCGAGGTGCTGCAGCCCAAGCGTTGTCTGTTGGTGAGTTCCACGGCAGTCTATGCTCAGGATGCCGGTGAGTGGGTGGATGAAACCAGCCCGGCCATGGCGGAGAGCTTCAATGGCCGGATGTTGCGTGAAGCCGAACGGCTGAACCTGATGCATTCCGGCAACCGCGTTCTGCGCTTGAGCGGCATCACCGGTCCAGGCCGGAATATGCTGATCAACAAGGCCTTGCTGGGCGAAGGCATCGCCAATGCCTGGAGTAACCGCATCCATATCGCCGATGCCGCCACAGTCGTTTCGCATCTGCTGGATTTACCGGATCCGGAGCCGCTCTGGATTGCCAGCGATGATGAACCGGCACTGCAGCTTGACGTCGTCAACTGGATTCGTGCCAGTCACGGGCTTGCCGCTTTGCCCGGATTCGCGCCGCCGCCTTCCGGTCGTCGCGTTGCCAATGCCCGCCTGAAGGCCAGTGGTTGGGCGCCGGCATACCCGAGCTACCGTCAAAGCTATGCCGTGTCCGGAGTTTGACCGAAATCACATTAGCTTGCCGCAATACAGGCCACAATAGCCAGCAAGGAGAACGCCCATGGACCAACTTTACACTTCTGCACTGGCCACCTTCAGCGACCTGCTGGAACAGGCCAAGCAAAGCATCGACCCGGAACCGACGGCAATGACCGTGGCCACGGTCGGTCGCGACGGCCGACCGGCCGCGCGTACCGTGTTGCTGAAAGGCTTCGACGAACGCGGTTTTGTGTTCTATACCAATTTCAGTTCCCGTAAAGGCCGGCAGTTGGCGGCCAATCCGCAGGCCGCGCTCTTGTTCCATTGGCGGCACCTGCGTGAAGGGGTGCAGGTCAAGATCGAGGGCACCGTCGAACCGGTCAGCGCCGAAGAAGCCGATGCCTATTTCGCCAGCCGGCCCCGCGGCAGCCAGATCGGCGCCTGGGCCTCACTGCAATCCCAGCCACTGGCCTCGCGCGAGCAGTTCGAGCAACGCTATGCCGATGTCGAAAAACAATACGAAGGCGCACCGGTGCCGCGGCCGCCGCACTGGTCGGGCTTCCGCGTGGTGCCCGAGCGCATCGAGTTCTGGTATGGCGCCCAGTTCCGCCTGCATGAGCGCCAATGTTACGAGCGCAACAACGGGGTCTGGTCGCAGGTGATGCTGTATCCATGACCGGGCCGCGCCGGATCGTCTGCCTGACCGAAGAACCGACCGAAGTGCTGTATGCGCTCGGCGAGCAGGACCGCATCGTCGGCATTTCCGGATTCACCGTGCGCCCGCCGCAGGCGCGCCGGGAAAAGCCGAAGGTCAGTGCATTTACCAGTGCCAAAATCGACGACATCCTGGCGCTGAAGCCGGACTTCGTCGTCGGTTTTTCCGATATCCAGGCCGGCATCGCCTCGGCGCTGATCGGTCATGGCGTGGAAGTCTGGATCAGCAATCACCGCAGTGTGGACGGCATTCTGGATTACATCCGCCGACTCGGCGCTCTGGTCGGCGCTGCCGATAAAGCCCGGACGTATGCCGACAAACTGCAGGCTGATCTTGCCGCGGTGGCCGATCAAGCAGCGCGCAATGCGCAGCGCCCGAAAGTCTATTTCGAAGAGTGGGATGAGCCTTTGATTTCCGGCATTCAATGGGTTGCCGAATTGGTCCGCATCGCCGGCGGCGATGACATTCTGCCCGAGCTTGCCGCCGAGCCCATGGCCAAGAACCGCATCATGGCCGATGGCTCCATGGTCATCGCCCGCAATCCGGATATCATTTTCGGGTCCTGGTGCGGTAAGAAATTCCGGCCGGAAAAAGTGGCCGTGCGTCCGGGATGGCAGGATATCGCGGCCGTGCGCAACAGCCAGATGTTCGAAATCAAATCCCCGATCATCCTGCAACCCGGGCCGGCAGCCTTGAGCGACGGCCTCAAGGCCATGGCTGCGCACATCCGCAGCTGGCAGAGAGATTAATCGTTCTCGCGGCTCAGGGTCTCGCCACGATCGCGCGCGGCGTCGAGCGCTGTCTGCACCAGTTCACGCAGCCCGCCGTTCTCGAAAGCAGTGACCGCGGCATGGGTGGTGCCATTGGGCGAGGTTACCCGCTGGCGCAGTACGTCCGCCGGTTCGCCCGATTCGGACAGCATGCGCGCCGCACCGACGAAGGTCTGTACCGCCAAGGTTCGGGCCGCCTCGGCGGGTAGGCCCTGTTTTTCAGCGGCCATCTGCATGGCCTCGCAAAGCAGGAACACATAAGCCGGGCCACTGCCCGAGAGCGCGGTGACGGTATCCATCTGCGCTTCATCGGAAATCCAGGCACACAGCCCGGTGGCCTCGAAAAGATTTCCAGCAATGCTTTTCTGTTCGGTGCTGACCCGCGCATTGGCGAACAGGCCGCTGGCACCGGCGCCGAGCAGGGCCGGCGTGTTCGGCATGATGCGGACCACCGGTAGGTTGCCGCCCAGCCAGTTCTCCAGCTGCGTGGCCGTGATGCCGGCCGCAATCGACAGGACCAAGGGACGCTCACGCTGGGCCAGATCTTTCAGTTCGGCACAGACGGTTTTCATGACCTGGGGTTTCACGGCGAACAGCCAGACCGCACTGCCGGCTGCGGCACGTGGATTGTCATCGAAAACAGTGAGGCCGGTTTCGATGGCCAAGGCCTCCCGTGTCGGCGCGTAGGGTTCCGAAACACGGATGCTGGAGTGATCGTAGCCCTGCTTGAGTAGGCCGCCGATGAGACTGCGCGCCATGTTGCCGCCGCCGATGAATGCAATGGTGGGTTTCATGTGTCCTCACTGTGCGGCGGTCGCGGGCCGAAAAGGGCGCTGCCGACGCGAACCAAAGTGGCGCCATGCGTGACGGCGATCGGGTAGTCGTCGCTCATACCCATGGACAGGGTATCCATTTGTGGATGGCGCGGTTGTAATGTCCGGTAAAGCACCTGCATGCGCTTGAAGGCCACGCCGTCCTGGCTGTGCGCCGGATCGGGGATGGCCATCAGCCCGCGCAGACGCAGGCGCGGAAAACTGTCAATCAGATCGGCGAGCTTGGCGGTACTGTCCGGTGAACAGCCGGACTTGCCGGCTTCTTCATCGATATTGATCTGGATCAGCACATTCAGCGGTGGTAGCCGGGCTGGGCGGTACTGGGCCAGCAGCGGCACGATTTTTTCCCGGTCGACGGTCTGCACCCAGTCGAAGTGCTCGGCGACGGTTTTGCATTTGTTCGACTGCAGGGGGCCGATCAGATGCCATTCGAGTTCCAACGGCGCCAAAGCCATGATTTTGGCCACGGCTTCCTGCACATAATTTTCGCCGAAGGCGCGCTGTCCCAGCGCGGCGCACTCGGCCACACGCTGGGCGCTTTGGGTTTTCGAGACGGCAAGCAGTGCCGGCGCCCGGCCTTCGGTGGCACAGGCCGCTAGGGCGTTTTGCAGGGACTGCAGGTTCAGGGCCAAATCCGGCATGACTTGTCGAAATATTCTGGGGGGGTATACTGAGTCAGATACTGTGCCATGATAGCCACGGATTAGGGGAAAATATATGGATATCGCTGAGTTGCTCGCGTTTTCGGTCAAGAACAAGGCTTCCGACCTGCACCTGTCATCGGGTCTGCCGCCGATGATCCGCGTGGATGGCGATGTTCGCCGGATCAACATTCCGGCGCTCGACCACAAACAGGTGCATGCCCTGGTCTACGACATCATGTCCGACAAGCAGCGTCGTGATTTCGAGGAGTTCCTCGAAGTCGACTTCTCATTCGAGATTCCCGGGCTGGCCCGTTTTCGCGTCAACGCTTTCAACCAGAACCGCGGTTCGGCGGCGGTATTCCGCACCATTCCCAGTCAAATCCTGACCCTCGACGAACTTGGGTGCCCTAAAATCTTCCGGGAGCTGATCGAGCAGCCGCAGGGTCTGATTCTGGTTACCGGTCCGACCGGATCCGGTAAATCGACTACGCTTGCGGCGATGGTGGATCATGTCAACAAGAATGAATTCGGCCATATCCTGACCATCGAAGACCCGATTGAATTCGTGCATGCGTCCCAGAAATGTCTGATCAACCAGCGCGAGGTGCACCGCGATACCCATGGTTTCGAAGCCGCGTTGCGCTCGGCCCTGCGTGAAGATCCGGATTACATTCTGGTCGGCGAGTTACGCGATCTGGAAACCATCCGCTTGGCGCTGACTGCAGCAGAGACCGGCCATTTGGTATTCGGTACGCTGCATACCAGCTCGGCGGCAAAAACCATCGACCGCATCATTGACGTTTTCCCCGCCGCCGAAAAGGCGATGGTGCGCTCAATGCTGTCGGAATCTCTGCGGGCCGTGATTTCGCAGAGCCTGATGAAGAAAACAGGCGGCGGCCGCATCGCCGCCCATGAAATCATGGTGGCGACACCGGCCATCCGCAATCTGATCCGCGAAGACAAGGTCGCGCAGATGTATTCCTCGATCCAGACCGGCCAAGCGACCGGCATGCAGACGCTCGATCAGTGCATGCTCGATCTGGTCAAGAAGGGCCAGGTCAGCAAAGCACAGGCCTGGGGCTATGCCAAAGATAAACGCCTGTTCGAATAAAGCTACGGAGAAGCGCGATGAGCAGTATTGATTTCACCTCCTTCCTGAAACTGATGGCCCACAAAAAGGCGTCGGATCTTTTCATCACCGCTGGTGTGCCGCCATCAATCAAAGTGCAGGGAAAGGTCTCGCCGATTACCCAGAATCCGCTGACACCGCAGCAGAGCCGCGACATGGTGCTGGAGGTGATGAGCCCGTCGCAGCGTGAAGAATTCGAAAAGACCCACGAGTGCAACTTCGCCATCGGTGCCGCCGGCATCGGCCGTTTTCGGGTGAGCTGCTTCTACCAGCGCAACCAGGTCGGCATGGTGCTGCGCCGGATCGAAACCAAGATTCCGACCATCGAAGAACTGAACCTGCCGATCATCCTGAAATCGCTGTCGATGACCAAGCGCGGCATCATCCTGTGCGTGGGCGCGACCGGTACCGGCAAATCGACGACCTTGGCCGCGATGATCGGTTACCGCAACCTGAATTCGACCGGCCACATCATTACCATCGAAGATCCGATCGAATTCGTGCACAAGCACGAGGGCTGCATCATCACCCAGCGTGAAGTCGGCATCGATACCGATTCCTGGGATAATGCCCTGAAGAACACGCTGCGTCAGGCGCCGGACGTCATCATGATCGGTGAGGTGCGCACCCGCGAGGGTATGGATCATGCCGTGGTGTTCGCCGAAACCGGTCATCTGGTGTTCTGTACCCTGCATGCCAACAACGCCAACCAGGCCATCGACCGGATGATCAACTTCTTCCCGGAAGAGCGCCGGTCCCAGTTGCTGATGGATCTGTCGCTGAACCTGAAGGCGATCATTGCGCAGCAATTGGTGCCGACTGCCGATGGCAAGGAGCGCCGCGTTGCCATGGAAATCCTGATCGGCACGCCGCTGGTGCAGGATTACATCCGTACCGGTGAAGTGCACAAGCTCAAGGAAGTGATGAAGGAGTCGACCCTGCTCGGCATGAAGACTTTCGATCAGAGCCTGTTTGAGCTCTACCAGGCCGGCGAGATCAGCTACGAATCGGCCCTGCGTTATGCCGACTCCAGCAACGAAGTCCGTCTGAAAATCAAACTGGCCCAGGGCGGTGACGCCGCCAGCCTGTCGCAGGGCATGGACGGCATCGAGATTTCGGAAAACCGTTAACCGGTTTTGATCATGTCCGCCACGCGCTCCGCCAGCATGATGGTGGGCGCGTTGGTGTTGCCGCCGATCAGCTTAGGAATCACCGAGGCATCGACCACGCGCAGACCGCGCACGCCCTTGACACGGCACTGGCTGTCGACCACCGCGTCGCGATTGTCGAGGGCGCCCATCTTGCAGGTGCCGACCGGATGGTAGATGGATTCGGCTTTCTCGCGGATGAAGTTTTCCAGTTCGGCATCGCTCTGTACACTCTCACCGGGAAACACCTCCGGGCCGCGGTAGGCATCGAATGCCGGCTGTGCCAGCAAATGGCGGGAGAGTTTGACCGCCTCGATCATGACTTTCATGTCGAAGCCGGCCGCATCCGACAGATAGCCGGCGTCGATGCGCGGCTTGTGCGCCATGCTGTTGCCGGTCAGCGTGAGACGGCCACGGCTTTTCGGGCGCAGGAAGCAGGCATGCAAGGTGTAACCCGAGCCCGGCATCTTGTTGCGGCCGTGATCATCGAGCTGTGCCGGAACGAAGTGGAATTGAATGTCCGGGCGTTCGTCTTCGGCCAGCGGAGAGGCCCAGAATCCGCCTGATTCGGCGACATTGCTGGTGCCCGGTCCCTGTTTGAACAGAAGGAACTGCAGGCCGGCGAGCATCGGGCTCGTCGAGTCATAGGTGATGTCCTGCGTGCACTTGTGCAGCACGCAGGCGTCGAGATGATCCTGCAGGTTACCACCGACGCCGGGGGAATCAGCGACGACGGGGATGTTGTGCTGATGCAGATGTGCCGCCGGACCGATGCCGGACAGCATCAGCAGTTGCGGAGAATTGATGCTGCCGCCGCACAGGATGACTTCACGGCTGGCGGCCTCGCAGAAACCGCCTTTGCCGGCAACGGCGTAGACCACGGCGCTGGCGCGGCCGTCTTCGAACACCACGCGGGAAGCCGTGGCTTTAGTGATGATTTTCAGATTCGGCCGTTTGCGCGCCGGATCGAGATAGGCGACGGCACTGGAGCAGCGGCGGCCTTCCCGGGTGGTGGTTTGATACAAGCCGAAGCCTTTTTGCTGCGCGCCATTGAAATCCTTGGTGGTCTCAAAGCCGGCCTGTCCAGCGGCATCCAAGAATACCGGCGTGAGCGGATTCAGGTGTCGGGGGTCGGAAACCGTGAGCGGACCATCGCCGCCATGCAGATGGTCTTCGCCGCGGACATTGCCTTCGGCTTTCCGGAAGTAGGGCAGCACGCTGTTCCAGTTCCAACCGTCGCAACCGAGACTTTCCCACTCATCGTAATCGCGCGCATGGCCGCGGATGTAGCACATGGCATTGATCGAGCTTGAACCGCCGACCACTTTGCCGCGCGGCCACCACAGGCTGCGTTGTTTCAGGTTGGGGTCGGGGGCGGTGTTGTAATCCCAGTTCACGCCTTTCTGGCCGACCAGCTGGGCGATACCGGCCGGCATGTGCACCAGCGGATTCCAGTCATTGGCGCCGGCTTCCAGCAGCAGGACGCGCACATCCGGGTTCTCGCTCAACCGGTTAGCCAGAACACAACCGGCGGATCCCGCGCCCACGATGATGTAATCGTACATATTTGGTCTTTTAATGATGACTATAAGCAGACTATGCCCGCGGCATAGAGCAGATACTCTAACGGTGTCCTGCCAGCCGGTGCTGGACTGTGTTTTAATGATTCACCGCCACAGGATTGCCGTACATGTTCGACAAGCTCGTCCAATTCAGGGAACACGGCCGGCAGACCCCGGCGCTGTTGTGGTCGTTTCTGTATTTCTTCCTATTGCTGACCGCCTATTACCTGCTGCGCCCGGTGCGCGAAGCCATGGGGTCATCGGCCAATGCCATGGACGTGTTTCCCGGAGCGATGGTGGATTGGTTTGCTTCCCATGGCATCGCTTTGGCGGATTACACCCTGCAGGCTCTGTTTACCGGTACCTTCCTGGCGATGATTCTGTTGCAGCCCCTTTACGGTGCTTTGGTCGGCAATCTGCCGCGTCGGCGTTTCCTGCCGGTCATCTATGGCGTGTTCATCCTTTGTCTTCTGGGCTTCTACAGTCTGTTCGAGCAGAAAACCGACGGCCGCGGCGCTTTGTTCTTCATCTGGCTGGCCGTATTCAATCTGTTCGCGGTTTCGGTGTTCTGGAGTTTCATGGCCGACATCTACAGCGATGCCGAGGCGCGGACGCTTTACGGATATATCGCGGCGGGCGGAACCATCGGCGGCTTCCTCGGCCCCATCCTGGCCCAGATCCTGATCAATGTATTGGGTTCCATCGCGCCATTGATGCTGGTTTCGGCGTTCCTGCTCGGGCTGTGCTGTCTGTGCATCCATGTGCTCGGACGCTGGGCCGATCGCCAGCGTGCCGATTCCCTGAAAAGCGCGGTCATTGGTGGCAGCATGTGGGCTGGCATGAAACTGGTCTGGCAGACGCCATTGCTGCGGGCCTTGGCCGGATTTATGATTTTCGGGGTTGGTGTCGGCACTCTGCTTTACAACGAGCAGGCTGCCATCGCCAAGGCCTTCTTCACCGACGAACAGGCACGTACGCAGTTCTTCTCACGCATTGATCTGATCATCAATGCCGTAACCCTGTTTATCCAGGTATTTCTGACTCGCACTTTATTACGGCGCTTCGGCGTGGCGCCGATGCTGTTGATTCCGGCTTTCGCCATTTTGCTCGGCTATGCCGCGCTGTGTGCGGCACCGGTGCCCTTGCTGGTGGCGGCGGTACAGATTGCCACCCGCGCCGGCGAGTTCTCGCTGTCGAAACCGGCACGTGAAACCCTGTACACCCGCGTCGACCGTGAATCCCGTTACAAAGCCAAGGCATTCATTGATACCGCGGTTTACCGTGGCGGCGATCTGACCTTTTCCTGGGTCCATAAAGGATTGGCGGCGGCCGGCTCGACTGTGGTGTTCGCCGGCGGCTTCCTGGTGGCGGCATTGATGTGCCTGAATGCCTGGCGCGTAATCCAGATCGAAAAACGCATGGGCCGCGATATTCCTTAATCGTGGCTGCAAGTCCGACCGAATCTATTTGCGAGGACTCATCCACATCCGGATTTCGGCATGGAACACCTTGTCGCCGGCGGAATCCAGAACATCCACATTCACCGGCAGATCGTAGCCGGTGTCGGATGAGATGATCGGAATCATCGGTGTGGCAATCGCATGCATCCGCCCTTTGGCGCGCTTCAGGTAAGACACGGTCATGCCTTTCGGAATCCAGCGCATGTCTTTCGGCAGGCTGGCATCGGTCATCACGCCGGCGCACAGTTCGGCCAGATTGCACAGGGCAATGGCATGCACGGTGCCGATGTGATTGTGCACGGCGCGCCGGTCTTTGATGACGGCTTCGCAGCGGCCGACTTCAAGGCGCGTAATCACCGGCGAGATGCTGCCGAAGTAGGGTGCCTTGAGGCAGACCGCTTTCGAAAAAAACCAGTGGCCAAACGGCCACCGGCTGATTTTTCCATACAGTGCGAGCAAGGGCGTTTGCATCAGGCGGCCTGATTGTAGGCCTTGCCTTTCAGAGCGCTGGCGGCGATGAGTTCACTGTGGTCGAAATCATCGACGCTGATGGCATCCCAGGTCAGTTCGCGCAGTTCTTCCAGTTGTTTGCGTTCGTCGCTGCTGATCCAGCCTTCGCGCACGCCTTCGTCCAGCTGTTCCGGGAAACTGAGTGCTTCGATGTCGGCGTTTTTGAGCGCCTTCAGGAATTTGCGCTCGACCGGTTCTGCCAGAATCACTTTCACCAGCGCGGCATTGATGCGGCCGGCCGGATTGTTGGCGCAAGGCGTCAGGAAAACGCCATCGGCCAGACGGTCACGCGCATCCGAGGGCGACATCAGCATGGCGGCGGCACGGTGGGCCAGACGGTCGCTCGGCTCCTGGGCACGACGGCCGAACGGAAACACCAGCAGCCACAGCAGATAGGCGGCCGGGCGGATCGGGAAATTGCGCAGGGCGCCGGACAGCGCGCGTTCGATTTTGAACACGCATTCGTTGAAGGCATAGGCCATCAGCGCTTCATCGGAGGCCGGACGGCCTTCGTCTTCGAAACGCTTGAGCATGGCGCTGGCGATATACAGCTGGCTGAGCACATCACCCAGACGGCCGGACAGGCTTTCCTTGAACTTCAGCTTGCCGCCGAGCAGCAGCATTGAGGTATCGGCCACCAAAGCCAGATTGGCCGAATAGCGGTTGAGTTTGCGGTAGCAGCGTTGGGTCACGCCGCTGGTGGGTGCGGCGCCGAAGCGGCTGTTGGTCAGGCCCATGAACAGCGAGCGCACGGCGTTGGAGAACGCGAAGCCGATGTGGCCGAACAGGTTGGCATCGAACTGCTTGAGGCGCTGCACCGGGTCGGCCAACTGCGCGGCCTGCATTTCCTTCAGCACCCAGGGATGGCAGCGGATCGCGCCTTGACCGAAAATCATCAGGCTGCGGGTCATGATGTTGGCGCCTTCGACCGTGATCGAAATCGGCGCGGCCTGCCAGCCACGGCCGAGGTAGTTGCGCGGTCCGAGAATGACACCTTTGCCGCCGTGGATGTCCATGGCGTCTTTGGCGATTTCGCGAGCCATTTCGGTGCAGTGGTATTTGGCGATGGCCGAAGGCACCGCCGGTTTTTCACCGCGGTCGACGGCGGCTGCGGTGGATTGCGACAAGGCGCTCGAGGCGTAGGCATTGCCGGCGATGCGCGCCAGTGCTTCTTCCACACCCTCGAAGCGGCCGATGGACAGGCCGAACTGTTTGCGGATGCGGGCATAGGCACCGGAAACCACAGCGGCCAATTTTGCCGCGCCGCTGGAGGTCGAGGGCAGGGTGATCGAGCGGCCGATGGACAGACATTCGACCAGCATGCGCCAGCCTTGGCCGACGTAATCTTCGCCGCCGATCAGTTGCGACAGCGGCACGAACACGTCTTTGCCGTAAATCGGACCGTTCTGGAACACGCAGTTCAGCGGGAAATGACGGCGGCCGATGGACATGCCTTTGACGTTGCGCGGAATCAGCGCCAGGGTGATGCCGCGGTCTTTCTGGTCGGACAACAGACCATCGGGATCGTACAGGCGGAAGGCCAGACCCACGATGGAGGCGACCGGGGCCAGGGTGATGTAGCGCTTTTCGAAATTCAAGCGCACGCCCAGCACATTGGCGCCTTCCCATTCGCCTTTGCAGACGATGCCGAAATCGGGAATGGAGGTGGCATCGGAGCCGGCGGTCGGACCGGTCAGGCCGAAGCAGGGCACTTCACGGCCATCAGCAAGACGCGGCAGATAGTAATCTTTTTGTTGCTTGGTGCCGTAATGCAGCAGCAGTTCGCCCGGGCCGAGTGAGTTCGGCACGCCCACGGTGGATGACAATGTGGCCGAGACCGAGGCCAGCTTCATGATCACGCGCGAGTGCGCATAGGCCGAGAAGCCGAGGCCGCCGTATTCTTTCGGAATGATCATGCCGAAGAATTTATTGACCTTCAGATACTCCCAGACATCCGGGGTCAGATCGGCATGCACATGCGTGGTTTCCCAGTCGTTGACCATGCCACACACGGTTTCCACCGGGCCGTCGAGGAAGGCTTTTTCTTCCGCGGTCAATTCCGGTTTGGGTTGGCTGAGCAGCGTCTTCCAATCGGGCTTGCCGGAAAACAATTCACCTTCGAAGCCGACCGTGCCGGCTTCCAGCGCGACTTTTTCGGTATCGGACAGCGGCGGCAGGATTTTGCTGTAGAAGCTGAGCAGGGGAGCGGTAATGAAGCGTTGACGGATGGGAGTGATCAGCAGCGGCAGCACGATCAGCGCCAGCACGATGGCGGCGGCAATGACCGATAGCGACGATGCGCCGAGCAGGGCGCAGGCCACCAATGCGGATCCGCCGATGGCGGCGAATACCGCCAAGGAGAACCGGTGGTAGCTCACGAAGGCGATGACCAGAATCAGGGCCAGCCACGGGGCAAGGATACTCATAACACGCTCCAGAAAATTGGGATTGACGTCGATGGCAGAACGCTTGCGGGGTTTGCCACCATACGCTAAAGTATTGACAGCTTGATGGGGTTTGTCAATACTCCAGAGTATGGAAAAGGTGAAGACCGCAACATGAATACATCAGCCAGCGCAATCACGGAAAAAAACCGTTTAACATCAAGTGATTGGCAGCAGGCCGCGCTGGATGCGCTGTCCGAGGGTGGCTTGCAGAATATCGCCATCGAGATGATTGCCAAGGGCTTGGGCGTCACCAAAGGCAGCTTTTACTGGCATTTTGAATCCCGGGATGCCTTGATTCAGGCCGCGCTGGAGTTGTGGGAGTCGCAGGAGCAGGAGCAGGTGTTCGGCAAGCTTGATGCCTTGCCCGACCCGCAGGCCCGGCTGACCGCGCTGATCGCCCTGGTGGCCGAGGAACTCAAAGCCCACAAGATCTACAGCGAATTGCTGAAGGCCATCGATCATCCCCTGGTCAAGCCGGTGCTGGCGCGGGTCTCGCAGCGCCGCATCGATTACCTGACCGCCAGCCTGCGTCAGGCGGGTTTGCCGCGTAAAACCGCGCAAAGCCGCGCCATTCTGGTGTATGCCTCGTATGTGGGATTCCTGCAGCTGAACCTGCAATTGGGTACGCCCAAGCTCAGCCATGCCGAATTCGAGCAGTACGTGGCGCATCTGACCGAGACATTAATCCCCTCGGGCGGTTAAAATAATCCCCTCACGACCGACAATCACAACCAGAAACGGTCACTCCCCTTTCCTTTTCCGAGAGTACTGATGAGCAGCCAACTTCCTGAATTGAACGCCTGGATACATACGTATGCAAGCCTGACCGAAGCCGATCAGGTGCACTGGTGCGACGGCTCCGATGCCGAGAACGCGCGCCTGGTCCAGATGATGTTGACCACAGGCGATCTCATCGCCCTGAATCCGCGCAGTCACCCGAACTGTTTCCTGCACCGGTCCAGTCCGTCCGATGTCGCCCGTGTCGAGCATTTGACCTTTGTCTGCACGACGAATCGTGACGACGCCGGTCCCAACAATCACTGGATGTCGCCGGCCCAAGCCAAAGCGAAAATGGATGCGCTGTACAAAGGCTGCATGAAAGGCCGCACCCTGTATGTGGTTCCTTATTGCATGGGCCCGATCGATTCACCGCTGTCGCGCTGCGGCGTGGAAATCACCGATAGCCCTTATGTGGTGATCAACATGCGTCTGATGACGCGCATGGGTGCCGCGGCACTTGCGCGCATCGAGCGCGAAGGCA
The DNA here is from genome assembly GCF_044353605.1 of Arenimonas sp. Classification (GTDB taxonomy): domain Bacteria; phylum Pseudomonadota; class Gammaproteobacteria; order Xanthomonadales; family Xanthomonadaceae; genus Arenimonas. Next base: position 12,870 of record NZ_JBILBO010000015.1, on the reverse strand, counting down.
GCTTCGTCAAAGGGGTGCATTCCACCGGCGATCTCAACCCTGACCGCCGTTTCATCATGCATTTTCCGGAGGAGCTCGGCATCCAGAGTTTCGGCTCCGGTTACGGCGGCAACGCCTTGCTCGGTAAAAAATGCCACGCGTTGCGCATTGCGTCCTGGCAGGCGCGCAAAGAAGGCTGGCTGGCCGAACACATGCTGATTCTGGGTGTGGAAAATCCGCAGGGCGAAACCCATTACATGGCGGCGGCGTTTCCCAGCGCCTGCGGCAAAACCAATCTGGCCATGCTGATTCCGCCGGAAGGCTACCGCAACGCTGGCTGGAAAATCTGGACGGTCGGCGACGACATCTGCTGGATGCGCCCCGGCGCCGATGGCCGCCTGTATGCGATCAATCCCGAAGCCGGTTACTTCGGCGTGGCACCGGGCACCAGCGCCAAAACCAATCCGAACGCCTTGGCGATGTTGAACGACAGTGCCATCTTCACCAATGTCGCGGTGACCGCCGACAATCAACCCTGGTGGGAAGGCTTGCCGGATGGCGTGCCGGTGAAAGACTGGCAGGGACGCGACTACGATCCGGCCAACGGTCCGGCCGCGCATCCGAATTCACGCTTCACCGTGTCCGCCAAACGCTGCCCGAGTTACACCGCAAAGGCTGAAGATCCGCAGGGCGTACCGCTGTCCGCCATTGTGTTCGGCGGGCGCCGTGAATCGCTGGTGCCTTTGGTGTTCGAAGCGCGTGATTGGAAACACGGCGTGTTGGTCGGCGCCGGCATGGCCTCGGAAACCACGGCCGCCGCAACCGGCGCAGTCGGTGTGGTACGCCGCGACTCCATGGCGATGAAACCGTTTGCCGGTTACAACTTCGGCGATTACTTCGCACATTGGCTGTCGTTCGATATGGCCGGTGCGCGCTTGCCGAAAATCTTCCATGTGAACTGGTTCCGCAAGAACGCTGCCGGCAAATTCCTGTGGCCGGGTTTCGGCGACAACATGCGCGTGCTGGAATGGATGATAAAGCGCGTTGAAGGCAATGTATCCGGTCGCGTCACCGCCATCGGCACGCTGCCGGAAGCCGGCGAGATCAACCGCGACGGTTTGGCCATGAATGATTCGGATCTCGAAACCCTGTTGACGGTGGATACCCACGCCTGGCGCACCGAAATCGGCGCCATCGCCGATTACCTGGAAGAATTCGGCGAGCGCACGCCGCGGGCGCTGTTCGACGAATTGGAGAAAACGGCGGAAGCCTTGGTGTAAGTCCCATCACTTTCCCTTTCCGCGATACCCCGCTTCGGCGGGGTCTTTTTTTGGCAGGCCGTGCAGCCGATGCGAATGGTTCCCGTTCCCTGAATGACGGGTGTGGTCGCGACACAGTTCCGACACATTGCGGAAAATAACGATAAATTAACATTGCAGGCGCATGCGTGAGTCCGTGAGTTTCCTGAACGGGGTTGCTTGTAATATGCATGCCATGCCGAATATGCACTCTAAGATATTGAAATATTTGGACTAAAAATCAATAACGGCGCCCTAAATCGGTTCAGTTTCAGAGCCTCGGGATTAACATAATTTTTTCATTCGAATGGGTTGGCATATTGTAAAAATTGCGTTAGAGTTGAAAGTGCCTGAACCTCAAATAAACCATCCTTTGAGGCTCACCAAGGCTCATTTATCAATTTGGAGAGACAAAATGTCTAATGTGACTAAGCTTTCAGATGCAATTAAATTTGCATTGTTTGTTGGCGCCGCCTCTTCCGCAGCATCGGTTACCGCCTTTGCCCAGGAAAAAGAAGAAGCCAAAACTTTGGATCGCGTGGAAGTTACCGGTTCGCGTATTAAGCGCGTCGACGCTGAAACCACCCAGCCGGTCGCCGTGATTACCCGCGCCGACATCGAAAAATCCGGTCTGACCAACGTGTTCGACATCCTGAACAGCATCACGTCTTCGGACGGTTCGGGTCTGTCCACCACCACCACCCAAACCAACGGTTCCGATGGTTCGCAGCAGATCTCCCTCCGTGGTCTCGGCGCTGACCGTACCCTGGTTCTGGTGGACGGCAAGCGTTGGGTCACTGACCTTGACGGTACCGTCGATCTGTCGACCATTCCGGTCGCCATCATCGAGCGCATCGACGTGCTGAAAGACGGCGCCTCCGCCATCTACGGTTCGGACGCCATCGCCGGTGTGGTCAACATCATCACCCGCAAAAACTTCGAAGGCGCCCAGTTCGGCATCTCCTACGGCCAAACCGCCAAGGGCGACGGCGCACAGCGCGCTGCCGACCTGACCATCGGTGCCGCCGGTGAACGCGCTTCCGGCGTGATGTCGATCAGCTACTCCGAGCAAAAAGAAATCATGGCCGGTGATCGCTACATCTCGACCGAACCGTACTATGAATGTACCCAGTACTTCCAGAACATCTACGGACCGAGCGTCACCACCTGTCCGTTCGGCTCCAGCTTCCCGGCGTGGGGTCGTTTCGTCATCGGCAGCAGCCAAACCGTGAACACCGGCAGCAGCCGTACCGTCAATCCGACTGCCAATTTGGGTGATGGTTATCAATTGGCCGATACCCGTCCGTACAGCGGTTTCACCGACGCCTACAACTTCGCGCCGGTCAACTACCTGCAGCAACCGGCCCAGCGTCTGAACCTGTTTGCCGCCGGCCGCTTCCAAGTGACCGACAACATCACTGCCTACACCCGCGTCAACTACACCAAGCGCTACTCGAACCAGCAGCTGGCCGAAGTGCCGGTCACCGCTTCCTGGTCCGGTGCCAACGGTCCGCAGTGGCGCATTCCGATCGACGTCGCCATGCCGTTCAACCCGTTCGGCGTCACCATCGGTACCTGGGGCCACCGCTCCATCGCCGTCGGTCCGCGTAACCCGACCTACGATTACGACATCTTCTCGATGCAACTCGGCCTGGAAGGCAGCTTCGAAATCGGCGAGCGCTACTTCTCGTGGGATCTCACTGCCATGCGCAATGACGGTCAGTACGATCAGAAAGGCACCGGCTACCTGAACCTGTTCAACCTGAAGAATGCCGTGGGCGCCGGTGGTTATGATGCCAGCTCCGACAGCCTGTACTGCGGTGCCAGCTACGCTACCCGCATCCAGAACTGTATTCCGTACAACGTGTTCGGTGGCCCGAACCTCGGTCTGGGTACCCAGATCAACGGCGCCGCACCCGGCCGTACCGTGACTGCGGACGAAGTCCAGCGCATGATCAACTACGTCAGCTACACCCAAGTCGGTACTTCGGGCAACACCACCACCGGTTACAGCGGTAACCTGAGCGGTGATCTGTTCGAACTGCCTGCCGGCATGCTGAGCTTCGCCGTCGGTTTCGAAACCCGTAAAGACCTGGCCTTCGACCAACCGGATGCCCTGGTTGCCGGTGGCGGTTCCTCGGACAACTTCTCCGAGCCGACCAAAGGTCAAACTTCGGTGACTGAATTCTTCGCCGAAATCACTGCCCCGTTGTTGAAAGACGTGTTCCTGGCCAAAGAACTGGAAGTGCGCGCTGCCGTGCGTAAATCCGATTACTCGGCCCAGGGCTTCGTGGGTCCGACCTTCACCACCAACGATCCGGGTTCCCCGACCAATGCCATGTATGGCCTGAAGTGGAAGCCGATCGACGACCTGATGTTCCGTTTCTCGATGGGTGAAAGCTTCCGCGCTCCGTCGGCGGTCGATCTGTACGGCGGTGGTGGCGAAAGCTTCCCGCAAGTGACCGATCCCTGCCGTTCGAACGTGGCCAACACCGCCTGGAACAACGTGGCCAACGCCGCGGCCTGTACGGCTGCCGGTCTGACCGGTACTGCCGGTTTCGGTGTGCTGCAGTCCAATCCGCAGATCCGCACCCTGGTCGGCGGTGACGCCAACCTGTTGCCGGAATACGGCGACACCATGACCTACGGTTTCGTGTACAGCCCGAGCTGGGTTGAAGGCCTCGATCTGACCGTGGACTACTGGGAAGTCGACCTGTTCGACCTGCAAACCACCCTCTCGGCCGGTAACGTGATGGCCCGTTGCGTGGGTACCAGTGGCTTCACTCCGGATGCCGTCTTCTGTGCCAACGTCGTCCGCGATGCTGCCGGTTCGGTGACTCAAGTCCGTACCGCCCGTACCAACCTGGCCCGCTACCGCGCTTCGGGTATCGATCTGGGTGCCGTGTACCGTTGGGATGCCGGCGATTGGGGTAACTTCCGCTTCGCTTTGGACACCAGCTGGCTTGAAAACGCCCAGTCGTTCAACAGCACCGCGGGTGTCTGGAACTCCAGCGAAGTCGGTACCTACACCGGCTCGCCGAGCTTCGAATACCGCAACGTCGCGACCATCGACTGGAGCAAAGGTGATTACAACGTGCGTTGGACCACCCGTACGATGTCCAACATCTACGAAGGTTGCTTCCTGTACTGCAACGACTATGACGGTTCCGGCAAGAATAACTCGGGCTTCTACGCCGTTCACGACCTGAACGTGGGTTGGAAAGCACCGTGGGATGCCACCGTGTCCGTCGGTGCCCGCAACCTGTTCGGCAAAGAACCGCCGATCTTCACCAACAACACCTTCGCCCACAGCTTCGATGCTGCATACGATCTGCCGGGCGGCGCCTACTGGTACATGTCGTACCGTCAGGACTTCTAATAACGTTACACCCCTTGCAACATCTGACCGCCGGCGCAAGCCGGCGGTTTTTTTTGTGCCATGCCGACCATAAAAAAACGGGCTTTCGCCCGTCATGTCATCCGTGGAAGTGCCAATCTTAAAGGTCGATTTCCACCCGCACATAGGGGCGGACGCCATCGATGCGCTGGTCGGTAATGGGGGCGCTGGCGGTGTTGTCCATGTTCAAAGAGCTGCGGCCCTGGCTGAGCAGGCTTTCGGCACCCACCGAGACTTTACCTTTCCAAGGCGTCTTCCAGCTGACGCCGGCACCGATCGATTGCAGATTATCCTGGCCGGGAATCTGCACCACATTGCCGACCACTTCGCCGGACAAGGACTTCTGGCGCTCGGGAATTTCGAAGGTCTTGCGGTCCCATTCCGTCGGTACGCCATTGGGAAACTGCGATGCCGGAATCAGTTTGGCGCGGGTCAGTTCGCCGTTGATCGACACCCAGCCTTGATTGGTTTTGGTCGGCGACAGATTGAGCGACTTGCCGCCGGTGGCAGGCAAATCGAATTCGGTGGTCATGAAGCGCCGCTGGCTGGACGATAGTCCGGGCACGCCTAAATCCGCACCGTTGTTCTTGCGCTGCAGCATGGCCTTGGTTTCCAGACCCGGACTGTTGATGGCGGGATAGCGCACCGATTTCTTGCCGATCTGGCAGGAATCGAGCAGGTTGAGCTGGCTGAAGCTGCTGGTTTGCCCGGCACAGTAGATGGCCATGCCATTGTCAAAATTGATGCCATCCACGCCCACAAGCGATCCGAGTGGATTGCCTGTGCGGGCAGAACGGACCCAGGCCCGGTTTTTCTTCTGCGGGTCGTCTTCGAGTACCAGCAGGCCTTCAATCTGGCCGCTGTGCACGTTCCAGACCGGAATCACGGTCGGTGTGGTGTTGGGTTTCAACAATTGCCGTGTCGATTCCTGGCCAAGCGCCGCCGTGCCGAACAACAGCGTGGCGGTCAACAGGGCGAGCGGTGTGCGCTTCATCAAGGCCATTGTAGTCTCCTTGGCCTTGGACGGCAAAACCGGCAGGAAGTTCACCGGAATTGCCGAAGCCGTTCAGTGCAGGCGGTCGTTGGGCGCTGGGGCGCTTTTCGGCCAGAACAGCGACAGACCTTGTTCGGCGGTGAAGCGGTAGGCCTGTCCACAGAAATCGCAGTGCACCGTGATGTCGCCGGTGTCGGCCAGGGTTTCTTCGATTTCGGTCCGGCCAAGACTGATCAGCGCGTTTTCCACCCGTTCGCGGTTGCAGGAGCACGCAAAGCACAGCGGCTTGGTTTCCAGCACCCGCACTGATTCCTCATGGAACAGCCTATACAGGATATCTTCAGGGGCCAGATCAAACAGCTCTTCGGGACGCAGGGTATCGAACAGCATCTGCGCCCGCCGCCAATCTTCCGGCTTGCAATGCTTCTCGGGCAATTGTTGAATCAGCATGCCCGCGACTTCGTCGCCACGGCTGAAAAGCAGAATGCGGGTGGGCAGTTGTTCCGATTGTCTGAAATAGCCTTCGAAGGCCTCACTCAGGCTGTCGGCTTGCAGGCCGACCATGCCCTGATAACGCTGCGGTTCGCGGCCTTTGACCGCTTCGTTTTCGATGGTGATGGCCAACATGGCTTTATCGCCGTAATCCGCCGGATGCAGAGATTCAGGTACCGGGGCATCGAAATGCGCAATCGCGCGCAGGGTGCCTTCGGTGGTGCATTCGGCGAACAGGCGACGGACACTGGCATCGCCGCGCAGCTGGATGGAAACACGGCCCTTGATTTTCAGCGAAGCCGTGAACAATGCCGAAGCAGCGGTGCACTGGGCAAGCTGATCGGCCACGGCCGGCGGGTATGCGGTGCGTTCGGCGATGTCACGCCAGGTTTCACCCAGACGCACCAGCGCACCGCGCACGTGGGCGCGATTGAGCAGGAATCGGGTCAGGCTGTCGCGTTCAATGGGCATGCGTCCTCACGGCGTCGGGATTTGGGTAAACTGTTTGCCATTTTACGCGCAATCACCGGAGTTGTTGCTTGGCCAGACGCGGTACATTCAGAAATCGCCTGAAACGGCTGCTGATCGGGCTGCCATTGGCGTTCGTGCTGCTGACATCGGCACAGGTGCTGGTGCTGAAATGGGTCGATCCCGTCGGCAGCAGTTTCATGGCCGGCCGGATGCTGGATGCCTGGGTGGACGGTGATTGGCGCTTCCGTGTCGATTACCGCTGGCGCGATGATTCCGACATTTCCCGGCAACTGCCCTTGGCGGTTGTTGCCGCTGAAGACCAGCGTTTTCCGGAGCACCACGGTTTCGACATCGCAGCAATGAAGAAGGCCTACCGCGGCAATCAAAACGGCCGGAAAATCCGCGGCGGCAGCACCATCAGCCAGCAGCTGGCCAAGAATCTGTTTCTCTGGAGCGGCCGCAGTTATGTCCGCAAGGGTCTCGAGGCCTGGTACACATTGCTCATCGAAACCTTCTGGTCGAAACGCCGCATTCTGGAGGTGTACGTGAATGTGGTGGAGTTCGGCGACGGGGTTTACGGTGCCGAAGCGGCCGCGCGACGTTATTACGGGGCATCTGCCGCAAAACTCGGCCCTGCACAGGCGGCAAGGCTGGCCGCCGTGCTGCCCAATCCGAAGAAATACAGCGTTGCCAAGCCCGGGCCCTACGTGCAGCGCCGCAGCCGCGGCATCCAGCGCCAGATGCAGCGCTTGGGCGGTACCGCCTATCTTGACGGATGTTGCCGCTGATTTGGTGTTTCCGGGTTCCGACAGTACACTGTGTTTGTCGGGTATCGGGAGTGGAGTGTCATGACGGTTGCACGCATACTGTTGGAAAAATCCGAAGGTGTTCAGGCCTTGACGCCGGAAGCCTCGGTTCTGGAGGCCATCGGACGGATGGCCGCGCATCACATGGGCTCCGTACTGGTTATGCGTGATCATCAACTCCTGGGTATCCTCACCGAACGGGATTACGCGCGCAAGGTCATCCTGCAGGGGCGGTCTTCGGCCAAGACAGCCGTTGCAGACATCATGAGCTCTCCGGTAATCACGGTGACTTCCAGTGACAGCATCAATCACTGCATGGCAGTCATGACTGAACGCCGCATTCGACATCTACCGGTATTGGAAGATGGCAAGGTTATCGGTCTGGTTTCAATCGGCGATTGCGTCCGTGCCGTGATTGCCGAACAAGCGCATGAAATCGATCAGCTCCAGCGTTATATTGCCGGTTAAAGCTCATACCACCAACAGCGTGATGGCAGCAAAATGGCTGGCACTGCCGGCCAATACGAAGGCATGCCAGATGGCATGGTTGTGCTTGATGCGGTCCATCAGATAGAAAATGGTACCGAAGCTGTAGAACAAGCCGCCGATTCCCAGCCAGACCAGCTCGGCGGTGCCGACATTGCGCATCATCGGGCCAATCGCGAACATCACCATCCAGCCCATGGCCAGATACATGAGGGTCGATAGCACTTCGAAGCGGCCGGTGAAGAACAGTTTGAAGATGATTCCCGCCAAAGCGATGCTCCAGCTGATGCCGAACAGCCACCAGCCGCCGTCATCGCGCAGTGCGATCAGGGTGAACGGCGTATAGCTGCCGGCAATCAGCACGTAGATCATGCAGTGATCGAGGATTTTGTAGCGCTTCTTGGCCACCGGATCATGGGTGGAATGGTACAGCGTCGACGCGCCGTACAAACCAATCAGCGACAGACTGAAGATGACGGCACTGGTGATCTGCCAGCCGTTGCCGTAAAGCACTGCAAGCGTGGTCAACACGATGCCGCCGACCACGCTCAGGAACGCTCCCAGGCCGTGGGTGACGGCGTTGTAGAACTCGGCGCGCAGATGGTGTTCAGTATGCATCGTTCATCCTAGCGCGGTTTGATTGGAGTATGTGCTCAATCGATGCCGACGGCGTGCGCATGTTCGCGTGTAGCGAGGAATTCGATGTCCGGCCAGCGCTCTTCGGTCAGCTGCAGATTGACCCGGCTCGGCGCGATGTAAACCAGTTGCCCGGCGGCATCGATGGCCAGATTCTGCGCGGCCTTTTCGCGGAACTCTTCGAGCTTGCGGGCATCCTTGCAGCGGATCCAGCGCGCGGTGCTGATTGAAATCGGTTCGAAACTGGCATCCACCGAATATTCATCCTTCAGGCGGTAGGCGACCACGTCGAACTGCAGGGTGCCGACCGCGCCGAGAATGAGGTCATTCGACATCAAAGGGCGGAAGAACTGGGTGGCGCCTTCCTCGGAAAGCTGGGCCAGACCCTTCTGCAGCTGCTTGAGTTTGAGCGGATCGCGCAGACGCGCGCGCCGGAACAGCTCGGGTGCGAAGTTGGGGATGCCGGTGAAACTCATCGCCTCGCCGGCGGTGAATGTATCACCGATGGAAATGGTGCCGTGGTTATGCAGACCGATGACATCGCCCGGATAGGCGGTTTCGACATGTTCGCGGTCGGAGGCCATGAAGGTGAGGGCGTTCGCCAGTTTGGCTTCCTTTCCGCTGCGCACGTGGAATGCTTTCATACCGGCATCGAAACGCCCCGAACAGACGCGTAGGAAGGCGACGCGGTCGCGGTGCTGCGGATCCATGTTGGCCTGGATCTTGAATACAAAGCCGGAGAAGGCTTCTTCCTGCGGCGATACCTCGCGCACGGTGGTGGCGCGCGGTTTCGGCGCCGGGGCGTGTTCGACGAAGAAGTCGAGCAGCAGCTGCACGCCGAAGTTGTTGACGGCCGAGCCGAAGAATACCGGGGTCTGCTGTCCGGCCAGGTACTTGGCCTTGTCGAACGGATGCGAGGCGCCTTCCACCAGTTCCAGTTCCTCGCGCAGCTCGGCCAGCATCGGCGCGCCGATGCGTTCGAGCAGGCCTGGATCATCAAGCGAGGCGAAGATGGTGGAATCCTGGCGGGTGAAGTTGCGCCCGGGTTCGAACAGGTGCACCTCGCCACTGAGCAGATGGACCACGCCTTTCAGACGCTGGCCCATGCCGATCGGCCAGATCACCGGCGCACACTGGATGCCGAGCACCGATTCGACTTCATCGAGCAGTTCGATTGGCGAGCGGCCCTCGCGGTCGAGTTTGTTGATGAAGGTCATGATCGGCGTATCGCGCAGTCGGCAGACTTCCATCAGCTTGATGGTCCGTTCTTCCACGCCCTTGGCGACGTCGATCACCATCAAGGCCGAGTCGACCGCCGTCAGCACGCGATAGGTGTCTTCACCGAAGTCGGCATGGCCGGGGGTATCGAGCAGGTTGACGATGCAATCTTCATAGGGGAACTGCATGACCGATGAGGTCACCGAAATACCGCGTTCCTTTTCCAGCGCCATCCAGTCCGAGGTGGCGTGGCGGCCGGCCTTGCGGCCTTTGACCGAGCCGGCCATCTGGATGGCACCGCCGAACAGCAGCAGTTTTTCGGTCAGCGTGGTTTTGCCGGCATCGGGGTGCGAGACGATTGCAAAGGTGCGGCGCCGGGCCGTTTGCAGGGCGTGTTCGGTGGTCATGGGGTCGGTTCGAAAAATCGTTGGTCAATTATAGCATTGCGCATACGGGCTTCCGGCCCCGTCAGAAGCCGCGTTCAGGGTTCAACCAGCACGCTGCCATCGGCGGCGCGCATGCGGAACGGCACCGACTGCAGTTGCATGCCGGTATTGATCTGGACCGCGAAATGCAAGTGCGGACCGTGCGAGTAGCCGCTGTTGCCGCTCTGGGCGATGACCGCCCCGGCCGGCAGCCATTGTCCGGGCTTCACCGTCACGCTGTCCTGCAGCAAGTGGCCGTATACCGCCATGCTGCCGTCCTCATGCACGATGCGGACGATATTGGCATTGTCGAGATTGGAGCGCCGGACGCCGCCGCGGTCCGGATGCTTGTCGATGATCTCCATCACCACGCCAGCGCGCGCGGCTTTGACCGGAGTTCCCATCAGCAATGTAAAATCGACGGCATAGGCGTTCAGGGTATCGTCATGGCTGGCTTGGCCATGGAAACCCTGGCTGATCCGCCAATCGGCATACTCACTGAACGGTTTCCGGTAATCAAGGAGTCGCGAAGCGGATGGCCGGCCGGGCACGGCCTGTAATTCCAGGTCGGAGAGGCTGTCGGGCGGAAGCCCTGACAAGGTGAATACCCCGGGGCCATCCAGTATCTGCTCGGCCAGCAATGTGCCGCTGCGTCGGTGGCGCAGCTGAATCTGCACCGGCCCGAACAGTTCGGTTTCGACGCTGACCGTGTTTTCGAGGGTCTGCCGATTCACCACCAGACGCGTGTGCGCGCCGGCCGGTAATGCCGCAAGGATCAGAAGCAGGTACAACGCCATCAAGCGCATTCAGTCCGCCTGCTGGAAGTAATCGTTGATGGGTTGCGGTTTATGGATGCCGTAGCCCTGGACTTTATCGACACCCAGTTCGCGCAGCTGGGTGATCATTGCCTTCGATTCACAATGCTCGGCCACCGTGATCTTTTTCAGTACGTGCGCCATATGGACATCCGCGCGCCGTCGCTGCAAGCTCTGCCACAACACGCTCACCGCCCGGCTCCTTTGGGAAGTTGTCCCAGGCCAATCACCTCAACATTCAATCACATTCACGGCCAGGCCGCCACGGGAGGTTTCTTTGTATTTCTCGGCCATATCACGGCCGGTATCACGCATGGTCTTGATGACCTTATCGAGCGAGACCCGGTGTTTGCCGTCGCCGCGTAATGCCATCCGGCTCGCATTGATGGCTTTGACCGCGCCCATGGCATTTCGCTCGATGCAGGGAATTTGAACCAGGCCCCCGATCGGATCGCAGGTCAGACCAAGGTTGTGCTCCATGCCGATTTCCGCAGCGTTTTCGATCTGGCCGAGACTGCCACCCAGCGCGGCAGTCAGACCGCCGGCCGCCATCGAGCAGGCCACGCCGACTTCGCCCTGACAACCGACTTCGGCACCCGAGATGGATGCGTTCTCCTTGTACAGGATGCCTATGGCGGCTGCCGTCAGCAGAAAATCGCGGATGCCTTTCGGGCTGGCGTTCGGGCAGAAACGCTCAAAATAATGCAGCACCGCCGGAATGATGCCGGCGGCGCCATTGGTCGGTGCGGTCACCACGCGGCCACCGGCGGCGTTTTCTTCGTTGACCGCTAGCGCATAAAGATTGACCCAGTCCAGCACCGTCAGCGGATCGCGCATCGCCGCTTCCGGGCGTGCCAGCAATTCCTGAAGCATGTTCGGTGCCCGCCTTGCCACCTTCAGACCACCGGGAAGAATTCCGGACATCCGGGTGCCGCGTTCCAGACAATGCTGCATCGCGCTCCAGATTGTATCCAGTTCCTCGCCGATCTGGGCATCGCTGCGCCAGACGCGCTCATTGGCCCACATCAATTCGGCAATGGTGAGGCCATGTTCACGGCATTGCGCAATCAGCGCATCGCCGCTATTAAACGGATAGGGCAAAACGGTGGTATCGGCCGTGATACGGTCCTGCGCCGCTTCATCTTGGTTGACCACGAAGCCACCGCCAACCGAGTAGTACTCGCGGGTTGCCAGCTGCGCACCATCGGCCGTAAATGCGGTAAAGCGCATGCCGTTGCTGTGGAACGGCAACTTCTGGCGTTTGTTGAAAACCAGATCGGTTTTTTCATCGAAGGCGATGCCGTGCTTGGGGCTTAGCCTCAGGTTCTTGTCCTTGCGGATGCGCACCAGCATCGGCTCGATGGTGTCGGGATCGATGCTGTTTGGCCACTGGCCTTCAAGGCCGAGCAGGATCGCCTTGTCCGAACCATGGCCTTTGCCGGTCAAGGCCAGTGATCCGAATAGCTCGACCTTGATGCGAGAACAGGCTGCCAGATGACCTTCTTCGACAAGCCAGCGCTCGACAAAGCGGGCTGCCGCGCGCATCGGTCCGACCGTATGTGAAGACGACGGGCCGATGCCGATTTTGAACAGATCGAAGGTACTGACTGCCATGCCGTGCCACCTTGGGCTAAAATCTTGTGCCTATGATGCCAAAAAGCCCGACCACATGCTCACTTTAATTCAGCGCGACGACTGCGCCCTGTGCGATGACGCCTGGGAAATCCTGCATGCCGCCGGTGTGCGCGACTTCGAATCACACTTCATCGACGGTGATGCGCTGCTGGAAAGCCGTTATGGCGCCCGCGTTCCGGTTTTGAGTGATGGCAGCGGACGGGAGCTGGACTGGCCGT
>NZ_JBILBO010000034.1:0-2759 GCF_044353605.1 Arenimonas sp. | reverse complement strand
ATTTCCGATGGCGCCGATGTCATCATCGCCAAACCCGGCATCACCTCGGTCAAGGACCTGGCCGGACGCCGGGTCGGTTTCGAGGAAGGCGCACTCGGCCGCTATATGCTGACCCGGGCCCTGGAGCTTAACGGCATGAAACCGGATGCGGTGCGCACCGTCAACATCCTGATCGACGACAGCGTGGACGCCTACCAGAACGACCGGGTCGATGCCGTCGTCACCTTCGAACCCTACCGTGGCCAGTTATTGGCCTTGGATGGTGTCGAAATATTCAACAGCAAACAGTTGCCCAATGAAATCATTGACGTGCTGGTCATCCGTGCCGAGTACGCCGAGGCCAACCCGCAAACGCTGCGCGCCCTGATCAAAGGCTGGCTGGACGCGGCGACGCTGATCAAGACCGCGCCAGAAACCGTGGCCCAGGATCTGGCCTGGTATCTGAAAATTCCAAGCACGGAAGTCGAAGCGGCCTTCGAAGGCCTGACCATTCCCGATGCCAAGCAAAATCATGACATGCTCGGCGGCCGCGAACCGATACTGTTGCAGAACAATGGCAAAATCGTCAGCTTCATGGAACGGCAGTACCAAAAGCCCATTCACCAATTGAGCTACGAAATCTACACCGACCGCTTCGTGCCGAAAACCGATTAAGCCAGGCGCGAGCGCTGGATTTGTGCCACCAGTGCTGAACGCAGATTCCTGAAACCTGCCAGATACTGCGGGTCGGCGTGCACGCTGTAGGCCAGCTTCAGGGCATCCAAGCGATACAGGACATCGCGGTAAGGTCCGAACATCGGATCGGCCAAGGCCATCGACTCCGCATTGCAGGCGCGGATACGCCATGCATCGCTGGTGAGCAGCACAGTGGCCAGGCGTTCCACCAAGAAGACTTTCAGCGGCGCACGTCCGCGGTCATGTACGGTATCGGCATTCAGGACATGCGCAGGATCGGCTTCCAGCACGGCAAACAAACGCTCGCACAGCGCCAGCCATGTCCGCCAAAAGGCTGGGGTGGCCACGAAATAATTGCAGAATACGGTGTTGCCGGCATGGGTCACCCAAGTGGTCGGATCGCGAGGCAGCCCGAGTTCGGTCAGCATCGCCGAGAACAGCGCGGCCGACCCCGGATGCGCCTGCTCGGATTGCAGCAACACATTTCGGAAGAACGCCGACTGATCGAAAAACGGCGAGAACAGCACAACCTCGGCCTCGCTGCCGGCCAGAAATTGGGTGACGTCCACCGCATCCAGTCCGGTCTTGGCACGGAACTTGGGCGAAAAAAAACCGTAGCGGGCATGTTCATCCAGCGGGGTATTCAACAAAAACTGCCGGATCGGCCAATACTCGCGCCAGTCCGGGCGCGGATTGGCCCGATTGTCCAAAGGCAAAAAGCCCGGATCCAACTGCTGCCGGGAGCTTTCAGAATAATAAATCTGGTACAGATGATCGGTCATGCGGGCTCTGGGCGATGCGCTACAATGCCAGTATGCGTGAAAACGCCCGCGCCGGAAATCCCATGCCGAGTCTGCACACGTTCATCATTTCCTGGAAAGGCCAGCACGCCAGAGCTGCCGCCATTGCCCGGGACGTGGCCGCGGTCAGCGATGTGGTCAGCATCGTGTATTCCGATCCCGATCCGCAGACTGCGCCCGAGGCCGACTGCCTAATGATTCGCCGCGATGACGCCCTGTTCTGGGCCGATAAATTCAATGCCTGTCTGGAGCATTTGCCGGCCGATGCTGACTTGCTGTTAGTGATTCATGCCGACTGCGACTGCGACGACTGGGCCGGTCTGGTGACCGCCAGCCGCAGGGCCCATCGCGAGTACCCGCGCATCGCGGTCTGGGCGCCCTTGATCAGCTTCACGCCCTATCCGCTCAAGCACACCCTGCTCGGCCGATTCTTCAACAGCCCGATGAAGCTGGTGGCGCAGACCGACGGCATCGTGTTCTCGCTGTCGAAGGCGGCCATCACCCGCATGCGCGCATTGGACTATTCCAAGAACCTGTACGGCTGGGGCATCGACTGGGTATTCATGGCCTTCACCTACGCCAACAAACTGTTCGCGGTGGTCGATCCGCGGGTGCAGGTGCGGCACCCGGAATCACACGGGTACTCGCAGCACAATGCCAATGCCCTGATGCAGGACTTTCTGAAACAGCTGGGGCCGAGCGAATACGTGCAATACGCACTGCTCAGCAGCCACATCTATTACCTGACCGAAAGCGGCGCCGGCGAGGCCGGTGCCGCGCCACTCAGCTGATCCGTTTCAGAATCGCTTCGACCAGATCTTCGACCGGGGCCTCGGCGGTGCGCAGATGTAACTCGGGATGCAACGGCGCCTCGTAGGGCGAAGAGATGCCGGTGAAGTTCGGCAACTGTCCGGCCCGGGCCTTGGCATACAGGCCTTTGACATCGCGCTGTTCGCAGACATCGATCGGCGTGTCCACGAACACCTCGATGAACTCGTCATCGCTGAACAGGGCGCGGGCCATGTCGCGTTCGCTGCGGAACGGCGAGATGAACGACACCAGCACGATCAGACCGGCATCCACCATCAGGCGTGCCACTTCCGCCACGCGCCGGATGTTCTCGACGCGGTCGGCTTCGGTGAAACCCAGATCGCGGTTCAGACCATGCCGGACGTTGTCGCCATCGAGCGCATAGGTGTGGTGGTGGCCGGCCAACAGGCGTTGTTCCAGCTGATTGGCGATGGTGGATTTTCCGGAACCGGACAGACCGGTGAACCAGATGCA
>NZ_JBILBO010000033.1:0-2919 GCF_044353605.1 Arenimonas sp. | reverse complement strand
GCTCCAGGGCCCGGGTCAGCATATAGCGGCCGAGTGCGCCTTCCTCGAAACCGACCCGGCGTCCGGCCAGGTCCTTGACCGAGGTGATGCCGGGTTTGGCGATGATGACATCGGCGCCATCGGAAATGTTGGCGACCAGAATGACTTTGATTGCAATGCCGTTCTGGCTCAGCTCCAGGGCTTCGTCGATGGTCAGCGCCGCCACTTGGATCTTGTCCTTGCGGAAGTCTTCCATCACCTCGATGGCCGATTCATATTGCTGCATCTGGATCAGCTTGCTGTCATAAAGCTCTTTGTCGCGGGCGATGTAGCCGGGCGCGTAGCCCGGCCAGGTATTGGTACCCACCAAAATCGGCTTGGCCATGGGCTCGGAAGATTTTATGCAACCGCCAATCAGCGCCAGTGTCAGCAACAAGGCGATTCGGTAGAGATGCTGGACGGGCGGAAAGCTCAACATGCAATTCCTTTGCAGATGGCAATGGTACAACGGGCGCCGGCCCACGGGCGTATTTCTTGCACTGTAGCATATGCGGAAACGGCGGGCAAAAAGCCCGCCGCTGGGGAAAACCCTTAAGGACAGCCGTGGTTTAGCAGCAACCGTGGTCGCCGAATTGGGCATGGCCGGCGTGTGCCGCGACGCCCATGGTCAGGCCTTTCAGGCCGGCCTGGTAATGCGCGGCCACCACATGCGCCACCGCTTCGGTCACCCGCTTGCCGGTCGGAATGTGCAGGAATTCGTTCGGGCCATGTGCGTTGCTGTGCGGGCCGAGCACGCCGGTGATCATGAACTGCGCGCCCGGGAATTTCTCACCCAGCATGCCCATGAACGGAATGGTGCCGCCTTCGCCCATGTACATCGCCGGCGCACCGAAAGCCGCCTGCGAGGCGTCTTCGATGGCGGTTTCCAGCCACGGCGCCAGCGCCGGAGCGTTCCAGCCGGTCGAGGCTTTTTCCAATTCGAAACTGACCTTGGCGCCATAGGGCGGATCGGCTTCCAGTGTGGATTTCACGAACGCACCGGCCTTGTCCGGATCAAGCATCGGCGGAATACGCAGTGAAATCTTGACCGCAGTGAACGGACGCAGCACATTGCCGGCATTGCCAAGCGTGGGCAGGCCGTCGACGCCGGTGATCGACAGCATCGGGCGCCAGGTGCGGTTCAGAATCAGCTCGCCCAGATCGTCGGCCATCGGGCGCATGCCCGGCAGGAACGGGAATTTGTCGAACACTTCTTCGCCCAGCACTTCGGCGGCGCGTTTGGCCTGGCTGACGCGCTGTTCGGGAATCGCGACATGCAGTTCCTCGCGGTGGATGCGGCCGGTATCGACCTCTTCCAGACGGTTCAGCAATTGCCGCAGCACCCGGAAGCTGGACGGCACGATGCCGGAGGCATCGCCCGAGTGCACGCCTTCGCTGAGCACGTCCACGCGCAGATTGCCGCCGGTCAGACCGCGCAGCGAGGTGGTGCACCAGAGCTGGTCGTAATTGGCGCAGCCCGAATCCAGACAGACCACCAGACTCGGTTTGCCGATGCGCTCGGCCAGATGATCGACGTAATGCGGCAGATCGTAGCTGCCGGATTCTTCGCAGGCCTCGATCAGAATCACGGTGCGTGCGTGCGCAATGCCCTGCGCTTTCAGCGCGGCGATGGCGGTCAGCGAACCGAACAGGGCATAACCGTCATCGGCGCCGCCGCGGCCGTACAGTTTGTCGCCCTTGATTACCGGCGTCCACGGGCCGAGGTCGGCGTCCCAGCCGGTCATTTCCGGTTGTTTGTCGAGGTGGCCATACATCAGCACACAGTCCTCGCCGCTGCCGGCGATTTCAATGAAAATCAGCGGCGTGCGGTTTTCCAGACGCACGATGTCGACCTGCATGCCGTCGATGGCCTGGGCCTTGGCCCAGTCGGCCAGCAGCTGCGTGGCCTGCTCCATGTACCCGTGCTGCTGCCAGTCGGCATCGAACATCGGCGACTTGTTGGGGATTTTGATGTACTCGACCAACTGGCCGACGATGTCGGCATCCCATCGGTCGGCAACGAAGGCGGTCAGCGCGTGCTTGTCCATGATCCATCCTGGCGTGGAAAAGGCCATTTTAGCAGGGTAGGGATTTTCCGACAGGGCTTTTGGCACGGGTCTGACACGTCCTGTCGATATTGCCGTCTGAACACCGCCGGCGCCGATTGCGACACTGTCTGCACCTGGCGCTGGTGCCAGATCAACCACGGAGAATCCCATGTCATCCATCCGCAATCTCGTGCACACCCTCATCCTTGCCCTGTGTTTCAGTTCCGCCGCCCTGGCGGTCACTCCGCCGGCCCAGCAGGTCAACATCAACACCGCCGATGCCGCCACCCTCGACCGTCTGCTCGATGGTGTCGGCCCGACCAAGGCCCAGGCCATCGTCGACTACCGCAAAGCCAATGGCGCCTTCCGCAGTCCGGCCGATCTGGCCAAGGTCAAGGGCATCGGTCCGGCCACGGTCAAGCGCAATGCCGCCCGCATCAGTGTCGGCGCCGCCAAGCCCAAACCGGCTGCGGTCAAAAAACCGGCTGCCCGCTGAGCCATTTTTTCCTCCAGCCGCCCGCTCTGCGGGCGGTTTTTTTTGCCCGGCCTCCGGCCCTGTGCGACACTACCGGCATGGCCTTCCGCTATTTTCCACAATCCGAATTCGTACCCATGCCCTGGAAAAACGGCGGCGGCAGCACGCGCGAGATTGTCCGTGTTCCCGAAAACACCGAGCACTGGCAGTGGCGTCTGTCCATCGCTGACATTACCGCCGATGGTCCATTCTCGGCCTTTCCCGGCTGCACGCGCTCCCTAACCCTGCTTGAAGGCGCCGGCATGGCCTTGCAGTTCACCGACCGTACGTGCGATCTGCGTCCGCCCTACGCCTCTTGCCGCTTTGCCGGGGAAGAAA
>NZ_JBILBO010000014.1:0-31390 GCF_044353605.1 Arenimonas sp. | reverse complement strand
GGCGACAAGACGCACGGTCAAGGCACTGGTTTCATCGATGCCAATGCCGGCCTCCGGCCCATGTTCCGCGGCTTCGGCAAGGGCGCCCATGAGTGTGATTAATCGCAGCTCACGGCGGCGCTCGGACACATGGGTATCGACCAGAACATTGCCGAATAGATTCAGCCCGCCGCCTTTCCACCAGGTCAGATCATCTTCACGCAATGGCATCGGACAGCGCATGGCCCGTTCGCAGCCTTCGGGCATGCTGCCGTGGACGGCAATGGCGCCGTAGGCGAGGGCATTGACGCTGGTGCCGTTGGTAATCATGCCAGCTGTGCCGGACTGCACCGCAGCGCCGGCACTGGTTCCTGCTACGACCAGATCGCCGCGCAGAAACGCCGCCCGCACGGCCCTGAGCCAGGGATTTGGCGTGCCATCGCGGCTGAAAAAGGTTTGACGGTGCAGCCACTGATCACCGCCATCCAGAAACAGGGCTTGGACCGTATCCGGAACCGCATCAAGCGCCTTTGCATCGGTGCAGGCGGCCTTTTGTTCCGCATCCAGATCGGGGAAGACACGCTCTCGCCCCAAGCTTGAGAACGCATTCTGACGCATGGTCTGCAGAAAGGGACAGCCGCCGGTACCACCGAAGCGCGCTTCGGCCAGCGCGGCATCGACCGGCCACCAGACCGGTTCTGCACCGGCCTGGGCCAGCAGGTCGCGGTAGAAATCGACAGCATCGAAACCGTTCACGGACGCCGAGGTGGTGAACGCAATCCGGGGTTTCCGCCACGGGCTGCGCTTTCCGGCCTCGGCGACCAAGTGCCGGAACAGGGCGGCATCATAAGGCCGGTTACCGCCGTCAATGCGGACCTGTTCGCGTTTGCGTGCGCCGTTGTGTTGCTGCAGTTGCTCGAATGCCGACAGAATCAGATCCTGCTCTTGGGTCAGCAATCGGTTCCAGGTGTTGGCATCGGCACGTGCAAAAGCGTTGCTGAGTGATTGTGCATCGAACAGGGTATTGCCTGCGGTGGCATGGGTATTGTCCAGCATAGTCTTGAGGGCTGCCCGTCCGGGCGCGCCGGGACGTGCTTGCCAGTAGGCCGGATCGAGGATTTCGTTAAAGCGTTCAGGTGCAATACGGTATTGCGGCGCGTCGCGTGCTCCGGGAAATGTACGCTGGTCGGGCCGGCAATCATCGGCCAAAAGGCTCGAGCAGGTGCGGTAGGAACCGCCCATCAGAATCAGAGTGGGCGGCTCGGCGGCATGGCTGCAGACGGAAAACAACAGGAGCAGGGCGGTAATCGGGGATTTCACGGCGGCAGCTTCGTTCTTAAAACATCATCCTACAACATCATTTCGTTCCGTTCGAAGTACAGAGCATACGGAGAGCTTGCTCGCAGGGCGGGCAGAGATGGACTAAAATAAGCCATTAATCGTTGAGAGACGAGGTTGGTATGGCCGGAGGCTGGAGCCGCGACGGCGCCGTGCAGGACCAAATTGATGCCAGCGTTGAAGAGGCCATCGCCCGCGCGCGCGGTAAACTGGCCCGCGGCGAAAGTCTGAAACACTGCGAGGATTGCGATGCCGCCATTCCGGAAGCCCGCCGTAAAGCCGTCCCGGGTGTGCGTCTGTGCATTGACTGCCAGCGCACGCAGGACGCCGATACCTCCCACAGCGGCTACAACCGACGCGGCAGCAAGGACAGCCAGCTGCGTTGATCGTTTCCGCCCATTTTTTGGAATTGCCATGCCTTTGAAAAAACTGCCGCTTGGAACCGTCAACGGCTGGAGCCGAAATACCCTGATGCAGACGCTGGCCATCGAATGCCTTGAAATCGGCGACGATTATCTGGTGGCCCGGATGCCGGTCGATGCCCGCACGCATCAGCCGGCCGGACTGCTGCACGGCGGTGCCAGCATGGCCTTGATCGAAAGCATCGGTTCAATGGCTTCCAGCCTGCTGTTGGATTTGGATCGTGAACAGCCGGTCGGGGTGGAAATCAACGCCAACCATGTGCGCGCGGTAACCTCCGGTTTTGTGCGGGGCACCGGAAAACTGGTGCATGGTGGCAAACGAACGCATCTGTGGCAGGTCGATATCCACGATGAAGGGACCGGAAAACTGGTCTGTACCGGCCGGCTGACCGTCATGGTCGTACCGAAAGCCGTCTAAAATAGCCGGAATGGAATCCCTATTCATCTCCACCGGCGTCGTGGCGCTCGCCGAAATCGGCGACAAAACCCAACTGCTCGCATTCCTTCTGGCAACCCGCTTCAAGAAGCCGGTGCCGATTATCGCCGGCATTCTGGTAGCAACCATCCTCAATCACGCGCTGGCCGGCGCGCTCGGCGCCTGGATTACCGCCATGCTCTCGCCCGAAGTCCTGCGCTGGATTCTGGGCCTGTCCTTCCTCGGCATGGCGGTCTGGACGATGATTCCCGACAAGATCGAAGAGGAAGAAATGCAGGTCGCCCGGAAGTTCGGTGTATTCGGCGCCACCCTGATTACGTTCTTTCTGGCGGAAATGGGCGACAAAACGCAAATCGCGACCGTGGCCATGGCCGCGCATTATCCGAATCCGGTAATGGTGGTGATCGGCACCACGCTCGGCATGATGATTGCCGATGTGCCGGCGGTATTCATCGGCGACCGCTTCGCCGCCCGTATTCCGATGAAGCTGGTGCATGGCATTGCCGCGGCCATGTTCGCGGTGATGGGGCTGGCCACGCTGTTCGGCGCAGGGGCTGGCTTCGGCTTCTAGGCGCTGCTCCACGGGGGGTGGTTGCCTTGGAAAATGCTGATCATGTTCTTGCCCTTGCGTTTCGAATCGTACATGGCGTGATCGGCACTGCGCTCCAGGGCGATCAGGTCAAGACCGTGTTCGGGATAGATTGCGGCACCGATGCTGGCCGAGGCTTTCATCACCTTCCCGTCGATCTGGTAGGGTTCCGAGAGGGTCGCGAATAGTTTTTCGGCAATGGCGAGAATGCGTTCGGGCTGCTGGATGCCGCGCAGCAGAATGACGAACTCATCGCCGCCGACCCGTGCCACGAAATCGGATTTGCGCAGGGTAACCGTCAGCCGCTTGCCGAATTCCTGCAGCAATCGGTCGCCGATGCCGTGTCCGAAGCGGTCATTGATGTATTTGAAGTTGTCCATATCAATGAACATCAGGCAGAAGCTCGACTGGCTGCGTTCGGCATGGGCAATTTCGGTACGCGTATGGCTTTCCAGCAGCGATCGGTTGGCCAGACCGGTCAATCCGTCATGCACGGCCATATGCCGGACCTTCTCTTCGATGTCCTTCATTTCCTGGATGTCGTGCATGTAGCCATGCCAGAGGATGCTGCCGTCCGGTTTGCGCTCGGGAATCGATTTGGCCTCATGCCAGCGGTACTGGCCGCTGCTACTCCACAGCCGAAACTGCATATTCCAGGGGGCGAGGCTTTCTGCCGACTGCATGATGCTCTTCTGCACATTGGCGTAGTCGTCCGAGTGGATTTTCGCGAAGATTTTTTCTGAATCTTCCTTCAGCTCGCGTTCGTCGACGCCCAAGTTGCGGACACGGGTATTGACGTACGGGAAGTGCGTGGTGCCATCGGGCCGTAACCGGAACTGGAAAATGATGCTGGGAATGCTGTTGGCGATTTCGTCGATGAAATGCTGGTTTTCCAGCAGTTTTTCACCCATGCGGTCGCGCAGGAGCATCAGCATGCCGCCGGAAAGGCCGATGTTGGCGATGATTCCGGTCAGATAAGGCAGGGTGAGCATGATGTCACCGTTATTCATCATTTGGACGGTGACATCTTGGGTCAGCATCCAGGACGATCGGAAATAGAACGCGGCGATGACGGCGAGCAGCGATACCGCCATGAAATAGAGACCACCGCTATGGATGTTGTACCAGCGCGACCCGAGCATGTAGAGCACGACGCTAAACTGCAACGCATAGATGAATCCGGCGCTGATCACCAGTGCTGGAAGTTGGTTTCGCAGTAGTATGGAACTGACTATCATGACCGCCACCGGCAGCCAGTGGAGCGCGTACTTCAGACGGAAGTTCAGCAGCAAGCCGATGCTGATGGACATCAGCACGAATGCGACGCTCAGCAATATGCTCGGCAGCACGAAGCCCAGAATCGGTGGTATCTGCGTTCGCAGCATGCCGGAGACCAATGCTACAAAATGTAGCAGCAGCCCCAATGCCCAGTACCGATTGCTCTTACTGCCATGGACTTGGCTGGCGAAGACGAATATGGACAGCATCACCAGATCGACCAGGATGAAAATGATGAACAGGGTCGGCAGGTGCAGGTTCATAATGAAATTCCCTGCGGGGTTTGATCGAGGATGTAGCCGGTGAAATCTTCGGCCGGCATCGGCTTGGCGAACAAATAGCCTTGGCCGAAATCGCAGCCGGCTTCATGCAGCAGTTTTTCCTGGCCGACGCTTTCGATGCCTTCGGCCACCACGCGGATGCCGAGTTCGTGACCGATGCGGATGATGGCGCGGCAGATCGCCAGTTTCTGCATGGAGCCCTCGATGCCGTCGACGAAGGACTTGTCGATCTTCAGGAAACTGAGCGGCAGGCGTTCCAGCTGCGACAGATTGGAGTAACCCACACCGAAATCATCCATGGCCAGCTGGAAGCCGATCGATTCGAGGATGGCGATGATCCGCAGCATCTCGGGCGTCATGTTGAGCAGGCTGCCTTCGGTGATTTCAATGATCAGCGCCCGCGATGGAATCTGCATGGCCATGAAGCGTGCCAGCATCTTTTCTTCGTTTTCAACGCAGTATTCGAGATAGGCCGAAGGCATGTTGATGCTGATCTGGAAATCCGGGGAAAGCTTGTCCCGCCACTCCCAGAGCTGGACCATCACATGGTCGAGCACCCAGTCGGTGATCGCGATGATCTGTCCGCTGGCTTCCGCCAAGGGAATGAAACGGGCCGGAACCAGGAAACCGCGGGTCGGGTGGTTCCAGCGGATCAGGGCCTCGGCCTTGAGCAGGCGGCCGGTCTGCAGATCCAGAATGGGCTGGAAGTACAGCTCGAACTCGTCCATGTCGATCGCGGCGGTGATGTCGTGCGACAGGGTTTTGCTGTCGATGTGTTGATCGTGCATGTGCTGTCGGTACCGGACCGGCTGGCTCTGTTTGACGCCTAAGGCCCGTTGCAGTGCGATTTCGCCCCGGTTCAGCAGTTCGGCGCTGTCCTCGCTGTCGTCCGGCCAGACCGCGACCCCGATGGCCGGAGACGGCAGCACGGTGCTGCTGGTGCTCAGCAGTGGCCGGCGCAGCACATCCTGGATGGTGTCGATGCTGCGCATCATCAGTCCGTCGTCGGCCTCGGCATGCGGCAGCAGCACGCCGAATTGATTGCGTCCGGTGTGGGCGATGAGCGCATCGGCGCCGGACATGTCGCGCAGGCGCGCGACCAGACATTGCAGGATGAAGGTACGCTCGTTGGTCGAGAGGATGGCATTGAAGTCCTCGAGACGCTGGAAGTTGATGGCCAGCAGGAAGCGGCGCTTGCCATAGGGCTGGTCGGCGAGCGCTTTGCCGATCTCGGTTTCGAAGCCGTAGTTGTTCAGCAGGCCGGTCGCGGCATCGGTGACGGTCGCCGTTTCCCGGGCCTGGTAGCTCTGCAGCAGTTCCTCGTCCAGCTGCTGCGCCAGTTTGCTCAGATTGCCGGTGACCGTGATGATGCTGCTGTTTGTCCGGCTGATATACCGCATCAGAATCTGCATGATCACCAATGTGATCAGGGCGCCGATGATGAAACGGATCAGCAGTCGATTGCTTTCTAAATCGAGAAAATAGCCACCGACCGGAATGATCAACAGCACTGTTCCGATGGATAACCAGAGTGCACGGTAAGGACTCAGGACGATGTGGTACACCACGAGCACGGATGGCAGGAAGATAGTGGACAAGACGCCGTTTAAGATGAGGGCGGACAGCATGGTGGCAATGCAGGTGAACAGCATCGCGATCTTGGCCGGTTCAGAGTTTTGGTTGCGTGCTGGCAACATGCTCAAGCCGCTGAGCAGGAGCGCCGTGCCGGTGAAGATGCCGAGTTCCGGCACGCGCAGATAATGTCCGCTGCCAAACAGATCGGCCATCGCGCCCAGACTTTGCAGGATCACAACGATGGCAACCAAGATCGACGACCATCCGACCAGGCGCAGGGGCATCTGGCTCTGGCTGCGGTTGGCCGTTTGCAGCTGCTGCAGGGATTCCCGGGTTTCGCGCAGGATGCCGGCGACGTCTTTGCGCGGCGTCGGAGACTGATCTCTGTTAGCGGTTACGGTACCGTTCGCCATGACTACGACTTACCCCTATAGACGCCCTTCTGATTTCCTTCATTCGGGTGCATCTTGTTGATTCGTCTGGTGATGATAGGGCAAATCGGCCGCTAACTGCAAAATAGTTGTGAATTCTGGGGCGGCGGCTGTGTTTGCCGGCCTCGGGGCCGGTCAAACCAGGTTCAGATGGGAGGCCGGGCGTTGCGATTTCATCCGGAACAGGATTTCCAGATCCGCGGCTTTCAGCGGCTTCGAGAACAGGTAGCCCTGGCCGAAATCGCACTTGGCTTTGCTCAGCAGGGACTGTTGTCCCGGGTTCTCGATGCCTTCGGCGACGATGCGCAGGCCGAGTTCGTGACCGACTTTGATGATGGCCCGGCAGATCGCCAGTTTCTGGGTCGAGTATTCGATGCCGTCCACGAAGGATTTGTCGATTTTAAGATAGGAAAGCGGAATATCCTCGAGCCGGGAAAGATTTGAATGGCCGACCCCGAAATCATCGAGCGCAAATTCGAAATGGAGCCCGCGCAGATCATTCATGAGGTCGGTCATTTCAGGGGTGCTGCGAAGCATGCTGCCCTCCGTAATTTCAAGAACCATGCCTTCGAATGAACTGCTTATCGCACGCAGATTGCTGATGAATATGGCTTTGTCGGCTGCGCCATTTTCCAGGTATACCGCCGGGATGTTGACACTGATCTTGATGGGCTCCCCGAGGGATTCCCGCAGATTCAGCAATTTCGAATGGGCGGTCGCGATGACCCAGTCGGTCATTCTGAATATCAGGCTGGACGATTCGGCCATGGGAATGAAGTTATTCGGCGATATCATTCCCTTCACCGGATGGTTCCAGCGAATGAGCGCTTCGAATTTATGGATTTCGCCGCTTTTAAGGTCGACAATCGGCTGGAACTTGAGTTCAAACTGCGACAGCGATACGTCCGCGGCGAGGTCATTCAGCAGTTCATTGCGGTCTGTAATCGAGTTCAGCATGTTGTCGTCGAATTCAACGGCATTGATCCGGTTTTGCTCGGCGGCACTCGCCAGTGCGATTTCCGATTTTCGGACAGCAAGCAGGATGTCGCTGCAGTCGCTTTCCCAGCGGACATAACCGATGAATGGCGTTATCACGACTCTGGTCTGTCCGTGAGAAATCGGTTCCTTGAAGCCCTCGAACAGAGTGGATAGTCTGTCAAAATCCGGGCTTTCGAGGATTGCGATGTAATCGTTGCGGCCAACTCTCGCGAGAATCGATTTTTCACTGATACAGTTCTGGATTCTTCGTATTGTTCTACTCAATATCACATAGCGTTCTTTGTCCGGCAGCGTCGAGATGCTGTCGGAGAACCGATTGCAGCGGATGGCCGCGACAATCAGCTCTTCGCCGTTTTCGATCCTGGACAGAAGTTCCTGTTCACGCAGCGAAATTCCATAGAGATTGATCAGCCCGGATTCCGGCTCCTCCGAAATGGCTTTGTAATTCTCCTCCATGCTGAAGCGCAGGTCGCTTTCCAGTTTGCTTATCAGGCCATTGAGCCCCCCCGTTGTTTCCATGGAGTCGCTGGCAATCTCGGAAATATTGCGCATGATGAATTGCATCATCAGCAAAACGCTCATGCTTGCCCCGATCATGCGGATGTGGTGGCCGATGACTGTTTCGCCCCCGTGGAAATAGAGTGCAACCGAAGTCATGGCTATGGTGAATGCGGAAACGTAAAGTGACTGCCTGTACGGAAGCAACACGTGAATAAAAAGGATTCCGGCAGGAATCCATGGCAACGCGTTACTGCCGTTCATATAAACAGTGGTAATTGATGAAATCAGGGCGATCAGGGCAAATACACGCTTTACACGGATGGTTAAAAGCTTGCCGCCATACAATATCCTTATGCTGAAGATGATAAATATCAGGCCAATGACGAGGCCAAGCATGCTGGGCGCCGGGTCTGTTTTTTTGACCATCGGAATTTGAATGATGACGGTGACCGCCAATATGATTGCACCAAAAGCCGCTGCGCACAGGCTGACGGTACGCATGGACATGTGGGTTTGCAGATGCTGATATTGACGAATTGTGCGTATCAGCTCTCTTGCTTTCAGGGCAAGCGCATCACGGTCGATTAACCTGAGTTTTTCGTAGCTGTATATACCCATTTGGCATCCCCTCGCCGAATCAAGAGATTTCTGGCCTTGTACAGTTCACAAGGCATTTGGGGTAAGCTTCCCTGTTGATTTCCTAATTCTGCGCTGTTCTGGATCAATGTCAACATGAATTATTACAACACTCAGGAATTTTCCGATGATTAAAGCCCAATACACCGAACGTGGCCCCGATCCGCAGGCATCGATTACCGCTGTTAAATCACCGACGCCGGAGCCGGCCGCTGGCCAAGCCTTGTTGGAAGTGTTGGCGGCCCCCATCAATCCTTCGGATGTGCTGACTTTGACCGGCCTGTATGGCATGTTGCCACCTTTGCCCGCAGTCGGCGGCAATGAAGGGGTGGGTCGCGTGCTCGCACTCGGGCCGGACACCCAAGGTCCGTCCATCGGACAGACCGTGCTGCTGCCGGTCGGCTGCGGCACCTGGTCAACGCATGTGCTGGCCGATGCCAAAACCCTGATGCCCCTGCCGAACGAGGCCGATCCCCTGCAACTGGCGATGATGACGGTCAATCCGCCGACCGCCTTGCTCATGCTGCGTGAATTTGTCGATCTGCAGCCGGGCGAGTGGGTCATCCAGAATGCCGCCAACTCCGGTGTCGGTGCCTATTTGATCCAGCTGGCGAAAGCCCGTGGCCTGAAAACGGTGAATGTGGTGCGCCGCGAATCGGCGGTGGCCGGTGTACGCGAAACCGGCGGCGATGTGGTGCTGGTGGATGCGCCGGACTTGGCCAAACGCGTGCGCGAAGCCACCGGCGGTGCGGCCATCCGGCTCGGTATCGATGCCGTTGGCGGATCCAGTACCGACCATCTGGCGATGTCCTTGGCCGAGGGCGGGGTGTTGGTCAATTACGGCGCGATGAGCGGCGAACCCTGCCAGGTATCGCCAGCCTCGTTCGTGTTCCGTGATGTCACGCTGCGCGGGTTCTGGCTGTCAAAGTGGTTCATTGGCAGTACGCCCGCACAGCGCATCGCGGTATTCGGTGAAGTCGCCACCCTGATCGCCACCGGCAAACTGAAATCCCGCGTTCAGGCCACCTACACCATCAATCAAATCAAAGAGGCCGTCGCTGCGGCCGCTGCCGGCGAGCGCGACGGAAAAATCCTGATTGTTCCGAACGGCTGATTCGGTTTTCATTTCAATCGCAAATAGCCCGTATAGTGTCAGGGTATGCGTGCTCTCGAATCTTCTCGATTGACGCTGATCGGAGAAACCGATGAGTGAGAATATTGAAAAAATCAATGCCAAGCTAGCCGTGTTCGAGCGGGAACTGGCTGAATTGCGCGGGTTGTATGAAGGTGTGAATAAACGTTATCTCGCAGCCTTATCGGCATTGAGCGGACTGACCCACCATGCCGCCGAAGCGGCCAAGCGCGCGGCCCGTGCCTGCGAGCAGTCCCGCATTGCTGCCATGAATGCTGCGGAAGTGGTGAAGCAAGCGCGCTCCGAAAAAATCATGCTGGTGGTACAGGTTGCCGCCGCTGCGGCCTCGACAGCCGCCATGGCTGCCGTCGAAGCCGCCGCTGCCGCCGCTGCCGCTGCCGCTGCCGGGGCTGTTGCCCATCAGGCCGAGGAATCCTCGCTCAAGGCCTCCGCCGAAGCCGCAGAGGCCTCACGCATTGCTTCCGAAGCTGCAGCGGAAGCCGTGCGCTTGGCCAATCAGGCGAATGACATCGCCAATTCGGATAAACCGTAATTTCGGATTGATTTCCTCTGCCACGTACTTCGTCACTTAGCCTGTGTGTTTCCCGAGACGCTTGAGAGTGAATTCCCGGGAAATGGGAAACAACCCACAAAAAACCCCGCCGAAGCGGGGGTTTTTGTTTGGTGGAGGTGGCGGGAGTTGAACCCGCGTCCGAAAGCGCGCCATTTCCAGCACTACATGCTTAGTTCGTTGTTCAGTCTCGTCGGCAGGCAACACAACGTACGAAGCACACCTGCAAACATACCCGCTTTAGTTGATTCCGGGCTGACGGGTCGCCACCTGGAACGGTTCCATGATAATGACCCTACACCGACGAGCATGGACACAAGTGGGTTCGGGGCGAAGCCTTAAGCGGCTAAAGCGTAGTTGTCGTCGTTGGCAACTAGAGTTTTGCTACTGGATTAACGAGGAAAGTCGCCCCCTCGGCATGCGCCAAATAACTTTGCAACCCCCGTCGAAGCCAGAACACCCCCGAAAGCGGTAACACAAATTCATTCAACACACCCAGTATGGGACTTTCCACCGGCTTTTTCAATGGCCGATGAATCGGTGTTCAGATACGGATCGGACCATCAGGCGTTCTTGTTGTGGCGGCGCATCACGCGCTGCTGCTCGCGCTGCCAGTCGCGGTCCTTGCTGGCCTGACGTTTGTCGTGTGCCTGCTTGCCCTTGGCCAGTGCGATTTCGAGTTTGACCTTGTTGCCTTTCCAGTAGCAGGCGGTCGGAATCAGGGTATAGCCGTCGCGCTCGACCTTGCCGACCAGTTTGTCGATTTCATGCCGGTGCAGCAGCAGCTTGCGGGTGCGCCGGTCATCGGCGATGACATGCGTGGAGGCCGACAGCAGCGGGGTGATCTGCGCACCGAACCAGAGAATTTCGCCGCCTTTGACCACCGCGTAACTCTCGCTCATGGCCAAGCGCCCGGCGCGGATGGCTTTCAATTCCCAGCCCTGCAGGCTGATGCCGGCTTCAAAGCGCGCTTCCAGATGGTATTCGTGGCGTGCGGTCTTGTTCAGGGCAATCGTTTTTTGGCCTTGGCTTGCGCTATTCTTGTCGGTATTCTTCTTCACCATTTGGCTATTGTCGCCTATTTTGCTTAACGCAGGAACGTCATGCCGCAAATCCAACGCCACGCCCTGGTCCGCCATTCCGCCAAACGCATGTATGATCTGGTCAATGCGGTCGACCGCTACCCGGATTGGTTCACCTGGTGCAGTGCTTCGGAGGTGCTTGAGCACACCGAATTCGTCATGCGTGCGCGTTTGGAACTGCGCATTGCCGGTATACGCAGTGCCTTCAGTACCCGGAATTCGCTCGAACCGACGCACCGTATCCGAATGCAGTTGGAAGAGGGCGCATTCAGCCATCTGACCGGCGAATGGATTTTCCACGCGCTGGCCGAAGATGCCTGCAAGGTCAGTCTGAATCTCGATTTCGAGGCCAATAGTCTGCTGTCGCCGGCCTTCGCCATGGGCTTCCAAGGGCTGGCCGACCGCATGGTCGATGATTTCTGCCGGCAGGCCGACCGCGATGACTGAAATGATTCCCATCGAAATCGTTTATGCCGAACCGGACCGGGTCTGGCGGCAGGAGCTGCAGGTTCCGGCCGGTGCCAGCGTGCAGCACGCATTATCGGCATTGGAACACCGACTTTTTCCGGAAAGTCTCCAGGTCTCCGAAGAATTTCTGGCGGTCTACGGCCGACGTGTCCGCTTTGGCGATCGCCTGCACGCGCATGACCGCATCGAATTGCTGCGGCCGTTGACCCGAGATCCGAAAGACACCCGTCGTTTGCGCGCCGCCGACAATCCGCTGAAAAAGCCCGCACGTTAAACACAAAAAAGGCGGCCTGAGCCGCCTTTTGGCTGAAGTCACGCGAATCAGCGTTTCTTCTTTTTATCGTCTTTGGGCAGATTGCCGAACTTGGCCATTTCCGCAGCCAGCTGGGCATCCTGTTCGGCAAAATACTCGCCTTCCCAACGTGCTACATTGTCGCCGTCGAAATGCACGGTGAAGGTTTTTATTTGGGTTTGTCCGTGGCCACGGCGCTGGGTGGCGATGTAATCCCAGCGGTTTTTGTGGAAGGGGTCTTCCACGGCCGGGGAGCCGAGCAGGCCATAGACCTGCTGTCGTGACATGCCGGCAGCCAGTTGTTCGACACTGGTTTTATCCAGCAGGTTGCCTTGAAACACCGGCTGTTTGTAAACGAAGCGGCAGCCGCTGATCAGCAGTACGGCAAAGGCGAGGGGAAGGAGCTTACGCATGGCACTCTTCACAATTGTTCAGACCTCAATGATACACTAGCTTACGACCGCCGTAGACGGAAAAAGTTGCACGCCCATGCCGATACAAAGCAACGATTTGAAGAAACTGGGCCTGAAAGTGACCCACCCGCGCATCCGGATCCTTGAAATTCTGGGTTCGGAAGGGGTGCGCCACCTCAGCGCCGAGGATCTGTACCGCCGTTTGCTGGCCGATGGCGAAGACATCGGACTGGCCACGGTCTACCGGGTATTGACCCAGTTCGAGGCTGCCGGTCTGGTCGAAAAGCATAATTTCGAGGGCGGAACGGCCGTGTACGAACTCGACCGCGGTCAGCATCACGACCACATGGTCTGCGTGGAAACCGGCAAAGTCATTGAGTTCAGCAACGCCGAAATCGAGCGTCTGCAGAAGCAAATCGCCACCGAGCACGGCTATGAGATCGAGGACCACAGTCTGGTCCTGTACGTCCGCCCGAAAAAATAAGCGAAAACGGCCTTAAACCGACTGCCCGTGATCCAGCATCGCGGCAGCATGGGCCAGCGTCTGAGCTGTCAATGTCTTGCCGCCCATCATGCGGGCGATTTCCTGCACCCGGGCATCGCCATCGAGGGTCTGGACCTGGCTTTCGGTGGAGGCGCCGTCACTTTGTTTGGCTACCCGCAGATGCTGATGGCCGAGACTGGCGACCTGGGCCAAATGGGTCACGCACAACACCTGACAGCCCTTACCCAGCGCCCGCAGTTTCTGGCCGACCACTTCAGCAACCGCGCCGCCGATACCGGCATCGACTTCGTCGAACACCATGGTCGGGGTCGGATCGAGACCCAGTGTGGCGACTTCGATGGCCAGGCTGATGCGCGCCAGTTCGCCGCCGGAGGCCACCTTGCGCAAGGGCCTTGGCGGTTGACCGGGGTTGGCCGAAACCAGGAATTCGCAACGCTCTGCGCCATGCAGTTGGGGTTGCTCATCGGCATTGGCTTCAAGTTCAACCACGAACTGACCGCCGGCCATGCCCAGTTCCGCCATCAGAGAACTGACACTGACGCCGAGACGGTCCGAGGCCTGGCGCCGCGTTGTAGTCAGGTGCGCGGCGGCGTTTTGCCATTCGGCAGCAGCGGTTTTGCGTTCGGCCAGCAGGGCATTCAGCGTATCGCCGGCACCGCGCAGTCCGTCCAGCTCCTGCTGCAGGGCGTCGGCTTTTTCCTGAAGCGATTCCATCGGGATACGGTGCCGACGGGCCAGCTCGTGCCAATGACTCAGTTGGGCTTCCAGCGTGGCCAACTCGCCGGCGTCCAGTTCGATGCCGTCTTGCCATTGTTGCAGCTCGGACACCGCTTCCTTGACCTGGATACTGGCGGATTCGAGCAGCTCCACGACGCCTGCCAGAACCGGCTCTTCGGCCTGCCAGCGGCTCAGCTGTGCTGCGCCGGATTGAAGCAGGGCCAACCCATTGGCGGTTTCATCGCCATCCAGTTGCGCGAGTGCGGATGCGGTGGCCGCCAGGAGTTGGTGGGACTGACTGTGGCGTTTGTGCCGGGCAACGGCCTCGGTGATGTTGGCCGGATCGATCGGCTGCCGGTTCAGTTCCTGCAACTGGTGCTCCAACTCGGCGATGCGCGCGCTGACATCGCCTTGGCTTTGCAGTCGATCGATTTGCTGTTGCAAGACATTCCATTGGCGCGCCAGCGTCTGGACCTGACTGGCCTGCTTTCCGGCTTGGCCGAACTCATCAAGCAGGCCCAGTTGTTTTCGGCGTTCGAGCAGGTGTTGCTGGTCATGTTGTCCGTGGATTTCCAGCAACAAGGCTCCGAGTTCCGCCAGTTGCGAGAGTGTGGCGTTGCGGCCATTGATCCAGGCTTTGGAACCGCCATCGGCACGGATGACCCGGCGTAATTGGCATTCGCCGTCTTCGTCGCAGTCGTTTTCTTTCAACCAGGCCAGGGCTTCGGGAGCATCGGCCAGGCCGAAAACGGCCGAGAGCTCGGCGCGCTCGCTGCCGAAGCGCACCATGCCCGAATCGGCGCGAGCGCCGGTCAGGCAGAGCAGGGCATCCACAATCAGGGATTTGCCGGCACCGGTCTCACCGGTGACGACAGTGAAGCCATCAAATACGGCAAGATCATTGGCCGAAACCACGGCGAAATTGGTAAGTTGCAATTGCGTCAGCATGTCGGCTATTTTGCCCGATTTGCACCGGCAAAAACGCGGGCGTGTCTGAATTTCGATTCGGAATGCATGCCAATGCTATGCCCGGCGTCCGCTTTGACCTATGCTAAGGACATGAATTTTCCGCTTGACCCGCGCGCGCGCCGCCTCCTGCATGCCCTGATCGCCCAGCATATCCGCGAAGGCACGCCGGTCCCCAGCCGTATGCTGGCCAAACAGGCGGGACTGGAAGTCAGTCCGGCGACCATCCGCAACATCATGGCCAATCTCGAGGATGTCGGTCTGCTGGCCGCCCCGCATACCTCGGCCGGGCGGGTGCCGACGGCGCAGGCCTACCGCCTGTTCGTCGACTCCCTGCTGGAGGTGGCACCCTTACGCGAGCCTGAGCTGGACCGTCTGCGCGAACAGATGGCACCCGGGGTCGGGACCCAGACCCTGTTGGCGCAGGCCAGTGAAATGCTGTCGGCGATGAGCCAGTTCGTCGGCGTGGTGACCGTGCCGCAGCGCGGACAGTCGGCGTTCAAACACATCGATTTTCTCGCGCTCGACGACAACCGGGTGTTGGTTATTCTGGTGTTTGCCGATAATGAGGTGCAGAACCGCATCGTGCAGTTGCAACGACCGTTTTCCTCCGAAGCACTGGAACAGACCGCCAATTACCTCAACCGCCATTTCGCAGGTCAAGGCTTTGCCCAAATCCGCCGGCAGCTGGTCGCCGAAATGCAGCAAGCCAAATCGGAGATGGACACCCTGCTGAGCGCCGCCCTCGACATCTCCCAACAGTTGCTTGCCGCCGAACCGCGCCCGGAAGACATGGTGCTTACCGGCCAGACCCGGCTGATGGGCGCCCAGGGACTGTCCGACATGGACCGCCTGCGCAGTCTGTTCGAGGCCTTTTCCCGCAAGCGGGAGATCCTTGGCCTGCTCGAATCCTGCGCCGATGCCCAGGGCGTACGGGTCTTTATCGGCGAGGAAAGCGGCTTGGCGCCTCTGCAAGCCTGCACGGTGATTACCGCGCCGTACTCAAGCCAAGGTCAGGTATTGGGCGTACTCGGCGTGATTGGGCCGACCCGGATGCCCTACGAGCGGGTCATCCCGATCGTCCAGGCTACCGCCGAATTACTCGGTGACGCCTTGAAACTGGACTGAGCACCCCCAAATCTGCCTTGTGCCCGGATTTCGGGCGGTTTTTCATGGACAAGGCAATGCATACCAACGACCCCACACCGGAATCTCCCGATAGCCCTGAAATCCAGGAGATCGATGCCCAGCAACAATTGCTGGCC
This sequence comes from Arenimonas sp., assembly GCF_044353605.1. GTDB lineage: Bacteria > Pseudomonadota > Gammaproteobacteria > Xanthomonadales > Xanthomonadaceae > Arenimonas. The sequence continues at coordinate 15,514 of NZ_JBILBO010000014.1, read as the reverse complement.
GATTTCGAACAACTCAAGGCTGCCGTGGCCCAGATGCAGGAAGAGCGTCTGCGCGAACGCGCCGAGCTCGACAACCAGCGTAAGCGTCTGGTGCGTGACGTGGAAATGGCCCGCAAGTTCGCCAACGAGCGTCTGCTCGGGGATTTACTGCCGGTATTCGACAGCTTGGACGCCGGCCTGAGCGCCGCCGGCAGTGAAGCCAGTCCGCTGCGTGACGGCCTCGATCTGACCTTTAAACAGCTGCTGAAGGTTGCCGCCGACAATGGCCTGCAGCTGATCGACCCGGTCGGCCAGCCGTTCAACCCGGACCAACACCAGGCCATCAGTCGTCAGGACGGCAGCGATGCCGCGCCCGATACCGTGGTGCAGGTGTTCCAGAAAGGCTACTTGCTGAATGAACGCCTGCTGCGCCCGGCCCTGGTCGTGGTCGCCGGCGCTTGAAATCCGGCAAAAGCGCCATACATCCTGAATCATAGGCGGCGACGCCTGCAATCAACGAATCCTGAGGAGAAACAGACATGGGTAAAATCATCGGCATCGATCTGGGCACCACCAACAGCTGCGTTTCCGTGATGGAAGGCGGCGTCGCCAAAGTCATCGAGAATGCGGAAGGCGACCGCACCACGCCGTCCATCGTGGCCTTCACCAAAGACGGTGAAGTCATCGTCGGCGCTTCGGCCAAGCGCCAGGGCGTGACCAATCCGAAAAACACCTTCTACGCGGTAAAGCGCCTGATCGGCCGCAAATTCACCGACGCCGAAGTCAAGAAAGACATCGATCTGGTGCCGTACGGCATCGTGGCGCACGACAACGGCGACGCCTGGGTGCAGACCGCCGATGGCAAAAAAATGGCGGCCCAGGAAATTTCCGCGCGCGTGCTGGAAAAAATGAAGAAAACCGCCGAAGCCTATCTGGGCGAAGCGGTCACCGAAGCGGTCATCACCGTGCCGGCCTACTTCAACGACTCCCAGCGTCAGGCCACCAAGGACGCCGGCCGCATCGCCGGCCTGGAAGTCAAGCGCATCATCAACGAACCGACCGCGGCCGCGCTGGCCTATGGTCTCGACAAGAAAGGTGGTGACCGCAAGATTGCCGTGTACGATCTCGGCGGCGGCACCTTTGACGTGTCGATCATCGAAATCGCTGAAATCGACGGCGAGAAGCAGTTCGAAGTGCTGGCCACCAACGGCGACACCTTCCTCGGCGGCGAAGACTTCGACAACCGCATCATCGATTTCCTGGTGGAAGAATTCAACAAGGAGCAGGGCATCGACCTGCGCAAGGATCCGCTCGCCCTGCAGCGCCTGAAAGACGCCGCCGAACGCGCCAAAATCGAACTGTCGACCTCGCAGCAGACCGACATCAATCTGCCGTACGTCACTGCCGATGCCTCAGGCCCGAAACACCTGAACATCAAGCTGACCCGCGCCAAGCTGGAAGCCCTGGTCGATGATCTGGTCAAGAAGACCATCGAGCCATGCCGCATCGCACTCAAAGATGCCAACCTGCGCGCCGCTGATGTGTCCGACGTGATTCTGGTCGGTGGCATGACCCGCATGCCGAAAGTGCAGGCGGCCGTGGCTGAATTCTTCGGCAAGGAACCGCGCAAGGACGTCAACCCGGACGAAGCCGTTGCCATCGGTGCCGCGGTGCAGGGCGGTGTGCTGGCCGGTACCGTGAAAGACGTGCTGCTGCTCGACGTCACTCCGCTGTCGCTCGGTATTGAAACCATGGGCGGCGTGTTCACCAAGATCATCGAGAAGAACACCACCATTCCGACCAAGGCCTCGCAGACCTTCTCGACCGCCGAAGACAACCAGTCTGCGGTGACCGTGCACGTGTTGCAGGGTGAACGCGAACAGGCCCGCTACAACAAGTCCCTGGCCCGTTTCGACCTGGCCGGTATCGATTCCGCGCCGCGCGGCATGCCGCAGATCGAAGTCAGCTTCGACATCGATGCCAATGGCATCCTGCATGTCTCGGCCAAGGACAAGAAGAACGGCAAAGAACAGCGCATTGAAATCAAGGCCGGTTCCGGTCTGTCGGAAGCCGAAATCCAGCAGATGGTGCAGGACGCCGAAGCGCACCGCGAAGAGGACAAGAAGTTCCACGAGCTGGTGACCGTCCGCAACATGGCGGATGCCGCCGTGCACAGCACCCGGACCGCCATCAAGGAACACGGCGACAAAGTGCCGGGTGATCAGCTGGGCGCCATTGAAACCGCGCTGAGCGATCTGGAAACCGCGATGAAGGGTGACGACAAGGCCCAGATCGAGGCCAAGACCGAAGCCCTCAGCCAGGCCGCGCAGTCGCTGTATGCTGCCGCCTCGGCCGGCGCCCAACCGGAAGCTCAGGCTCAGGCCCAGTCGGCCGGCGATGACGTGGTGGATGCCGAATTCACCGAAGTCAAAGACGACCAGAAATAAGTTGCAGTTCCCGACCCACGCCGGTTTTCCACCGGCGTGGGTTTTTCCGTAAAGAAAAACCGGATTTTCCGTCATGAGCAAGCGTGATTATTACGATGTCCTCGGTGTGGCCAAGAATGCCAGCGAGGAAGAATTGAAAAAGGCCTATCGCCGTCTGGCGATGAAGCACCATCCCGACCGCAATCCGGATGATGACAAGGCCGAGCACGCGTTCAAGGAAGCCAAAGAAGCCTACGAAGTACTGAGCGATGCCAACAAGCGCCGCGCCTATGATGCCCATGGTCATGCCGCTTTCGAACACGGCATGGGTGGTGGCGGTGGCGGTGCCGGCTATGCCGACATGGGTGACATCTTCGGTGATATTTTCGGGGATATCTTCGGCGGTGGACGCGGCCAGCGCGGCCCGCGCCGCGGCAATGATCTGCGCTACGTGCTCGAACTCGATTTGGAAGAAGCGGTGTTCGGTGTCGAGAAGCAGATCGATATTCCAACCCTGATTGCCTGCGAACCCTGCAAAGGCTCCGGGTCCGAAGACGGCAAGATCGAAACCTGCAAAACCTGCCAGGGCCGGGGCCAAGTGCGCATGCAGCGCGGCATCTTCGCCATGCAGCAGCCGTGTCCGTCCTGCGGTGGCCGCGGTGAAACCATTGCCAAGCCCTGTAAATCCTGCCACGGCCAAGGCCGCAAGCAAAGCCAGAAAACTCTGCAGGTCAAAATTCCCGCGGGCGTGGATACCGATGACCGGATCCGACTGCAAGGCGAGGGCGAAGCGGCACCGGCGCGTGGTGTGGCCGGCGATCTGTATGTTGAAGTGCATGTCCGCGAGCACCCGATTTTCCAGCGTGAAGGCAATGACCTTTACTGCGAAGTGCCGATCCGTTTCAGTCAGGCCGCGCTTGGTGCTGAATTGACGGTGCCGACCCTGCAGGGCGAAGCGCTGGTGAAAGTGCCGGCCGAAACCCAGACCGGCAAGGTGTTCCGCCTGCGCGGCAAAGGTGTGAAATCGGTGCGCAGTCACGGTACCGGCGATCTGCTGTGCCGGGTGGTGGTGGAAACCCCGGTCAATCTGACCGGAAAGCAGCGTGAACTGCTGGAAGCTTTCGAGAAAACCTTCGAGGGTGAGGCCGGTGCCAAGCATTCGCCGAAATCCAGCACATTCTTCGACGGCGTGAAGTCCTTCCTGGACCGCATTATTTCGTAGCAAGCATGTGACGCCAAGACATGACAGCAACTTTTTAATGTTTTCTGGCTATAGCTATTTAACAGGAATTGAACATATCTTGATGAATTGATTCATTTTTAGTTCATTAAAACGGCTTGTGTTCAGGCGCTGTTTTCGATATGGTGGATAGAATTTCGCGATGTCTCTCAGCCTTTGGAGCACCCGATGCGTTTTCTTCCCCTGTTTGCCCTCGGTTTGCTGTCCGCCAGCCAAGTTCATGCCCAGTCCGTCGACGCGTCCTTGATTGCGCGTCTGGCCCCGAAAATCAATCCGGCGGTCATCAATGAAGCGGTTTCCGCGATGAACTGTGCCCGCAAGAACGGGGTCGGCATCAATGCCAGCCGCGTCGCCATCATTGATTACACCATTCCCTCGCGTCTGCCGCGCTTGTGGGTGCTGGATTTGAAGCAGCAGAAGCTTTTGTTTGAAGAGCATGTTGCGCACGGCCAGGGTTCCGGCCACGATATCCCCAATGCCTTTTCCGATCGTGAAGGCAGCCACCAGACCAGCCTCGGCCTGTTCCTGACCGACACGACCTATCAGGGCGGTAATGGGTATTCTCTGCGGCTGCATGGCCTGAGCAAAGGCTTCAACGAATCGGCAATGCGGCGACTGATCGTGATGCATGGCGCCCCGTATGTGAATCCCATCGCCGCCATGGCCATGGGCCGTCTGGGCCGATCCTGGGGTTGTCCTGCGGTCCGGCGTGAAGTCGCCAAGCCGATGATCGATACCCTCAAGCAAGGGCAGTTCATCTATTCGCACGGGCCCGGTACCGCAAAGCTCTCGCAGTGCAAAACCGAAAATCTGTCGCTGGTGGCCACGCCACCGGAATCCACGCCTCAATCCGCACGCTGAAAAAACGCCCCTTTCGGGGCGTTTTTTTAAAAGCAGTTATTGGAGCGGTTATTCTCTTAGCCAACTGTCTAGCATATTGCTTACATAGTCGATTGGAAGGCGGTGCCCAGCGTTGGGAACAATCATTGTTTTTATTCCCAATTTTTTGACATCTTCAGGATTGCTTTGCCAGTCTTCTGATCCAACATGAATCCGGCAATTGTGTGGAGCCGGAAACTCTCCCTTGCTCACTAGCTGTGCGAGCTTCTTTGCTCTGGGTGGTATAAACCCTATCCCCGTAGTTGAATTAGAAAATTTCCCAACAATTGGGGAAAGAAGGATCACACTTCCAGGGTAAGGGTCCATTTGAGCCTGTGCGTGCAGAAATAGATAGGCCCCGAATGAATTTGCTATTACATTGGCGTCTTCAGACCAATAGTTTTCTAAAAGATCATTGGCAATAAAATCAATTTTGGCCTGGAATTCTAACTTTTTAAATTCACCTATCAGCTCTCTTCCGGCTACTCTATAGCCTCTTGCGGATATAGCTTCGCCCAATCCCTTATCAAAGCGACCATCCATTCCGGTTAGGTAGTAAACAGATTTATTCAAGTAATGCCTTGTTTTGAACGCGGCTGCTTTCACGCTGCCCGCGCCATTTCATGGAAAGTCCTCAGCCCTGTTCAGGGCAACGGAGAGAATTGATAGATGCCGCCATCGGCCATCAGGGCCAGATGCAGGTTGCCGTCCTTGATCACGAACGAGCGTACGAACGGCATGTCCTTGGTGAATCGGCTGTACAGGGACTTTTCGCCGCAGAACGCCATGGTGCTGCGCAGTGGGCCGAATTCCAGACCGGACGGCGATGTGTAGGTATAGCTGCCGCCGAGCATATTGCAGTCAGCCTTGATGCTGACGCTGCCGTTGTTGTCGAAACGCAGGGCATATTTGCCGGCCGCGTCGGGTTTCAGCACAGTATCGTCCATGTATTGGATATCCACCAGCTGCCATTGGGTTCCGGCCAGGCGGTCGGGTGTAGGTTCAGTGCTTTCCATGGTGCCGGCACAGGCCGTAAGTAACAATGCTGCAATTGAAAAAAGATGTCCACGCATGTTAGTACCTTCCCCAAAAAATCAATCATAGTCACGCCATGATGCCATGACTCATTCATTCAGGCGAGTTGGCCCATTCCAGTGGTGTCATTGAATTGCAGTCGCGCCAATTCGGCATACAGACCGTTCTCGGCCATCAGGCTCTGGTGCGTTCCGGTGGCAATCACGCGGCCCTTGTCCATGACCACGATGCGATCGGCTTTGAGCACGGTGGCGAGGCGATGCGCGATGACCAAGGTGGTGCGTCCCAGCATCAGGTGCTCAAGCGCCACCTGCACCGCACGCTCGGACTGGGCGTCGAGGGCGCTGGTGGCTTCATCGAGCAGCAGAATCGGTGCATCTTTGAGCAGAGCGCGTGCGATGACAATGCGCTGTTGTTGGCCACCGGACAGGCGTGCGCCATGCTCACCCAGTTCGCTATCGAGCCCTTCGGGCAGCACCTGGATGAACTCCCAGGCTTCGGCCGCGATGCAAGCGCGTTTGACGGCATCATCGTCGGCATCCAGATTGCCGTAGCGGATGTTGTCGCGGGCGCTGCCGCCGAAGATCACCGGATCCTGCGGCACCAGTGCAATCTGCCGACGCAGATCATCCACCGCCAGTGCAGCCAGCGGTGCATCACCCAGACGGATCGTGCCGTGCTGCGGATCGTAGAAGCGCAGCAGCAGTTGGAACACCGTACTCTTGCCCGCGCCCGAGGGCCCGACCAGCGCCACGGTTTCGCCGGGCTGGATGGCCAGCGAGAAATCGTGCAAGGCCTTGTCATCCGGCCGGCTTGGGTAGCTGAATGCGACCTGCTCGAAATGAATCGCCTGTTTGCCATTCCGGACCGGCGCATTTTCGGTGACTGTCAATGCGCTGTATTCCTCAAACAGATCGGCGATACGGCTCATGCCGCCGGCTGCGCGTTGCACTTCCGCCCACACTTCCGCCAAGGCGCCGACCGAGCCGGCACCGATCATGGCGTAGAACACGAATTGGGTCAGTGTCCCGGCGGTCATGGTTCCGGAGACCACACTGCGTGCCCCTGACCAGAGGATCAGAGTGATACCGCCGAAAATAATCAGGATGGCGAATGCGGTCAGCGCCGATTGCAGTCCGATGCGTTTGCGTGCCGCGGCCAGCGCATAATCGATGGCGGCGGTGAAGCGCCCGGTTTCATAGCTTTCACGGACGAAGCTCTGTACGGTGTGTACGGCATTGAAGGTTTCACTGGCGCGTGCATTGGCATCGGCCAAGCGGTCCTGGCTGTTTTTGGAAGCGCCACGCACACCGCGTCCCGACAGCACCATCGGCAATACCATCAACGGGATGCCGATCAGGACATAGGCGCCCAGCCGTGGATTGGTGATTACCATCATCACCGCGCTGCCGACCACGGTAATCATGCTGCGCAGGGCGATGGACATGCTGGAGCCGAGCACCGTACGCAGCAATTCTGCATCGGCCGAGAGCCGCGAAATCAGTTCACCGGAACGGGTTTCGTGGAAGAAGCGTTGGTCGAGGCGGATCAGGTGGGCGTACAGCTGCTTGCGCAGATCAGCGATGACGCGCTCGCCCAGCAGGGACACGAAATAGAAGCGGGCGGCCGTGGCCAGGGCCAACAAAGACGCGACGCCGAACAGCAGCAGGAACCAGCGGTCGATGTCGCCGTTCCGGGAAAAGCCCTGATCGACCAGATGCTTGATGGCGACCGGAAAAAACAGGGTCGCACTTGAAGATACCGATAATGCCAGCAACCAGAACACCAAGAGCTGGCGGTGCGGCTTCAGGAACGGCAGCAGGCCTTTCAGCGTATTGATCGGGCGGCCGGTTGACGCCGGTTTGTCACTCATGGGATTCCACCCGAAGCTGAATACGGCCTTCACTGAGCTGCGCGCTCACGGGCTGTCCCGTCTTGACCTGTTGCGGCCGGACGACGACACGGCCGTCGGCGTCACGCAGGATGCTGTAACCACGCGCCAGCGTGGCCAGCGGACTGAGCGCATTCAGACCGATACCGGCCTGTTTCAGGCGGGACAGACGCCGGTCCATGTTGCGCTGCAGGTGACGGTGTAGCTGTTGCTGCAGCGCGGCAATGCCGGCACGCTGCAGGGCGATGCGGTTTTGCGGTCCCGCCCGGTCGAGCCGGTGCGCGGCCAGACGCAGCCGTTGTGCGGGTGCGCCCAAGCGCTGTTGCATGGCGTGCTGGAGGCGGACGCTCAGGGCTTGCAGGTGTTGCCGGCCGTTGTGCAAACGCTGCGCCGGACGGACCGCCTGAAGCCGGAGCAGGGCGGTATCATTGCGTTGTGCAGCGGCCTGCAATCTGCCGCGCAGGGCGTTCTGCAGTTTCTGCGCCAGCACGACCAGACGGCGTTGCAGTTCACCGGCATCCGGCGACAGCAGTTCGGCGGCAACCGAGGGCGTCGGTGCGCGCAGGTCGGCGGCGAAATCGAGCAGACTGAAATCCACTTCATGGCCAATGGCCGAAACCACCGGAATCGGGGCGCTGGCCACCATGCGCACCAGGGCTTCGTCATTGAAGGGCCACAGGTCTTCCAGTGAGCCGCCCCCGCGGGTGATCAAGATGGCATCGTAGCGGCCGCTGGCCAGGGCCGCCTCAAGCGCGGCGCGTATTTCTGCGGCGGCATCCTGCCCTTGCACCGGAACCGGCCAAAGCTCGACCGGCAGCAAGGGAAAGCGCCGTTCCAGCACCGACAGTACATCGTGGATGGCGGCACCACGGGGCGAGGTGATCAGGCCCAGCCGTTTCAGCCAACGCGGAAGTGGCCGTTTGCGGTCGGCGGCGAACAGGCCCTCGGCGTCCAATTTGGCTTTCAGGCGCTCACAGGCCAATTGCAGGGCGCCCTGGCCGGCCGGCTCGATGGATTCCACCGACAGTTGATACTCGCCCCGGGCTTCGTACAACGTCACCCGTGCCCGCACCAAAACCAGCTGACCATCTTTGACCGGGGCCGGCAGGAGAATGGCGCGGTTACGGAACATGGCGCAACGCACCTGAGCCGACGCATCTTTCAGGCTGAAATACAGATGGCCGGAGGCTGGTCGGGACAGATTGCTGATTTCGCCTTCCAGCCAGATCTGGCTGAAGTTGGATTCCAGCAAGTCGCGGGCCAAGGCATTGAGCTGCGCCGGCTTGAAGATGCGGCGTTCGGCGGCAGGAGAAAGGAAAGAGCTCACCGGTCTAGGATACCTGACTGCGCGGAATTGGGCGATTTCCATTAAACTATCGGCTTGAGCAGACGTTGACGGAATCTGCAGCTCCGGGCGTCAACCGCGATTGCATCCTGCTCATCGAGCCGGGCTGAACAGGTATTTCCATGCAGAGTGATTCCCCGATCCCCCGTCGCCTTTGCCATGCCGTGCAGGTCGGCCGTGTTACCGTCGGCGGCGGCGCACCGATCGTGGTGCAGTCGATGACCAATACCGACACCGCCGACATCGCCGCCAGCGTCAAGCAGATCGCCCAGCTCTGGCGTGCCGGCTCGGAAGTGGTGCGGGTTACCGTCAATAATCCGGAATCGGCCAAAGCAGTGCCGCATATCGCCGACAAGCTGGCGATGATGGGCATCGAGGTGCCGATCGTCGGCGATTTCCATTACAACGGCCATCAGCTGCTCACAGCCGAGCCGGCCTGTGCCGAGCGTCTGGCCAAGTACCGCATCAATCCGGGCAATGTCGGTTTCGGAAAAAAACGCGACAGCCAGTTCGGCGCCATCATCGATCTGGCCAACCGCTATGCCAAACCGGTGCGCATCGGGGTCAATTGGGGTTCTCTGGATCAGGAACTGGCGCAGCAGATGATGGATGAAAACGCCTCGCGCCCCGAGCCCTGGAGCGCGGCCCGCGTTTTGCAGGAGGCCCTGGTGCGCTCTGCGCTGGATTCGGCGGCACGGGCCGAACAGCTCGGCATGCCGCACAACCGCATCCTCCTGTCGGCCAAGGTTTCCGGGGTGCAGGAGCTGATCGCGGTGTACCGTGATCTGGCCAAACGCTGCGGGTATCCCTTGCATCTGGGCCTGACCGAAGCCGGCATGGGCAGCAAGGGCATCGTGGCGTCCACCGCCGCGCTCGCGGTATTGCTGCAGGAAGGCATCGGCGACACCATCCGCATTTCGCTGACGCCGGAACCGGGCGCATCACGCACGCAGGAAGTGATCGTGGCGCAGGAGCTGCTGCAGACCATGGGCTTGCGCGCCTTCACGCCGCTGGTGACCGCCTGTCCGGGCTGTGGCCGGACCACCTCGGAGTTTTTCCAGGAACTGGCCAAGTCGGTGCAGGAACACGTGCGTGCGAAAATGCCGGAGTGGAAAATCAGCCACCCGGGCGCCGAGCATCTGACCCTTGCGGTCATGGGCTGCGTGGTCAACGGACCGGGCGAATCCAAGCATGCCGACATCGGCATTTCGCTGCCGGGTACCGGTGAAGCGCCGGCCGCGCCGGTGTTCATCGATGGTGAAAAGAAACTGACCCTGCGCGGCGATAACATCGCCCAGGAGTTCACCGCGCTGATTGATGCCTACGTCGAGAACAAATACAAACGGGTGTAATCTGCCATCGGTCAGCGCTGCAGGGTATCCGAGAAGATTTCAGGATCGGTGACCGCCGGTTTGGCGCGGGTGATCTCCCGGTGCGCCAGATACAGGTTGGAGCCGAAGATGATCAGTGCGCCAATCAGGGTGTAACGGTCGACGCTTTCGCCGAACAGCCACCAGCCGAATACGCCGACCACCAGTACCTGCATGAAGCTGATCGGCGTGAGGATGGAGGCATCGCCCAGCTGCAGGGCGCGGGTCCAGCACATGTGCGCCACGGTGCCAAACAGGCCGGCCAGCACCAGCCACAGCCAGGTGATGCCCGAGGGCGTCTGCCAGAACAGCAAGGCCGGCACCAGCGACATCGGCACCCACAAAGCGGTGGTGAACACCACGATGGCATCCGGGCTTTCGGTGCGGGTCAGGAACTTAATCGAGATGGCCACACTGGCGCTCATCACCGCCGCCAGCAACGCCACCAGACTGGCGCCGGTAAAGGTGTCGGCGTCCGGGCGCAGCAGGATGATGACGCCGATGAAGCCGATCAACACCGCCGCCCAGCGCCGGGCGCGGACGGTTTCACCCAGTACCCATACCGCACCGATGGTGACGAACAGTGGCGTGGAATAAGAAATCGCCACGGCTTGCGCCAGCGGCAGATGCACGATGGCCCAGAAGCCGGCCAGCATGCCGACCGTGCCGATGGCGCAGCGCAGCAGATACAGCGGCAGCTTGGAGGTCTTCAGTAATCCCGGGCCGTGCTTGAACAGCAAGGGCAGGGTGAACAGCAGGCCGAACAGATTCCGGAAGAACGCGATTTCAAATGGATGCTGTGTTTCCGAGGCCAGACGGATGACCACTGCCATCAGGCCGAACAACACGGTACTGAACAGCATCAATAGCACCGCACGAGCGGTCGGGTGCGTGTGTTTGTCGGGAATCAAAAATCGGCACCGAGGATGCGCGGTTCCGGCTCCAAAACCACACCGAATTGCGCCTGCACCGCGGCGACCACTTTGCGGGCCACCGCCAGCAGTTCGGCGCCGCTGGCCTTGCCGTGATTGACCAACACCAGCGCGTGCTGTTCGGCAATACCGGCATCCCCTTCGCGATAGCCTTTCCAGCCGGCTTTTTCAATCAACCAGGCAGCAGACAATTTTTTGTAGCCGTCCACGCCGGAGGGAAATACCGGCAGTTCCGGGTATGTCGCCTTTAGTGCATTGGCCTCGGCATCCGGCAGCATCGGATTTTTGAAGAAACTGCCGGCATTGCCGACCAAGGCTGGGTTCGGCAGTTTGCGGGTGCGGATGCGGCTGATGGCTTCGGCCAGATGCAGCGCTTTCGGTTCAGTGATGCCCATCGCCACCAGCTCTTCGGGCACGCCGGCGTAAGCCATTTTTAGCGGCCGGGTTTTATCCAGACGGAACTCGACGGCGGTAATCACCCACTGATCGCGTTCGTGTTTGAAACGCGAGTCGCGGTAGCCGAACGCGCACTCGGAATTGCTCAAGCGTTTGATGCGGCCGCTGGCGCGGTCGAAGGCTTCCACGGTTTCGATGAATTCGCCCACTTCCGCGCCATAGGCCCCGATGTTCTGGATCGGGCAGGCGCCGACGGTGCCGGGAATCAGCGCCATGTTTTCCAAGCCGTTCCAGCCACGTGCCAGCGTCCAATGCACCAACTCGTTCCAGAGCATGCCCGCTTCAGCGCGGATCAATGCCCGCGAATCATCCTGTTCCAGGATGCGGCAGTCGTCGCCGGTCAGGCACAGCACTAGGCCGGGATAATCTGCGGCGAACAGCACATTGCTGCCTTCGCCCAATACCAGCACCTCCATGCCTTTCATGGCAGCTAAATCGAAGGCCTCGCCGATGCGGGAGGGATCACGGACGTCGCACATGGCGGCCGCGCGTGCGGCGATACGCAGGGTATTGCGGCCGGCCAGCGAGACGTCATCGGCCCACGGCAGGGGCTGCATCAGCCTGCACCCAGCCGACGACGATGCATGGCGTTGACGCATTCACCGATCAGTTCCGGGCCACGGTAGATGAAACCGGTATAGATCTGCACCAAGGACGCGCCGGCCGAGACTTTGCCGAGCGCATCGGCGCCTTCGGTAATGCCACCGACTCCGATAATCGGAATGCTGTTGTCCAAGTGCAGACGCAAGCGACGCAGGGTGTGCGTGGCTTTTTCGTACAGCGGTTTGCCCGACAGACCGCCGACCTGGCCGGCAATCGGATTCGGGCCGAGCATGCTGCGGTCGATGGTGGTGTTGCCGGCAATCACGCCGTCGAGCTTGGCGGCATTGAACACGCCGGCGATGCCTTCGATTTCGGCCTCGGACAGATCCGGTGCAATTTTCACCAGCATCGGTACGCGATGGCCGCGCACGGCCGCCAGATCTTCCTGGGCGGCGCGCAGTTCGTTGACGAACACGCGCAGCGCTTCTTCGCCCTGCAGATCACGCAGACCCTGGGTGTTGGGCGAGGAGATGTTGACCGTGATGTAGTCGGCGTAGTCGTACACGCGCTCGAGACAATGCAGATAGTCGTCGATGGCGCGCTCGTTCGGCGTGTCTTTGTTCTTGCCGATGTTGATGCCGAGAATGCCTTCGCGTTTGGAACGCTCGACGTTTTTAACCAACGCATCAACACCGTGGTTGTTGAAGCCGAGCCGGTTGATGATGCCCATTTCGTCTTTCAGGCGGAACATGCGCGGCTTCGGGTTGCCTTCCTGCGGGCGCGGCGTGACCGTGCCGATTTCCACGAAACCGAAACCGAGCGCCATCAGCGCGTCGATGTGTTCGCCGTTCTTATCGAGCCCGGCGGCGCAGCCGACCGGGTTCGGGAAACTGATGCCGAAGGCTTTGGTCGGCAGCGGCTTGGGCTTGACCGCCAATAGCGGATTCAAACCGGTGCGGTAGGCGGTTTCCAGCGCGGCCAAGCCGAGCGTGTGCGCACGCTCGGCGTCCAGGCAGAACAGCAGGGGCCGGGCCAGGGAATACATCAGAATTCGAACTTGATGCCTTGGGCCAAGGGCAGGGAATCCGAGTAGTTGATGGTGTTGGTCTGACGACGCATATACACCTTCCAGGCATCGGAGCCGGACTCGCGGCCACCGCCGGTTTCCTTCTCGCCACCGAAAGCGCCGCCGATCTCTGCACCGGACGTGCCGATGTTGACGTTGGCGATGCCGCAGTCGGAGCCGCTGGCGGCCAGGAAGGCTTCCGCGGCTTTCAGGTTCTGGGTGAAGATGGCCGAGCTCAGACCTTGCGGTACGGCATTTTGCAGGGCGATGGCTTCATCCAGGGTTTTGTAAGTCATCACATACAGAATCGGGGCGAAGGTTTCGGCCTGCACCACGGCATCGGAGTTTTTGATGTTGCCGATGATGGTCGGCAGCACGAAATTGCCTCGGCCTTCGACGGCGCTGCCACCGGTCAGCACTTTGCCACCGGCCGCTTTCGCACCATCGATGGCTTTCAGGAACTGCGCGACCGCTTCTTTCGAGTTCAGCGGGCCCATCAGGGTGGTCGGCAGGGTTGGATCGCCGATTTTGGTTTCAACCTGCTTATAGGCCGCGACCAGTTTCTCGACCACGACATCGTGCAGGGCTTCATGCACGAACAAGCGGCGGGTAGTAGTACAGCGCTGGCCGGCCGTGCCGACGGCGCCGAACACGATGGCCGGAATCGCCAGTTTCAGATCGGCGGTATCGTCGACGATGATGGCGTTGTTGCCGCCCAATTCGAGCAGGGAGCGGCCCATGCGGCGCGCCACGCGCTCGCCGACCATGCGGCCGACGTGGGTCGAGCCGGTGAAGCTGATCAGTGCCACACGTTTGTCGTCCACGAAGTTCTGGGCGATTTCAGTGCCGGCATCGTTGAACAGGAAGAACAGATCCGGGAAGCCGGCTTTATTCAGGGCGTCGTTGCAGATCTTCATCGAGGCGATGGCCGAGAACGGGGTTTTCGGCGACGGCTTCCAGATGCAGATGTCGCCGCAGACGCCGGCGAGGAAGGCGTTCCAGGCCCAGACTGCGACCGGGAAGTTGAAGGCCGAAATGATGCCGACCAGACCGATCGGATGGTATTGCTCGTACATGCGGTGCCCCGGACGTTCCGAGTGCATGGTCAGGCCGTACAGCTGACGCGACAGACCCACGGCGAAATCGCCGATGTCGATCATTTCCTGCACTTCGCCGTCGCCTTCCGGCTTGATCTTGCCCATTTCAAAAGCGACCAGCGAACCGAGCGCGTCTTTGTGGGCGCGCAGGGCGTCGGCACACAGGCGGATGGCTTCGCCGCGTTTCGGGGCCGGGGTCGTGCGCCAGACGGCATAGGCTTCTTCGGCGCGGGCGATGAGGGTGTCGTAGTCGCTCTGACTGGAGGCGTAAACGCGGCCGATGACTTCGCCGGTGCTCGGGTTGACCGGTTCCAGGACGCCGGCATCGGTGGTTTTGGACCACTCGCCGCGGCCGAGGTAGGTGCCGGATTCGGTTTCGGAAAGGCCGAGGGCGGCGAGAACGGGGTGCGTCATGACAACTCCAAACAGGGGCAATAAACCGCTATTTTACCCGATTTGACCGCATATTCCGACCCTTAGCCACCGCTGCGACGGGGTTCACGCCGAATCCAAGCGGCCTGAATTATCCTTAAAGCCTTGCCAAGGAGAGCTTATGCCTTCGAATTCGACCCAAGCCGCTCGCCTGTTGACCTACGCCGGCATTCTGCCTTTCGCCATCGGCCTGGCCGGGCAGGTGTTTGCGCCCACCGCCGCGCCCTGGCAACAATGGACCGCGGCCTATGGCGCGGTGATTACCGCCTTCATCGCCGGCATCCACTGGGCGGTGCATTTGTTCTTTGGCGAGCGCGCGCCAATCAATTTGCTACTTAGCAGCAATGTGCTGGCTTTGGCGGCCTGGGGCGCGTTGCTGTTACCGGCCGGCCCAGGGCCATTTCGTTTACTGATTCTGGTCTTCCTGGCCTTGGTGCTGATTGATCGACGGTTGCGCAAAGCCGAGCTGATTCCGGAATGGTTCTACCGCCTGCGCCTGCAGGCCAGTGCCGCGGTGTCGCTGTGCCTGCTGGGCATGGCCGTGGCCGTGATGTAGGCAAAAAAAACCGCCCAAAGGGCGGGAAGGGTGATGTTTGGAAGCCATCAATCCAAAGAGAGTAGGTGCGGGTGTCTAAGCCGCGGCCCGGACACAGAATGTCACCGGACCATGACCGTTTTATGACAGCCTGTGTCGCAGGCAAAAAAAAGCCGCCTCGGGGCGGCAGAAGGATTCGGGTTAGGAATCCGAGGGGGAGCAAATTGGCCGAAGCCTTATGCTTACTTTACGAATCCGAAATGACAGCCGTGTGAAAACCGCCATGAC
>NZ_JBILBO010000026.1:0-10313 GCF_044353605.1 Arenimonas sp. | reverse complement strand
GGATGCGGATCCCAGCGCAGATAATCGACCAAAGCCGCTTCGTCCAGTTTCAACAGGACCACCTGCGGCACATCGCTAAAGCGCCGCGCGAAAACACCCGGCACCTGCTCATGGCTGGCGGCATGGATGAAGCCTTCGCTTTCGAGTGATGCCGTGTGCCAGTAGCCGAGCTGTTGGGCATTTTCCCAATCGACAGGACGCGCAAGAATATAGACGCCGAACGGCAAGGCCTGCGGGGTCACTCGACGGCACCTTCGCCATCGGCCAGGCGGCGCAGTTCGGCATACACGGCCTCGGTATCCGGCCGCACGCCCTGCCAGATCCGGAAGCTCTCCGCGGCCTGTTCCACCAACATACCCAAGCCATCGAAGGCCTCGCCGCAGCCGGCGGCTTTGGCCCAGGCCAGAAAATCGATGGCGGCCATACCGTAACTCAGATCAACCGCCACCGTCTGCGTACCGGCCAAACGGAACGGCAGTTGCAAGGGCTGCGTGCCGCGCCCGGCGGAAGTGGCGTTGATGATCAGATCGAAATGACCCAGCTCGGGCAGATCCTGCCAATAGCGGGTATGCGCACGCTCCGGTTCCTGCAGGGCGTCCACCAGATCATCAGCACGCTCGGGCGTACGGTTGCACACCACCAGTTCACCGATACCGGCATCCATCAGTGCCGGCGTGACGCCGAAGGCGGCACCACCGGCGCCGAGCAGCAGCATACGACGGCCGCGCAGATCGATGTTGCGGCGCAGGCACAGATCATTCACCAGGCCGACACCGTCGGTGTTGTCGCCATGCCAGACGCCGTCGATGACACTGAGGGTATTGACCGACTGCGCGCGACGCGCACGCGGGGCCAGTTCGCCGCAGAGGTCCATCACCGCCCGTTTATGCGGCAGCGTAACGTTCGCGCCGACACCGCCTTCGGCCGCAAAGCGCGTCAAGCCCTGCGTCAGCGCTTCCGGTGACAGTTCCAAACGGTCGTAATCGAGATCGACCGACCACTGATTGGCAAAATGTTTATGGATATAGGGCGACAGCGAGTGATCGACCGGCTGGCCGATGACCGCGAAGCGTGCATGCGGCTGGCGCAAGGGCACGGCTCAGTCCTTCAAATAGCGGGCGGCATCGAGCGCATAATAAGTCAAAATGCCATCGGCGCCGGCACGCTTGAACGCCAGCAGCGATTCCATCACGCAGGCGCGCTCATCCAGCCAGCCATTCTGCGCGGCGGCCTTGATCATCGCGTACTCGCCGGAGACCTGGTACACGAAGGTCGGCATTTCAAAACGGTCTTTAACCCGACGCAACACATCCAGATAGGGCATGCCCGGCTTGACCATGATCATGTCGGCGCCTTCCTCGATATCGAGTGCGACTTCGCGCAGGGCTTCATCGCTATTGGCCGGATCCATCTGGTAGGAGTATTTGTTGCCCTTTCCGAGCGCCACCGCCGAACCGACCGCATCGCGGAACGGGCCGTAAAACGCCGAGGCGTATTTGGCGGAATAGGCCAGAATCTGGGTATTGACGAAGTTTTCTTCTTCCAGTGCTTCGCGGATGGCGCCGATGCGGCCGTCCATCATGTCGCTCGGCGCGACCACGTCGGCTCCGGCGAACGCATGCGAAAGCGCCTGCGCCACCAGCACCTCCACGGTTTCGTCATTCATCACGTACCCGGCTTCATTGATCAGACCATCCTGGCCATGGCTGGTGTAGGGATCAAGCGCGACATCGGTAATCACACCCATGTCCGGAAAGCGCGACTTGATGGCGCGGATGGCGCGCTGGGCCAAGCCGTTTTCCTCATAGGCCGCCTTGGCATCCAGCGACTTGGCGTCCGGCGCGGTGACCGGAAACAGCACCATGGCCGGAATGCCGGCGGTCATCGCCTGCTCGGCTTTGCGCACCAGTGCATCAATCGAAAGGCGTTCGACCCCCGGCATCGAAGCCACCGACGTCACCTGATCCAGCTCATGGACGAATACAGGCAGAATCAAATCGCTGACATCCAGACGATGTTCGCGCATGAGGCGGCGGGAAAACTCGGATGCGCGCATCCGGCGTGGACGTGACAGGGGGAAAGACATGGGCAACTCCGGGTTCGGTATGAGTATTTTAAGCCTATCAGCTGATCCACGCCATTCATGCCCTCGGGCTATCGTTGGGACTGAACGTCATCGCCGAGGGTGTCGAAACCGAAGCGCAGCGCGAATGTCTGATGGCGATCGGCGTCAAGACCGGGCAAGGGCATCTGTTCATGCCCTCGTATGCCATCGAGGACATCGGCTCGGCGCTGAAGATCGCTACGCCGTAACCATGCCTTCGGCGCGCATCCAGGCCAGCGTATCCGCCATTAACTGCGGCAACGGGGTTTCCCGGTAGCCAAGCTGGGCAATCGCCTTGCCGGAATCGACTTTCAGGTGATGGCAGGTCATGGCTACGGCTGCCGGCGTGATCTGCGGCATTTTGCCAGTCACCGCTGCGCTCATTTCACTCAATTGCCCGACGATGCGCAGCACCGCCTGCGGCATCGCCCGTTTGGCCGGCGGACGTCCGGATAACTGTGCAGCCAGCTGGACGAACTCCAGAAAACTGGCGTGGCTGCCGCCGAGCAGAAAGGATTCATTGCGCAGCCCGCTCTGCCAGGCACGCACCTGGGCTTTGGCGATTTCACGGACATCGGCGAAAGCACCGGATCCCGGTGGAACGCCGGGCAGGGTGCCGTCGTGCACCATCTTGACCAGCCGCGCCCAGTTGTTACGGTCACCGGGGCCGAGTACGT
Source organism: Arenimonas sp. (assembly GCF_044353605.1). Taxonomy (GTDB): domain Bacteria; phylum Pseudomonadota; class Gammaproteobacteria; order Xanthomonadales; family Xanthomonadaceae; genus Arenimonas. The sequence continues at coordinate 7,532 of NZ_JBILBO010000026.1, read as the reverse complement.
GCGAGGGATTGAACACCAGATACGGCAATGCCGACTGCCGTACCGCCTGCTCGCCGAGAAACTTGCTGCGCTCGTAGTTGATCCAGCTTTCACCGCCGCGCTGCGGCAGGGTTTCGGTCAGAGTCTCTTCAACCAGGTGCGAATAGGCCGAGATGCTGGAGGTGTGCACGAAACAGCTGACGTAGTTGGCTTCGGCGGCGGCCAACAGGCGCTCGGTGCCGGTGATATTGGTTTCATCCTGGACCTCGCGATCCCGTGACCAGGGGCTGGTGTTGGCGGCGCAGTGGAATACCGCCTCGACGCCCTGGCATGCCGCGTTCAGCGCACATTGGTCCTGCAGACTGCCGCGGACCGGCTCGGCGCCGGCATCCACCAGCACCGCATCGGAAGACGGGCTGCGCGAAAGGGTGCGCACGTGGTGTCCGTTGGCCAGCAGTTCGCGCAGCAGGTGACCGCCGACGAAGCCACTGGCACCGGTTAACAGTACATTGGCCATCCGCCGCCCTCCTGTGGTTTGCATTAGTGTATGCGCTGTGACGGCGTATTTGCGACAATGGACGCATGAATCCCGAGAACCATCAACTGTATGCCGACCTCTGCCGAGGACTGGATGCGCTTGCGCTCGACCGGCAGCACGCCGGCAAACTGCTGGACTACCTTGATCTGCTGGTGCGATGGAACAAAACCTACAACCTGACCGCGATCCGTGATCCCAACGACATGCTGGGTAAGCATCTGCTGGATTCGCTGGCCATGCACCCGTATTTCACCCAGGCATCGCTGGCCGACCTCGGCACCGGGCCGGGCCTGCCCGGCATTCCACTGGCCATCATCCGGCCAGAGGCTTCCGTCAGCCTCGTCGAGAGTAACGGCAAAAAAGCGCGATTTCTGCGCGAGGCGGTGCGCCAGCTCGGTCTCGACAACGCCCGTGTCATCGAGTCACGGGCGGAGGCGGTTGCCGAAGCGGGTTGTTATGCCGCCATCACCGCCCGGGCCATGGATCGCCTCGCCGGCATACTCGCCGTCGGCGGCCATCTATTGGCACCGGACGGCATACTGTTGGCAATGAAAGGCCCCCGTATCGCGGATGAAATCGCAGAGTTGGATGCCTGCTGGCAGGTCAGGGCCATTCACCCCTTGCACGTGCCGGGCCTGGATGCCGAACGCCAACTGGTGGTGGTCGGCCACGCCGCACGCCCATAAAAATTTACCGATGCAACGCCAAAGACCGCCGGCATTGGGCATAATGGAGGGCTGGAAGTCGCCGGTTACTGGAAGCTGAATGAGCCGCATCATCGCTATCGCCAATCAGAAAGGCGGGGTTGGCAAGACCACCTCCGCCGTGAATCTGGCTGCCGCCTTGGCCGCCACGCCGAAAAAAGTGTTGCTGGTCGATCTTGATCCCCAGGGTAACGCGACCATGGCCGCCGGCTTCGACAAACGCGAACTGGAACACGCCATCACCGAACTGCTGCTGGGTGAATCCGCCATCGAACAGGTGCTGCGCCGCAGCGAAGAAGGCTTCGACCTGATACCCGGCAACATCGACCTGACCGCTGCCGAAATCCAGCTGATGGACATGCCGGCGCGCGAAAGCCGCCTGAAGCAGGCCTTGGAGCCCATCCGGGACAATTACGACTTCATCATCATCGACTGCCCGCCCTCGCTGTCATTGCTGACCCTGAACGCGCTGGCCGCCGCTGACGGCATCATCGTGCCGATGCAGTGCGAGTACTTCGCGCTGGAAGGACTGAGCTCGCTGATCAACACCATCAACGCTTTGAAGCAGAAGCTCAATCCGGCCTTGGAAATCGACGGCATCATCCGCACCATGTACGACGTCCGCAACAATCTGGCCAATGCGGTCAGCAACGAGCTGACCCAGCACTTCGGCGACACTGTGTTCCGCACCTTGGTGCCGCGCAATGTGCGTCTGGCTGAAGCGCCCAGTCACGGCATGAGCATTCTGCGTTATGACCGCAGCTCGCGCGGCGCCCTGGCCTATATGGGTCTGGCCGGCGAAGTCATCCGACGCAACAACAAAACCAAGAACCAGGAGAGCGCATAATGGCAGCCAAGAAAACAGGACTCGGACGCGGCCTTGATGCGCTTCTCGGCGGCAATCTGAAGGCTGCCGCGGCGCCCGCTGATCTCAGCAAGGAAGGCTTGACCCGCTTGCCGATCACCAAATTGCAGCCCGGCAAATACCAGCCGCGCCGGGACATGAAAACCGAGAAATTGGCCGAGCTGGCCGATTCCATCCGCGCCCAAGGTGTCATTCAGCCGATCGTGGTCCGCGACATCGGCGGCGGCAAATTCGAAATCATCGCCGGAGAGCGCCGTTGGCGCGCGGCGCAATTGGCCGAACTGCGTGATGTGCCGGTGGTGGTGCGCGAGGTCGATGACCGCGCCGTCATCGCCATGGCACTGATTGAAAACATCCAACGCGAAGATCTCAATCCGTTGGAGGAAGCGACCTCCCTGCACAGGTTGATCGACGAATTCGACCTGACCCACCAACAGGCCGCGGAAGCGGTCGGCCGCTCGCGCGCCGCGGTATCGAACCTGCTGCGTCTGCTGGAACTGCCGGAAGCGATCCGCAAACTCGTTGAAGCCGGGCAACTGGAAATGGGCCACGCCCGCGCCCTGTTGACCCTGCCGGCCGATCTGGCCATCGCGCTGGCGCAGACTGCCGCCGCCGAACAGCTGTCGGTGCGCGAAGTGGAACGGCGCGCGCAGCAGGCCGGAAAAACCAAACCGACCGCGAAATCCGGTGCCGCACCGGCGCACAGCAATGCCGACATCGAGACGCTCGAACGCGAAATTGCCGATCTGCTCGGCGCAAAAGTGCAACTCAATCACGGCCGCAAAGGCAGCGGCAAGCTGGTCATCCACTACCACGGTCTCGATACCCTCGACGGCATTCTGGAAAAACTGCGGCGCTGACGCGCTACAATAGCGGTAGTTCCCAAGCCGACAGAGGCCACCCATGACGCTGGACAACGCCGCATTGCCGCAGGTTTCCGTGGTCGTTCCGGTATTCAACGAGCAGGACAACATCGCGCCGCTGGTGCATGAAATCACCGCCGCCCTGCGCGGCCTGCTGCCGTTCGAAATCATTTACGTCGACGACTGCTCCAAGGATGATTCGCGCGAGATCCTGAAACAGCTGCGGACAACCGTGCCCGAGCTGCGCGTGTTCGGCCATACCCGGCAGAGCGGCCAAAGCACCGCCATCCGCAACGGCGTCAAGCAGGCGCGCGGCGAATGGATTGCCACGCTGGACGGCGATGGCCAGAACGACCCGGCCGATATTCCCAAGCTGCTGGCGGCCCGCGATGCCGCCGATCCGGCGGTTAAATTGTTTGCGGGCTGGCGGGTCGAACGCAAGGACACCGGTTCGAAACGCTGGGCTTCGAAAGCGGCCAATGCCATCCGTTCCCGTCTGCTGCGCGATGAAACACCGGACACCGGCTGCGGCATCAAACTGTTCGAACGCTTACTGTTCCTCGACCTGCCCTACTTCGACCACATGCACCGCTATCTGCCGGCGCTGGTCAAGCGCGCCGGCTGGCAGTCGGTCAGCGTGCCGGTCAACCACCGTGAACGCAGCACCGGCGTCTCCAAATACAACAACCTGGGCCGCGCCTGGGTCGGCATTGCCGATCTGCGTGGCGTGAGCTGGCTGATCAAACGCAGCAAAATCACCGGAACCACCGAACTATGATGAACCTGCCAATTGAATGGCTGGCCTGGACCGGTCTGGTCATCACGCCCTGGAAACTGATCGGCTACACCGGTGCTCTGATGTTCGGCGGACGCTGGCTGGTGCAATTCATCGCCTCCAAACGCGCCGGCAAACCGGTAATTCCGCGGGTATTCTGGTACATGAGCGTGATTGGCAGCCTGATGACCCTGAGCTACTTCCTGTTCTCCTCCAAGCAGGACTCGGTCGGTGTTCTTCAGAACCTGTTTCCGACCTTCACCGCCCTGTACAGCCTGTATCTGGACATCAAGCATCGCGGCTGGCACCGCGACAAGGCCACGCACTAGGCCTTGGGCATCAAGGGCTTAGCCCGGTATTCCTTGTGGATTCAGCTAAGTATTTGCGCCATAAGGAAATCTTTGGCATAATAGTCGGCTCGCCCGAAGCTTCGGCTTGGCGGTGTGGTGCGCAATCCACACGGCCGTCAACGGGCACCTCCTCATTGCGTGCGGTTTTACCGCGAGGCCGATCTCACCCGGGCTATGGGTGATCCTTAAAAACCACGAGGTACGCCATGAGTCGTATTTGCCAAGTAACCGGCAAGGCCATGCAGAGCGGTAACAACGTCTCGCATGCCAACAACAAAACCCGCCGGCATTTCCATGCCAACATCCACGAGCGCCGTTTCTGGGTCGCCAGCGAAGACCGCTGGATCAAACTCAAGGTCTCGGCCCATGGCCTGCGTACCATCGACAAGCGCGGTATCGATTCCGTGCTGGCCGAACTGCGCGCCCGTGGCGAAAAAATTTAAGGAGCACTATCCATGTCATCGAAACGCGATAAAATCCGCCTGATCTCCACTGCCGGCACCGGTCACTTCTACACCACCGACAAAAACAAGAAGACCACGCCGAACAAAATGGAAATGTCCAAATACGATCCGGTCGTGCGCAAGCATGTCCCGTATAAGGAAGGCAAGATCAAATAAGCCTCGGCTTGTTGAAACGAAAACCCGCCTGATGGCGGGTTTTTTCATGGCCGGAGCACCACATTTCCATCACACCTGGGCTCGCATACTGGTTTTTTTTGGGTAGGAATGGGCCATGTCCGGAAGCATCCTCATCTTCGGCGCCAACGGCGGCATCGGCTCGGCCACGGCCCGCCTTTTGGCAGCACGTGGTCATCGCCTGCATCTGGCCGGGCGCAATGCAGATGCGATTACCGGCCTTGCCGCAGAACTCGGTGCAGGTCACAGCATCGGTGATGTTCTCGACGACGGCTTCATCGCCCAAGCCGCAAGCGAAGCCGGCGACCGTCTCGACGGTCTGGTCTATGCCGTCGGCAGTATTACCCTGAAAGCCCTGCCCCGGCTGACCCGTGCCGATTTCCTGCGCGATTACGAATTGAATGCGCTGTCAGCGGCCTTGGCGGTACAGGCCGCTTTGCCGGCATTGAAAGCCTCCGGCCGTGGTGCGGTGGTGCTGTTCAGCTCGATTGCCGCCAGCCAAGGCTTCGGCATGCACGCCTCCATCGGCATGGCCAAGGCGGCGGTTTCCGGACTGACCCTGAGTCTGGCTGCGGAGCTGGCACCGGCGGTGCGGGTCAATGCCATCGCGCCGTCACTCACGCAGACGCCGCTGTCGAAAAACCTCTGGCAGAACGAGGCCATGGCGCAAAGCATCGCTGCCCTACACCCGATTCCGCGGCTCGGCAGCGCCGAAGACATGGCCGGACTGGCGGCATTCCTGCTGTCCAATGAAGCCAACTGGATGACCGGGCAGATCATCGGTGTCGATGGCGGCCGCTCCAGCCTCCGGGTCAAAGGCTGATGCGCATTCTGGTCACCGGCGGTACCGGCTTCATCGGCAAGCCACTGGTGCATCGGCTTCTGTTGCGCGGCGATGATGTCACCGTTCTCAGTCGGCGTCCGACATCGGTGCAGGCGATTTTCGGCGAGGCGGCCGAAGCCTGGGATAGCCTGTCGGCATGGACTCCCGACCGCGCGTTCGATGCCGTCATCAATCTTGCCGGCGAACCGATCATCGACCGGGCCTGGACCGACACACGCAAACAATCATTGCGCAACAGCCGAATCGGTATTACTGGTCAACTGCTATCGGCCATGGCAAATGCAACGCGCAAGCCGGCGGTGTTTCTCAGCGGCTCGGCCATCGGGATTTACGGGGATACCGGATCTGTCGATATCACCGAACAGGCGCCGGCCGCGGGCGACTTCGGCGCGCGCCTGTGTACCGAATGGGAACAGGCCGCGCTGCCGGCGGAAGCACTTGGTGTGCGTGTTTGTCTGCTGCGTACCGGACTGGTCCTGCATGCCGATGGCGGCATGCTGAAAAAAATGCAGCTGCCATTCAAACTCGGCCTGGGCAGCCGCCTCGGTGACGGTCGGCAGATCATGAGCTGGATTCACCGGCATGATTATCTGAATGCGCTGCTGTTTCTGCTCGATCATCCGGACTGCCGGGGCGCCTTCAATCTGACCGCGCCGATGCCGGTCAGTAATCGCGAGTTCACCGCGGCGCTTGCCCACAGTCTGCACCGCAAAGCCCTGCTGGTGACGCCGGAATGGGCCTTGAAGCCCGTCCTCGGCGAGCGCAGTCTATTGCTGTTCGGCGGCCAGCGCGTCCTGCCGGCGGCGCTGCAGGCCCAGGGCTTCGATTTCCGCTTCACGGCACTTGCCGACGCCTTGGAAAACGCTGGAGTAAACTAAAGCGGTCCGTATCCTGCGAGCCGCCCGTGTCCGTGCCGAGTTCCCTGCAAGTCAAAGTCAAACCGAATGCCCGCGAAGACCGTTTCGTGCCGGGCGACGACGGCGTCTGGCTGGCCAGCATCAAGGCACAACCGGTCGATGGCAAGGCCAATGAGGCCTTGATCGCGTTGGTCGCGGCCTATTTCAAGCTGCGTAAACAGCAGGTCAGCATCAAATCCGGCGCCGGCGCACGCATCAAGCGTCTGCTGATCGCGCCTTAGGAATGACGATATGAACAGCAAGGAACAGGATTACGTTCTCGGTACGCACGATGCCGAAATCGGCCGCTTGCAGCTGCAGCACGGCATCTGGAAACAGCACGTGCGGGACTGCTGGCAGCGGGCCGGCATCGCACCCGGCATGCGTGTGGTCGATATCGGCTGCGGCCCGGGCTTCGCCAGCGCTGATCTGGCTGAACGTGTCGGCGCGCAGGGCGAAGTCATCGGCATCGAGCGCTCGGAACGTTTCATCGCTTTCGCCGCCGAGCATTGCCGTGCACGCGGCGTAGCGAACGTCGGCTTCGTGATGGCCGATGTGATGCAGGATGAACTGCCGGTGACCGGTGCCGATGCCGTATGGTGCCGCTGGCTGGCCATCTTCGTCAGCGACCCGGCACTCCTGGTCCAGAAAATGGCGGGCATGCTCAAGCCCGGCGGAAAACTGATTTTCCACGAATACGTGCATTACGAAACCTACCAGTCGGTACCGCCGAGCCCGCGCATCGAGGAATTCATCGCGCATGTGATGCGCAGCTGGCGCGATTTCGGCGGCGAACCGAATGTGGCGCGTTACCTGCCCGCGCATCTGGCGGCGGCCGGTTGCCGGGTGCTGGACACCCGACCGATCAGCTTCAGTGCGCAGCCGCACCAGCCGGTCTGGCAATGGCCGGCCAGTTTCATCGACATCAACCTGCAACGCCTGCTGGATCTTGGCCTGGTGGATGCGTCGTGGGTGGCCGCGGTCAAGGACGACATGCGCCGTTTGGAAGCGGATCCGAACGCGCTGCTGATCACGCCGATGGTGCTGGAAATCATTGCCGAGAAAGCCTGATGCATCCGG